>JANNKH010000112.1:0-23365 GCA_031396205.1 Rhodoferax sp.
TGGAAGGCGCGAAGCAGGTGAAGGCGCCCTTGCTGGTGATCGAGAACAGCGCGGACGACGCCGCGCCGCCGACGCATCCCAAGATGTTGTTCGAAGCGGCCGCTTCGCCCGACAAGACCTTCCGGATCATCAAAGGCGCCACGCACTATTACGCTGGTCAGCCTGAACAGCTGGCCGAGGCCACGCAATTGATTCGCGGCTGGCTGATCGAGCGCAAGCTGCTGGAAGCCTGAAGTCCGCCATGTCTGTGAATTGAACATTTTGGCTGAGCGCGCAATGCGCAGTCTTCTCGTACTATTGAAATCAAACCAGATATCGCGGGAGCCACAAGTGCAGTTTGATGACGTCATCCTTGGTCGCCGGAGCATCCGCGGGTACAAGCCCGATCCGGTTCCCAAGGCGCTGATTGAGGAAATCATCGGTTTGGCGATGCGTGCTCCGTCATCGATGAACACCCAACCCTGGAATTTCTACGTCCTCACGGGTGAACCGTTGGACAGGATCCGCGCCGGCAACACCGAGCGGATGTTGGCAGGCGTACCGCAATCGCGCGAGTTCCGCACGTCTGGGGCGTTTGTCGGCAAGCACCGCGACAGACAGGTTGGCGTCGCCAAGCAATTGTTTTCGGCAATGGGGATCGAACGCGATGACAAGGATATGCGGCACGACTGGGTGATGCGCGGCTTCCGTCAATTCGACGCGCCGGTATGCGTGATCGTGACCTATGACCGTGTGCTGCACGGCAGCGATGATGCGCCCTTCGATTGCGGCGCAGTGTCGACTGCTTTGGTCAATGCCGCCTGGTCGCGCGGACTGGGCGCCGTGATCAACAGCCAGGGCATCATGCAGTCCCCTGTGGTGCGTGAGCACGCCGCAATAGCCGACGATCAGGTCATCATGAAAAGTATCGCGCTGGGCTGGCCGGACGACAGTTTCCCGGCAAATTCGGTGGTGTCCGAACGCAAGTCTGTCGATGAGGCTACGGTTTTTGTCGGATTCGACGATTTGACGCGGTGATACACAACATGAGTCACCGCGGCTGCGAATGGGTCAGTCAGTCACAACGACGCGACTGACCCGTCTGGACGTGATCTACCAACTCATGGAGGGCAAGCAGATGAATGGCATTCCAACGGAGCTTCAGAAGCAAGTGCAGTGGCTGGTCGATAGAGAAGCCATACGCGAGCTGGTATCTGCATACCTACAAACAGACACCAGACGGCTGGAAATTCTTGAAGAGCGGCGGAAAGATCATGTGGGCTGCCGGCGAGAAATTCGTCTATCTGACGATGATCGACGAACTGGCGCAGAAGGCCTCCGGCTAGCCAGGGGCGGGCGGTGCAGCAAGGACTCAAGCAGACCAACCAACGAAGGAGAACATCATGACGGATCTAAAGGGTAGAGCAGCAATTGTCACCGGCGCTGCCAGCGGCATCGGTGCCGCGATCGCGCGCGGCTTCGTGGAATGTGGCGGGCGCGTCGTCATCGCGGACATCGCGGAGGAGGGTGGCAAGGCGCTGGCCAAGGAACTCGGCGCCGCCGCATTGTTCGTGCGCACCGATGTCGGCGAACAGGCCGACCTGGAAAACGCTGTCACACGCTGCGTCGAGAGTTTCGGCGGGCTCGGCATCATGGTCAACAATGCCGGCTACGCTGGCGTCTTCGGCCCGATCGACGGGCTCGACGCGGATGGTTGGGACCAGACCTTCAGGATACTGTTGAAGGGCGTCTTCCTCGGTTGCCGGGCGGCCGTTCCAGCGCTGCGCAAGGCGGGCGGCGGATGCATCATCAACATCGGCAGCGGCGCCGGCATGCGGGCTGGCTACGGGGCACACGCCTATGCCACGGCCAAGGCGGCGGTGATCCACTTGACCAGCTCGGTCGCGCTGGAAGTCGCGCCCGACAACATCCGCGTCAACGCGATCTCCCCCGGCTTCATGCCCACACCGCTGGCGACCAGTTCCCTGACGGGGACCCCCGAGGAGGTAGCGGGAAAGGCGAAGCGGATGCGCGATGCCCTGATCGGACCACAGCCACTGAAGCAGATGGGCCAGCCGCAGGACATCGCCAATGCGGCGCTGTTCCTGGCCAGCGAGCAGGGCAAGTTCGTGACCGGGCACAATCTCGTTGTCGATGGTGGGCTTATGGCCGGTCGTGCGGTCGAAATGCAGCCAGCCTTCTTCTTCGGTCGCCGCCACGGCTAGCTTGCAAGAATGGAAGTCGACGCATGATTGATCACCGTTTCATCGGTCACGAACTGCCGCGTTTTGCGGTGGACGTGGAAGCCGGCCGATTGAGTTTCTTCGCCAAGGCGACGGGCCAGACCGATCCGGTCTATCGCGACCTGGAAGCGGCGTGGCAGGCCGGGTATCCGGCTATCCCGGTGCCGCCGACCTTCTTCTTCTGCCTGGAAATGGGCTCGCCCAATCCGAACGTGATGCGTGAGTTGCTGAGCATCGACATCGGGCGCGTGCTGCATGGCGAGCAGCAATTTGTCTACCACCGCATGGCCTACGCCGGCGATCGCCTGAGTTTCGCGGCGCGTATCGAGGACATCTACGACAAGAAGAACGGCGCGCTGGAATTCGTCGTCAAGGCGGTGCACATCACCAACCAGCGCGGGGAACCGGTCGCCGAACTACGCAACACGACGGTGGTACGCAATGGCTGACAACATGGCAGTGCCAAAGATTCTTGCCGCCGCACGCGTCGGCGATACGCTGCCGCCGCTGGTGAGCGAGGCGATCACGCGCACCACGCTGGCGCTCTATTGCGGTGCCTCTGGCGACCACAACCCGATCCACGTGGACCTCGACTTCGCGCGCCGCGCCGGCATGGATGACGTGTTTGCGCACGGTATGCTGTCGACCGCCTACCTGGCGCGTCTGTTGACCGGCTGGGCGCCGCAACCCTGGATGCGTACCCTGAACGTGCGCTTCGTTGCGATCACGCACCTGGGCGACATCGTGCATTGCAGCGGACGGGTCGTCGCCGTAGAGGCGGGCGCGGATGGCGTCGAGGTGCGCGTCGCGCTCAGCGCGGCCAATCAGGATGGCCAGGTCAAGATCCAGGGTGAAGCGGTTTTCGCCGCGCCCAAGATCTAGTCCAGAAGCTGCGATCAGAGCGCGTAACCGCCGTCGACCATCAGGGTCTGGCCGGTGATGAACTTGGCCCGGTCGGAGGCGAGGAACTCGATGGCCTCGGCGATATCTTCGGCGGTGCCGAGACGCCGCAGCGCCAGGATCTTCCTGGTCGCATCCAGCCACTTGTCGGTAAAGTCGCCGTTGCCTACCAGTTCGCTGTACATGCCGTCGGTGATCACACCCACGCCCACCATGTTGGCGCGGATGCCGTAGCGTCCCTCCTCGCAGGCGATACCACGAATGATGGATTCGATCGCCGCCTTGGGCGCGGACGAGAGCAAGTCCTTGGCGGCATAACGACGGATGGCCGGCGTGCCCACCGAGATCGCCGAGCCGCGGCTCTTGCGCAGTTCGGACAGACTGCCCTGCAGGATGTTGTAGCAGCCGAACAGGTCGATGCTGACGTGTGCGCGGAAGTCGTCGGGGTCGCAATGGCTGATGTGGGGCATGGTCAGCATCGGGCCGGCAGCGTAGACGGCCGTGTGGATGCCGCCGAAGCGCTCGGCCGCAGTGCGGATGAAATCGCGCACCACCGTCTTGTCGGTCAGGTCCACCGGCGCGATCAGGGCTTCGCAGGCCAGGGCGCGCACGTCCGCGGCGACCTTCTCGGCGCGCTCGAGGCCGCGATGGTAGGTCAATGCGACGTTGGCGCCGGCTGCGGCGAAGCGGCGGCAGATCGCCGCGCCGATGGCGCCGGAGCCGCCGGCGACGATCACGGCACCCGACGCGTAGCGCGCTGTGGCAGGAGCGGCTTTGCCCATTGGCATGTTCCTTCGTTTCTGGATGGATGGGGAGGCCGCCGATGCGCTGTGGTTTGACTGCCCCAGAGCTGTTTGCAGGTAGCCTGATGCGTATCATGCTTTGGCGTGGGTCGCCTGCAATCGTCGGATTCGACGAGGCGCTGCCGGGGCGGGCCATCCTAGACTGCGTTTCGCGTTTTACTTCTTGACCTACGAGGAACGGCAGATGCCCAAGCTGCAAGACGATTTTGAAGAAATACGGGACCCCATCCGCGCCCTGTGCAGCCAGTTTCCGGACGCGTATTTTCGCCGTCTCGACGAACAGCGCGCGTACCCGGAAGCCTTCGTCGATGCCCTTATCAAGGGGGGCTGGCTGGCGGCGATGATCCCCGAGGAATACGGTGGTAATGGCCTCGGTCTGACCGAAGCCAGCGTCATCATGGAGCAGATCAACCGCTGTGGCGGCAATTCCGGCGCGGTGCATGGCCAGATGTACAACATGGGTACGCTGCTGCGGCACGGCAGCAAGGCGCAGAAGGATCGCTACCTGCCCCCGATCGCCGCAGGCGAGCTGCGCATCCAGTCGATGGGGGTGACCGAGCCCACCACCGGCACCGATACCACGAAGATCCGAACCACTGCGGTGCAGCGCGGCGACCGCTACGTGGTCAACGGGCAGAAGGTGTGGATCTCGCGCATCCAGCATTCCGACCTGATGATCCTGCTGGCGCGGACCACGCCGGTAGCCGAGGTCAAGCGCAAGTCCGAAGGCATGTCCATCTTCATCGTCGACCTGCACCACGCGCTGGGTCATGGGTTGACCGTGAAGCCGATTGCGAACATGGTCAATCACGAGACCAACGAACTGTTCTTCGAGGATCTGGAGATCCCGGCGGAAAACATGATCGGCGAGGAAGGACAGGGCTTCAAGTACATCCTCGACGGGCTCAACGCCGAACGCACCCTGATCGCCGCCGAATGCATAGGCGACGGCTACTGGTTCATCGACCGCGCCACCAAGTACGCCAACGAGCGCATCGTGTTCGACCGGCCGATAGGCAAGAACCAGGGCGTGCAGTTCCCCATCGCCGACGCCTATATCGAGGTCGAGGCGGCCAACCTGATGCGTTACCGGGCGGCGCGCCTGTTTGACGACAAGCAGCCCTGCGGTGCCGAGGCCAACATGGCCAAGTATCTTGCGGCCAAGGCCTCCTGGGAGGCCGCCAATGTCTGCCTGCAGACGCATGGCGGCTTCGGCTTCGCCTGCGAATACGACGTCGAGCGCAAGTTCCGCGAGACCCGGCTCTACCAGGTGGCACCGATCTCGACCACCCTGATCTACAGTTACGTCGCCGAGCACGTGCTCGGCTTGCCGCGCTCTTTCTGACGCCCGCTGCTGCCGCATCGCTCGCTTACCGAACAGGAGACAGTCATGAGAAAGGTTGCAATCGTCGCGCCGGTGCGTACCGCGGTCGGCGCATTTGGCGGCGCCTTGCGCGGCTTCGAGGCGTCGCAGCTCGCCGCCGTGGTGGTACGCGAGATCCTCACGCGCAGCGGACTCGACCCGGCGCGCGTCGAAGACGTGGTGTTCGCGCAGTCCTACGCCAACAGCGAGCACCCCTGCATCGGCCGCTGGGCAGCGCTGGAAGCCGGCCTGCCGATCGAGGTTCCCGGCATGCAGCTCGATCGCCGCTGCGGTGGCGGGCTGCAGGCGATCGCCACCGCGGCGATGATGGTGCAGTCCGAGGTCGCCGACGTGGTGATCGCCGGCGGCGTCGAGTGCATGAGCAACATCGAGTACTACACGACCGACATGCGCTGGGGCAAGCGCTCCGGATCGTCACGACTGCATGACCGCCTGGATCGGGGCCGCGAGCGCTCGCAGCCGGTCGAGCGTTTCGGCCACATCTCGGGCATGATCGAGACCGCCGAGAACCTCGCCCGCGAATGGCAGATCACGCGCGAAGAAGCCGACGCCTACGCCATGAGCAGCCAGCAGCGCGCCGCCGCAGCCTGGAGCTCGGGTAAGTTCGCCGGGGAAGTGGTGCCGGTCCTGCTGCCGCAGAAGAACGGGGAAACGGTTTCCTTCATGCAGGACGAGGGCATACGTGCCGACACCAGTCTCGAAGGCCTGGCCAGGCTGCGTCCGCTTGTGGACCAGGGCACCGTTACCGCCGGCAACGCGGCGCAGCAGAACGATGCCGCAGCCGCTTGCCTGGTCGTCGCCGCGGACAAACTCGCGGCCTTGAACCTGGAGCCCATGGCCACTCTCGTGGGCTGGACAGTCGTTGGCTGCCATCCGGCGCACATGGGCATAGGGCCTGTTCCGGCGATACGCCGCCTGCTCGACAGGACTGGACTCAAGCTCGACGCGATGGACCTGATCGAGATCAACGAAGCCTTCGCCTGCCAGGTGCTGTCGGTGCTGAAGGGGTTGGCGTTGAGTGATCGCGAGCGGATCAATGTGAACGGTTCGGGCATCTCGCTGGGGCACCCCGTCGGCGCCACCGGCGCGCGCATCCTGACCACCCTGCTCCACGAAATGCAGCGGCGCGGCAGCCGCTACGGCCTGGAATCCATGTGTATAGGGGGCGGCCAGGGCATGGCCGCGATTTTCGAGCGCCCCTGATCAGGCGCGTTCACCTCGGTCGGGACCGAAACTCGGCGTCTCCTTGGCGAGAAAAGCCCGCACGCCTTCTCGGCATTCGGTCGAACTGAAGGCGAGGTCGCTCAGCACCAAGGCCTGGCGCAGTGCGTCGTCCTCGGTGGTATCGAAAGCAACGTCGATGGCGCGCTTGCAGTAGCGCAGCGCGCGCGGCGCTCGCAGGGCCAACACCGTGGCTATCTCCTGTGCGGCATGCAAACTCCGCCCGCGTGGCACCACGCGATTGACCAGGCCCCAGGCGAGCGCGGTGGCGGCATCGATCGGTTCGCCCAGCAGCATCATTTCCTTCGCCCGGCCCGCGCCGATGCGCCGCGTCACGCGCACCGGTCCACCGCTGCTGGGGAACACGCCGAGCTTGATCTCCGGCAGCGCGAGGCGGGTATGTTCTTCGACCACAAGCAGGTCACAACATACGGCGATCTCCAGTCCGCCACCGAACGCAAGGCCGGAGATGGCGGCCACGGTGGGCTTGGGGAAGGTGGCGAGGTGGCTGAATACTGCGTTTTGGCGCGCGAGCTTGCCGGGTACCACCTGGCCGGGCGCCATGAATCGGGTAAATTCGCCGATGTCCGAGCCGGCGCAAAACGCCCGTTCGCCGGCACCGGTAAGCACCAGGGCGCGCACGTTTTCATCGCTTGCCAGCGCATCGAGTGTTTCGCCCAACGCGTGGGTGAGCCCGAGCGTGACGACGTTGAGCGGCGGGTTGTTGAGCGTGATCGTGGCAACGCCGCTGACGATGGTGCACAGAACCCAGTCGGTCTTCATGGAAATGCCCTGGCAAATCCGACTCCAGCAGTCAGGCCGCCTGCCTGCCGAGCGGCTACTTGTGCTGGTCGAACTTTTCGCCCAACAGGGCCCCGGCAATGATGTTGTTCAATACCGTAGGCAGGCCACCACCGTAGGAGGCTACCACCACGTCACGATAAGCCTGCTGCACCGGGTAGTCCATGGTGACGCCATCACCACCGTGCAGTTGCATCGCCTTGAAACACACGTTGCGGCCGGTCCTGTTCGCCACCGTCTTGGCGACGCTGACCTCCAGCGCGCGCGGGAACTTGCCATCGACCGCCGTCAGCGCCGCTTTGAGCATGAGTAGACGAGCCCCCTCGAGCTCCATGTGCATCTCGGCGATGGTATGGTAGATCGACTGAAATTCCATGATGGGCCGACCGAATTGCTTGCGCTTGCGGATATAGGCCACTGCTTCGTCGTACGCGCCTTGCCCCAAACCTACCGAAACTGCCGAGTTGTGCAAGCGCTCGATGTTGAAGGCGCGCATCAGCCGCGCGAAATTGCCTTCACGCAGGACAAGGTTTTCCTTCGGCACGCGACAGTCCTCGAAGAACAGGTTGCCATGCGGCGTGGCGCGCGCACCCATGAATTCGGGCCCCTTCTCCATGCGAAAGCCAGGCAGGCCCTTCTCGACGATGATGGCGCCCACGCCTTTTGAGCCCGGGATGTTCTTGAAGCGCACAAAGGTGGCGTATATGTCGTCCTCTGTGGCACCGGTGATGAAGCGCTTGCTGCCGTTCAAGATGAAGTAGTTGCCGTCCTCTGTCGCGGTGGTTTCCAGGTCCGACATGTCCGATCCGTGCAGGGGCTCGGTCAGCGCGATGGTGCCGGCTTTCCTGCCCGCCACGATATCGGGCAGGAACTTCGCCCGGCAGGCCTCGTTCTCGGCGGCGATGATGATCGCCGGGCAGGGGCCCGAAGTTCGGAAAAAGGCTTCCGACGGCAGCCACGACTTGCTTATGCTGGTCATCAGCTCGACCGCCAGCGCGTAGTCGATGGCGTTAAGATCAAGGCCGCCGTATTGCTTCGGTACCATGAGTCCAGTCAGCTGGTATTTGCCGGCGGTCTTGAGCATGTCGAGCAGGGGGGCCTTGTCTTCCCGATCCCATTTGCTGATGAACGGCATCCATTCTTCGCAGAGCGCTTTCACCCGTGTCAGCATTTCCTGCTGCTGCGCCGAGGGCTGAAAATATTCCATCGTGATCACTCCTGAAGTTGTGCGGTCAGGAGATAGTACAAATCGCCAGGGTACTGGCGCGTCGTCGGAACCGACGAGGAAATGCCAGATCAGGAAATCAGGCCGAGACGGCGGGCAATGGATACCGCCTGCGTGCGGTTGTTGGCGCCAAGCTTCGCGTTGATACTGCGCAGATGGGTACGCACGGTCGTATCCAGCACTTGCAGCTCCGTTGCCATTGCATCGTTCGACAAACCTTCGCCCAGCAGTTTCAGTACCTGGAACTCCTTGCGCGTCAGCGCCTCGGCCATGCCTGCTCCGCTCAGCGCCAGCGCCTGGCCGCTTTCCTCACGTGATTGTCCGAACGCGGCCAGCAGCTTCACAATGTACCCCCGCGTTGGCAGGGCGACATCGAGTTGGTCGGATGCGCGGGTCAATTGCTGGAGCAGCACCGCCACCCGGTCGCCCTCGTCGACAAACAGCCGGATGAATCCTTCGGCGCCGGCGTCGCTCAGGGCCCGGTGCAGCTCCTCAAGCGCCGCCTCCTGCATGTTCGCCGCATGAAGCGCCATGGACAGCAGGATGCGCAGCTGCAGGACGCGGCGATAGCGGTGCGCCTGCCGGGCGCGGTCGCGCGCATCACGCAACAAGGGCACGGCGCGGTCGGCCCTTCCTTCGTACACCATCAAGCGCAAGCGGGCAATCTGCAGGGAGTCCAGATCGTGGGACATCATGGAAAAGCCCTCAAGCCGTTCCCACAGAAATGGCACATCGGCCTGTTCCAGTTCGCGCGATGCAGCAGCAACATCGCCGCGTAGCTGAAGCAGCCGTGAACGGGCAATGCGCACGGTAGCCACGGCGCGCGGCCATTGCTCGCGGCGGCCGAAATATTCAAGCTCGGTAAGCAGGGTCCAGGCCCCGTCGATGTCGCCCTGATAGAAGGCGATGCGCGCCAGCGCCAGGGAGCCGACGATGACCTGGTCTGGGAAGCCCTGCTCCTTGATCGCCGGCAGGTGCAGCCTGAGTCGCCGTCCCGCGTCCTCCCATTGATTCAACTCGTAGGCGACGACGGCGTAGAACAGGCCCGCCACCGCATTGCCGCTCACGTCCTCGACCGAAAGTGCCGGCTCCAGGCTTCGCTCGGCGAATCGGAAGCGTGCGGCGGCCTGCCTCAGCCGACCCTGCATCAGGTCGACGACGCCCTCGCAACAGGCCGAATAGACTGTGCCGACCGGATTGGCAGTGCCGGCCCCCACCGCGCTGGCCTCTTCGAGCATGCGCGTTGCGGCATTTTGTTTGCCCTCGACGACCTGCATGGTGGAGATGGAGTTGGCGAGGATGCTGAACGGGAATGCATGTCGGTCGACCAGCAGTGCAACGTTGCGAACGCCGATGTCGAAAGCCTCCTCGAAGCGGTCCATGCGCAGCAGCAGCAGGGGCCGCAGCGCCAGCAGGTCGTCGTGGATGGATCGGTGTCGGACCTCATGGTCGACCTCGGCCTCGAGGGCGTCAAGGTCCGACAAGGCTTGCTCCGGTTGCTGCGAAAAGAACAGGGCCCACAGATGAATCGCGCGCAGCTGTGAAATGTCGGCCAGCATGGAGGCTGGAATCGCCTGTAGCCAGCGCGCCAGCAGCCGGGCGCGCCCGGCGTGCAGGATGGTCTGGGCGAACTGGGACAGGATCGCGATCGCGCTTTGCGCGTCGTCGCCGGCCAGGGCGTGCTCAATCGCGGCGATCGGACGTTGATGATCGAGGCACCACTGCGAAGCGGCCCGGTGCAGGCTGGCCACACGATCGGGAAACGTACGGCGCAGTTGCTCCCGCAGGAATTGGGCGAACAGGCTGTGATAGCGATAGAGCTGGCGCTGAGCGTCGAGCGGGATCAGAAACATCTGCGCGCGTTCGAGCTCTGCCAGCAGTTCGGTGCTGTCGCTGCGGTCGCGCAGCCAGTCGCACGACGGCGCGCTCAATTCGGACAATACGCTGGTCTCGAGCAGAAAAACGCGCGGCGCTTCCGCCAGCCCGCTCAGCACGTCCGCGCTGAGATAATCCATCAGCGCGGCATTGGAGCCGGAGAACCCGGCGATGAACGGCCGCGGATCCTCGCGCCGCGCCAAAGAGACCGATACCAGCGACAGCGCTGCCGCCCAGCCTTCGGTCGCGTTGTAGAGGTGCTTCAAATCGCATTGTTGGAGCTTTAGCCCGCGCTTTTCCACCAGGTATTCGGCAATCTCCTCGCGCGAAAATCGCAGTTGCCGCGGCTCGATCTCGAATAACTGGCCAAGCGCGCGCAGGCGCGCAAGACCGAGATCGGGAATCACGCGCGAACCGATGATCAACTGACCGTCCGGCGGCAGGCTGTCGATGATCTCGCGCGTGATGGCCAGCACGGCCGGGTCATGGATAGTCTCGAAATCGTCGAGAAACACGGCGAAAGGCTCGCTGCTGTTGGCGATGCGTTCGAGCAGGCCAAATGCGGCCTCGGTCTGGCCGCCGGGGGACTCGTGCGGCGCCAGTGTGTGGGAGGGGGTCAGCTGTTCGAACAGCGAGCCGATGAAGGACGCGAAGCGCGGCACGTTGTTGTCCAGATCGTCCAGCGTCAGCCAGGCCGAACGTATGCCGGCGGCGGTCATCGCCTCGCGCATCTGCAGCATCACGGTGGTCTTGCCAAAACCGGCTGGGGCGCGAATCACCACCAGTCTTGCACTCCGTATCGCGGGCAAGTCGCGCAGTATGCCGGCGCGCTGCAGGAGGTGTGGCGACGGCTGCGGTACCTGCAGCTTGCGCGCAGGCAGCCCGGGCTTGTGCGGAGTCGCTGGTAACCCGTTGCGAGTGGGCGGTCGGTTCGTCGTCATCACGCCTGGGGTGGGGAGGGAGTCGCTATTATGTTCAGCTTGACTCCTCCGCTGCAAGAATAATCGTAACTTCACTCCGATGGGTCGGTCGCCTGGCACGCGAGTCCACTCGTCGCTTCCGACGATGCAGCGATCCGGCGGCGACGCGCCAGTGGCTGGTCCGGGCGCTCGATGCCATGCCGCCGTTCGAGCGGCGCCGGGGCAAGAAGGCGCCCTTCATCAGCGCATGGCAGCGCTGCGCAAAGTGCGGCACTCGTCGCTTCCGACGAGGCGCTAATCGGGATCTGCTTCATATGCTCGGCGAACTCATTACAAGGAGGAGGGTTCGCTGAAAGGCAGCGTCGCCTGTGTGCAATTGCTGGTGTAGCAGGTGCGGATCGCGGACAAGTCGATCTGCTGGCGCCAGCGTCGAACATCGGGTGCCAGACCGGGATGCGCCAGTCATTCATATGCAGGTAGTACAGGTCACCATCAGCGGCGTTGCGCTCGGTTGCATCTATGGACTGGTGGCCTTGGGCTTCGTGCTGATATACAAGGCCACCGAGGTGGTCAACTTCGCCCAGGGCGACGTGTTGATGCTCGGCGGCTTCGTCGCCTACACCTTTGCCACGCTCTGGCACCTGCCTTTCTGGATGATGGTGCCTTTGACGGTGCTGACGCTGGCGCTGTTCGGCGCGGCGTTCGAGCACGGGGTGTTGCGCCACGTCATCGGCCAGCCGACCTTCGCCGCAGTCATGGTGACGATGGGGGCGGGTTATGCGATGCGCGGCCTGGTCACCATGGTGCCCGGCTGGGGCGCCGATACGCGGCTGCTGAAGATGCCGTTCAGCGACACCTTCGTGCGTCAGGGCGGGCTGAGCGTCGCGATGGACCATATCGCCATCATCCTGACGACGGCCGTGCTTTGCGGCTTGCTCTACCTGCTGTTCAAGAAGACCCGGATCGGCATCGCCATGAACGCCTCTTCGCAGAACCAGCTGGCGGCCTATTACGTCGGGATTCCCGTGCAGCAGATGCACACGCTGATCTGGGCCATCGCCGCGGGGATTGCAGCCGTTGCCGGGATCCTGTTGGCGCCGATCACCTTCGTGCACAGCAACATGGGATTCATCGCACTCAACGCTTTTCCTGCTGCGGTCGTGGGCGGTTTCGGCAGCATTCCCGGTGCATTGGTAGGCGGCGTGATCATCGGCGTGGTCGAGTCGCTGGCGGGATACCTGCTGCCCGAGGGCTTCAAAGCCGTGGCGCCGCATCTGGTGGTACTGCTGGTCCTGATGATCAAACCATCGGGAATATTCTCCGCGATGAGCAAGAAGAAGGTTTGAGGGAGCCGCCATGCGTTATGTGTTCAAGACCCGCTACGAGCAGGACCTGCGCATGTTTCGCGATGGCGTTCAGGCAAGCTGGTATCTGTTTCTGGTCGTCGTGCTGTTGCTGGCGCCGTTGCTGTTGGGAAACTACCTGCTGAGCCTGCTCAGTTTCATTCTCATCTACAGTATCGTCGGCATCGGCCTGATGCTGCTGATCGGTTTTACCGGGCAAATGTCGATCGGGCACGCGGCATTTTTCGCGGTTGGGGCCTACACCGAGGCCGTGCTGCAGGGCTACGGCTGGCCGTTCATCGCTACGGCGCCCTGCGCCATAGCGCTGGCTGCGGTCGCTGGTTTCGTGATCGGCTTGCCGACGCTGCGCTTGACGGGGATCTACCTGGCGATCGCGACCATGTCCTTTGGCTTCATCGTCGAAGAGGTTATCGCGCGTTGGGAGTCGGTCACCGGCGGCAATGCGGGCAAGGCCGTGCCCAGCTTGAAGTTGATCGTCGGGCCGCTGAACGGCAGCGTTCCCATGTACCTGCTGTGCCTGGTCTGCGTCGTCAGCGTTGGTCTGGTTGCGCGCAATCTGTTGCGTTCGCCCTCCGGCCGCGCCTTCATTGCCATTCGGGACTCCGAGGTGTCGGCCCAAAGCATGGGCATCAACCTGGCGCGCTACAAGACGCGGGCATTCGCGATTTCGGCGGCGATGACCGGCCTGGCCGGTGCGCTCTACGCGCACCAGATCAAGTTCCTCGGGCCGGACCAGTTCACGCTGCTGGTGTCGGTGGAGTTCCTGATGATGGTGGTCATCGGCGGCATGGGCTCGCTGCGCGGAGCCGTGTTCGGCGCCATCTTCATGATTGCCCTGCCCCAACTCATCGGTCAAGCCAAGGCCTTTCTGCCTGCGGCGGTGGCGGAACAGACCGGCTTGAACGCGGCGGCGTTCGGCATCATCACCGTGCTCTTCGTCCTGTTCGAGCCGCTGGGCCTGAACGGCCGCTGGATCAAGATCCAAACCTGGTTCTCACTGTTCCCTACCTACAGGAAGGGCATGTTCAAACGCAAGAAGTCCTATACCAAGTCCGAGCGGCTGGCCTGACATGAGCTTCTTCAAGGTCGCGAACATCACGAAGCGCTTCGGCGGCCTGACGGCCGTCGACAACATCAGCTTCGAGGTGGAGAAGGGTGAGATATTTACCATCATCGGCCCCAACGGTGCCGGCAAGACGACGATCTTCAACCTGATCAGCCTGATCTACCCCCTGTCAAGCGGCCGTATCCTGTTGGAGGAGGAGGACCTTACCGGCATCGCCCCGCATCGGGTGGGTGCTGCAGGGATCGGACGCACGTTCCAGAACATCGAGTTGTTCGAGCACGCGACGGTGCTGCAGAATCTCCTCGTCGGCTGCCACACCCATACGCACACCAGCCTGCTCGCCGAAATGCTCTATTTGCCGCGCCTGCAGCGCAAGGAGGTGCAGCTGCGGCGACGCGTCGAGGAGGTGATCGACTTCCTCGACCTGCAGAGCGTGCGCGACAGCCTGGTCGATGGTCTGCCCTACGGCGTGCGCAAGGTGGTGGAGCTGGGGCGTGCCCTGTGCATGCAGCCGAAACTGCTGCTGCTGGACGAACCTTCCTCGGGCCTGAACGTGGAAGAGACCGACGACATGGCATTCTGGATCCAGGACATACGCGATGACCTCGGCATCACCGTGCTGATGGTGGAACACGACATGGGCCTGGTCTCCCGCGTTTCGGATCGCGTATTGGCCGTCAGCGAAGGGCGGTCGCTGGCCATCGGCACGCCGGCCGAGGTGCAGTCCGATCCGGCCGTCATGACGGCCTATCTCGGCAAGTGAGGGCGGTGATGAACGAACCCATCCTGCGTCTTGTCAATATCGAGTCGAGTTATGGCCCGGTGCGCGCCATCCGCGGCGTGAGCCTGGAAGTTGCGCGCGGCGCCATCGTGACCGTACTCGGCACCAACGGTGCGGGGAAGTCCACGATCCTCAAGACCATCTCGGGGATCCTCGATCCCGACAAGGGCCAGGTCTTCTTCGAGGGTCAACTGATCAACGGCAAGCCGGCGAACTGGATCGTCCGCCAGGGCATCAGCCACGTGCCGGAAGGGCGGGAGATTTTTCCGCTGCTGACGGTACACGAGCACCTCCTCATGGGCGCCTACACGCGCATGGACGCGGATGTGGTCAAGCGCGACATCGAGCGCATGTACGCGTACTTCCCCATCCTCAAGGCCAGACGCGATCAGGAAGCCCAGCAGCTGTCCGGCGGCGAACAGCAGATGCTGGCCATCGCCCGGGCGCTGATGGCCAGGCCCAAGCTGCTGTTGCTCGACGAACCGAGTCTGGGGCTTTCGCCCAAGTTGGTGAAGGAGATCTTCGAGATCATCGTCCGCATCAACGCCGAGGAGGGGACCACCATGCTGCTGGTAGAGCAGAACGCCGCCATTGCGCTCGCGTGCGCGCAGTTCGGTTACGTCCTGGAAGTTGGGCGCATCGTGCTGGAGGATACCAGCGAGCGCCTGCTGCAGAAAGAGGACGTGCGGGAGTTCTTCCTGGGCATGAAGTCGGATGCAGTGCGCGGTGAGCGACGCTGGAAGAGGAAGAAGCAGTGGCGATAGTGACGAAGGAACGGGCGCATGGCACATAGGAGTGTGGCAACTGGGTCGGGGTCGGCGCCCGTGTTTCCTCAGGGCGACACGATTGCGAAGCGCTTTTGGAGCGCAGTGCAGTTGCGCAACGACAACATAGCCTTGCGCCAGAAGCACATGGGCATATGGGAAGAAGTGCGCTGGCGCGACTACGGGGCGCATGCGCGCCGTGTCGCCATGGCACTGGCGGCGTTGGGCTTCGAGCCGGGCGACACGGCAGCCATCCTCTCGAATACCCGGCGCGAGTGGGTCTATGCAGATTGGGGGGTGTTGCTCGCGGGTGGCGTGTCGGTTGGCATCTATCCGACCGATGCCGCGGAGCAAGTCCGGTACGTGGTGCAGGACGCCGGCGTCAGCATCCTCTTCGTCGAGGACGAGGAGCAGCTCGACAAGGCGCTGGAGGTCCGCGCCTTATGCCCTGGACTGAGACGGATCGTGGTGTTCGACATGGAGGGTCTGCGCCGCTTTCATGATCCGGCAGTCACCAGCCTGGAAGTGCTGGCGGACGCGGGAGCCGTCCACGACCAGACGCATCCGGGCGACTTCGAGCGTCGGCTGGCATCGCGCGCCGCGGGCGACCTGGCGATCCTGGTGTACACCTCGGGCACGACGGGCAAGCCCAAGGGCGCGATGATGTCGAACAGTAACCTCCTGCGGGTGATGGAGGTGTTCCCCATCCCGCAGGACGAAAGCGACGACAAAGTCACCTACCTGCCGATGTGCCACATCGCCGAGCGCATGATCGGATCCCTGTTGACCGTGCAGTTCGGCGCGCGCATGAACTTCGTCGAGAACCCGGAGACGCTGGCGGCCAACATCTGCGAGATCGCGCCGACGCAATTTCTCGGTGTGCCGCGCATCTGGGAGAAGTTCTACTCCACCATGGCGATCCGCATGAAGGAGGCGACGCCGATCGGGCGCTGGGCCTATGCGTTGGCGCTGCGGGCCGGCTATCGGGTGTCCGACGCGCGTCTGGCCGGCAGGGAGCCGGGCCTGCTGGCGCGAGCCGCCAATGGGCTGGCGGGAGCGCTGGTATTTGGCAACATGCGGCGCATGATGGGCCTGAACAAGGTTCGCTTTGCCATGACGGGCGCCGCGCCCATATCGCCGGAGCTGATCCGCTGGTACGGCGCCATCGGCGTTGCCCTCTATGAGGGCTGGGGCATGACGGAAACCAGCGGCGGCGGTACGCTGAACCTTCCGGGCGCTGCGCGTATTGGCACGGTAGGCAAGCCGCTCTCGGTCAACGAGGTGAAGTTGTCGCCCGAGGGCGAGGTACTCGTGCGTGGGTCCAACATCATCATGGGCTACTTGAACCAGCCGGAGAAGACGCGCGAGACCATAGACGCCGAGGGCTGGCTGCACACCGGTGATGTCGGCACGGTGGACGCAGACGGCTACTACCGCATCGTCGACCGCATGAAGGACATCATCATCACCGCCGGCGGCAAGAACGTCACGCCCAGCGAAATCGAGAACGACCTGAAGTTCTCGCCCTACATTGCCGACGCAGTGGTCATCGGCGACCGCAGGCCTTACCTGACCTGCCTGGTGATGATTGACCACGACAACGTCGAGCAGTACGCTCAGGAGCGTTCGGTACCCTTCTCCAGTTATGCCAGCCTCTGTCAGACCGCTGAAGTGCGCGATCTCATCGAACAGGAGATTGCAAAGGTCAATGCCAAGTTCGCCCGCGTCGAACAGATCAAGACCTTCCGTCTGATCGAACAGAAGCTCACCGCCGAGGACGAGGAGTTGACCGCGACCATGAAATTGAAGCGCAAGACGGTCGAGCGCAAGTATGCCGACCTGATCAACGATATGTACTCGAGTAACTGACGGAAAGTTCAGGAGGAACCCAAGCATGATCCGTGACCAGGAAACCTTGAACTCGCTGCTCGACACGGTCTCGCGCTTCGTACGCGACCGCCTGGTGCCGGCCGAACAGCTCGTCGCGGAGACCGACGAGATTCCCGAGGATATCGTCGCCGAGATGAAGGCCATCGGCCTGTTCGGCCTGACCATCCCCGAAGAGTACGGCGGTCTGGGCGTCACCATGGAGGAAGAGGCGCTCCTGATGATGGAGATGGGCAAGACCTCACCGGCTTTTCGCTCGTTGTTCGGCACCACGGTCGGTATTGGCTCGCAGGGCATCCTGATCGACGGCACGATGGCACAGCGGGCCGCGTATCTGCCCCGCCTGGCCACGGGGGAAATCATCGCCTCGTTTGCCCTCACCGAGCCGGAGGCCGGCTCGGACGCGGCGTCATTGCGCACGACGGCGATCCTCGATGGCGACCACTACGTGATCAATGGCACCAAGCGCTACATCACCAACGCGCCGCACGCTGGCATCTTCACGGTGATGGCGCGCACCGATCTGGCAGACAAAGGCGCCGCTGGTGTCTCCGCCTTCATCGTCGAGGCCGACCGGCCGGGAATCAGCCTTGGCAAGTACGACAAGAAGATGGGCCAGCGTGGCTCCCACACCTGTGATGTGATATTCGAGAACTGCCGGGTGCCGGTTGCCAACATCATCGGGGGCATTCCGGGCCGGGGCTTCAAGACGGCGATGAAGGTGCTGGAGAAGGGCCGCATCCATATTGCCGCGATGTGCGTCGGCGTCGCGGCGCGTATGCTCGATGACGCACTGCACTACGCCATGGAGCGCAAGCAGTTTGGTCAGCCCATCGCCGAGTTCCAGCTGGTGCAAGCCATGCTGGCCGACAGCAAGGCCGAGCTGTACGCTGCGCAGTGCATGACGCTGGACGCCGCCCGACGGCGCGATCGCGGCGAGAACGTCAGCACCGAGGCGTCCTGCTGCAAGATGTTCGCCTCGGAAATGTGCGGACGCGTGGCCGACCGTGCGGTGCAGATTTTTGGCGGGGCAGGCTACCTCAGCGACTACGGCATAGAGCGTTTTTACCGCGACGTACGCCTGTTCCGGATCTACGAGGGAACGACACAGATCCAACAGATCGTCATCGCGCGCAATATGGTGAAAGCAGCCTCGTGAATACCGGCGACTTGATCGCCATGGTCGCAATGGCTTATTGATGGCAGCGCATCTCTCCGCTTGCCGCCATTTCGTCGATGCGCCCGTGCTGTCGAATTTCGAGGGTGCCGCGGAAGCCTTGGCATTGAAGGTCATTGCGCGCAGCATACTTGAAGAGGCACTGCGAGCGGAGGCGGCGTAAGGCGCGACAACCATATGGTGAAT
This sequence comes from Rhodoferax sp., assembly GCA_031396205.1. GTDB lineage: Bacteria > Pseudomonadota > Gammaproteobacteria > Burkholderiales > Burkholderiaceae_C > CAISIP01. Next base: position 18,577 of record JANNKH010000112.1, read on the forward strand.
ACAGGCATACTGGCAGGAATGCGTGTGGTCGAGGCCTCGGCCTTCGTCGCTGCTCCGCTGGGGGGCATGACGTTGGCGCAGCTTGGCGCCGACGTGATACGCATCGACGATTTGCAAGGTGGACTCGATTACCGGCGCTGGCCTGTCACCGCGGACAACATCAGCCTGTTCTGGTGCGGGTTGAACAAATCGAAGCGATCGGTGGCCCTCGACATTGGCTCTGTGCAAGGCCGCGAACTGGCGATGGCGATCATCTGTGCCGACGGCGACGACGCGGGCATGTTGCTGACGAATTTCCCGCCCCGAGGCTGGCTCTCTAATGAAGCCCTGTGTAGCCGGCGCCGCGATCTCATCCAACTGACAATTCAGGGCAACCGTCAAGGCCGCTCGGCGGTCGACTACACGGTCAATCCGATGATGGGTCTGCCGTCGCTGACGGGGCCCGAAGATAGTGCGGATGTAGTGAACCATGTGCTGCCGGCCTGGGACGTCGCCACTGGCCACCTGGCTGCGGCGGGCCTGCTCGCGGCGGAGCGGCACAGACGGCGGACAGGGGAGGGGCAGCACGTGAAGCTTGCCCTCGAAGACGTGGCCCTGGCGACGATGGGTCATCTCGGCTTTGTCGCTGAAGCCCAGCTCGGCCATCCGCGCGAACGCGTGGGAAATTACCTGTATGGGGCGTTCGGACGCGATTTCCTTTGCGCCGACGGGCAACGGGTGATGGTCGTTGGACTGACGCGTAAGCAATGGCGTTCGTTGTGCGATGCGACGGGAATCAGCGACGCCCTGTCCCGACTGGAGACGCGGCTCGGCCTCGACTTGCGGATGGAAGGCGACCGCTATAGGGCGCGGCGGGAGATCGCCGAGCTGGTCGGTGGCTGGATTGCACGGCGCAGCTTGCAGGAAGTTGCCGCCGCCTTCGACACGCAAGGCGTTGCCTGGAGCCGCTACCAAACGGTCAGTCAGCTGGTGGCTGGGGATGATGCCTGCTCGGCGGCCAATCCCCTGTTCACCACGACGGATCAGCCTGGCGTCGGCAGCTATCTGGCGCCGGGCACCCCACTGGCATTCTCGGCGTTCGCCCGCGTTCCTGCCGAGCCGGCACCACGGCTGGGCGAGCATACGGAAGAGGTGCTGTGCGGATTGCTGGGCATGGGCAGCAGTGAATTTGCAAGGCTGCATGACCAGGGTATCGTTGCCGGACCCCAGCCCTGAACCTAGGCGAGTGGCTCGTGCGAGCGGAGGCAACTATGACCCAGGATGACGATATGGATCTAGCGCATATTCCGGCGACGGAGGAAAGCGCGGCGATCATGCAGGCGCTCGACTACGGGTAGCGAATTCGCTCAGTCCGACCAAAATTAAGTCAACTACATTCTCTCAAAGGATTTCTCCAAATGGCCCTTGACCCCTCCGTCAGATCGCTGCTCACGCTGCCGGCAATCTGCGCGCCAATGTTCCTGGTCAGTGGCCCCGACCTCGTGCGCGAAGCGTGCAAGGCGGGAGTGATGGGAGTGTTGCCCTGGCATAACGCGCGCAGCTTCGAGGAGTTCGAAAATTGGCTGAAAGCACTGAGACAGTCATTCAATGCGCATGAGCAGCAGGCTGGACGACCATGCGGACCGCTGGCCGTGAATTTGGCAGCGCGCCTTCCCGAAAACGAAATCGACGCATACTACGACCTGTGCGCGCGATACGGTGTGCGTGTTGTCATCACCGTAGCCGGCGACCCAACGGTCATGATCAGGCGTGCACACGATGTTGGCTTGCTGGTTTACCACGACATCACGAGCCTTCGGTTCGCTCAGAAGGCGATCGCAGCCGGTGCGGACGGTCTGATCTGCATTGGTGCAGGCGGCGGCGGGCACTCCGGTACGCTGAGCCACCTCGCATTGATTCGCGCGGTACGTGCCATCTACGACGGCACCATCGTGATGGCGGGCGCGGTGAGCGACGGCGCCACGATCCGCGCCGCAGAGGTGCTGGGCGCCGACCTGGCTTATCTCGGTACGCGTTTTATCGCGACACAGGAGGCGATGGCGCCTCAGGCGTACAAGGAGATGTTGGTCGCCAGCACCTCCAGCGACTTGAGATACACAGAACGTATATCCGGGGTACACGCCAACTGGCTCGTGCCCTCTGTCCGACAGGCCGGTCTTGACCCTGACAAGCTTCCCCTGCCCTTGGGCCGTGGCATACGGCATGACCACCTGCCGCCGGGGGCACAACCATGGAAGGACGTCTGGAGCGCTGGACAGGGTATTGACCTGATCGACGACATCCCCAGCGTCCATGATCTGGTTCTGCGCCTGCGCCGGGAGTATCTTGTGGCCTGCCAGACACCCGACATGGCTGCCGCCGCAAGCGCTGGTCTGCCGTAAAGCAACCGTATGGGCATTCGGTGGAGTTGTGGCGGCAAGCCGTGTACACGTGGAACCATGAACTCCCCACTTCCTTCGCTGCAACAGACCGGCATCCACACCTTGGCCGACATTCCGCGCGTGTACGCCGGCACCCGAGCGGACCATCCGGCGCTGATCTTCGAGAATCGCATCAGTACCTATAGTCAGTGGGACGAGCGCAGCAACCAGGTCGCCCAGGGCCTGATGGCCGCGCTTTCGGCTCCGCAAGCGCATTTCGGTTACCTGGCCAAGAACTCCGACCGTTTCTTCGACGTTTACCTCGGTGCGGCCAAGTCGCGCATGGTCATCGTTCCGGTGAACTGGCGCCTGGCCGCGCCGGAAATCGCCTTCATTGTCGACGATGCACAGGTCGAGATGCTGTTCGTCGACCGTGCGCACCTGCCCGTCGTCCAAGCCGTGCGTGCGCAGCTGCCGCGTCTCAAGACCTTGGTCTGTATCGACGGTCCAGCCGAAGATTGCCTCGATTACGACGCCTGGCTCAGCCTGCTACCGGCCATCGACCCGGCCACCGCGGCCATCGCCGACGACACGGTGATCCAGTTGTATACCTCCGGCACCACGGGGCTGCCCAAGGGTGTTCAGATCACCAACCGCAATATCGTAGCCGGGCTTGGCATGGTCGACCACGCGGACATCGGCCGCTGGCACCCTGACGACGTTGTGGTCGTGCCGCTTCCGTTGTTTCACGCGGGCGGCTCAACGTTCGGCATGTACGCGCCGTACGTGGGCGGCAGCATCGTCATCCTCCGTGAGACCCAGGCAGGCCTCATATTGGAGGCGATTCGCAAATGGAAGGTAACCAAGTTCGGGGTGGTGCCCGCCGTGCTGGCCGCAATGCTGAACCACCCGGACTGCGTGACCACCGATTTCAGCCACTTGGAACAAGTCGTCTACGGCGGGGCGCCGATTCCTGTGGACTTGCTCGAACGCGCCATCAAGACACTGAAGTGCGACTTCCTGCAGATGTTCGGCATGACGGAGTCGACCACGGTCGGCACGGTGCTCAAACCGCAGGACCATGACCCGGCGAACCCCGATCGACTCACCTCCTGCGGGCGGGCCAGCAGCGGGGTGGAACTCAAAATCGTCGGCCCCGACGGCGCCGAACTTCCTGCCGGTGAAACCGGCGAGATCATCCTGCGCGGCCCCTTTATCACCAGGGGTTACTGGAACCGTCCGGAAGCCACCGCATCGGCCATCCGCGACGGCTGGTACTTTACGGGCGACGCGGGCTTCCTCGACACCAACGGATACCTCTATGTGCGCGACCGCCTCAAGGACATGATCATCTCCGGGGGCGAGAACATCTACCCCGCTGAAGTCGAGAGCGCGCTCAGCCGTCACCCCGACGTTGCGGAGGTCGCGGTCATCGGCGTGCCCGACCCGAAGTGGGGCGAGGCCGTCAAGGCCGTCATCGTCCCGCGCGCCAGCCGCACCATCGATCCGCACGAAGTCATCGCGTTCGCCCGCAGCCAGATCGCCGCCTACAAATGCCCAAAGACCATAGACTTTGTCGACGTCCTGCCGCGCAACGCCGCAGGCAAGCTGCTCAAGCGGGTGTTGCGTGAGCCGTACTGGAAGGACCAGAGCCGCCAAGTAGGTTGACGCTGCAGGCCCACCGGTTGCGGGCGACTTGGCGGCGCGGCGGGCCTGCGCACCCGGCGGCGCAGCTGCGCTCATTGCAGGCCTTGCGTCACCCGCTCGGCGGCCAGCGCCTCGGAGCGCACCTGCGGCGGTCGCGACGCGGCGATCTCGAACATCACGCTGCGCAGCTCGCCTTCAAAGACAAACGGCGGCTGGTAGTCGTGGCACACCGGTGCCACCGATCGACCGACGTCCATGCCGGTAAAGGACACCGTGGTGACCATCGCGGCGATGTCCACCGCGCCGACGTCCTGGTCGCCGATGAACAACGTGGCGCGCCCGGTCTTGCCAACCCGGTCCAGGCGCACGCCAGCCACGCAGGGCCCGCTGGGCAAGGGGACGCTGGAACGCACCTGGCTGTGGCTGTGAAAGAAGTTGTAGTCGAACACCAGATGGCCGTCCTGAACGAACAGCACATAACCGCCGTTGGCGCTGCCGCGCGCCACGATGCAGCCCGAGCGGTGCCGGCCCAGCGTCATGTCGGCGCGGATGACGAAGGATCGGTTGCCGGTGGGCGGCGCCACTTCAGCGGAATAACGCGAGATCGGCGGGTAGAGCGCGAAGCTGGTGCGCCGCACCGTGTTGCCGCGAAACTGTGCGCTCTTGAACAAGGCACCGGCAGCGCGGTCGTCCAGCGGCAACACGCCGTTGGCGCCAGCCTCGGCCCACCACAGCGCAATCAGCTGCTTGAGCCGCTCGGGCTCCTGCGCCGCCAGGTCGTG
>JANNKH010000113.1:0-3131 GCA_031396205.1 Rhodoferax sp.
CCGCTCCTGGACCACCAGCATCGCCTTCGGCCCGAGCATCGGCAAGAACATTGCGCTGGCCTACCTGCCGCAAGCGTATGCCGAAGTGGGGCGTGAACTGCAGATCCAGTACTTCGCGGATGTCTACCCGGTCAAGGTCGAAGCAGTGGGGTACCAAGCCTTGTACGACCCGGGGAACAGCAAGCCGCGGTCGTGAGGGCGGCCATCCCGCAGCGCCTGGCCCGTGCTGCAACTGGCCGGCAGCCATGCGCGATCAACACGACCGAACACATCGATCTGATTGCTTCTGCAACCGCATGGGTCTACCCTCCTATCCACTCATGGTGCGATACTTGAACCGCCGCAGCTGACTTTCCTGGCCGGCGGCGCAAGCCGAGTCGGAACAGTGTGATGGGCCTGCCTACGACAATCGCATGCATGGAGAAAAAGCATGAGCATGAACTTCAAGCCCTATATCACCCGTGACCCGTTGATCTGTGGCGGTGAGCCAGTGGTTACCGGCACTCGAATAACGGTGCGAACTGTCTTGGCGAGCTTGGCGGAAGGAGTGGGCACCGACGAGTTGCTGCAGAATTTCCCGACGCTCAGTAACGATGCCGTGCGTGCAGTAATTGCCTTTGCCGCGGTATCGGCCGAGGAAGACCTGCCATTGACGGCAACTCCGGTTATGACGTGAAGGTCAAGCTCGACGAAAACCTGCCCGCGAAGTTGAAGCCTGTTTTGCAAAGGCATGGGCATGATGTTGACACCGTACCCGAGGAACATTTGAGCGGCCGACCGGATGCCGAAATCTGGCAAGCAGTGTGTTCTGAAGGCCGGTTCTTGATCACCCAGGACCTGGATTTCTCCGATGTCCGTCGATTCGCACCAGGCACGCACGCCGGATTGTTGCTTGTTCGTTTGCGTGAACCGGGTGTCCATGCGTTGATGGACGCCATTAGCTCCATCGCCGCCGAGATCACCGATTGGGGCGGCTGTTTTGTGGTGCTCACTGAACACAAGGTACGAATAAAGCGCCCATGACAATGGATGCGCCCCATGGCCTGCGAGGGCCAGTGTGTGGATGCGTTCACCCATGACAAAGGAATGAGCCGCAGGCGTGCACCACAGGCAGGGTGTCGAGTTTGAGGTTTTTCAGCGCTGCAAAGCAGCAGAAACAGTGTCGGACGCCCCGGGCGGTCGGCCGGCACGCGCAACGCAGGAAAAAGCTGCCGCGCCACCATCCAGAAGATTGCCGACGAGCCGCAGGCCTGGGCGCATGAACACTTCCCGTTTGCGGACCTGCGCGAGCTGAAGATCAAGGGCGTGCCGGTGCTCGCCTTCCGCATCTCTTGTTTGGGCGAGCAAGGCTGGGCTTGAAGCGTATTTGCATAAAGTGCGCTTCATGTGGATCCGGCAATCAAAGGCTTGGCCGGCGATGGGCAACACGCCGACCAAGCTAATTGTCGCCAACCACCGCGCTGGCGTCGGGTACCGTGTTGACCGCCCACAAGTGCTGCGACTTGGCGCTGTCCTTGCCGCCGCGACGAAGGGTACCTTGTTCTCAGAGCCCCGCCCGTCTATAGTGCAGCTCACACTACAAGCCCAACATCGCCATGACCCGGTGGAAACTCCCCCGTACGGCGTTAGCCCTTGTGCTCACTGCCTCGTTCGTTGTCCTTCTGGTACTTTTTTTGACTGCCGGGCACGCCACCTTGCTGTTGTCCACCGTCGAGGCGAGGGAGGGAGATTTTTGGTCCCTCTGGAGAACGACGAAGCGCTTTCTGATCACTGCCGTCCTGATGGCTGGGCTGTTGTATGCGGTGGGTCTGGTGGAACAGCGCAAGATAGTGGCTCTATACCTCCGACGTTTTCGTATGAATACCGAAGTTCTTAATCCGCAGCACACTGGTGGGTTAGGCCGCTCGATTCGGCTCGTCACGCTACAGGATCGGACTTTCCCACCGTACGCCGTCTCGGCGAAGGAGACGGCGCTTTCGCTGTTGGTGCCGCTGGCATTAATCACACTGGTCTTTGTGACTACGAATGCCATGAACACGATAGCTCTGCCGATTGTCTCTGACGACAATGAGCCGTTTTGGCGCAGCCACATCCTTTACAGCCACTACGTCGCATGGTTAGCCATAGCTGCGATGCTGTTGGCGTTGCTGCACCGGCTTAGCTTGCATCTGCGCCAGGTTACAGTGGTGAGGCGCCCGGAAGACGTCGCACGCGTCATCGCGATGGCGTACAGCCTGAGCAGTCCCTGGAAGCGACCATCGTTGCTGGGTATGCGCTCCACAGTGGTAGGGACTGCTCACACGCTATGGAAGGATACTGTGTCGCAACTGCTCGATGCGGCGCAAGTTGTTGTGATTGACGTCTCTGAATTGTCGGAAAACGTGCTGTGGGAATTAGAGCAGTTGTCAGAATTGAGGCTCCCCACGGTGCTGATTGGTACGGCCGCTGGGCTGACAGCCACGGCCGGTGCCGCTGGGAGCGGCCATTTCCCGAACCCGCTGGCCGATTTTTTGAAGAACTGCGACCAGCTCGCGTTCGATCAGGCAGACGCACAATCGGTTAGCAAGTTCCGCAGCCGGCTCACGCAAGCCTTGCGCCTTGCTGCGAGGCCGCGATCGGTGTTGCGCGCGCCGACCGGCCGCGCGCGAGTACGGATTGCTGCGGTAGCCTTGAACATCGCGGTTTCGATCGCTGTCCTAGGGCTTTCCGGGCTTATCGTGTTTTGGCAGTCAGATACACTGATCGGAGTGCTCCGGCTCTGGATGCCGTAGGGTGCCAGAAATGGCGTTCGAAGATTCTTGCTCAATGCCAGAAAGCTAGGTCTTTGGCGAGGCGTCTGGCCAGCGAACTGGATAGCAGCCCGCCGGAAGCAGACTGGCACAGAGCTGGATGGTCAGCAACGCGTACCTCAGCCCGGTGGCAGGACGAGCAATACATCCACGACCGCTGCTTCGAGGCCGCCTTCAAGATCTACAACCCGCCGGTGCACAGACCCTGCAACCGGAGCCACGCTGGTCGACGAGTTGGGCCGCCGCTCCTGGACCACCAGCATCGCCTTCGGCCCGAGCATCGGCAAGAACATTGCGCTGGCCTACCTGCCGCAAGCGTATGCCGAAGTGGGGCGTGAACTG
>JANNKH010000131.1:0-7935 GCA_031396205.1 Rhodoferax sp.
CGGTGGGCTATCAACGCCCAACAGATCTCAGCCTGCATCCAAAGACAGATTCATGCGCGTCGGGAGCTGTGTTCCGCCCCTGTTCTGCCGTGCTCGGGGTGTCGTGGGGAAGAAAAAGGGGCGTTTGAAAAGCCTATCCGCCGCCGACCGTTTTGTGGTCCGCCGCATCACAGACATGGGCCGGAACGAGTTCACCGCGGCAGTGGTAGCCGCATTCGACAACGCGTTGCTGGAGGGCCTCAACGGTGACCTGCGCTTCGTCGTAGTAAACGGTCGCGCTGCCAGCCACATAGTTCACGTCGGCGTGGTGAACGCCCGGCAACGTCGAAAGCTGCCGATGAACGCCCGCCGCGCTCAGGGTCGAGACCAGTTCACCGACTTCGATCGTGCTGGTTTTCATGGTGGTTCCCGCGAGGAGCGTGGCGCTCAGTGCGCCGGCCGCTTCGTATCGATTCGCCAAGACGGCAGGAAGCGGGGCGTGCGGGCTGCATAGGCTTCAAACTCGGCGCCGAATCGCTTACTCATTTCCACTTCCTCGGTGATTGCCAGGCGCGCGTACATGACCAGCAGGATCGGGAACATCACTAGCGTGAGCAGCGTCGGCCACTGGAACAGGAAGCCCAGCAGGATGAGAACGAAGGCCACGTACTGCGGATGTCGAATGCGTGCATAGGGCCCGGTCTTTGCCAGTGTGTTGCGGCGCTGCGCGTGGTACAGCACGTTCCAGGCGTTGGACAACAGGTAGAAGCCAAAGCCGAGGAAAACATAGCTGGCGATGTGAAGCGCGCCGAAGTGGGGATCTCCTTTCTCGCCGAGCAGCGTTGACCACAGGTGTCCGGTGTTGTGGGACAGCAGGTCGAGGTTGGGGTACTTCGTCTGCAGCCAGCCCGACATCAGGTAGATGCTCAGCGGGAAGCCGTACATTTCGACGAAGAGCGCGACGATGAAGGCAGCGAAGGCCCCGAAAGTGCGCCAGTCGCGCCCGGTCTGCGGCTTGAAGAAGCTGAACGCGAACATCAGGAACAGGGCCGAATTGAGGACGACCAGCGTCCACAGGCCGTAGCCCGGGGCATCGTCGGTCATGGCTGCGCTCCGGTTTTGGGTGCAGGCGTGTCGGCTCCTTGCTTGCGGCCGACCTGATCACCGTGCCCGCCCCCGTGTCCCCCGTGTCCGCCGTGCATGAACATGTGCATGAGTGGGCAGGCCAGCAGCAGCAGGAACGGCAATGCGCCGAAGAAGTGGGCGCGGTGTTCGGTGAGCAGGAAGTACACGGCGACGGCGCCCATGACGAGCAGCCCGATGGCGTAGCGCGAGCGCCAGAAGCTCGAGGACGGCGCGTCGTGCCGGGAAGGGTCGTGGTTCATTTGTCTCTCCAAGGATCGATCGATGCTCATCGTGTCAGGCGGTTCTGCAACCAGCTGAAGAACACCCCGGCAAAAAATGCCCACGCGCTCAGCACCAGCAGCGCCACCAGGAAGCCTGTCCACGCGAATGGGCGCGGCCGGACCATGCCGCTGAAGTCCATGCCGTGGAACAGGTTGTTCAGGAAGCCCAGGAACGGACCGGGTGCCAGGGCCCAGACCAGTGCGCACAGGGCGTAGAACAGCCCGACGGTGAGCGCCAGCGCGATGCCGGTACGTAAAGGTTCCGAGCGATTTGTTTTCAAGTGCGACTCCTGCCTTTATCGGGGTGCGACGCGAATTGTTCGACGCGCGAAAGAGTCGCCTTCACGCCACAACACGAAAATTGATCATCATTCCGGCATCTGCATGTTCGAGGTTGTGGCAGTGGAAAACGTAAGTCTGGCTGCCCGGGAAGTCGTGCGCGAAGTCGATGGCGATGCGCACGGTTTCACCGGGCCACACCAGCACCGTGTCTTTCCAGCCGAGGTCGCTCACCGTTCGGCCCTTGCCGAAACGCGCCGCGGCCGACAGCGGGGCTGGGCTGTTCTGCCGTTCCAGCACCTGGAACGAGAAACCGTGCAGGTGCATCGGATGCGGCATGCCGATGGCCGGGTTCTGGATGCTCCAGATTTCCACCGCGCCGCGCTTCACCTCGAACACGATCTCCTGCATGCTGAAGCTGCGCCCGTTGATCAGGAAGCGCATCATCGCCATCGACAGCTCCAGTTTGCGCTCGGTTGCGCCTTCGGTGCGGATCGGTCGGACCTGGGACAAGGTCGCCGGCAGCTTGGCCGCGATGCGGTCCCCGGCCGTGACCACCAGTTTCAAAAGGTTGAACTCCTGGCCCAGCAGCAGCCGCGACCCACCGGTGCCCGCCGTCGTCTGCCCCGTTCCGTGGTCCATGCCCGACATCCCCGACATGCCGCCGGCCGTCCCTTCGTTTTCCATCGGGTCGAATGCCAGGCTCTTGAGGAAGATGTCGCTGCCGGGCTGAGCCTGCCCGGCGTCGAACACCACATCGAGGCGCTCGCCTGGCGCCAGGAAGGCCTCGGTCACGGTTTCAGGCCGCTCGATCAGCCCGCCGTCGGTGCCGATGACTGAAAACTCCAACGCCGTCTTGTCCTTGACGAAAGCCAGCCGGTAGATGCGCGCGTTGGACCCGTTGAGCAGCCGAAAACGGTAGCTACGCGGGCTGACGCTCAGGACCGCATTGGGGGTCAGATTGGTGAGCACGATATCGCCCAGCCAGCCCATCATTGCGTCCATCGGGTTGGGCTGGTATTGCAGCTTGCCCTGCGCGTCGAAGCGCTTGTCCTGTATGACCAGCGGCAGGTCGGTCACGCCGAGCTGCAGATCGAGTGCCTTGGCCAGGTTGCGCTGGTCGTTGTCCTCCACCAGGAAGTAGCTCGCCAAACCCTGGTAGGCCTGCTTGCCGGTTACCTCGTGCGCATGCGTGTGGTACCAATAGGTGCCGCCGCGGTCATTCACCGTGAAGTCGTACTCAAAGCGAGCTCCCGCAACGATTGCGGTGGACGGGTGACCATCCATGGCCGCCGGCACGTGCAGACCGTGCCAGTGAATGATGGTCGGCTCGGCCAGTGCATTGTCCAGGCTGGCGGTAAATCGCGCGCCACTCTCGATGCGCAGGATCGGGTTCTGGTAAGCCTGCCCCGCCTGCTCGGTCTGGTACAACAGGAATGGCGATTCGCGACCGGGCAGCATCGTGAAGCCGGCTGCAGTGGCGCGCAGCTTCAGCGGCCCGACAACGTCGAGCACCCCAAACGGCCCGCTGGCCACGGGAATGAACAGCTTTTGCTGGAAATTCGCCGAAGCCACCGGATCAAACGGATAGTGGCGAAACGGCCCGCCGGCCAGACCTTGCGAACCGCGCGAACCGTAGGCCATCCACGCGGCCGCGCCGACGCCGGCTACAGCCGCCACGCCGGCAAACTGAAACAACGCTCTCCTGTTCAACATGCCTTGGGCGCCCCACTTTGCGCTGCGGCTTGCGCCATCAGCGCGCCGCCGACGATCAGAGTCAGTACGGCTTTCTTCATCTCTTGCTCCCTTAAAAGTTGATTTGGGCGCGACGCTGCATGTCAAGCCTGGGCTGTGCCCGCGCGTTGCGCGACCAGCACCGACCGCACCCGTTCCAGTCTGGCGCGTACCTCGGTCGCGACGCGGCCGACCTCGGCATTGCTGGTCATCTGCATCACCGCCACCGGGTCCATGAAACCAACGACGAGGCGGCCATCGGCCTCCTCACGCACGACCACGTTGCACGGCAGCAGCAGGCCGATATCGGGCTCGGCCGTCAGTGCCTGGTGCGCGAGCGGCGGGTTGCAGGCACCAAGGATCCGGTACGGGCGCCCGTCGATACCGAGCTTGGCTTTCATCGTGGCCTGCACGTCGATGTCGGTCAGTACACCGAAGCCTTCGGTCTTCAGCGCCACGGTGACCGCGGCAATCGCCTTGGAAAAGTTGCGCTCCGGCAGGACGCAGTGAAAGCCGTAGCTCGAAGCAGCGACGGGAGATTCCATTCGATGGGTTTGGGTCATGGCATCGTACTCAGTGCTTGATGGCTATGAGGGCATGCGCTGCGCCATCATGTCCATCATCATCTTCATCATTGCCATGTGCTGCATCATCATCTTGTGATGCTCGGCCATCTCCGGCGACATGCCCTTGGGGCCGCCCATGCCGGGCATGCCCCCCATGCCAGGCATGTCCTTCATCATGCCCATGCCGCCCTGCATCGCCTTCATGTGGTCAGCCATCAGCGCCTGGCGCTCGGCAGGGGTCTTGGCGTTCATCATCTTGATGTGCATCTCGTGCATGGTCTTCATCTGCATATCCATCTTTGCCATATGTTCGGCTGAGCCCATGCCGGCGGCGGAAGGACTGCCCATCGGCATCGTCCGGGCGGTACTGCAGGCGGCCAGCAGGCCGGCGCTGCTGATGGCAAGGGCAAGTGCAATGGTTCGAAAATAGGTCATGACAATCTCCTGGGTGGGTTAAAAAAAACGGACTGGAATATCAAAAGGTCTGGACTGAAATTACGTGGACGGGTGAATCATTTGCCGCTGCGCCTGACGATCCATACGACGAGTGCAATCACCGCAATGGCGAGCAGAATCGGCATCCACATTCCGCCGTATCCCCCCATCCAGCCACCCATCCAGCCGCCGCTCCACATGCCACCATTCATCATGTTTCCGCTCTGCGCCCACGAGGCGCCGGTGACCAACATGGATACCGTGGCAATAGCCATAACAAGCAATGTCTTCATGAAACTTCTCCAGAAAAAGGGGATAAAAATCTGCGCTGGCATGGCGCCAATTACGCCGCCGCATGGTCCATGGGTTCGGGTCCAACCAGCGGACCGTGACCGAGGGTTCTACGCTGTCACGCTCAATCGGCAAGGGAGGCCGAGCTATAGCGCAAGGCGCGCGAAGCGAAGCTGGACTGGCAGTCCGGACACACGGGTCGCCAGGCGCGCGGTGCGGCGCGGTGTCGAAGGAACAACCTTCACCGCGCTCCATTGGACCGCGGTGACCGGCGCCGGGCCAGGATCGGTGTGTTCCATGCGGGACAACGCCTTGGGTGCCAGGCGGGAGCCATCGTCAATGGCGGTGAGACACGGTGCTTTGGAGGTGCCGGAGTCGTCGTGGTAGCCGGTAGCGGCTTGCGCATCCACAGCCAACCGGACGGGATCGAAAGTCGCTGGTGCGGCCGTAACGCCGCCGCTGTGGCGCGTTGCGGAAACCTCCAGCAGGCAGGCATTTGCAACCCCTGCAGCCAGCGCAAACAACCACACCAGCAGCAGCACAAATGCGGTATTGCGCGTTGCACGGTTGGTCGAGAAGAACTTCATGTCAGTCCCGCCCGGCCGTTCCGAAGGGACTGACAGCCCCCTCGGGGGGCAGCGAACGCAGTGAGCGTGGGGGCAACATTCAGTCCCGCCCGGCCGTTCCGAAGGGACTTACAGCCCCCTCGGGGGGCAGCGAACGCAGGGAGCGTGGGGGCAACATTCAGTCCCGCCCGGCCGTTCCGAAGGGACTGACAGCCCCCTCGGGGGGCAGCGAACGCAGTGAGTGTGGGGGGCAGTTTCATGTCAGGTGCGCGTTTCGGTCGGTCATTTCATGGTATCGGGGTGCCGCGACGGCTTCTTGATCTTGGTCAAACGACGGCGGAAAAGAGCATGGTCAGCATAGGGAGGCCGCCGCCTTTCACACCACCTTCAGCACGAAGGGCCATTCACCCGTCGACAGTTTGCGCAAAGTGAACGGGTGAGTCTGTGCGTTGCCGCACATGCAAAGCAGTTGATCACCGATACACTGGCAACCTCTGCAGGTCAGTTCAGACCGGCACGCCCCATGGTTCAACATCAAGCCCGACCCGCAGCCTTCACGCGCCAGTTGGCTTACGCCACGCGATGAGTACCACCGTGCTGTCGTCGCACCAGGAGCCGCCCCTGGGCCCCTTGGACGCGCTCAACCGCGCCTGTTTCTGCTTCAGCCTTGATCAGGACGCACTAGCCCAAGCGCTCGATTCGGAGCTCGGACAGCCGGGTCTGTCAGCAATGGTTCGGGAGCGTTGCCCGTACCTCTTCTCCGCGCAGCCGGTGTTCGTTGGCGCATCGCACTTGTTGCGTATGACCGAGGTGGTGCGGGCCGTTGAAACCGTGGTGGCCCTGCCCGCGTACCGCGAGCAGGTGTTGGCCGCGGCGCCGGCCATCGCCCGGCTGGGCAGCAGCGCGCATCTGGGCGTGTTCTTCGGCTACGACTTTCACCTCGACCAAGGGCATCTGGGGCTGATCGAGATCAACACCAATGCCGGCGGTGCGATGCTCAATGCGGTGCTGGCGCGGGCGCAGCGGGCCTGTTGCCCGGCGCTGGATGCGATAGTGCCCACCCTGGACAGCGTGATGGCCTTCGAGCAGCGCATCGTCGACATGTTTCGCCATGAATGGCAGTTGTCCGGCCTGCCCGCAAAGGTCCGACCGCTGGCCAGCATCGCCATCGTCGACGAAGCACCCGAAGATCAGTACCTCTACCCCGAGTTCCTGCTGTTCCAGCAGTTGTTCGAGCGGCATGGCCTGCGCGCGGTCATCGCCGATCCGGCTGCGCTTGAATGGCGCGACGGCGTGCTGTGGCGCGGCGACCTGGCCATCGATCTGGTCTACAACCGGTTGACCGACTTCTACCTGGCGCAGCCGCAGAGCGCCGCACTGCGTGAAGCGTATCTGCAACGCGCCGTGGTGCTGACGCCGCACCCGCAGGCCCATGCGCTGTACGCCGACAAGCGGCACCTCGCGCTGTTCAGCGATGCCGCGCGGCTGCAAGCCCTGGGCGTGCCACCCGCCACGCAGCACATCCTGCTCAAGCACGTGCCTCGCACCGAGGTAGTCGACGCCGCCGATGCGCAGCGCTTGTGGGACGCGCGCCGCAGCTTGTTCTTCAAGCCCGTTGCGGGCTTCGGCAGCCGCGCAGCCTATCGCGGAGACAAACTGACGAAGCGGGTCTGGCAGGACATCCTGGCTGGCGATTACGTCGCCCAGGCCATCGTCGCGCCCGGGGAACGGGTGATCCACGACCCGGACGCGATGGCGCCAGAGAGGGCTACCAAGGCCATGAAGTACGACCTTCGCGCCTACACCTACGACGGCGCGCTGCAGTGGGTGGCCGCCCGGATGTATCAGGGGCAGACCACCAACTTCCGCACGCCGGGTGGTGGCTTTGCGCCGGTGTACAGCTCGGCCGCTGCGTCAGGTCGAATTTCGTCTGGTCGAACCGTGCAGGCCTGCACCGGCGAGGCCGGAGCCGGTGACGCTGCGGAACGCGGGCGAATGCACGAGTTGCTGTTTGGCGAAGCCCCATCGGCCGACCCGCCGTCGCCAGCAGAAATTTGCAGCGCCGCATCGTCTTGCTCGAACCTGTCCCCAGGCAACAGCGCATCAACGTGACCCTTGCTACCCGCAGGCAGTTCGTCTCTCGCGCACCGGCCTTCCTCGGCGGCTCATCGATCTTGTCCGCTTGCTCGAACGATGCCAATGCCGAGGCTTACGACACCGTCGCAGCACGGACATGGCGCCTTGGCGCGCTGCATGGTTTGGACGGTGCAGCGCTCGGCAAGGAGCGCCTGCGCTACGCAACGCTGGCACCCACTCGGGCGCGGACCTCACCCTTGTTCCAGGCCATCGTCGAGCGCCAGTGCACGCGCGGCGACTATGACGGCAAGCCTGATAGTCCAGGGTGTCGATAGCCTCAAACTGCGCTTTCAACACCGTCTAGCGTTGGTCCACTTGTTGTAGAAACTGCTCCCGGTGGCGAGTCAGAAATACGCTTGCTTTGGCCAGCGGCACAGGCTCACGCTCTATGACCAGTGCCAGATCGAAGAGATCGCGAGCCGTTGCCCGATCGCCGCGATGCCTTAGCTTCTTGGCCACGATTTCGGCGCGACGGGACCACGCACCTGGTCATGTCACCGCTGGAGTTCATGCAGCGGCTGGCGGCACGGGCGACAGAAGGGC
>JANNKH010000049.1:0-1557 GCA_031396205.1 Rhodoferax sp.
CCATGAACAAGCAAACTGACACGCTGGCCGGCAAGGTGGCCGTCATCACCGGAGCCGGGCGCGGAATCGGCCGCGCCATCGCACTGGCCTATGCCCGAGCCGGCGCCGCGGTGGTGTGCAGCGCGCGCAGCCGCAACGAGATCGACGAGACGGTCGCGTTGGTTGTGGCCAGCGGCGGCACGGCCAGCGCGTGTGTGGCAGACGTTGGCTCGCATGCGGCGATGCAGGCGTTGTTCCAACATGCCGTGGACGTCCATGGCGGCGTGGACATCGTCGTCGCCAACGCGGGTGTCTGGGGCCAGGCGCGCAAGATTGCGGACTCGGATCCCGCCAGTTGGGCCGAGACCATCCATATCAATCTCATCGGGGCCTTCCACACGGCGCACGCGGCAATCCCCCATTTGCGTGCCCGGGGTGCTGGCAAGATTCTCTTCATGGGTTCGGGTGCGCGCCACGGCACTGTCCCGGGCATGTCGGCCTACTCCGCGTCCAAGCTGGCTTTGTGGAAGCTGACCCAGGTGCTTGCGATGGAACTGCACGAGTACCACATCAGCGTCAATGAATTGATACCTGGCCCGGTCAAGACCGCGATGACCGCCGATTTTGGCAAACATGCATTTGCACCCAGTGAATGGGTCAAGGAGCCCGATGACGTGGTCCCGATGGCGATGTTTCTAGCCACCCAGCCCGACATTGGTCCCACGGCGCAGAGTTACAGCCTGATGCGCCGCGCCGGGTAAGCCGCAGCTGGCAGTTCGGCAGCGTGCGCCACCATGGTGAGCGGCCACCCCGCGCACCCTGAAATCTGGCCATGTATCCATGCGGGTTGCCGCTCGGTGATTGCTGGATATTGGACAGTGTCCAATAAGCTTTCCAACTGTCAAGAAAAGAGCACTTGCGGATTACTCGCAAGTGCTTGATTCACCTGCTGTATGTCGCTCCTCGACCTGGGCTCGAACCAGTGACCTACGGATTCTGCCTTTTCGTCAGGCAGTTTGACCTGAGCCACGCCGTGATAGATCCGGTTGCCCTGCCAGGAGCCCGGCCACCGAGATGTCCTCGTCCAATTTGTCCCAATGCAATCCGCCACTACTGAGTTCGACCAGGGCGCGTTGTTCCGGCGTGGCGTCCAACAAGCGCGGAAACCAGGCTAACGGGGCTGCGATCGTTCGGCCATCGGAAAGGTTGACCCACATGGTGTCGTCATCGAAGCGGACGGACTTAGGTGAAGTGTTCATTCCATACCCTTTCAATCAGGTCCTTGTTTTCTGCTACCACTTCGTGCAATTCACGCAGTGTGCGGGCATCGAACCCATCGCTGTCAGCCAAGTAAACCGTCGGCGCCAGCCAGAATTTTGCCTCACCGTCGCCGTTTCGCACATGGACATGCATGTTTTCGCGTGGGTTCCCCTCATTGGAATAGAAGAAGAACCTGAACGACTTGTAGCGGAACACGACTGGCATCGGCTCAGTTTAGCGGTGGCGTTCCCGAAATGAAAAAATCCGCTATCTTTCGACAGCGGGTTTCAAAATGTTTGGCTCCTCGACCTGGGCTAG
>JANNKH010000052.1:0-31830 GCA_031396205.1 Rhodoferax sp.
CCTGCTGTTCAACTTCACGACCAACGGCAACGGCCAGCTGATGCGCGAACGCTTCGCGGGCATCGTGAGCGACCCGGCGCAACTGGGCATCATGCTGGCCGCGGTGTATGCGATCGCGTCGTTCTCGCAGCTCATCGTCGGCCGGCTGATCGACCGCTTCGCGATCAAGCGCCTGTACCTGGCCATCGTGCTGCTGCAGATCCCGATGTTCCTGCTGGCCGCGCAGGCCCAGGGCTGGTGGCTGTTCTGGCTGCAGATCGGCTTCATGGTCACGATCTTCGGCGCGATACCGTTCACCGACGCGATGGTGGTGCGCTATGTCGACGACGCCCATCGCTCGCGCGTGTCGGGCATGCGGCTGGCAGTGTCGTTCGGCGTCTCCTCGCTGGCGGTAGATTCGCTGGGGCCGGCGGTAAAGTCGGCCGGCTTCGACAGCCTGTTGCTGGCGATGGCCGCCATCGCATGCTGTTCGGCGGCTTTTGTCGTCTTGTTGCCCGACGAGACAGGTGCGGCGGCTACAGCCAAGGCAGCCTGAAGCGATTTTCCGGCGGTCCACGGGCCGCCCATCCGATTGTGCATCCACAACTTCCAAGGAGTCTCCATGCCCACCTACCACATCGAAATGATGGAAGGCCGCACCATCGAGCAGAAGATAAAGCTGGTCCAGGAGATCACCCGCGTCACGGTGGAAGTGCTCGGGGGGTCGGCCGATTCGGTCGATATCCTGATCACCGACGTGAAGCGCGAGAACTGGGCCACCGGCGGGAAGTTGTGGTCTGAACCGCGCCCTTGAGCCGGAGCGCGCCAGCGCGGCGTGCGGAAACGGATCGGCGCATCGTGTTCGTCCTGCGCTTGCTTGATGCGGCAATGATCCGGTGACCCGCCCCGCCACGCTGGCCGAACTGCAGGCACGCTACGGTGCGCGTTACCGCTGGTTGCTGCTGTTCGCGGTGATGACCGGATCCGTCGCGGCCATCATGTCCTCGACCATCATCAATGTGGCGGTGCCGGACCTGAGCCGGCATTTCGTGATCGGCCAGGAGCGCGCGCAATGGGTTGCGTCGGGCTTCATGATGGCGATGACCGTGGCGATGCTGACGACCCCCTGGATGCTGGGCCGGTTCGGTTACCGCCGCACCTATGCCGGCACCATGTGGCTGCTGCTGGCCGGTGGAATCGGTGGCGGACTGGCCGACAATTTCACACTGGTTCTGGTCGCGCGGGTCGCCGAAGGCCTGGCCGCCGGAGTGGTGCAGCCAATACCGGCCATCATCGTGATGCGGGCATTCGAGCCGCATGAACAGGGCCGTGCCATGGGCGTCTTCGGCACCGGCGTAGTGCTTGCGCCAGCGCTCGGACCGAGCCTGGGCGGCGTGCTGGTCGACCTGTTCGGCTGGCGCTCGATCTTTTTTGTGGTGGTTCCGTTCTGCCTGGGATCGTTGTGGATGTCGTCCCGGTTTGTTCCCACCGCAGCTCCCGGCGGCAGCGCTGCCAACCGGGGCGCCTCGCTCGATTGGCCCAGCCTGGCGCTGGCAGGCGGGGGCACCCTATGCCTGCTCAACGGTCTGGTGCAGCTGCACCGTGGCCCCGGTGCCGGCGCTTTGTCCTTGCTGGGGGTAGCCGTCGCGGCACTGGTCTGGTTCGTGGCACGCCAGCGGCGCCTGGGCGCGGCAATGGCACGTGGCGAAGCGTCCTCGCCGCTGATGGATCAGAACCTGTTCCAGGATCGGCGTTTCGCGATGGGCAGCATCGTCGCCTTCATCTACGGCATGGCCTTGTTCGGTTCGACCTACCTGATTCCGGTCTACCTGCAGATGGGGCTGCAGCTGTCGGCGTCGTATGTCGGCAGCATCTTGCTGCCGTCCGGCCTGGCGTTGGCCGTCACGATCGCGCTGGCGGGCCGGATGGCCGACCACTTCTCCGCCCATATCCTGGTCAGCGTCGGTCTTGCGCTACTGGCCTTGTCGTTCGCGTTGATCCTGGTCGTGCAGCTGCACACACCCGTCTGGTATGTAATCGGGTTCACCGTGTTGGGCCGCATCGGACTGGGTTTCATCCTGCCCTCGCTCAGTCTGGGCGCCATGCGCGGACTGGACAAGGATCTGATCGCCCAGGGCGCCAGCGCCTTCAATTTCACCCGGATGCTGGGCGGTTCGGCCGGCGTCAGCCTGTGCGGCATCGTGCTCGAATGGCGCCTGGCTGCCCACGGCGACTCGCTGGTCCATATCGCCAGCAGCCCGGCGCGACTGGCCGCGTTCAACGAGTCGTTCCTGATGCTGGGTGCGTTGTGCTTGCTGGCGTTGCTGGCGGCCTGGCGACTGCGTGCCCCGCCATTGGATTCGGCGCGGCAACAACATTCGGGGCAATAGTGCCTGGCAGAACCAGGCCGCGCGGCTAAACTGGGAACCGGGCCGCGTCGGACGAGTGTTCGCCCCAACGCCCCCGAGATGATCGCACCATGTGCCAGTTACTGGGAATGAACAGCCGGCTGCCTGCCAGCCTGACCTTGAGCTTCACCGGATTCGCCCGGCGCGGCGGTGCCACCGACCATCATGCCGACGGCTGGGGCATCGCGTTCTTCGAGAGCGAAGGCGAGACGCCCGGCCGCGGCATCCGCCACTTCGTCGACAAGGAAAGCGCCGCCACCTCGCCGCTGGCACAGATGCTGCGCAGCTTCCCGATCAAGAGCCACAACGTGATCGCCCATGTGCGCAAGGCGACGGTGGGCGCGACCACGCTCGAGAACGCGCATCCGTTCGTGCGCGAGTTGTGGGGCCGCTATTGGGTGTTTGCGCATAATGGCGACCTCAAGGACTATGCGCCGTCGCTGCATGGCAACTTCCGCCCGGTTGGCGACACCGACAGCGAACGCGCCTTTTGCTGGCTGATGCAGGAAATGGTGAAGTCGCACGCCGGCGTGCCCAGCGTCGCCGAATTGAGCCTGACTCTGCAGGAGCTGGTGCCGCAGATCGCAGCGCACGGCACCTTCAACTTCTTGCTCAGCAATGGGCAGGCCCTGTGGGCACATGCCAGCACCCAATTGCATTACCTGGTGCGACAGCACCCGTTCACCGAAGTGCATCTGCGCGATGACGACATCAAGATGGACCTGTCCGAGCACAACTGCCCCGAAGACCGGCTGGCGATCGTTGTCACCGAGCCATTGACCACCAACGAGAACTGGACCGCACTGGAGCCAGGCCAGCTCATGACCTTTGTCGAAGGTTGCCCGCAGTTCGAAGTCACGCTGGCTCGGCTGGCGGCCGGCTGACGACCGCCGCGTGACTTCGGGCCTCGGGACCACCCGGCCCATGCCGTTGCGCAGGTTTCCCTCTCACCCGGCGCGCTCAACGCAGGCCGAAAAATCCCAGAATCGCCACGACGACCACGATGAGACCGACGATGTAGATGACTGAATTCATGACTGCTCTCCAAATGTGTTCCGATGCAGCTCAGGTTAATGCCGAATCATCCCCCGCGATAAGGGCGATCGGGACGAAGCTGTGTAGGACAAAGGAGCAACTTGTCCTGCATGCACCGGTATGCAGGACCCGGACCCGCCATCACCCGCCGGTCAACGCGAACTCCAGCGCATCGACGAACATCGCCGGCACGTCGAAGCCGGCCTGGTCGTGGATCTCCTGGAAGCAGGTCGGGCTGGTGACATTGATCTCGGTCACATAGTCGCCAATCACGTCCACCCCCACCAGCAGCAGACCGCGCGCGGCCAGCACCGGCCCCAGCGCCTCGCCGATCTCGCGGTCCCGCGTCGACAGCGGTTGGGCGACACCCTTGCCGCCCACGGCGAGGTTGCCCCGCACCTCGCTTCCCTGCGGAATACGGGCCAGCGAGAACGGCACCGGCTTGCCGCCGATCAGCAGCACGCGCTTGTCACCCTGCACGATCTCGGGCAGGTACTTCTGCACCATCAGCGACTGTGCGCCGCCCAGGTTCAGCGTCTCGATGATCGCGCCCAGGTTCATGCCATCGTCGCGCACCCGAAAGATGCCGGTGCCACCCATGCCGTCCAGCGGTTTGAGGATGATGTCGCGGTGCTCGGCATGGAACTGCCGCACATCCTGTGCATTGCGGGTGACCAGGGTTGGGCCGCAGAACTGCGCAAACTCCATGATCGCCAGTTTTTCCGGATGATCGCGCAATGCGCGCGGCTTGTTGAAAACCCGGGCGCCTTCGCGCTCGGCCTGCTCGAGCAGGTGGGTGGCATAGAAAAATTCGGCATCGAACGGCGGGTCCTTGCGCATCACGATGGCGTCGAAATCCTTGACGGCGGCATGGCGCCGATCCAGCCCGGTCGCGCCGGCGTCGAACCAGTGCTGCTTGTCGCCGGTGAGCACGATGTCGCGCACGCCGGCGCTTACTGTCTGGCCCTGAACCCAGGCCATGTCGGTCACTTCGCAGGCCGACAGGCGATGCCCGCGTTTTTGCAGCTCGCGCATCATCGAGAAGCTGGTGTCCTTGTAGATCTTGAAGGATTCGAGGGGGTCGGCGACAAAAAGAATGTGCATGGGATTGGCGGATTGGGTTGGGGCCGGGCAGCGAGACCCTGGGGCTGCACTGTCGCAGCATTTTCCACTTTGTGCCGCCCGGCGCCATGGCAAGCCCGGCACGGACCCATCGGCCATCGGGCCAGCGGTCAGCCGCGCTTGCGGCCGGCCTGTTGCAGCGCCAGTGCCGTGGCGCCCGCCACCACGCCCCAGAAAGCCGAGCCCACCGCGGCAATCGACACGCCGCTGAGCGTGACCAGGAAGGTAATCAGTGCCGCTTCGCGGTGCGGCTCGCTGGCCAGCGCGCTGGCCAGCGCATTGCCGATCGTGCCCAGCAGCGCCAGCCCGGCGATCGCGGCCACGAGTTCGGCCGGAAACGCGGTGAGAACGCCGGTGATGGCGGCGCCGAAAACGCCGATCAGCACGTAGATGGCACCGCACGAGACCGCGGCGGTATAACGCCGGGCCGGGTCCTCATGCGCTTCGCGTCCCATGCAGATGGCCGCCGTGATGGCGCTCAGATTGAGTGCGAAAGCACCAAACGGCGCCAGCACCAGCGTCGCAATGCCGGTGATCGTGATGACCCTGGAAACGGGAATGCCGTCGGCGCCACCGTAACCAGCCGCCTGGATCGCCGCCACGCCGGGCAGGTTCTGCGACGCCATGGTGACGACGAACAAGGGCACGGCCAGGCTGACAAGCGCGTTCCAGCTAAATGTCGGGGCCGTGAAAACCGGCATCGCGAATCCCAGATCGATTGCGGTGTCGGCCATGTCGCCCCGCAATGCCACATAAGCGATGCCGGCCAGCAACGTGACGACCACGCCATAGCGTGGCGCCAGGCGCCGGCCAACCAGGTAACTGGCCAGCATCAGGAGCACCAGACCCAGGGCCGACTGCGCGGCCATGAAGGCGTTCAGTCCGAACCGCGCCAGCACACCGGCCAGCAGGGCCGAGGCCAGCGCCATTGGAATCCGGTTCATGACCCGCTCGAACCAGCCGGTCGCACCTGCCACCGTGATCAGCGCAGCGCACACCATGAACGCGCCCACCGCCTCGGCCATCGTGAATCCACCGGCGACACCCGCCGTGGCCAGAACCGCGGCCCCCGGCGTCGACCAGGCGACCATGACCGGCTTGCGCCACACGAGGGACGGAACCGCAGAGCACAGACCCATGCCCAGCCCCAGCGCCCACATCCAGGACGCGGCCTGTGCCGGTGTCGCGCCGAACGCCAGCGCGGCCTGAAACACGATGGCGACTGAACTGGTGAATCCCACCAGCACCGCGACAAAGCCGGCGCTGAAAGCGGACAAGCTGAGGTCGTGGAGAAAGCGCATGCGGGATTGTGCCGCAGGCCGCAAGCGTCGATCAGGCGAGCCGGCCCAATGCAACGTACGATGTGCGAACGAGACGATTCACCGGCAAGGGGTCGGCGGCGAATCACAGCGCGTAGTGTCCGGCATGGGAATTACAGCGGTGGCAACCTTGTAAGAATCCGATGGAGAATGCCGCCATGGATCAATCAACCGAACACGACTTTGACTTCCTGATCGGCAACTGGCGCGTCCAGCACCGGCGCCTGCGTGAGCGTATGGCTGGATCGGTCGATTGGGAGATATTCGATGGCACATCGGCGACCGTCAGGACACTGGGTGGACTCGGCAATCTGGAGGACAACCTGATCAATCTGCCAGGGGGCTCGTACCGGGCGCTCGCCCTTCGCTCGTTCGATGCGCGGACCCGGCAATGGGCGATCTGGTGGCTCGACGGCCGCCATCCCCATAGCATCGATGTCCCGGTTATCGGCGGGTTCGAGCGCGGCGTTGGCAGCTTCTTCGCAAGCGACACGCTCGATGGCCAACCAATACGGGTGCGCTTTCTCTGGTCCGAGACCGACTCCGCCTCGCCGATGTGGGAGCAGGCGTTCTCTGCCGACTCCGGCACGACATGGGAAACCAACTGGAGCATGCGCTTCATCCGCCAGCTGTAACCCGGCTCGCTTCGCCTGTTGCAAACGCGCCGCGGCTACTGCACCAGCCGGGTGTCGGGAAACGCGGCGCGCCAGCCAAACCAGAAAGCCCGGTGCGCGGGAAGCCGCGCCAGGATGGCGCCATTGGGGCCACGCAGCCCGGACTCCTCCACGGCCCAGTTCGCGCCGCTGGCATCCTTCGCGCTGGCGACCTGGTCCCAGCCCCTGAATCGGTGCTCCAGCGCCGCATAGACACGGTTGGCGCCACTGGCATCGGTCAGAATGACCATGTTCACCATGCCCAGGCGCGCGTGGTAGACCGCATGGCCGGCCAGGAAATCGGCGGCGATGGCCAGCGCTTCGCCGGGCGCCTGCGGCAGGCGCAGCGCGAGGACTTCGGCCTTGTTGGGCAGGCGCCGGTCGTGTGCGGGAACCGTGAACATCAGGTCATCGGTCGCAAAATAGTCGCGGTACGCCGCGCCTTCCCGGTAGTCGCGCTGGTGCCCGGTATCCAGTGACAACACCCTGGTCTGCGGATGGCGCCTGCGCCACGCGCCCCAGGTAGTGGTGACCACGTACAGCGATGCCAGCACGATGCCCTTGTCCACCAGTGCGCCGAGTACGGGCTCTCCGGTCAGGGTGGACCACATCGACTTGCTGGCGTGGTCGTACATGAGCTTGTTGGACCGGTACAGGAAACCACTGGTGCCCAGTTCATGCTGCACGCCGTTCACCGTCACGTCGTACAGCACCAAAGCGCCGCACAGCGTGCAGTAGACACCGGCCAGTTCGCGCCCGCCGATGCGGTCCTTGAACATCTCGTGCCAGGCCAGAATGCGCTTGGGGTAGGCCCGCACGTCGCCGTTGATGGCAACTCCAAAGACGATGTTGTCGTCCTTGAGCCAGTCTGCCTCGCTGGCGGCAATCATTTTGGGGTTCTTCAGCGGCACAATACCATCGCGCAACACGCCGCCCCAGCGGATTTCGTCGAGCCGGATGCGGGCCTTGGGACGCCCGACGAAATACTCCCGAAAGCGCGGGTCGATGCGCTCATACAGCTGGGCCTTGAACTCGGCATAGTCCGGATGCACCGGGCGTGGCACCGACCACAACCATTCGAACCAGGGATTGAGATCGCCGTCAAACCGCAGGCCGGAGGCCTTTTCCATCAGGTTGAGCAGGCCCGCGAGTGCCTTGCGGTTGGCGGCACGGTGCAGCATCTCCAGCACCATGGCGGCGTAGGCCTCGTGCCAGGCGCTGTCGATGCGGGCCACGGCCGCCAGCGCCCGGGCTTCATCGGAACCTGCTGCCGCCATGAACACAGTCAGCGGCAGGTCTGGTTGCCGAGTGACACCTGGCTTGGCGGCCGCTGCAGAGGCCGCAGACGATTGCGCCCATCCCGTGCCGACCATGCCGACACCGGCAATCAACCCAACCGAATGACGCACGAAACGGCGTTTGCCATCGTCTCCCACGGGCAGGTGCGCTTGCGAAAGGCAACCATCGGACATGGCAGATCCCCAGTGTGAGGCAGGTAACGTAACCCGCGCCCTGCTGGGTCGCGACTGCCGGCCCGGCCTTACGCACGGCGGCGGGATCCATCCGTCACTTTCGCAATCGCCTCAAATCTCGATCTTCGAGCCCAGTTCTACCACCGCATTGTTGGGCAGCTTGAGAAAGTCCGCGGCCGCACTGGCGTTGCGGTGCATTTGCGCAAACAGCTTCTCGCGCCATTGCGCCATGCCGCTACCAATGGTCGGAACCACGGTATCGCGGGACAGGAAATAGCTGGTCGTCATCGGATCGAGGTCGCAGCCCCGACTGCGGATCTGCTGCAGCGCCTTGGGCAGGTCAGGGTCGTTCTTGAACCCGTAATGGATCAGCACCTGCCAGCAGTGGTGACCCAGGGATTCGATCTCGACCCGTTTGTTCATGCCGATCCAGGGCACCTCATGGGTGCGCACCGTGACGAACAGGTTGTTTTCGTGCAGCACCTTGTTGTGCTTGAGGTTGTGCAGCATCGCGTTGGGCACGGTACCGGTTTCGGCGGTCAGGAACACCGCGGAGCCAGGCACCCGAATGGGCGGTGCGATGAACAACGCCTCCAGAAAGCCCTTGAGATCGATCGCGTCGGCACGCAATGCCTGGTTGAGAAGCTGCCGTCCCTCCTTCCAGGTCATCATCAACGTGAACACGATGCCGCCAATAACCAGCGGAAACCAGCCGCCCTCGAGCAACTTCAACAGGTTGGACGCAAAGAAAGCGAAGTCCACGATAAAAAATACGCCGGTGGCGCCGAGGCAAAGCGCCAGCGGATAGTTCCACTTGTAGCGGATCACATAGAAGGTCAGGATGGTCGTGATCAACATGTCGGTGCATACCGCCACACCATACGCGGCAGCCAGATTGCTCGACGAGCGGAACAACACCACCGCCAGCACGATCGTCGCGAACAGGCCCCAGTTCACCAGCGGAATATAGATCTGCCCGGATTCGCGCACGCTGGTGTGCTGGATATCCAGCCGCGGCAGATAGCCGAGCTGGATCACCTGCTTGGTGACGCTGAAGGCGCCGGTGATAAGCGCCTGCGACGCGATCACCGTGGCCATCGTGGCCAACACCACCAAGGGGATCAATGCCCAATCGGGCGCCATCAGGTAGAACGGGTTCTTCACCGCCTCGGGATTGCGCAACAGCAACGCACCCTGGCCAAAATAATTGAGCGTCAATGCCGGCATTGCCACCGTAAACCAGGCCAGTCGGATCGGCATCTTGCCGAAATGACCCAGGTCGGCGTACAGGGCCTCGGCACCGGTCACGCACAGCACGACGGCGCCAAGAATGATGAAGGTCACCAGCGGATTGGCCAGCATGAAGCCCAATGCATAGTGCGGGCTGAGCGCAAAAAGGATCTGGGGGTCGTGGGCGATATGCGTCACCCCCAGGAAGGCGATGACCGCGAACCACACCAGCGTGATGGGACCGAAAAACCTGCCGATGCCCCCGGTACCGCGCTTTTGCACCGCGAACAGCACGAACAGGATCACCAGCGTCAATGGCACCACATAGGCTTTGAACTCCGGTGACAGTACCTCCAGCCCCTCCACTGCCGACAACACCGAGATCGCCGGCGTGATGACTCCGTCACCATAAAACAGCGCGGTGCCGAATATGCCCACCGTGAGCAGGGTACGGCGCAGGCGCGGGCTGCCCTTGACGGCCTGCGAGGCTAGCGCCAGCATCGCCACCAGGCCGCCCTCGCCGTTATTGTCGGCCCGCAGCACCAGCACCACGTACTTGACCGACACGATGGTGGTCAGGGTCCAGAAGAAAATCGACAAGATGCCGTAGATGTTCTCGGGCGAGAAGGGCACGTGCCCGGAATTGAACACCTCCTTCATCGCATACAGCACGCTGGTGCCGATATCGCCATACACGACGCCGATGGCGCCGACAGTCAAAGCCGTCAGGGAGGATTTGGAGGCTGTCACAAGGACGTCCGGCCGAAAGTCTGGCCAAACTTGCAGTTTGCGAAGCCTGCGATTGTGCACCCGCCAGCGCGGTTCAACGCAGGAAGAAGATCTCTAGAACGGCATGCCAAAGACTGAATGTTGCACTGCCGCAACTAATTTGACGTTGCGACGCTCAGTCGTACACCTCGGCGTCCGGATCGGTCGCCTCCAGCTCGTAGCTGGCCGACAGCATGGCCAAGCGGCCAATGACACCGTACATATAGAAGCGGTTGGGTGCACTGGCGCCCGGCTGCACGCCCGGCTGAGGTAAGTGCGCACTCTCGGCAAAAGCCAATGGCACATAACTAGAGCCCGGAGCATTCAAGGTTTCGTCGCTGGCCCGGCCGGCATGGATACGGTAAAACCCGCCCACCACGTAGCGGTCGACCATGTAGACCACCGGTTCGGCCATGGCGTCGTTCACGCGCTCGTTGGTCAACACACCCTCCTGCACGATCACCTCGAGCGGAGCCGGTGTACGGGATGTCCCATTGGCGCGCACCCGGGCCAGATCCTTGACGTCGCGCACGGTCATCACGCCAAAACCGGTATTGCTGTCGTCGGCCTTGACGACCACAAATGGCTTTTCGTTGATGCCATATTCCTTGTACTTGCGCCGGACCTTGGACAGCAGCGCATCGACATTGGCATTGAGGCACTCCATACCGATGTCGCTGCCCAGATCTACCTCGCCGCACTTGTTGAACATCGGGTTGATCAACCACGGGTCCACGCCCAGCAATTTGCCAAAGCGCTTGGAGACTTCCTCATAACTCTGGAAATGGCGGCTCTTGCGCCGGGTGAACCAGCCCGCATGCAGCGGCGGCAACAGGTATTGCTCGTGAAGGTCTTCCAGGATACCCGGCACGCCGGCGCTCAAGTCGTTGTTAAGCAGGATGGTGCAGGGATCAAAATCCTTGACGCCCAAGCGGCGCTTGCCGCGCACCACCGGTTCGAGCCTGACTTTTTCGCCGGTAGGCAGTTCGATGGTCGTGATCTTCTTGATCTCCGGATTGATGGACCCGATCCGCACATTCATGCCAGCCATATGGAAGATGCGCTGCAACTGCGCAACGCCAGCCAGGTAAAAGGTGTCCTTGGTCGGGTTCTCCGGCACGATCAGCAGATTGCGCGCCTCGGGGCAGATCTTCTCGATCGCCGCCATTGCCGCCTGCACCGCCAGCGGCATCATCGCCGGGGTGAGATTCTGCCAGCCGCTGGGATACAGGTTGGTGTCCACCGGCGCGAGCTTGAAGCCGGCGTTGCGTATGTCGACCGAGCTGTAAAACGGCGGCGTGTGCTCCATCCACTCCAGCCGGAACCAGCGTTCGATCGCCGGCATGGAGTCCAGCACGCGCTGCTCCAGTTCGTTGATCGGGCCGGTCAACGCGGTGACGAGATGTGGGACCATGGCGTGGTGGGGATGGTTTCGGGGTCAGATGAATCGCCGGGAATGCGGCGCGACCATTCTAGGACGTGGGGGCAGGGCCCCAAGTTCCAAGCTCCGGCACCGACCAATCGCCCATTTGGTTAAGATTGGCCTTACCACCCGACCAACCAAACTGCCTAACACCCCCATGCTGTACCGCAACCTCGGCAAAAGCAATCTGCGCGTTTCCGTCCTGTGTCTGGGCACGATGATGTTCGGCGACCAGACCGAGCGCGCCGCGGCTGCCGACATCGTGGCCCATGCCCACGACAACGGCGTCAATTTCATCGACACCGCCGACGTCTACACCCGGGGCGCATCGGAAGAAATGGTCGGCGCATTGCTCAAGGACCAGCGCCATGACTGGGTGCTGGCCACCAAACTCGGCAATCCGATGTCCCAGCGCGCCAATGAAGCGCACTATTCGCGCAGCTGGATGATGCGCGAGATCGAGTCCAGCCTGCGCCGACTGCAGACCGACCATATCGACATCTATTACCTGCACCGCGACGTCGATGGCATGGATCTGGAAGAAGCCATCCGGGCACTGGGCGATATGCTGCGCAGCGGCAAGATCCGCTACTGGGGGGTGTCGAATTTCCGTGGCTGGCGCATCGCCGAAATGGTCCGCATCGCTGCGCAACTCGGCATACCGCAGCCCGTAGTCTGCCAGCCCTATTACAACCTGCTCAACCGCATGCCCGAGGTCGAGATACTGCCGGCCTGCCGCTATTTCGGCATCGGCGTGGCCTCGTACAGCCCGATCGCGCGCGGCGTGCTGACCGGAAAATACACGCCCGGCGCGGCGCCCGACCCCGGAACCCGGGCCGGGCGCGCCGACAAGCGCATGGTGGAGACCGAGTTCCGGCAGGAGTCGCTGGTCATCGCACAGACGCTGGATCAGCATGCAAAGGCGCGCGGCGTGACGCTGGCCCAGTTCGCCACGGCCTGGGTGCTGGCCAACGGCATCCTCAGTTCGGTGATTGCCGGCCCGCGCACGCTGGCGCAGTGGCAGGATTATTTTCCCGCGCTCGAATTCCAGCTCGATGCGCGCGACGAAGCCCTGGTCGAATCGCTGGTGCCCTCGGGCCACCCGTCCACGCCCGGGTACACCGACCCGGCCTATCCGCTCAACGGTCGCATCGCATTGCCGGTCCGGTCATGATGCATCCTGCGTCAAGCCACAGCCGGTTTGACCAGCATGTGCGCGGCAACGCGCGAGTCGGCCCCGAAGCGGCGTCCCGGCATGCGCTGCAAGACGACACGCCCCGACGCGCAGAATCACACTCGGCGTGAAGATTTTCTACGGATGGCGCATGGCCGGCGCTGCCGGCATCCTGCAGTTCCTGCAGTCGGCCTTGCTGATGCAGTCGTTCGGCGCCTATGTGGCGGTGCTGTCCGAGGAGCGCGGCTGGAGCAAGACAGCCCTGTCGGGTGCCGCCGCATTGCAATCGGTCGAAACCGCCATCCTCGGTCCGGCGCTGGGCTGGCTGCTCGATCGCTTTGGTCCGCGTGCCATGGTGCAGGTGGGCGTGCTGGTCTTCGGCAGCGGTTTCCTGTTGCTCAGCCAGATCGACTCGCTGGCCGGTTTTTACGCCAGCGCCGTGCTGATGGCCATCGGCGCGAGCCTGGGCGGTTATTTCCCGCTTACCGTGGCGCTGATCCAGTGGTTCGAACGCTACCGTGCGCGCGCGCTGTCGGTCATGAGCATGGGCCTGGCGCTGGGCGGCGTGCTGGTGCCGGCTGTCGCCTGGAGCATGACGACCTACGGCTGGCGCGCGACCGCGTTCGGGTCGGGCATCATCATGATGGCGCTCGGGCTGCCGTTGGCCCGCGTGATGCGCTGGCGACCGCAGGACCAGGGCGAAACGGTCGACGGCCTGCCGCAGGCGGCGCCCCAAAGGGCCGGCGACGTGGCCGGCCCGCACACCACCCGCGCCGAGTTCACGGTGCGCGAGGCCCTGCGCACTCGGGCCTTCTGGCTGCTCGCGCTCGGCCATGGCTTCGCGCTGTTGGTGGTGACCTCGGTCAACGTGCATGCGATCACCCACATGAAGGAAGGCCTGGGCTATTCCGTCACCCAGGCCGCCTTCTTCATCATGGTCCTGACCTTGGGCCAGGTCGGCGGCGTGTTGCTCAGCGCCACCATCGGCGATCGGTTCGAGAAGCGCATGCTTGCCGCCGCCTGCATGCTGGGCCACATGGTCGGGTTGCAGCTGCTGACCTATGCCACGCATGCCGCGCACGTGGTGGCCTTTGCGCTATTGCACGGCGTGGCCTGGGGCCTGCGCGGCCCGCTGATGCAATCGATCCGGGCCGACTATTTCGGCCGCAATGCGATCGGCATGATCCTGGGGCTGTCGGCCGTCATCATCGCCATGGGGCAGATCGCTGGCCCGATGGTCGCTGGCGTGCTGGCCGACCTGACCGGAAACTACCGCACCGGCTTCACCGTGCTGGCACTGACGGCGGGTTGTGGTTCGATGCTGTTCTTCTTTGCCATCCCTCCACAACGGACCGCGCTTGCCGCGCGCTGGGACGACGCCGGATCGGAGCCCAACCCGTAACCTGCCGGATCGATGACCCGCCCACGTCAAACTCCGACAAGGGCCAAACCAAGCCAGATACCGTAAAACCCCAGCTACCGTAAAACCCCAGCGAGCTGCACCATGCCAACACCCGCACCCTCCCTTGCTCCCACTCCCACCATCGTCGGCCTGGGCCGCATGGGCGCCAATATGGCACGCCGATTGGCGCGCGGTGGCTTCACCGTGCACGGTTTCGATCCATCGCCCGAAGCCCGAGAGGCCTTGTCCGATGAAGCCGGGCTGCGCCTGCATGCCGGCCTGTCCGCCAGCGTACAGGCGCAAGCCGGCCAACGTCTGGTGTGGCTGATGTTGCCGGCCGGTGCGATCACCGAGCAGACGCTGACCGCGCTCGAATCGCTGCTGCAAAAGGGCGATGTGCTGGTCGACGGCGGCAACGCCAACTATCTGGATTCGCAGGCCCGTGCACGGCATTGGAAAGCCCGCGGCATCGACTTCGTCGACTGCGGCGTGTCGGGGGGCGTGTGGGGTCTGGCCGAGGGCTACTGCCTGATGACCGGCGGCGAAACCGAAGCCATGGCCGCGCTGGAGCCCTTGTTCCGTTGCCTGGCACCCGCCCCCGACCGCGGCTGGCTGCATTGCGGACCCAGCGGCGCCGGGCACTTCACGAAGATGGTCCACAACGGCATCGAATACGGAATGATGCAGGCCTATGCCGAAGGGTTCGCATTGATGGCCGGCCGGCCCGAACTCACGCCCGACCTGGCTGCCGTCGCCGAACTCTGGCGCCACGGCAGCGTGGTGCGCTCCTGGCTGCTCGACCTGACCACCACCGCGCTGCAGGAGCCCCATGCCTTGGAATCAGTCGCCCCGGTCGTCGCCGACTCCGGCGAAGGCCGCTGGACGATCGACGAATCGATCCGCCAGGGCACGCCGGTGCCGGCGATCGCGGCCGCGTTGATGGCGCGTTTTGCGTCGCAGGGCAAGGCCGACACCGGCAACAAACTTTTGTCGCTGATGCGCAAGGGTTTTGGCGGCCACACAACGGTGGCTGCCAAAGGCTGAGCGTTCAGGTCCCGATCAATCCGCCATCGCGCTTTCGAATCGCCACGGTCGCTGAACGCGGACGACCCTTCGGCCGATAGTCCGGCCAGTTCGAATACTTGTCCGGGCTTGCCGGGTCGCTGCGTTCGCTCGGCGTCTCGCCCGGGTGCTGGATGCTGATAAACACGGTGCGCCCATCGGGCGTAAAGGTAACGCCGGTGACCTCGCAGTTGGTTGGCGCCGTCAGGAAGCGGCGCGTTTCGCCGGTGGCGGGGTCTGGCACCCGCTTGGGGGGCCTGGCGAAGCCAGGGCTGGGGGCACTCACGTGGGCTCAAGCGATTGCCTCTCACGCTCAGGCAGGATGTTGCAGCATCAGCCCCGCGACCGGCCAGTCGTCGATTGCGACCAGCCGTCCGCTGCCCGACAGGGTCACGAATGCGGTGCGCATGTTCTTGCCGCCAAAACAAATGTTGGTGGTGTAGCGGTCTGGCAAAGGGATGTGCTCGTTGGCCGAACCGTCTGGCGCAATGATGGTGATGCCACCATGGATCAGCGTGGCGACACACAGCCGACCATCGGCATCGAGCGCCATCGAATCGAAACGCTGGTAGTGGCCACCAGGGGCCGCCACGACCATGCGTCCGCCGTGCGGCGATGGCCAGGGGTCCTTGCGCACCTGGCCCGGTGCCGTGATGTCGAAGGCCCAGATGCGGGCGCCTTCGGTTTCGGCGTAATACAGGGTATTGCCGTCGGGCGACAGGCCCACGCCGTTGGGCGTCATCACCGGACGCGCGATGGCATGGGCGGCGGCGCCATCGGCGCGGCCGTAGAACAGGCCGCCGCGGTCCATGTCGTTGGTGCGGACCTTGCCCAGGTCGGAGAAATAGAACCCACCGTGGGCATCGAACACGATGTCGTTGGGGCCGCGCAGTGCCAGGCCATCCACCGATTCATAGAGGCGCTCGGCCTTGCCGCTGGCCAGGTTCACCCGTTCGATGCGCCCACCCGAATAGTTGTCCGCCTGCGCGACCGGGCGAAAACAGCTGTCGTGTTCGGTATGGAAGTTGAAGCCGCCGTTGTTGCAGACATAGACCGCGCCGTCGGGGCCGATCGCGGCGCCGTTGGGCCCGCCGCCCAGGTCGGCCAGTACATGGATACGCCCATCCACGGTGACCCGGCTCAGCGTCCCACGCGCGATTTCGACCAGGATCACCGAGCCGTCGGACATGGCGATCGGGCCTTCGGGAAATTGCAGGCCGGAACATATCGCACGGATCTTCATGCCGGGCCTTTCAATTCGCATCGTGACGCTGCAAACAGGCCGCGATCGACCAGCGTGATCATGCTGCCAGCGCCCGGCTGGCTGGTATACGTTGCCGATCGCGTCATATGCCCGCCCCCTGGACGAACAACTCGATCGGATCGACGAACGACTCGACCTGCGACTCTGTCAGCGAGAAGCGGCTCATGCGCACCAGCGGCGGGGAGTAAACATGCAAGGTGATCAGTCCCTGCTGTGGCGCCTGCAGGTTGGAGATCTGGTGCGCATCGCCATCGTAGGAGCCGAACACCGCGCCCGGATGGTGGTCCCGGGTGCCGGTGGCATACACCAGACCGTGCGCGGTCATGGCAAATTCGGTTTCAGTTGCCACGCCATCGAGCACCAGCACGGCGCAACTCGAGCCGCTGTGATCATGGATCACACTGCGTTGCCCGGCCCGCCAGCAGATGACCAGCGCGTGATAGGCAGGGCCTTCGTGCAACAGGTTGCGTCGGTAGGTCTTGTCTCCAAACAAGACCACATGCTGAAAATCCCCGTTCACCAGTTCGGTTTGCCGGACCTGTGCTTCCAGCTCGGCCAACGGAATCGGGTCCTGGCGCGCATCGAGCGTCGCAAATAGTGACTTCAGACTCTGTTTCACAGCTACCCTTCATGATCGGCCCCGGACCAATGACCGCGCCGCCTGGCTGGCGGCGACCCTTGCCACTCGGACAACAAGCCGGCGCGCGACGCTCACCGAAGTCGGCGATGCAGCCAGGATGCCCGATGAACGAAGCCGCAAGCGCAGTTGTACCAGTTTTCCCGCCATTGCGGCAATGGAGAGCCCGGTTCCCTGGAGAGCCTGGCGGCGGCAACCCAGTCTTCGGCTGGCCCCCCAAGGCAGTGCAGTGGCCCTTGGGACAGCATGGCGAACGACCTGAG
The DNA here is from genome assembly GCA_031396205.1 of Rhodoferax sp. Lineage (GTDB taxonomy): Bacteria > Pseudomonadota > Gammaproteobacteria > Burkholderiales > Burkholderiaceae_C > CAISIP01. The sequence continues at coordinate 17,212 of JANNKH010000052.1, forward strand.
TTGTATTGCGCGCAAGCCAGGCTGGCGACGACCTGCAATCGCGTACCCAGCGCGCGCAATCGATGCCCGCGGACGGGCATTCGGCGCTGGCATAGCGCGGGAAAGCGACAATGGCTTGCCGGGCGACAGGCGCGGCGTGATCAATCTCCTTGTGCCATTGCATGAAACTCCGCATCAACGGCGTCCATCTTTATTTCGATATCGAAGGCTGCGGCCTTCGCCCGCGCGGCGCTGACATGGTCCAGCTGCCGACCTTGCTGCTGCTCCATGGTGGCCCCGGCGCCGATCACTCGCTGTACAAGCCCGATTATTCGGCCCTGACGGACGTCGCCCAGGTGGTCTACCTGGACCACCGCGGCAACGGCAGAAGCGAGCACGGCGGCGAATCGAGCTGGAACATGGCCCAGTGGGCCGATGACGTGCATGCCTTCTGCCTGGCGCTGCAGATCGAAAAACCTGTTGTTTGCGGAACCTCGTTCGGCGGCATGGTCGCGATGGAATACGCCACGCGCTACCCCGCGCATCCCGGCGCGCTGGTGATCATCAGCAGTGCGGCGCAAGTGGCAGCCCATGCACAAGCGAAGGTGGCCATGTTCACCCGGCTTGGCGGCGCTGTTGCAGGCGATCTGGCGCGACGGCGTTTCATCGAACGCGACACCAGCCCTGCGCTGCTCAAGGCCTGGCTCGAAATCGCACTGCCTCTGTACACCAGGACGGTGCCCGATCCCGACGTGATGCGACGTATGGCATCCAACCCGGCGGCGACTGCCTGGTTCAATCGACCAGGCGGGGAGGGTCGCAGTTTCGACATCCTGGCGCGGCTGGGCCGCATCCAATGCCCTACGCTGGTGATGGGCGGCGCCCTGGACCCGATGCTGCCGATCGAATGCCAACGCGATATTGCCGCCGCCATCCGGCCGGACCTGCTGCACTACCGCGAGTTCGCCCCATGCGGGCATGGCGTGATTCCCGACGCTCCGGCCGAGTCATTGGCGCTGCTGCGCGCATTCATACGCGCCAGCACATCACCGGGCTCTGCCAGCAGCGCCTAGACGGACCGGCAGGTTTCCTCTCAGGGGCCGTCGTCGCGCAATACGCGCCTCAGATAGTTGCCGGTGTGGCTGTCGGGATGCGCCGCCACGTCCTCCGGCGTCCCCTGGGCGACAACCAGGCCGCCACCTGCCCCACCCTCGGGCCCCATGTCGATGATCCAGTCGGCCGTCTTGATCACATCGAGGTTATGCTCGATCACGACGATGGTATTGCCGGCATCGCGCAGGTGCTGCAGCACCTTGAGCAGCAAGGCGATGTCGGCGAAATGCAGACCTGTCGTGGGCTCGTCCAGGATATACAGCGTGCGGCCGGTGTCGCGCTTGGACAACTCCAGCGCCAGCTTGACGCGCTGCGCCTCGCCGCCCGACAAGGTGGTCGCCGACTGCCCAAGCTTGACATAGGACAACCCCACATCGAGCAGCGTCTGCAGCTTGCGCGCGATCGTGGGCACGGCCTCGAAGAAGTGCGCGGCCGCCTCGACCGTCAGATCCAGCACCTGTGCGATGTTGCGGCCTTTGTACAGAACCTCCAGCGTCTCGCGGTTGTAGCGCTGGCCGCGGCACACGTCGCACGGCACATACACATCGGGCAGAAAATGCATCTCGACCTTCTTCACGCCGTCGCCCTGGCATGCCTCGCAGCGCCCACCGGCCACGTTGAAGCTGAAGCGGCCCGGACCGTAGCCGCGCTCGCGCGCCATATTCATCTCGGCCATCAGCTCGCGGATCGCGGTGAACATGCCGGTGTAGGTGGCCGGGTTGCTGCGCGGCGTGCGCCCGATCGGCGACTGGTCGACGTTGATGACCTTGTCGAAATATTCGATGCCCTGGATTTCATTGTGCGGTGCCGGCTCTCCATGGGCACGGTAGATCTGGCGCGCAACGGCTGCATACAGCGTGTCGTTGACCAGCGTCGACTTGCCCGAACCCGATACGCCGGTGACGCAGGTCAGCAGCCCGACCGGAAACGCCACGCTGACCTGCTGCAGGTTGTTGCCACTGGCCCCGACGACGCGGATGGCCTGCAGGTCGCCCTGGGTGGCATGGTGCTCGGCCTGGCGTTCGGCCCAGACCAGGGCGGCCGCACTGGGTCGGCCCCGGCCGGGTTTGTTCGACGGCGCCTCCCGCGCTGGCGCGGCCAGCACCGGCAGCCAGGGAGTTCGCTTGCGCGGCACCTCGATGCGCAACACCTTCGCCAGATATTGCCCGGTCAGCGATTCGGTGCTGGCCTGGATATCGGCGAAGCGCCCCTGGGCCACGACTCTGCCGCCGTGCACACCCGCGCCCACGCCCATGTCGATCACATGGTCGGCGGCGCGCATCATGTCCTCATCGTGCTCTACCACCAGCACGCTGTTGCCGATGTCACGCAGATGCTTGAGTGTGCCGATCAGGCGGTCGTTGTCGCGCTGGTGCAAGCCAATGCTGGGCTCGTCGAGCACGTACATCACGCCGGTCAGGCCCGAGCCGATCTGCGAGGCCAGCCGGATGCGCTGCGACTCGCCGCCGCTGAGTGTCTCGGCGCTGCGGTCCAGGCTGAGGTAGTTCAGGCCGACGTCGTTGAGAAATTTCAGCCGCAGCCCGATTTCGCGCACTACCTTGGACGCGATCTCGCCCTTGGCACCGTGCATCTGCAGCGTGTCGAAATAGCGCTGGCTTTCGCGCAAGGTGGCATGGCTGACTTCGTAGATCGCCCTGGCCTGCGCGCCTTCGCCAATCCGGACATGCCGGGCTTCGCGCTTGAGTCGGGTGCCACTGCACTCGGCGCAGGGTTGGGTGCTGCGGTAACGTGCCAGGTCCTCGCGCACCACCACCGAGTCGGTCTCGCGGTAGCGCCGCGCCATACTGGGCAACACGCCTTCGAACGGGTGCTTGCGGACCAGTTTTTTTCCCTGCGACGCGCCGGACTCCATCGCGTAACTGAACTTGACCACCTCGTCGCCCGAGCCATGCAGCACCGCCTGGCGGGTGGCCTCGGGCAGGTCCTCGAACGCGGCGTCGATGTCGAACTTGTAGTGCCTGGCCAGGCTCTCGAGCATCGCGAAGTAATAGGCGTTGCGGCGGTCCCAGCCCTTGATCGCACCACTGGCCAGGCTCAGCGTCGGGAATGCCACCACCCGCGCCGGGTCGAAGAATTCCATTGTCCCGATACCGTCGCACGCGATGCAGGCGCCCATTGGCGAATTGAATGAAAACAGCCGTGGCTCAAGTTCGGCGATCGAATAGTTGCACACCGGGCAGGCGAAGCGGGCGTTGAAATAGTGCTCGGCCGGCTTGGCCGCGGCACCATCGGAAACGGCCGGCGCATCCAGATCCACCACCAGCGCCCGGCCATCGGCCAGGCCCAATGCCGCTTCGAAACTCTCGGCCAGACGCTGGCTCAGCTGGTCGCGCGCCGCGGGGTCGGCCGCTCCGCGCACCTTGATGCGGTCGATCACCACGTCGATGTTGTGCTTTTCGGTCTTTTTCAGCTTGGGCAGCTGGTCGAATTCGACGATCTCGCCGCCAACCCGAAAACGCACATAACCCTGGGCCTGTAGCTGCGCGAACAGATCGGTGAATTCGCCCTTGCGTTCGCGCGCCACTGGCGCCAGCAGCATCAGGCGCGTGCCTTCGGGCATGGCCAGCACCGCATCGACCATCTGGCTCACCGTCTGCGACTGCAGCGGCAGGTCGTGGTCGGGGCAATACGGGGTGCCGGCGCGGGCAAACAGCAAACGCAGGTAGTCGTGGATCTCGGTCACCGTGCCCACCGTCGAGCGCGGGTTGTGGCTGGTCGCCTTCTGCTCGATCGAGATCGCCGGGCTGAGTCCCTCGATCATGTCCACGTCGGGCTTGTCCATCAGCTGCAGAAACTGCCGCGCATAGGTCGACAGGCTTTCCACATAACGCCGTTGCCCCTCGGCATACAGCGTGTCGAACGCCAGGCTGGACTTGCCCGAGCCACTCAAGCCGGTGATCACCACCAGCTGGTTGCGCGGAATGTCCAGGTCGATGTTCTTCAGGTTGTGGGTGCGGGCGCCGCGGATGCTGATAATCTCCGCATGGGGCGGCCGGGCCGGCAGGTCGGAATAGGGGTCTTTGGTGGGCATGGACGTCGGAACTAGGCGGTGTGTCGCGGGCGGCGCAAGCAAGATTCAACGCGGCGCGGGCAACCTAGCATGATAGGCCCATGCCAGCGGCTGGGGTCCTGGGCCGGATCGAGTGCGGCACCGCACTAGAATGGGCCCTTACATGCCAATATGGGTACCCGTATGAAGACAACGATTGAAGTCTCGGATACGCTTTTCAGTTCCGCCAAGGATCTGGCCAGGCAGCGCCAGACCACGATGCGCGCTTTGGTCGAAGAAGGGCTGCGTCGGGTATTGAGTGATGCCCACGTCACGGCCACAACGGGTTTCAAACTCAAGGATGCGCGTGTTCGGGGCAATCAGATGCTGATCAGCGATCCGCGCCGCTGGCAGCAGCTGGAGGAGGAACATGTCGTTGATCGTATTCTCGATGTCGGTCGATGATCGCCGTCGATACCAACATCCTCGTGTACGCGCATCGCGAGGAGTCTCCCTTCCACGAGCAGGCTTACGGCTGTATGCTGACTCTTGCCGAGGGTCGGCAGCGGTGGGGTATTCCAGTAAGCTGCCTGCATGAGTTCCTGGCGGTCGTGACCCATCCAAAGGTGTTCCGTCCGGCCAGCACGGTCGATCAGGCTCTGGCGCAGGTCGACGCCTGGCTTGCCTCGCCACAGGCGACTTTGCTGCACAGTGGATTGCAGCACTGGCACATCCTGGCGGAACTTGCGCGCAAGGCCAAATTGCAGGGTGGTCAGTTTCACGACGCGCGCATCGCCACGATCTGCATCGAAAACGCGGTGTCAGTATTGTGGAGCGCGGACCGTGATTTTGGGCGTTTCAAGGCCTTGAAGACCGTCAACCCGCTGGTGTGACCCGCTGGTGTGACCCGCTGGTGTGATTTGCTGGTGTGGTTTGTTGGCTGTGATGCCGGCGCAGAGGAGTCGCCATCACCCCGCACTGCACGTGGATCACCTGGGCCTTCTTGATCTCGCCTTCGACCCGGTAGCGGTACATGTCCTTGAACGCGTTGCGGTGCCGGTCCGGGTTCATGCTCATAGAGGCGCTGAGCTGCACGATAACGGCGCTGCCCCTCGGCATACAGCGTGTCGAACGCCAGGCTGGCTTGCCCGTGCCACTCAAGCCGGTGATCACCACCGGCTGGTTGCGCGAGATGTCCAGGTCGACGCATGTCGTAGCGCCAGACATACCGGGGCTGGTGAGCGTTAGCCTCCTGCGACTCGCCATAGAACCAGGCTGACCCCCGTCAACGGCCTTAACCTGGCTGGAATACGTATGCGGCTCTCGCTTATCGCCTTTCGTTAAGCATCACTTTGCGGCGAACGATTTAGGGTCTTGAAGCTCGTCGGCGACAGCAGCAATTTCGTAAGCGATCATTCATCCGCGTCCTTCCCTTGATGCGTTGATCGCGGTAAACCCATGCATTTGACCAGGAGGATGCAATGGGTATCAAGCAACGCAAGTGGCAGGAGCATTTGAAGGCGGCCGAGACATCGGGCATGAGGTTGAGCGTGTATGCGGCGCAGCACGACATCAACGTGCGCCGGCTGTACGAGGAGCGGCATTATGCAACCAGAGCGAAGGCGGCCAAAGCCCGGCAACGGTCGGCATTTGTGCCGGTAAAGCTGAAGTCCCAGGCATTGGTCAAAGTCGCACCGGCGGCGCATCACGGCGACGCCCCTGGCGCCAAGTTGTCGATGCAGGCCCGCCTGGACAACGGCGTGGTGCTCAGTTGGACGTATGACGCCGCCAGCGTGTCGGCGCAGGCCAACTTGCTGCACACCTTGGCGGGGTTGCCATGTTTCAGCTGAGCGCCAGCCGGACGGTGTACCTGCACCGCGAGCCCATCGATTTCCGAAAGAACATCAACGGCCTTGCCGCGCTCGTGGAGCACGACTTGGCGCTCGATCCGTTTGCTGCGGCGGTCTACGTCTTTGGCAACCGCCGGCGTGACCGTGTCAAGATTTTGGGTTGGAGTCGCAATGTATTCTGGCTGTTGCAAAAGCGCCTGGAGAGCGAGCGATTCATCTGGCCGCGCGACAATCAGCGCGTGATGGAACTGACCGTGCAACAACTGCATTGGCTGCTCGATGGCATTGACCTGGCAGCCATGCGCGGGCACGAAATATTGCGCTATAAACGCGCCGCTTGAGGGAACTTTGAGCCTGGGTTTGCGGTCAAATTTGTCAATGACAAAGCCACCCAGCATCGAAGAATTTGCAGCCTTGCAACTGGCGCTCGATGCGGCTCAATCTGAACGCGATGCGGTCCAGTGCGAACGCGATGCCGCCCAGGTAGAACGCGATTCGCTGGCTGGTGAGAACCGGATTTTGCGTGTGCAGCGAGACCTGCTGCAAGAGAAACTCAACAAGATGATGCGCAAGGTCTTCGCCGCCAGCAGCGAAGTCATGGGGAGCCATCACAAGGACATGTTCTTCAACGAGGCAGAGGCGCTGGCCGCTGCCACCGAGGCGGCTCCTACGCAGGAAGACGCCGACGCTGGTCAGAGCGATGTTGCCGGCCACAAACGCGCCAAGCGCGGGCGCAAGCCACTGGAGCCCGCATTACCGCGCCACGTCGTGCGCCATGAACTCAGCGATACCGATCGGGTCTGTGCGCATGATGGCGCAACTCTCGTGGAGATCGGTGTGGAGGCCAGCGAACAACTCGACATCATCCCGCAGCAGGTTCGCGTGATCCGCCACGAGCGCGTCAAGTACGCCTGCCCTTGCTGCGACGGTGGTCTGCGCCTGGCAGGCAAGCCGCCACAGATCATCCCCAAGGGATTGTTCAGCGAGTCGGCACTGGCTTGGATGGCTACATCCAAGTTCGATGATGGGCTGCCGCTGTACTTAAACGGCCGCCTGTTGCTTTCTGCGACGTGCAACGATACCGAGCAGACCAAGGCCAGCCATAATCATTGCGTAGGTCGAGGGCTCAGGTATAGCGACAGGCGTTATCGCGTAGGTTCCATATGCGAACCCATTGCGACTTGCTAGGGTTGTTGAGTCAATAGTCCACTGATTATTGTTGCGAAATCCAAACTCGCCAAATTGTGACCTGCCTATCGTCACGCTGTACTGGGTGCAACCAGAATCAAGACATGCAACTAACTGGTTAAATTGAGGGTTGTAGAAGCCTTGCAAGATATCGGAAGGAAAGAAAGACAGCCCAAACTCGACTGTCAGCCGCTCAATCTCGTAATTTCCGCCGGTCAACTGAGATCCCAAAGCAAACGTCCCATTGATGCTACCGAACGTCGGGTCGCAAAACCGCTGCGAAACACAATCCAAATTGATCGCAACGGTGTACGTACCATTCGTGGGTACCGGATTCACATCATAGGCTCCCGCTCCTCCGAAAAAAATACTGGAAGTGAAGTCGACAAATAATTCATTGTTGTTGCCGAATCCAATGATGCCCATTTCTGACTGACTTACAGTCACGCTGTACTGGGTGCAACCAGAATCAAGACATGCAACTAGCCGGTTAACCTGAGGGTTGTAAAAGCCTTGCAGCATATCGGCGGGGCTCCAGCGAGGCCCAACGACACTCATCCTAAAATCCTCGATGAGGAAGTTGCCATCCGCGAGTTGGTTGCCTAACGCGAATCCCGCTTCCGCATGAGAATATCTCAAACTGGGAACGATGGATGTGGATAGGCCCTCTACTAGTCGCATAGTCCCGGAGAAGTTCACTGCGTATCGGTCGCCTGTCATTGGCGCAGCATGCGCAAACAATGGGCAGCACGCAATGATCAGCCCGGCCAAACTGGATACCAATCTTAGGGAAATGGTGTTTCGCTCCATGATCTTCTCCGGACAGGTTTTCAATGACCGGCATGTTAAACCGGACCTATTTAGATTTTCCGGGTCCTGGTAGCACGGATAGAAAATTCAACGTGCTCGGCTTAACGAGCTTGCCACTATAAGATTGGTATGTCAACGCCGTCTTGCGTCGTCTGGAGCCAGGGTTGCGACGCTGGGTTGATCGGCGTACAAGATGTCTCTCGTCGCCAGTGAACGCTCTCTTGCTTCGACTGTGAGCTATCGGCAATCGTGCGTATAACCCGTTCTCAGGCAGACGCAGCGAACACTTTTCATCAGCGAAAGTGGCAATTGCCTGCGCTGCTTCCTCATGAGAGTTGAATAGTCGAGGTCGCAAAAATGTTTAGGACATCTCCATGGGAGAATTTTCTTCTCGCCATCCGTTAGAGGATATGGATGTAGCCTAACGAAGCTGCCCAATAACCCTGATTTCGCGGGGTCGCCGTTGTCCCCGCACACCTCGCGGTACCGGATTCGTCGTGGTCGAGCAAATTGAAGATTGGAGGCGCTTCACGCCGCCATTGTGCCCGTGATGCGGGCGTTTCGGGGTGTCCCTGAGCCCCGCAGTCTCCCTCACCGCCTCCACCCGCTGTTGGCCAGCTTCTCGATGTTGTGCACCATGCAATACAGGTGGCGCCGTGGCACTGTATGAGGACTTACGCCGCGCGCAGTTCCGTACCACCAAGACGCTCGAGCAATTCGACTTCGAGCGGCTACCCCAGCTCAACCGCGCCCTGGTCCACGATCTGGCCACCGGGCGCTATTTGCAGGAGAAGGCGCCGGTGCTGATCGTGGGACCGTGCGGCACGGGCAAGAGCCATCTGGCCCAGGCGCTGGGGCACTGCGCCGTTCGCCAGGGGGTCGATGTGATGTTCACTACCTGCGCCGGCTTGACGCAAAGTCTCAATGCCGCGCGCGCCACCGGTGGCTACGAACGCCGACTCGCTGCGCTGGCCCGGGTACAACTGTTGATCATTGATGACTTCGGCTTAAAACCGCTGCGCGCTCCGGCCGACGAAGATCTGCATGACCTGATCGCCGAGCGATACGAGCAGACATCCACCATCGTGACCAGCAACCTGGACTTCCCCGAATGGGACCAGGCGTTTCCAGCCAACCGGCTGCTGGCATCGGCCAGCCTGGACCGGCTGCGGCACAACGCCTACTGTCTGGTGCTTGACGGCATGTCGTACCGCGCACCGAAGTTGTTGCCCGCAAATACCAAGTCCGCGGTCGCCCAAAAGGCTGCAAAATCCACCCTTGTTTAACCCCCTCGCGATGACCGTTTAACCCACCTGCCACTGGCTCCATTACGCCGGACATCGGTGGCTCCATTTCGGCGGTCAGTGACATGGGGTCCTGAGGGTCTTTGGTCCTGAGCTCGAAGCGGCTCACCTGCTTGCCCCGTTCGCTGTTCTCGCTCTTCAGGCAGCAACTGCGCAGTTTGCACGATTGGCAGTTCGCCGCCTTGGCAGTGAACACCTGATAGCGCAAGGCGAATACGAAGTCGGGCCAGCCAACGCGTGAAAGCGTTCGGTGCGAGCCAGTTTGACACTTGGTTTGCCAGCCCAATTTGAGAAGAGCAGCAAGGACACGTTTGGCCTTCGCGGAGGGCCATTGGCTCATGCGGCCGATGGAAGCATGATGCTGAACTCGGCAGGCTCGGCCTCGCCTTGCTCAAGTTGTTCGGCGAGGGCACGAAGCGCAAGTGCCTCAGCCTTGGCCATGGCTTCGTTCGCCGAGTCGCCATAGGCCAGTGCGCCAGGTAGTTGCGCAACCTCGGCCAGCCAACGGCCGTCATCTTCGCGTTCGACTTCAAGGGTGAACTGCATACGATCTCCTACGGGAAATACCTAACAGTTCACAGAACAGTCTTTGTGACGCCCAACGTCGAAATTCATCGCGCGGCGCAGCCGTCCGATGGAATGACCAGTTCGACGTCATGCTGCTTTGTGCGGTACAAGCTTTACCTGAAGATCGCAACCCACCGCAGCAGCGTACCGTTTCAACGTAGCCAACGATGGCGCGTGCCGACCAGCACCCTCCAAGCGCGAAATTGCACTCTTTGTTGTACCCATACGCTCAGCAACTGCATCTTGCGTAAGACCAGCTTTCGCACGTGCCCTGAGCATTTGACTAGCCACGGTGTATTCGAGCTCAAGGCTGTCGTACGCGTCGTTGAACCCTGGGCGTTGCCTGGCGGCTGCCAAAAAATCAGCGTGATTGTGAGGAATTGGTTTGTACTTCAGGTCAGCCATGCATCACCTCCTTCAGGCGCTTTCGCGCCATCTTCAATTCGTTGTCGGGAGTCTGCTGCGACTTTTTAATGAACGCATGCAGAACGAGTACTTTCTTCCCCTGCAAAAAACAATAAAACGCCCGTCCAATGCCCGAACGGCCACGCGGACGCAGTTCAAACAAACCGTCGCCAAAGGCGCGTGAATGTGGCAAGCGAAGACTTGGCCCGTGCTCCGTGAGAAGCTCGACCAATCGCGCATAGTCGGCTAGGACGTCAACAGGCCATGACTGCACTTCTGCGAAAACGCGCTCATGGAAATAGTGGATCTCAAACGCCATCCGTCATGTTAGCAAAAACGCTAACCTGACGCAAGTAATTTTCATGCCGTCGAACGTTGGAATTCAGTGGGCGCCACAGGCGATCCGATGGAATGACCGGTTATACCGATGCATCACGAAATGCCCGAAGTACCGTGTTGATGCGTGTCTGATAGCCAGGGCCTTGCCCTTTGAACCACTCAAGAACGTCCTGGTCGACTCGAAGCGAGATAGAAGCCTTTGACGGAAGTGGCTGAAGGCCCCGCCGCACAACACCGCGCACGATGTGTGCAACGCTTGCCTCAGGATGTTGGGGATCCGGGCTGGTCGCGCTGCCCGTCGCCTTGAGGCGAGCCCAGTCAGTTTTGGATTTCACTGAAGTAGATTTGCGCTTCGCGCTTTGTGGCTTTTCGGAACGAGATGATACGGATTTCATTTTCACTCTCCGTGTGAACTACTGAGACGGGAATGCCAGCGAGCAAGCCGAGCGTCACAAAGCGTTGCTCACCGTAGGAGAACCGATCATCTTCGAAGGAAAACGTTACGCCCTCGAACACAGAGGTGGCATCAACAAAGTCGAGACCATGCGCCTTAAGGTTCGCAGCCCGCTTCGCCTCCGACCAAGAGAACTCCATGCGGCAAGTGTATATACAGAACGTATTGGCGTCAAGAACATAGCCAAGCGGTATAACGCCACCGATCAGCCGACGCCGCAGGCGGTCGGATGCAGCGGCCTGTTAACCATTGACCTGCACCGCTTGCTCAAGCGCTTCCGTTGCCCATTGATTCAAGCTCTTTCCCATTGATTGGGCTTTGATGAGCGCACGGCTATGTACTTCGGGAGGCACTCGAATCAGCAATTTCCCCGACGCTGGCTTTTCCGGAGTCACTCCCTGCTCCTCGCAGTCTGCAAGGTAGTCTTTGATTGCTGCAACAAATTCTCGACGCAGTTCCGCGACGGTTTTCCCGTGGAAGCTGATGATGCTGCGAAGCCCGAGAACCCGCCCCACAAAGATATCGTCCCGCTCGTCGTATTCGACTCGAGCTGTATAGCCCTGAAAGTTCATCGTGTTCAAGGTTTGACTCCTGCTAGTTCCAGAAGCGCGCGAGCTTCTTCCACTTGGTATCGCTTCGCCTCCTTGCCTGGATGGGGGCGATGGCACCGCCACTCATGCCCACCAAGCACCAATTTCACTCTGGAGCCTTCACGCTCATGAATGCTTCCTCCGAGGGCTTTGACCAACGCCTCAATGTCCGAAAAAACAACGGATGACGATGTCGGCTTGCCGAATACAGCGGCCAGTGTTTTCCGATGCTTGGAGTTCACCGGGGAATGCTATCACTTAGTGCTAGCATTTGCAACCAAACGGCATCGGCGCGCTGAATTGGCAATGGTTAACGCCGGCGATGACCGGCGCACAACAACCGCCGCGAAGAGGCCGCCTGGTGTTGTGCGTCCGTGTCGATCAACCTGTTCTCCCTCATAGGTGCATGCTTCGCAGCACTCTGGGGTGCTTTGCGGCAACCTTCAGTAGCATTCGGGCTGCTCCGGTTGGCTCGCGTCGCCCTTGCTCCCAATCCTGTAACGTTCTGGATGAAACCCCCAACAAGCTCGCGAACTCCCCTTGCGACATTCCAATACTTGCCCTGGCTTCGGCAGCCGCAGTGAGCTTGACTTTTGTCACCCGCGCAGCCTGGCCTCGGCGCATCTGCTTCACGGACTCCAGCAAGTCCTTCTGGAACTTTTCGACTTCAGACGGCATCTTCAACTCCCTGCCTCAACTGGGCCAAGAACGACGTGGGAAGAGTGTCGAACTTGGCTTTGGTGTAGACGATCAACAACCATACAACTTCATCCATCGCCACAAAATAAACGATACGGGCACCGCCGCGCTTGCCGATTCCATGTCGCGACCATCGCACCTTTCGACACCCCCCGCTGCCTCGAATCACCGCACCGGCCTCGGGATTCGCCGCGATGAACGTGATGAATTCCTGGCGCTCCACCTCAGACCAGATCTCCGACGCATAGCGAATGAAGATTGGCGTCTCAGCAACAGTGCGCATACCCAATTCTACGGCAGTGCCGTAGCTTCGGCAAACGCGTCAACTCAGCGATATAGATGAGGGATAACGCCGGCGCTCAGCCGACGCCCAAGGCGGTCGGATGGAGCAACCAGTTATGCCTCATGGCTGCCGGGCCTACTTGCCCGCTACCGCCAATAGGACTTTGGGATTGATACGCGCGATCGTCAGCAACGTACGTGCAGCGCCACTCGGCTGCTTACGTCCTTGCTCCCACCCTTGAAGCGTGCGCACCGAAACGCCCAAAAGCGCCGCAAATTGCGACTGCGACATGCCAGTGCGCTCTCGCGCTTCGACTGCCGGCGAGAAAACCACCTGCGTTTTCCCGGTCTTCATTTGCTGCACGGACTCCAACAACTCTGCTGCCAGATCCCGTTTCGACTCGTACGCCTTGAGCTGCGCGTCAGATAGTGGTTTAGCTTTCGAGGGCACGACGAATCTCCTTCAACTTTGCGCCGGTCAGGTTGTCGGTCTTTGCCTTCGCGTACAGCGTAAGAAGTACGACTTCTTCCTCTGCCGAACGCGTGAAGTAAATAACGCGAACACCTCCCGACTTACCAGTACCAGCCCTACGCCAGCGGACCTTGCGGATACCCCCAGATTCAGGCACTACATCTCCGGCCTCCGGGCAAGCAGCGATATACGCCGCAAACTCGCCCCGTTCTTGCTCGCTCCAGTACATTGGCCATTGCTTTTGAAATAGAAGCGTCTCGACAACCGTGAGCATGCCGAAACTATACGCCTAAGGCGCACATCTGTCGAGTGGAAATCATGAGGCATAACGTACCAGTTAACCGGCGGCCCGCGGCCGAAAAGCTGCCCACGGGACGTCCGCGTTGAACTCCGGGTTAGCCCTCGCTCTCGCCATCGAAATCCTGGTCCATGGCTTTTGCAGGTTCGTCGGCCTTGGGATGACCGACAACCTTCGCGGGTACACCAGCAACCGTGGTATGCGGTGGCACCTCCTGCAAGACTACGCTACCAGCTCCAATCTTCGCCCGCTCTCCCACCCGAATGTTCCCGAGTATCTTTGCACCCGCGCCAATAAGTACACCACTCCCGATCTTTGGGTGGCGATCACCGCTAGCTTTCCCAGTGCCACCGAGCGTTACCTCTTGAAGTATCGACACGTCGTTGTCGACGACCGCTGTTTCGCCGATCACGATACCAGTTCCGTGATCAATGAATACCCCATAGCCAATGATCGCTGCCGGATGGATGTCGACGGAAAAGACTTCGGATATTCGACCTTGAAAGTAGTAGGCAAGAGATTGGCGTCCGTTGAGCCAAAGCGCATGGCCGGCACGATATGCCTCAAGCGCATGGAAGCCCTTGTAGTTCAGAAACGGATTAGCAATTCCCTTCGAAGCCGGATCGCGCTCCGACGTCGCCAACAGATCGAGAGCGATGGCATTTTGAATTGCTGAAGATGATTGAAGCGTATTGGAGATGACTTCAACGAGCACTTTGGTGGGAACATTCTGCGAGGCTAACTTACCGGCTAGCAATTCAGCCAACGCGTCGATCAGTGATGCGTGGTCAATTATCGTTTTGCATAGATAGTTGGCCAGCAATGGCTCGGCCGACGCCATCGCGATCACTTCGGATCGCAGTTGATCCCACAGAGCGCGCAAATCGTTGGGGCCAGTGTTCATGCTTGCGAGGGCTAACAGTTATTCACCGGATCCGTCGATCCGTATATTAATATTCTAGAAACTTGTCGTTTCACTGTAACGATTTGATTCATTGGCATTCTGTTTGGCAGTGGATCCGCATATGTAATGATAATACGGATCGCGCCTTTTGATGTAGTGTGGCGAATTTAACCCTCAACTAGGAGCGACACTTATGGGGTCCAATTCGCCAAACCCCTCACTTTAACCCCGGGTCCCCGCCTCGCCGGATGGATCAAGTCCATGCGGTCTGTCGACGCCGGCATCTCAGCCCGCGCACCGAAGAAGCCTATCGGTATTGGATTCGGCAGTTTATTTTCTTCCATGGCAAACGGCA
>JANNKH010000061.1:0-23627 GCA_031396205.1 Rhodoferax sp.
TGGTGCAACTGGGTAGGGACGATGTCCAGGATACGTTCGCGACCCGTGCTGGCCAGGCCGCCGGCCTGCTCGACCAGCCAGCCCATCGGGTTGGCTTCGTACATCAGGCGCAGTTTGCCGGGCTTGCCGGGTTCGCGCTTGTCCCATGGGTAGAGAAAAATGCCGCCACGGGTCAGGATGCGGTGCACGTCGGCCACCATGCTGGCGATCCAGCGCATGTTGAAATCCTTGCCGCGTGGCCCCTCGGCGCCCTGCAGGGCTTCGTCGATGTATTGACGCATGGGAGCGTCCCAGTGCCGCATATTGCTCATGTTGATCGCGAATTCCTTCGTATCCGCCGGAATCGTGACGTGTTCCTGCGTCAGCACGAACGAGCCCTGTTCTCGGTCCAGCGTGAACATCGCCACGCCGTCGCCTACCGTCAGTACCAGCGTGGTTTGCGGACCGTAGATGCAGTAACCCGCTGCCACCTGCTTGGTGCCCGGCTGCAGGAAGTCGACCTCGGACACGCCGGCACCATTGCCGGGTTTGCGCAGCACGCTGAAGATGGTGCCGATGCTGACGTTGACATCCACATTGCTGGAGCCGTCCAGCGGGTCGAACAGCAAGAGGTATTCACCTTGCGGATAGCGGTGCGGCACCACGTAGATGCCCTCCATCTCCTCGCTGGCCATGGCTGCCAGGTGGCCGCCCCACTCATTGGCCTCGATCAGCACTTCGTTGGCGATGATGTCGAGCTTTTTCTGGACTTCGCCTTGCACGTTTTCGGTCTGGGCGGTGCCGAGAACCCCGCCCAGCGCGCCCTTGTTGACCGCCTGGCTGATGCTCTTGCAGGCGCGCGCGACCACCTCCAGCAGCAGGCGCAGATCGGACGGGATCAGGTTGTGCACGCGCTGGTGCTCAACCAGGTAGCGGGTCAGGGAGATTGTCGATGCCATGGAAGCAAGCTTGCTGTGGTGTTGTTGCGTGGGGACCGGACAGGCACCTCAATCGGCCAGCGCGCGGCTGACCACCTCGCGCACGTCGTTGCTCAGGTCGGGTTTGGCGGCGACTTTGGCGATGGCCTCCCTGGCCGCGCTGCGGTAGGGTTCGGCCAGTCGGCTCCAACGGTCCAGTGCACGCGCCAGGCGCGCTGCCAGCTGCGGGTTGAAGGCATCGATCTCCAGCACGCGCAGGCTCCAGAACTGATAGCCGGCCCCGTCGGGACGATGGAATGCGGCCGGGTTGCCGTTGCAGTAACCAAACAGCAGGCTGCGGGCCCGGTTCGGGTTCTTCAGGTGGAAGTCAGGGTGCGACATCAGCTGGCGCACCAGTGGCAGGATGTGGCCGTCGCGGTCGCTGGCACCGGCCTGCAACGCGAACCATTTGTCCAGCACCAGTTCGTCGCCCTTGAACATGGCATGAAAACGCGCCAGCGCTTCGCCCGCGAGCGGATGCGCACAGGCCGCCAGTGCTCCGAGCGCATGCAGCCGGTCGGTCATGTTGCCGGCCTGCTTGAAGCGTTCGAACGCCTTGCCGGGCCACATGTCGGTGTCGGCGCCCAGGCAGAGCATCGACAAGGCCATTCCGGCCAGCGCGCGCTTGCCGCTGGAGACCGGGTCGGGGCGGTAGCCGCCGGTACTCTGGTTCTCGGCATAGGCTTGTTCCCAGTCTTGCGCAAGATCCGTGGCCAGCTGCATGCGCATCGCCTCACGCACGGCGTGCACCTGCTGCGGGTCCACCACCGTCAATTGTTCGGCGATGTAGCTTTCCGAGGGTAGGGTCAGCGCCAGTTCCTTGAACGCCGCGTCCAGGGTGGCGTGGTGCAGGATACCGCGCATGGCCTCCAGATAGTTCGGGCTCAGCACCTCGATGACCGGTTCATCGACCGGCTGGGCCAGCGCCGCGAGCGCGCAGCGCATGGCCAGTCGCTGGCCGGCTTCCCATCGGTTGAAGGGGTCGCTGTCGTGTGCCAGCAGGTGCAACAGCTGGGCGTCGCTATAGTTGAATTCCAGCACCACGGGTGCGCTGAAGCCGCGCAGGATGGACGGAACCGGCACCACCGGCAAGTTGATGAAGATCAGAGTCTCTTGCTGCTGGCTCATCACGAAGGTACGGGGCACCAGCGTGGGCGTCGCTTCGTCGGACAGCTGCAGCGGCAGGTCTTCGCCCTGCGGGCCGACCAGACCCAGGTTGATGGGAATGACAAACGGCTCTTTGGCGCTCTGGCCTGTCGTCGGCTTGCAGCTCTGCGTCAGCGTCAGCGTGTAGCTGCCGGTGGCGGCGTCGAAATGGCCCTCCGCATGGACCAGTGGCGTGCCGGCCTGGCTGTACCAGTGCTTGAACTGCGCCAGCCGGGCAGCCAGGTCGGAGCCGGGGTTGGCGTCGGCCTGGGCCTGGGCGAAGTCGTCGCAGGTCACTGCCTGGCCGTCGTGGCGTTCGAAATACAACTGCATGCCCTTGGCGAAGCCGGAGCGGCCAACCAGGGTCTGCATCATGCGCACCACCTCGGCGCCCTTTTCGTAGACGGTCACGGTATAGAAATTGTTGATCTCCACATAGCTGTCGGGCCGCACCGGGTGCGCCATCGGCCCGGCGTCTTCCGGGAACTGCACGGTGCGCAGCACCCGCACGTCGTCGATGCGTTTGACGGCGCGGGCCGAGGCATCGAAGCACAGGTCCTGCGAGAACTCCTGGTCGCGGAACACCGTCAGGCCCTCTTTCAGGCTGAGCTGGAACCAGTCGCGGCAGGTCACGCGATTGCCGGTCCAGTTGTGGAAGTACTCATGCCCCACTACCGACTCGATGCCCGAAAAATCGGTATCGGTGGCGGTAGCCTGGGTCGCCAGTACATACTTGGTGTTGAAGATGTTCAGGCCCTTGTTCTCCATCGCGCCCATGTTGAAGTCGCTGGTGGCCACCACCATGAAGCGCTCCAGGTCAAGGCTCAGGCCAAAACGCGCTTCGTCCCAGGCGATCGAGGCCATCAGCGATTGCATCGCATGCTCGGTCTTGCCCAGGTCGCCGCGGCGCACATAGATCTCCAGCAAGTGCTCCTTGCCGGCGCGCGAGATGATGCGTTGCTGGCGCGACTCCAGTTGCCCGGCCACCAGCGCGAACAGGTAGCAGGGCTTGCGGTGCGGGTCGACCCAGCGCGCGAAATGCCGGCCGGCATTGCCCTCGCCGCTGAGCTCACCGCCGTCGACCAGGTTGCCGTTGGACAGCAGCACCGGATAGGTGGCCTTGTTGGCGCGCAGCGTCACCGAGTAGGTGGCCATCACATCGGGGCGGTCCAGGAAATAGGTGATACGCCGGAATCCCTCAGCTTCGCACTGGGTGAAGAACGAGCCATTGCTGACATACAGGCCCATCAACTTGGTGTTCTTGGCAGGGGTGCAGGTGGTGAAGATCTCCAGATCAAAACCGCCGGCCTCGGCTGTTGGCAGGTTCTCGAGCACCAGCTTGCCGCCGTCGATCTTGAAAGACGCACTGGCGCCGTTGACCAGCACCCGCGACAGATTGAGTTCGTCACCGTCCAGGCGCAGCGCCTGCGCCGGCACATCCGGGTTGCGGCGCAGCCGCATCTTGTTGAGGACCCGGGTCTTGGCCGGGTCGAGGTCAAAGCTCAGGTCGACGGTGTCGATCCAGAACGCCGGCGCGCTGTAATCCGTGCGCTGGATGCTGACAGCGGGGCCTTGGTCGTCACGGGATGCTGCGGTCATGCAATGTCTCCAGGAAGTTGGTATTTATCAGGTCGTGGTAGCTGGCGATATGGGCGATCACATGCTCTCCAGTCAGCTGCTCGGCGCGGTGGCTGGTGCACACGGCCACCGCCCGCATACCGGCGCGCCGGGCCGCTTCGATGCCGAACGGCGCGTCTTCGAACACGATGCAGGCCTGCGGCTTGACGCCGATGCGCCGCGCCGCCTCCAGGAAGATCGCCGGCTCGGGCTTGCCCGGCAGGCCTTCGTCACCGCCGACCATGGCATGCGGCAGCGGGTCCATCTGCAGGTGCGTCATCGCGAACGCGATGTTGTGCTTGTCGCCCGCCGTGCCCACGCCAATGCGCAGTCCCTGGGCGTGTGCGCTGCCACAAAAGGCCTTGAACCCGGGAACCTCGGTAAAAGCCGGTGCGAACAGGTCGCGGTAGATCTGCTCCTTCTGGTGGATCAGGTCCCAACATTCTTGCTGCTCCATCGGGCGATTGAACAGCAGTTCCATGCATTCGGCGCCGGTGCGGCCGGTCGTTCGGCGCAGCAGTTCGGCTACATCGACCTGCAGGCCATGCTGCTGTGCGAACGCGACCCAGCTTTGCGCGTGGTACGGCATCGAGTCGATCATGGTGCCGTCCATGTCGAAGATCAGCCCTTGCACCCGCATCACACGCCCTGCTTGAGCGAGGCTTCGATGAACACGTCCAGGTCGCCGTCCAGCACCTTCTGGGTGGCCGAGACCTCGACATTGGTGCGCAGGTCCTTGATGCGGCTGTTGTCCAGCACATAGCTGCGGATCTGGTGACCCCAGCCGACGTCGGTCTTGCTGTCCTCGAGCTTTTGCTGCTCCTCCTGGCGCTTGCGCATTTCGAAGTCGTACAGCCGCGAGCGCAGGCGTTTCCAGGCCACGTCGCGGTTGCTGTGCTGGCTGCGTCCATCCTGGCACTGTACGACGATGCCGGTGGGAATGTGCGTCAGCCGTACCGCCGAGTCGGTCTTGTTGATGTGCTGGCCGCCGGCGCCGCTGGCGCGGTAGGTGTCGGTGCGCACATCCGACGGGTTGATGTCGATCTGGATCGAATCATCGACCTCGGGGTACACGAAAACACTGGCGAAACTGGTGTGGCGGCCGCCGGAGGAGTCGAACGGCGACTTGCGCACCAGCCGGTGCACGCCGGTTTCGGTGCGCAGCAGGCCGAACGCGTAGTCGCCCTCGATCTTGATTGTCGCGCCCTTGATGCCGGCGGTGTCGCCGGGGGACTCATCCTCGATCGTGGAGGTGAAACCCTTGCGCTCGGCATAGCGCAGGTACTGGCGCAGCAGCATGCTGGCCCAGTCGCAGGCCTCGGTGCCGCCGGCGCCGGCCTGGATGTCCAGGAAGCAGTTCAGCGGGTCGGCCGGATTGTTGAACATGCGCAGGAACTCGAGCTTCTCGATCTCTGCCGCCAGCTTGACGGTGTCACGCTCGATCTGCAGCAGGCTGCCGTCGTCGCTTTCGTCCTTGCTCATCTCGTAGAGCTCGGAGTTGTCGGCCAGCTCGGTGGCCAGCCGGGTCAACGATACGACCACGTTGTCGAGCGACTTCTTCTCGCGCCCGAGTTCCTGCGCTTTCTTGGGATCGTTCCAGACCGTCGGGTCTTCCAGCGAGGCGTTGACCGTCCTCAGGCGTTCGGCTTTGGCATCGTAGTCAAAGATACCCCCGTAACTCGTGGGCCCTGGCCGTCAGGTCCACAAGTTGGCTGCCGATCTGGTTGCTGTGTACTGCGTCCATGGTGTTCTTCCTGGTTGGGGTGATGTCAATCAGCCGGGCATTTTCTCATGCTGCGCGCACCGCTGGGTGGCCCCCGACCCGGCCACCGCGCGGCAGGCCTTCCAGGGGAGCGCGAGCAAGCACCGGGCGGCCCCGGTTTTTTCCGATCGCCCCCAGTCCAGCGGCTGCGCATCAGCCCCACCGGGTGGGTGCGGGAGAGCTTTGGGGCGGCCCTATGTTTTCTCTGGCGCCATCAGGAAAGGCTCCATCAGCAGGGCCAGCTGTTCGGGTTGGTCATGGTGCAGCATATGGCCGGCGTCCTGGACCACTGCGATGCGGCAGTCGGGCACTGCGCGCAGCCGCTCATGGTAGAGCTCGCGGGTGAAGCTGCCCTTCCACCACTGCCACATCGAGTCGTCCACCGCTTCCACGGCCAGCAGCGGCATCGATATGCGCTTGTAGACCTCGAGCATTTCGTCGACCCGCAGCAGCTGCGCGTTGATGATCTTGTGCGCCGGATCGCCCAGGATCTCCCACTGCCCCTGGGCATTTTGGCGCGACCATTGGCCGGCCAGCCAGTCGGCCTTGTCGCGCCCGATCGGGTCGCGTGCCAGCCGCGGATTGGTCTTGGCCAGGCGCCGGGCCACGCCGTCGACCGTGTCATAGGGGCGCAGCGCCAGCTCGCCACGCTGGTGCTTCTTCAGATGATCGAGCCACTTGGCATAACGACCGGGCGCCTGCGCGGGCACCGTCGCAGGCCCGCCGAATCCCTCCAGGTTGACCAGCCGGCGGACCCGCTCGGGCCGGGTGCCAGCATAGAACATCACCACATTGCCGCCCATGCTGTGGCCGACCAGGTCGATCGGGCCGTCGGGCGAAAAATGGTCGACCAGAAAATCCAGGTCGGCGATGTAATCGGGGAACCAGTAGTTGTCCACATTCCCGCCGTCGGTGCCGCCATAGCCGCGCCAGTCGGGTGCGATGATGAAGCGGCCCTGCATGAAAGCGTCGGAGAAGGCGTCGGCGACGAACTGGTAGGACGCGGCCACGTCCATCCAGCCGTGCACCATCACCAGGGGCGGCACACCGGGGCTTGGTTCGCCCCAGTAACGGACGTGGTAGCTCAGGCCACGGATGGGCAGCTGGACGCTGCGTGAAGGTCTTTTGACTTGGTACATTAAGGCGATCATAAGGAGACAGGGCGTGGCACGCAGTCAAGTCAATGACAGGATCCCCGCGGCGTTGGAGCAGGACCACTATGCGGCCATGCACCAGCGGTTTGGCTGGCAGGTACCGGATCGCTTCAATATTGCGCAGGCCTGTTGCGGACGCTGGGCCGGGCAGCCGGACGCCGCAAGCCGGGTGGCCGTGCTCGCCGACGGTACCGGCCAGACGCCGGCCTGCTGGTCCTACGCGCAACTGCAGCAGGCGAGCAACTGCCTGTCCAATGCGCTGGCCGTTCTTGGCGTGCAGCGCGGTGACCGGGTGGCCATCGTGTTGCCGCAGCGTTTCGAGAGCGCGGTGGCCACCATGGCGGTGCTGCAGCTGGGGGCGGTGGCGATGCCGCTGTCGATGCTGTTTGGCCCCGAGGCGCTGGAATTTCGCCTGCATGACAGCGAGGCGGTGGTGGCGATCTGCGATGGCATGGCCATCGACACTTTGGAATCGGTGCGCGAGAACTGCCCGCTGCTGCGCACTGTGATCCGGGTTGGCGCGCGCGCTGGCGACCGCAACCCGGACTACGACGCGGTGCTGGCCCAGGAATCAGACCAGTTCGTGTCCTGCGATACCCAGGCCGATGAGGCGGCGGTGCTGATCTACACCAGCGGCACGACTGGCCAGCCCAAGGGCGCCTTGATCGCACACCGGGGCCTGATCGGCAACCTGAGCGGCTTTGTCTGCAGCCAGAACTGGTTTGGTTTCGATCCGGCGCGCGCCGGCTCCGAGTCCGACGCGGTTTTCTGGTCACCGGCCGACTGGGCCTGGACCGGCGGCCTGATGGACGCTTTGCTGCCAACGCTGTATTTCGGGCGGCCCATCGTGGCCTGGAATGGACGCTTCAGCCCCCAGATGGCCTTCGAGCTGATGGAGCGCTACGCGGTGACCCACAGCTTCATATTTCCAACCGCGCTCAAGGCGATGATGAAGGCCTACCCCGATCCGGGGCGCCATTTCCGGTTGGCGTTGCAGGCCATCATGAGCGCCGGCGAAGCAGTGGGCGACGCAGTGTTCGATTATTGCCAGAACCAACTCGGCGTGACCGTCAACGAGATGTTCGGCCAGACCGAGATCAATTACATCGTGGGCAATTGCGCCATGAATGTGGCCCCCGTGCGTACCAAGCCCGTGTCCGGGCCTGGCCCGGGGCTTGTCGCTGCGCGTACTGCGCTGCCCCCCAAGGGGGCTGAATCCGCCTTGGGGCGGCCCGGCGGCGGATTGCAGCGGTCTCGCAGTGGCGGCGTCGGCTGGCCGGCGAAGCCGGGCAGCATGGGCAAGGGCTACCCGGGCCACCGGGTGATGGTGATTGACGATGCCGGGCTGGAATGCCCGGTGGGCGTGGCCGGCGACGTGGCGGTGAACCGCCTGGACGTACATGGCGATCCCGACCCGGTATTTTTTCTGGGTTACTGGAAGAACCCGGCCGCCACCGCCGCCCGTTTCAGCGGCGATTGGTGCCGCAGCGGCGACCTGGCCATTCGCGACGCCGACGGCTACCTGTGGTACCAGGGCCGCGCCGACGATGTGTTCAAGGCCGCGGGCTACCGCATCGGGCCGGGCGAGATCGAGAATTGTCTGGTCAAGCATCCGGCGGTGCTCAATGCCGCGGTCGTTCCCAAACCCGACCCGGATCGGGGCGCGGTGGTCAAGGCCTATGTCGTATTGTCTGAGGAGTTTGCTTCCCGCCGCGCGGCGCCGGCGTGTGATCAGGGCGCGTTTGATGCCGAACTCACGGAGCGCCTGCAGGCCCATGTACGCGGCAAGCTGGCGCCCTACGAATACCCCAAGGACATCGAATTCGTCGCCGAGCTGCCGATGACCACCACTGGCAAAGTGCAGCGGCGCGTGCTGCGGCTGCAGGAGGAGGCGCGGGCGGCGCAGGCCGCACAGGCCTAGACCCATTCGTATGACATCAAACGGAGCCCCATGAAAAAGATCCAGCTCGGTCACAGCGACCTGCATGTCACGCCCCTGTGCCTGGGCACGATGACTTTTGGCGAACAGAACAGCGAGGCCGACGGCCATGCGCAGTTGGATTACGCGCTATCGCGCGGCGTCAATTTCATCGATACCGCCGAGTTGTACCCGGTGATGGCGCGTGCCCAAACCTATGGCAGCACCGAGCGCATCATCGGTAGCTGGCTGGCGAGGAACCCGGCGCAGCGCAAGAACATCGTGCTGGCCAGCAAGGTGGCCGGCCCCGCGCGCGGCTGGCAGTGGATCCGTGGCGGTGGCGCGCCCGATCGCAAGAGCGTGGTGGCCGCCTGCGACGCGTCGCTCCAGCGCCTGCAGACCGATTGCATCGACCTCTACCAGATCCATTGGCCCAGCCGCAATATTCCGCTGTTTGGTACGCTGTATTTCGATCCGTCGGCCGAGCGCGAGGTGCCATCGATCCATGCGCTGCTCGAGGGCATGGCCGATCTGGTCAAGGCGGGCAAGATCCGCTACCTGGGCCTGTCCAACGAGACCCCGTGGGGTGTGATGGAGTTCAGCCGCCTTGCGCAGCTGCATGGTCTGCCGCGCGTGACCAGCGTGCAGAACGCGTACAGCCTGCTGAACCGGCAGGTGGAAAACGGGCTTGACGAGGTTTGTTTTCGCGAGCAGGTCGGCGTCCTGGCCTATTCGCCGCTGGCCTTTGGCCGCCTGAGCGGCAAGTACGACAAGGGCGGGTTCGACAAGGACGGCAAGCCAGTCGGCCGGTTGACCCATTTTCCGCCGACCTGGAGTCCGCGCTACGGTCGGCCCGAGACGATCCTGGCCACGCGGCGCTATGTGGCGATCGCCCAGGCCTACGGCATGACGGCGACCCAGCTGGCCATCGCGTTTTGCCTGCACAAGTCCTGTATTGCCAGCACCATTGTCGGGGCCACCTCAGTGGCGCAGCTGCAGGAATGCCTGGATAGCGTCGAGGTCTCCCTCAAGCCGCAGGTGCTGCAGGCGGTCGATGCAGTGCGCTGGGAGATGCGCGACCCGGCGCAATAGGTCGAGGCAACGCACGCTGCTGGCCATGGCACGACGCGACCATGTCTCCGAGACACCGGCGACCCGCCTCCTGCGTGCGCACCAGGTCGCGTTCACCGAGCATGTCTATGCCTATGTCGAACATGGCGGCGCAGCGCACAGCGCCGAGGTGCTGGGCGTCGACCTGTATGCGGTGGTCAAGACGCTGGTGATGCAGGACGAGCGCGCCCGGCCGCTGCTGGTGCTGATGCACGGCAACCGCACGGTCAGCACCCGCAGTCTGGCCCGGCAGATCGGTTGCAAGTCGGTTGAACCCTGCACGGTGGAGGTCGCCCATCGGCACAGCGGCTATCTGGTCGGGGGGACTTCACCGTTTGCCACCCGCAAGCCGATGCCGGTATACGTTGAACAGAGCCTGTTGGCGTTGCCACGCATCCTGATCAATGGTGGGCGGCGGGGCTACCTGGTCGGCTTGTCGACCGAACGCTGCATGCAGCTGCTGGACGCAAAGGCGGTGTCCTGCGCACTGGCAGAATAGGGCCATGACAGCGCGCCCTCGGGCGTGCCGGAGACTTTGCCAATGGACCCATCCAATCCTCTTCTACCATTGCTGCCTTTGCTGCCTTTGCTGGCTGCTCTGGCCGCCTACCTGATGGGCTCGCTGTCGTTCGCGGTCATCGTGAGCCGGGTCATGGGGTTGAACGACCCACGCACGTATGGCAGCAAGAATCCGGGTGCGACCAACGTGCTGCGTTCGGGCAGCAAGTTTGCGGCAATGGTGACACTGCTGCTCGATGGCGCCAAGGGATGGTTGCCGGTGGCACTGGTGGCCTGGTACGGCAAACCGTATGGCCTGTTGGAGGGCACGATGGCAATGGCCGGTCTGGCCGCTTTCCTGGGGCACCTGTTTCCGGTTTTTTTCCGGTTCCAGGGTGGCAAGGGCGTTGCCACGGCGCTCGGCGTGCTGTTGGGCTTTAGCTGGATCCTGGGGCTTGCGGTGGCGGCGAGCTGGCTGATCATCGCGTTCTTTTTTCGTTTTTCGTCTCTGGCCTCGCTGGTGGCGGCGGTTTTTGCCCCGGTCTACTATATTTTTGGCGATGGTGCGGCCTGGTACATGGACAAGAGCCTGCTGCTGGCGATGGTGGCGATGGCAATGTTGTTGGCCTGGCGCCATGCGGCCAATATCAACCGCCTGCTTATGGGTACCGAGTCGCGCCTGGGAGCCAAGAAGGCCTGAAAGTCGACCCAGTGTCGGGAACCCGGCTCAAGCCTGTTGCGCCGCGTAGGCGCCCAGGCGCAATATCAGGTGGTGATTGAGCCGTACCCGTACCAGGGCGGCGGCCAGTGCCGAGCGGATCTGCGGAGTGCCGTGCGCGGTGCGATGCAGGCGCGGCTGACCCACCACCAGCCCGTCCTCGTTGAGCACGATCGCGACATGCGGGTGGTTGGGTTTGCTGGAGCGGCGCATCACGACCGCCACCTCGTCGTTGTCGAGCCGGACAAAAGTGCCCGGTGGGCATAGTCCGACCGCACGCACCAGCGCATGGCCGATTTCGTCCGAGTGTTCGCCTGCGTCGTGGATGATAGAGCGCACCGAGTCGGTGGCGCTGCGCCCGGCGCGCGATTTACGCGGGCTGATCATTGCGCCGTAGCGATCTGCCGTGCGCACAATGCGCGCCAGTCGGTCGACCGCTGCCAGCGAGCCCATCGGCTTGCTGTCGGTGATCTCATCATGGTGGTGCGCGACGATGTCGAGCCACAGCGGATCGGTAACACCCAGATTGACCAGCATCGCTCGTCCGTCATCGCTATGCGCCCCAATCGCCGCCTGTTGCAGGTCCGATGGTTTGTCGAGCTGGTTGGCCAGCGTATCCTGCAACGCCGTCATGCCGATGTTCATGGTCAACGCAGCATGGACCATGCTGTCGCGCTCGTCCTGCGGCAACTGCAACTCGGCGCCGATGAGGTGTGCCATTACCCCGCACACCAGCGCATGCGAGGCGCTGTAACCGACCGGGGAATTGCTCGCCAGTTGAAACAGCAGGTAAAGCCCGACGTCCGTGTCGCGTCCCAGCAGGGCCTGCATCCATCGGTCGTATTGCCACACGCGCGGCTCGAACTCCTGTACGCTGGCCGGACTGCCCAGCAAGATTCCCAGGCCGGCCTCCAGGTCTGCCCACAGGCCGAGCAGGTCCTCGTACTCGGTTTCGCTCTGGACGTTGACGTCGACACTCATCGTCGGGTGCGGGGAAGCGTCGGGCAGATCGTGGACATCAGTATCGCTTGACCAGCACCATCTGTTCGTTGTTGCGCGTCATCTGGAACCGGGCCAGAAAGCTGTTGCCCAGCAACACGAACGGCATTGTATTCGGGGTTACTACGGCGTCGATTTCGCGCACCTCGACATCGCTCAGCCGGACCGATGCCAGGCGCACTCTCCAGCCCCGTACCGTGCCGTTCGCAGTGGCGACCTGCACAGGTTGCCCCTGCTTGTACAAAAGGCCGATGCGCTCGGCGTCAGAGACGCTGATGCCGATGGCAGTAGCACCGGTATCGATCAGGAATTGCACCGGTTTGGCGTTGAGATGGCCCTGGGTCACGAAGTGACCCTCGGAGTCCGCCGACAGCACGACCCGATTGCCGTAATCGGCGGCCATGGTCTGCCCGACACTGACGGGCGCATCGCCGATGCGCAGCGTCTGGCGCTTGCCGGCAATATCCAGCACGGCCGACTGGTCCTGCGTCGAGACCACCCGCACGCCACGGAAAGTCTCGCCAGGCGCCAGCGCCCGCGGCGCGTTGCCATCGATGACCAGCAGCGCCCTGGCGCCCAGCATGCCGGACAGATTGACCGACTGGGCATGTACCGGCGACCCGACCATGATCGCGGCCGTCAGCAGGGTCGCCAGGAACGCGCACGCAGCGATAGAGCGGGACATGTGGATCAGTCGCGGAAGTTGTTGAAACTCAGCGGCAGGTCGGCAATGTCCTTGCGGATCAATGCCATTGCCGCCTGCAGATCGTCGCGCTTGGCGCCGCTGACCCGCACTGCATCGCCCTGGATGGACGCCTGCAGCTTGAGCTTGCTGTCCTTGATCATGCGCTGAATCTTCTTGGACACCTCGGTCTCGATGCCGTTGCGCACCTTGATCACCTGTTTGACCTTGTCACCGCCCATTTTCTGCACGTCGCCTCGGTCCAGGAAACGCACGTCGACGCTGCGCTTGGTGAGTTTGTTGCGCAGTACATCCTCGATCTGGCCCAACTGGAACTCGGCGTCCCCGATCAAGGTGATTTCCTTTTCTTTGAACTCGATGCAGGCCGATGTGCCCTTGAAGTCAAAGCGGGTGTTGATTTCCTTGATGGTGTTGTCCACCGCGTTGCGTACTTCCACGAGGTCGGCCTCGCAAACCGTGTCGAAAGAGGGCATGGTGTTACCAGTTGAATGGCCGGTCGCAGCACAAGCCGATGCGACAATCCCTTCATGTTAGTCGAGAAAAACGTCCCACTCCAACCGTACAACACCTTTCACATCGTGGCCAAGGCGTTTTCGCTGGTTCGGGTGACCGGTATCGATGACTTGCTGGCGGTCATGGCCGACCCGATATTGGCGCCACAACCCAAGTTCATCCTCGGCGGCGGCAGCAACATCGTGCTCACGGGCGACGTCAAGCCGCTGGTGCTCAAGATCGACGTGATGGGCAAGCGCCTGCTGCGGGAAACATCCAAGGGCATCACGATCGAGGTCGGCGCCGGTGAAAACTGGCACGAACTCGTCGCCTGGACGCTGGAACAGGGCTATCCCGGCCTGGAGAATCTGGCCATGATCCCGGGCACGGTCGGCGCGTCGCCAGTGCAAAACATCGGCGCCTATGGGCTGGAACTGCAGGACCGGTTCGATTCGCTGGACGCAGTGGACCTGCGTACCGGTGCGCGCATGACACTGAACGCGGCGCAATGCGGGTTTGGTTACCGGGACTCGGTATTCAAGCACCCGGCGCCCGAGGGCCCGGCTGCGATGACCGGACCGGACGGCGCGCCGGTCGCCGGTTTTGGCCTGCGCGACCGCGCGGTGATCACCCATGTGCGGCTGTTCCTGCCCAAGCCGTGGAAGCCGGTGTTGGGCTACGCAGACCTGGAGCGCAAGATGGCGGACGCGGGCAATGCATCCCCCGACGCCCGCCAGATATTTGACTGGGTCTGCGCCATTCGCAGCGCCAAGCTGCCGGATCCGGCAGTGCTGGGCAACGCCGGCAGCTTTTTCAAGAACCCATCGGTGTCCCGCGAGCAGTGCGACGACATCATCTTGCGTGAGCCTCGCGTGGTGCATTACCCGATGGCCAATGGCGCGGTCAAGCTTGCCGCCGGCTGGCTGATCGACGCCTGCGGCTGGCGCGGCAAGTCGGTCGGCAATGCGGCGGTCTATGAGCGCCAGGCGCTGGTGCTGGTGAATCGGGGCGACGCCACGGGCGGCGAGGTCATGACACTGGCCCGGGCAATCCAGACCAGCGTTTATGAGCGGTTTGGGATTCGGCTGGAGCCCGAGCCGGTGGTGGTGTGACCTCAGCCCAGCCCTGCAGCGACCGTGTCACTTGCTGTCGTCGTGGCCCAGGCTGGGCAGTCCGACGCCGTCCCCCATGCTGAGCAGCCCGGTCTTGGCATAGATCCCGAGCTTGGCACGGGTATCGACAATGTCCAGGTTGCGCATCGTGAGCTGGCCGATCCGGTCCTGTGGCGAGAACGCCGACTCGCCTTTTTCCATTGTCAGCCGATCCGGGTGGTAGGTCAGGTTGGGTGACTCGGTGTTGAGCAGCGAATAGTCGTTGCCGCGGCGCAGCTCGATCGTGACTTCGCCGGTGATGGCGCGCGCCACCCAGCGCTGCGCCGTCTCGCGCAGCATGATGGCCTGCGGGTCGAACCAGCGGCCCTGGTAGAGCAGTCGGCCAAGCTTGCGGCCATGGTCGCGGTATTGCTCGATCGTGTCCTCGTTGTGGATGCCGGTGACCAGCCGCTCATAGGCGATGAACAGCAGCGCGAGGCCGGGCGCCTCGTAGATGCCGCGGCTCTTGGCCTCGATGATGCGGTTCTCGATCTGGTCGCTCATGCCCAGACCATGGCGACCGCCGATGCGGTTGGCCTCCAGGATCAGCGCGACCAGATCGGTGTACTCCACGCCGTTGAGGGCGACCGGATGGCCTTCCGCAAAGCGCACCGTGACCTGTTCGCGCCGGACCTCGACCTCGTCGCGCCAGAACGCCACGCCCATGATGGGCTGGACGATCTGGACGCCGCTGCTCAACTGTTCCAGGTCCTTGGCCTCATGCGTCGCGCCCAGCATGTTGGAGTCGGTGGAATAGGCCTTCTCGGCCGACATCCTGTAACCGAAACCGGCACGCGTCATGAAGGCCGACATCTCGGCGCGACCACCCAGTTCGTCGATGAAGGCCTGGTCCAGCCAGGGCTTGTAGATCTTCAGGCTCGGGTTGGTCAGCAGGCCGTAGCGGTAGAAGCGCTCGATGTCGTTGCCCTTGAAGGTGCTGCCATCGCCCCAGATATGCACGTCGTCATCCTTCATCGCCGACACCAGCATGGTGCCGGTGACGGCACGCCCCAGCGGCGTGGTGTTGAAGTAGGTGACGCCGGCCGTGGTGACGTGGAACGCGCCGGCCTGCAACGCCGCAAGACCCTCCGCGGCCAACTGGCTGCGGCAGTCGATCAGGCGTGCCTTTTCGGCGCCGTATTGCATTGCCTTGCGCGGAATCTCGTCGTAGTCCGGCTCGTCGGGCTGGCCCAGGTTGGCGGTGTAGGCATAAGGAATCGCGCCCTTGTTGCGCATCCAGTGCAATGCGGCACTGGTATCGAGCCCGCCGGAGAAGGCAATGCCGACCTTTTGGTTCAACGGGAGGTTCTGAAGAATGGTGGCCATGGTTCGGGTTCCGGTTTCAGGCGTAGTGGCAGAGGTAGTGGTAGGGCTCGGTGACGCGGATGTCGAAATGCGCGTTCGCCTCGACCTGGAACGATTCGCCGGCCGATGACCTGCGCCACTGCGCGCTGCCCTTGAGGCGGTACTCGCACCAGCCGGCGACACATTCCATGATCTCGGCCTGCGCGGTGGAGAATGTTTGCTCGGTCGGGAAAACCACGCCGACTGATTTTTTTGTCCCGTCAGCCAGCGTCAGGGAGTGGCTGACGCAGCGGTCGCCGAAATAGATGTTCGCCTGTGCTGTGACAGACACGTTGTTGATGGCGGGGGTAGTCATGGTGGGAACGTTCTGAGGGGATTGGTTCGGGGCTGGCACCCCGCGGACATGTTGGGCGGCTCTGGCGCGGCTACGCCGTACACCGGTCAGCCGCCGATTTTAGGGCACCACGCGGGCGGTTTCGCCGGATTCAACGACCCTGGGCCAGGCGAGCCTGCCAGACATCGGCGTTGAATCCGACGCTGATGTCCGGTGCGTCGGGCCCGCCCCACATGACGACAGGACGTTTGATCACGCTGGGGTGCGCCAGCATGATGCTGCGGGCGCCCGCACTACCCGCCGCGCCAGCCTGGGTGGCCGCGTCGAATGTGCGCCAGGTCGTGCCCTTGCGGTTGAGCAGAGTGTCCCAGCCAGCCCGTTGCAGCCACAGATCCAACTGCGCTGGTGGCACGCCATCGGTCTTGAAGTCGTGGAACTGGTAGGCCAGGCCCTGCTGGTCCAACCACAATCGCGCCTTTCTGACGGTATCGCAGTTGCGAATGCCGTAGACGGCAATGGGTAGGTCTTGCATGCCGTCATCATGCCGCAAACCGTTACGCGACAATGCGTCTGGCATGCAATCACAGGTAACCAGGAGGCCTGCTTGACCCTCAACCCAACCGGATACCGGACCCTCGCCGATTGGCTCGACCATTGCGAGCGACTACACCCCACGAGCGTGGACATGGGCCTGGACCGGGTGCGGTTGGTTGCCGAGCGCATGGGCATCCGATTCGACTGCCCGGTAATCACTGTGGCCGGCACAAACGGCAAAGGTTCGACCTGCGCGATGCTCGAGGCCATCCTGGGCCAGAGCGGGTACCGCACCGGTGTCTACACTTCGCCGCACCTGGTGCATTTCGAAGAGCGGCTGCGCCTGTTGGGTGAGGCGGTCACGGTCGACCCGCTGGTGGAGGCGTTTGCGCGGGTGGAGCGGGCGCGTTGCCAGGCGCCACCCGATGTGTCGCTGACGTATTTCGAGTTTTCCACGCTCGCCATCCTGGACCTGATGGCGCGGGCCGGGCTGGATGTGGCCATCCTGGAGGTCGGGTTGGGCGGGCGGCTGGACGCGGTCAATATCATCGATCCCGACTGCGCGGTCATCACTAGTGTGGACCTCGACCACATGGAGTTCCTCGGGCCGGACCGCGAAAGCATCGGGCGCGAGAAAGCCGGTGTGATGCGCACCGGGCGCCCGGTCATCGTCAGTGATCCGGTGCCGCCGCAAAGCGTGCTCGACCATGCAATGGAAATCGGCGCCGACCTGTGGCGCCTGGGTGTGGACTTCAACTTCTCCGGGGACCCGCAGCAATGGGCCTGGAGTGGCCGCGGCCGGCGTTATGCGGGCATGGCCTACCCGGCATTGCGCGGCGCGAACCAGTTGCTCAACGCCAGCGGCGTGCTGGCCGCGCTGACGGCGCTGCGCGAGCGGCTGCCGGTCACGGCCCAGGCGGTACGCAATGGGCTGGCCATGGTGGCATTGCCCGGGCGATTCCAGATCGTTCCCGGGCAGCCCACGCTGGTACTTGACGTGGCGCACAACCCGCACGCCGCTGCCGCGCTCGCGGTGAACCTGGACGCGATGGGATTTTTTCCGACCACGCACGCGGTTTTTGGCGCCATGGCCGACAAGGACCTGGCGCCGATGTTCGCACGGCTCAATCCGATCATTGATCGCTGGTACTTCACCGAACTGCCGATCGGACGGGCCGAAACCAGCGCCCGGCTGCTCATGCGCTGGCAGGCCTCGAACCGGCGCGCCGACACGGGTGCGGCCTGCTTTTCCGACCCGATGCAAGCCCTGCGCGCCGCGGTGGATGCATCGGACCCGGCTGATAGAATCGTGGTCTTTGGATCGTTCTACACCGTGGGTGGCGTGTTGAAGGAGGGCGTACCGCGCCTGGCCGCCAAACACATGAACCCGTAACCCCCTTTTCCATGGCTTTGTTCAAGTTTCGCAAGGGTCGCGATGAGCCGTCAGCGCCGGCCGCTCCGGCGCCTACCGTCGAAGCCGTGCGGCGGCGTGCCATGCACCGGCTGGTCGGTGCGGCGGTGCTGGTTCTGGCCGGCGTGATCGGTTTTCCGCTGATATTCGATAACCAGCCCCGGCCCATACCCGTCGATCTGCCGATCGAGATTGTTGACAAGAACAAGGTCAAGCCATTGGCACTGCCGCCGGCCGCGACCGCAACGGCCAGTGCCGAGGCGGCGCCGAAGCAGCCGGTCAAGTCTGCCGCGCCGGAGCCGGTGGCGCCCGTCGCCACTGCGCAACCTGCCGCGCCGGCTCCTCCCGCCGCGCCGACTGTCCCGAAGGTGTCGACACCGCTGGCCGAGGTGCCGGACGCCAAGGCGCTCGAGGCCCAAAAAGCCAGGGCGCTGCTGGAGTCGCGGCCGGTTCCAGGCGAAAAGACCGCTGCACCGACAGCAACCACTGCGGCTCTGACAAACGCACCCGCCAAGACCGCCAATGCCGCGCCTGCCAAAGCCCCCGCGTCGGATGATCGTTTCGTGGTGCAGGTCGGCGCATTCGCCGATGCGGCCAAGGTGCGCGAGGTGCGGCGCAAGGTCGAGGCGGCCGGTTTGAAAACCTACACCCAGGTCGTGGGCACATCGGAGGGCGACCGTACCCGGGTGCGCGTCGGCCCTTTTTCGGATCGCGCCGAAGCCGACAAGGCGGCCGAAAAAATCCGCAAGCTCAATCTGGCCGCGGCAATCCTGACCCTTTAGCGCACCACCCATACCGATGGTTGCCCTGGACTGGATATTCATTGTCGTATTGGCGCTGTCGCTGATGGTAGGTGCCTGGCGCGGCCTGGTATACGAGGTGCTGTCGCTGGGCACCTGGGTTGCGGCTTTTTTCGTGGCGCAATGGTTTGCGCCAGTTGCGGCCAAGTGGCTGCCGATGGCAGGTGCCACCGAGAGCATTCAGTACGCAGCGGGTTTTGTGGTGGTGTTCATCATTGCGATGTTTGCCGGCTCGCTGGTCACCTGGCTCATCAGCCGACTGTTCCGGGTTGCGGGCCTGCGGCCGGCTGACCGGGTGCTGGGCGCCGTGTTTGGTGCATTGCGTGGCGTGGTGCTGATACTGGTTGCGGCAGTGCTGGTCAGCATGACGCCAATGCAGCATGATGCATGGTGGACCCAATCGGTGGGTGCGCACTGGGCCACCGCGACGGTCAAGGGCCTCAAGCCTGTCATGCCGCAGGAATTTGGCAAATATTTGCCCTGAATGGGTCGGACCCTCGCTGGCGGGATTGCCAGCGCGCCGGTTGAAAGCGGGATGGTTTATGTGCGGAATAGTTGGTGTTGTCAGTAGCGCCCCGGTCAACCAGCTGATCTACGATGCGCTGCTGCTGTTGCAGCACCGCGGCCAGGACGCGGCCGGTATCGTCACGCAGCAGGAACGCAAGTTCTTCATCCACAAGGCCAAGGGTCTGGTGCGTGACGTGTTCCGCACCCGCAACATGCGCGGCCTGCCGGGTAACTGCGGACTGGGGCAGGTGCGCTACCCGACTGCAGGCAATGCCTACAGCGAGGAAGAAGCCCAGCCGTTTTATGTCAACGCGCCGTTCGGCATCGTGCTGGTGCACAACGGCAACCTGACCAATGCGCAGGCGCTGAAGTCCGAGTTGTTCCTCACCGACCACCGGCATATCAATACCGAGAGCGATTCCGAGGTGTTGCTCAATGTGTTGGCCCATGAAATCGAGACCGTCACCCGTGGCCTGCCGTTGCAGCCCGCCGATCTGTTTGCCGCCGTGCGCAATGTGCATCGGCGGGTGCGCGGTTCGTACGCTGTCATCGCCGTGATCGCCGGGCATGGCGTGCTGGCGTTTCGCGACCCGTTTGGTATCCGTCCCTTGTGCCTGGGCCAGGGCGATGGAACGACGCTGGTGGCCAGCGAGTCGGTCGTGATGGAGGGCACTGCACACCAATTCGTGCGCAATGTCGATCCTGGTGAGGCAGTGTTCATCGATTTGCAGGGCAAACTGCATGCGCAGCAATGCGCCGGGATGACCCGTCTGAACCCGTGCATCTTCGAGTTCGTGTACCTGGCCCGGCCCGACTCGACGTTGGACGGCATTTCGGTCTACCAGGCCCGCTTGAACCTGGGTGAGGCACTGGCCAGGCGGGTGGTCTCGACCGTGCCGCCGAGCGAGATCGACGTGGTGATCCCGATTCCCGAGTCGAGCCGCCCCAGTGCGGCGCAGCTGGCCCAGTTGCTCGGGCTGCCGTACCGTGAAGGGTTCGTCAAGAACCGCTATGTGGGCAGAACCTTCATCATGCCGGGGCAGGCGGTGCGCAAGAAATCGGTGCGCCAGAAGCTCAACGCGATCACCAGCGAATTCAAGGGCCGCAACGTGCTGCTGGTGGACGACTCCATCGTGCGCGGCACCACCAGCCGTGAGATCGTGCAGATGGCGCGCGATGCGGGGGCGCGCAAGGTCTACCTGGCCAGTGCGGCGCCACCGGTGCGATACCCCAACGTCTATGGCATCGACATGCCCACCAGCGAGGAACTGGTGGCGCACAACCGCAGTGTGGCCGAGATCCAGCAGATCATCGGCTGCGACGCCCTGATCTACCAGGATGTCGATGCGATGAAGAAGGCCGTTGGCAGCCTGAACCCGGCGATCACCGAATTCGACGCGTCGTGCTTTGATGGCGTGTATGTGACCGGTGACATCACCGCCTCCGACATCGCCCGACTGAGCGCGAGCCGGGTCGAGAACACCGATGATGACGAGCGCGACGATTCGCCTGCCGCACGGCTGAACGAGGCACACGCCCGATGACGGACGCAACGAGCAAGGATCTGCGGCACCGCGACACGCTCGCGGTGCACACGGCGGTGCCGCGCAGCCAGTATGGCGAAAATGCCGAGGCGCTGTACCTGACCAGCGGCTACGTGCAACCCGATGCCGAGACCGCCGGGCGCCGGTTCGCCGGTGAGGAGGAGGGCTACACCTATAGCCGGCTGGGCAATCCGACCGTGACCAGCATGGAGTTGCGCCTGGCTGCGCTCGAGGGCACCGAAGCGGCGATCGCCACGGCCACCGGCATGTCGGCGATATTGCTGATGTGCATGGGTCTGCTCAAGTCCGGCGACCACGTGGTCCTTTCGCATTCGATGTTCGGCTCCACCATCAAGCTGATCGGCAGCGAGTTTGGCAAGTTCGGCGTGCAGAGCTCATTCGTGTCGCAGACCGATGTGTCGCAGTGGAAGGCCGCCATCCGACCCAGTACGCGGTTGCTGTTTGCCGAGACGCCGACCAATCCGTTGACCGATGTGTGCGACATCCGTGCGCTGGCCGACATTGCGCACAATGCCGGCGCGCTGCTGGCGGTCGACAACTGCTTTTGCACGCCGGCGCTGCAGCGCCCGGTCGAACTGGGTGCCGATCTGATCGTGCACTCCGGCACCAAGTATCTGGACGGGCAGGGCCGAGTGATGGCGGGAGCCTTGTGCGGCACGCAAAAAACAGTGACGGAAGTATTGCTGCCGGTGCTGCGCAGCGCCGGCATGACCCTGTCGCCGTTCAATGCCTGGGTGGTTCTCAAGGGCATGGAAACGCTGGCGATCCGCATGGAGGCGCAGAGTCAGCGCGCGTTGACACTGGCCACCTGGCTCGAGCAGCAGCCGCAGGTATCGCGGGTGTACTACCCGGGGCTGCCCAGCCATCCGCAGCATGCGCTGGCCATGGCGCAGCAATCGGGCAAGGGTGGGGCCGTGGTGTCGTTCGATCTGCGCGCTGCGGACCCCGCACAGGCGCGTCAGCGTGCATTCAAGTTACTGGACACGACCCAGACGATCGGGCTGTGCACCAACCTGGGCGATGTGAAATCGTTGTTGTCGCATCCGGCCAGCACCTCGCATGGCAGGTTGACCGAAGACCAGCGGCAGGTCGCCGGCATCGGGCAGGGTCTGGTGCGCCTGGCGGTAGGGCTGGAGCATGTAGCCGATCTGCAGGACGACCTCGCGCGCGGCTTCGCGGCACTGATTGGCGAGCAATCCCCATGACGCGCACAATCCGTACCCGCATCGCCCCGTCACCCACCGGTTTTCTGCATCTGGGGACGGCGCGCACCGCCTTGTTCTCCTGGGCTTTTGCGCGCCATTTTGGCGGCGATTTCATCTTGCGGATCGAGGACACCGACGTGGCGCGTTCCACCCAGGTGGCGGTGGACCAGATCATCGCCGCGATGCAGTGGCTGGAGCTGGGCTACGAGGAAGGTCCCTATTACCAGATGCAGCGGCTGGAACGCTACCGCGCTGTGATCGTGCAGATGGTGGCCTGTGGGACCGCCTACCATTGCTACTGCCAGCCCGAAGAACTCGACGCCATGCGCGAGGCCCAGCGTGCGCGCGGCGACAAACCACGCTATGACGGTCGTTGGCGTCCAGCGCCCGGCAAGGTATTGCCGCAGGTACCTGCGGGCCTGTCGCCGGTAGTGCGGTTTTGCAATCCAGTCGATGGCGACGTCAGCTGGGACGACCTGGTCAAGGGCACCATCACCATCAGCAACCGCGAGCTCGATGATCTGATCATCGCCCGCGCCGACGGTACGCCGACCTATAACTTCTGTGTCGTGGTCGACGACTGGGACATGCAGATCAGCCATGTGCTGCGGGGCGACGACCATGTCAACAATACGCCACGCCAGATCAACATCCTGCGTGCGCTGGGCGCCGAGTTGCCGGTCTACGGCCATGTGCCGATGATCCTGGGCCCCGATGGCGATAAGCTGTCCAAGCGCCATGGTGCGGTCAGCGTGATGCAGTACGAAGAGGCCGGCTATCTGCCCGAGGCGATGGTCAACTACCTGTCGCGTCTGGGCTGGAGCCACGGCGATGACGAGCTGTTCACCCGTGACCAGTTGGTGGCCTGGTTCGATGGTGCGCACCTGGCGAAAAGCCCCGCACAATGGGACGCTGCCAAGCTCAACTGGGTCAACGCCCAGTACATCAAGGCGATGGCCGATGACGCGTTGGCCAAGCGGGTGGCAGCGCAGATGGCGCGGCTCGGTGTGACCGCCGATGATGGCCGGCTGGTAGGCATCTGTGCCTTGTTCAAGGACCGCTGCGAGACCACTGTGGCGCTTGCCCAGTGGGCCAGCAGTTTTTTTTCGGCGGTGTCAGTCGAGCCGGCGGAGCGCGAGCGCCATGTGTCCGACGCAGTGCGCCCTGGGCTGGCGCTGCTGGCTGACAGGCTGGCAGACTGCGAATGGGACAAGGCGTCGATTGGCGGTGCCATCAAGGAGGTACTGGCTGCGACCGGCATCAAGATGCCGCAACTGGCCATGGCTGCCCGGGTGCTGCTACTGGGCGCCAGCCAGACGCCCTCGCTCGACGCCGTGATCGCATTGTTTCTGCGCGAGACCGCCATCGAGCGCCTCAGGGAGGCTTAGCTTTGTGGCTATAATTCGAGGCTCGGAAATTGACGGTGCGCACTTGCGTACCGGAAGTCAGGGGGTATAGCTCAGCTGGGAGAGCGCTTGCATGGCATGCAAGAGGTCAGCGGTTCGATCCCGCTTACCTCCACCACCAATTTTCGTGCGGGCAGATAAGCGGGTCGCAATGATAAAACGGAGAGCTTCCGACGAAGTTCTCAGTGGACTTGTAATGGAGTTCCAAGGCTTTGACCCCATCGTCTAGAGGCCTAGGACACTACCCTTTCACGGTAGGTACCGGGGTTCGAATCCCCGTGGGGTCGCCAGATGCACCGCAAGGTGCAAAAGGCACAAGTCTTTGACGGCCTGCTC
>JANNKH010000065.1:0-8542 GCA_031396205.1 Rhodoferax sp.
GAACGTTGACTGTCTGAATGCGGCCAGTTGCCGACATTGCGACAGGTTGCCCCAAAGCGGCCACTGGTCGAACCAAATTCTCAATACCAGTCATTCAGTCTGCAATAACGGAATATGGACTTGGTCGGCTCCTATGCAGCGTTAGCTGTCGCCTACGACAGGCAGCTGTAGGGAAGTCCAATTTGACGGTTCGTCAGTCTACTTTCCCGTACGTTTGTCGGACTTTGATTTGTTGCCTGTTGACAACCGCCCTGCCTAGGGCCTTTTTCACCTCTGGCTCACCGGCCTGCGGTATACATGACAATCTTTCTTTCGCTAAACACACTTCGGGCGCACGGTGGAGGTGAATGTGACGAATTTGACAACCCGTCGGGCGCAGTCGTCGGACGCTGCGGCAGTTGCCACCTGCGTCTGCGAAGCCTACGTTCATTACATCGAGCGAATCGGTAAGCAACCAGGCCCAATGCTGGAGGACTACCGGGAAGTCATCGACCAGTGGCAAGTACACGTCGCCGAGGCGGACAACACGATCGTCGGTGCAATCGTGCTCAAATGCGTTGACGAAGGGTTTTACGTGGACAACGTCGCCGTGCGGCCGCCAGTCAGAGGTTAACGCGTTGGCCGCCTGCTACTCCTGCTTGCCGAGACCGAGGCGCGTGCGCTGGGCTACGACTCAGTCTTTCTCGCCACCCACGAGTTGATGACAGAAAACCGGGCACTCTACGCACGCGTCGGATACGTCGAATACGACCAGCGAATCGTGCATGGGTATCCGAGAGTGTTCTTCCGCAAGGACCTTTATTGACGCGCGTTGCATGGCACGTTTGCCGGAGCGTTCAAGAAGAAGCTCGGGCTCACCATCACGTCGACCAAGGACGCGGGCATGGAGCGCGTCTACCGCATCACCGATGCCGGAGCACACGCAAAAGCGCCCCGAGCTATCGCTTCTTGAAGCGCATGTTCCAACAGATCAAGTAGAACTCGACTTGCAGACCACACGACCGGAACCGGGTGGCCTGAAGAGGCTGGACTCAAATGACAGCG
The DNA here is from genome assembly GCA_031396205.1 of Rhodoferax sp. Lineage (GTDB taxonomy): Bacteria > Pseudomonadota > Gammaproteobacteria > Burkholderiales > Burkholderiaceae_C > CAISIP01. The sequence continues at coordinate 1,045 of JANNKH010000065.1, forward strand.
TCGACCGAGCCGATGACCATGGCCTGGCCTCCTCAGCCTGCGTGCAACGCGATGCGCCGCGCGCGCTCCCTCGGATTTGGGGAGCTCGATGCGCAGCACGCCGTCCCGGTAGCTGGCTTTTGTCATTTCAACGTTTACCGGACACGGGCAAGGTCACGTCGCGGCGGAAGCGTCCATAGGCGCATTGCACCATCCGGTAGCGCCCGGAACCGGATTCGCGCTCGATCCGTTTCTCGCCCCAGACGGTGAGGACGTCACCTTTGACTTCTACGTTAAAGTCCTCGCGCCGCATGCCGGGCGCCTCGATGCGCACGATCACCTTGTCATCGTCGTCGAATACATCGGCTGCCATGAACGCCCAACTGCTCAACGGTGGCAGTGGGTCGTCTCCGGCGGTGGGCTTGGCTGGCGCGGCAGCGGGCCGAAACCGCGTCAGAGCGCCGCTGGCGCGAGCGCTGAGCTCGCGCCAGCCTTCCGACAGCGACTCCCAGGCCTGATCCGCGCCTTGCTTCAGTTGCTCTGCAAGCTTGGGCATGGTTCCTCCTTTCGAAAAATCGCATCAGATGGATCACAGGTCAGCCATCAACCCGCGGTCACGGGGATCCGCCGCGCCTGCGCATATGCCTGCTTGGGCATGCGCAAGGTCAGCACGCCGTCCTTCAGGTTGGCTTCGATCCTGGTCATGTCGAGTTCGCGGCTCAATGTGAAAGTGCGCCGGTAGCGCGGGACGCGCACTTCGGCGTACAGGGCTTCGAGGCCCTCGGGCGCCAGCGCATGCACACCACCCTCGATCGAGAGGGTGTCGCCTTCGACCTTCAGTTCCAGTTCGTTCCTGGATACGCCTGGCATGTCGGCCAGCACGGTGATGCCGGACTCGTCCTCGAACACGTCCACCGCCGGCAGTACCGCGCGCTGATGTTCCTGCTGCTGGGAGGTCTGGGTCATTTGCTTGTTGTCGCTCATGATGGGTTCTCCTTGAATGTCTATCCGCTCACTGCACCGCGATGCGTTTGGGTTGCGCCGCTTCGCGCCGTGCGATGCTCACCTGAAGTACGCCGTCGCGGTAGCTCGCCTTGAGATTCTCCGGGTCCAGGTCTTCCGGCAGCGCAATGGCGCGCGCGAAACTCCCGGCGCCCCGTTCGCGGGCATACACGTTCACTTTGGGGTTTTCCTCGGGGATGCGCGACTGCCGTTCGCCCGCGATGCGCAAGACACCGCGATCCAATGTGACGTCGATCTTCGAGGCGTCCAGACCGGGAGCGAATGCGTAAACCTCCACGCTCTTTGGCGTGCGACCCACGTTGACCGCGGGCAATGTGCCCGGCGAGACCGAGCGGATGCCGCTGGGCAATCCTGAAACGCCGAGCGCATCGTCGAGTTCACGGCGAAGGCGCTCAAATTGACCGAACACGCTGTTCGGGTAGCTCAGCATCGATTCGTACATGGTATGTCCTCCGATTCAGGGGTTACACCGGCAGGAGACCAGTTCCAGCCGGCTCGGTTAGATAAATAGGGATTCGAAAAACGGCTTCAAGAGCTTGTAGCGGCGGTTTCTTTGCAACGCTCACGAGGGCCGCCAAGTGCGCTCACTCTGAAGTCAGGATTTCCACGGTGACGACGGCTTCGTCCCTGCCAATCGGCGCATAAACCCGTCTGACGGTTCCGTGAGCAACAACTGTTGCTGTCGCATCCATGAACGGCTCAAGCGTTTGGGCCGTTTCTACTGGAACGTGACCGATCCTTTTCCATACCGACATCAGCCCAAGCAGCGATCGGCAGGGCAGCCATACCCCGATGCCTGCCTGACTCTCAGCGTCAGCAGCTTCACGCCTCAACTCGACAGTTGATCCCTCACGACAGTGCTCGCGCACGATAGCCGCTCGATCAGGAACGGTCGTGCCGCCGACGATCGTGAAAATTGTCGGGCTTTGCCTTCTTGCCGAGGGCGGGTCGGGGGTCTGAGTTGCGGTCATGCTCGGATTCCCCAGGAGAGTCGTTGCGAATGGCGATCCACATTGACTGGACTGTGGGGCTCCTGCTTACCTTCTTGCGGCCTTACCCTCGCTCGTGGCGCGCGGCCCCAAGCCCGACCATTGGATGTTCACAGCATCTGAGTCCAGGTCGGCGAGCGTCGAAGATAGGGCAATGCGACGAAGGGCTTCCCGCGTTGCCAGATAGGCTTGGATTTGCCGTTCACTTATGAAGGGCGTACTGCGACGTCTGCTCGAGCTTTTCGGATAACGCGACGCCATGGTTGAACTCCTTTCTCCAAATATCCGCGTTTCAGCTTGGCGGGCCGGATTTAGCGTCGGCCTCAAGCGCGAATTGGAAGCGGACGTCGGATATTCAATAGCTGCCAATATTAGGGCAAACCCTAAGTCTGCGTATTTCAGCGATCGCGGACACCGATTTCAATCTGATCGCGGACAGCGTTTCACTGCGAAGGCGGACAGTAATTCATGGTGATCGCGGACACCGCGAAGCGCGCCCAAGTGACCGAGCCAATGGTAGCGCAGGTGGCTACCGGGAACGGGGGATTGAGCCCGCGTTATCCACGCCGGCGCGATAGCGCCGGGGTGGGAAACCGGGTGCCGAATGGCATGGTTTCGTGCGCCCTGGAACAGGCTTGTCCACGGCGGCGATCGTCGCTCGCGACGAACGAGCGCCGCGCTGCAATACGCGCCACGCAGCGGCACGCGCGTCTACTGCAAGCCCCGAAACGGCGGCGCAATGTAAGCGATTGAGCCGCCTGCCGGCCCCTTGTCTCGTGCGAAGGCCTTGCGCTGGTACTAGCGAAGGGTCGACGCGCCGGACCGGGCGCTGGCCCCCTTGAAGGACGCGGCGCAATCGTCGCGGGGCGCGGTGAGTCACAGCCATCTGTCCGGTCGGCTTCGCATCGCCACCTTCGATGACGGCGATCTCGTTGTGCTGGCGCGCCTTGTCGACCGCCCCGCATACGCGATGCGTCTCCCGGCCGAGAAATTATGCGAATCGCTGCGACCAAAGGAATCTCAAACGGCTCCGGCAATACCCAAGACAGGCTTAACGGCCCCACTTCATACCAGTCGTGAATCAGTACCCGCTTTTTGGCCGGGTGCGGGTACGCGAGTTGCCGGAAATGGCGCCACCTTGCCGACTTTTCAACGTATTCCTGAACGACCGGTCTGGAGCGGGCAGTTCCGAAAGCCGAAAGTCGCCTGGCAGTCTTCTGGAGCCTGTCGACCGGCTCGGAAGCCGACCGTCAAAATTGAACGACGGGTATGTGGAAATCCGTGCGCACGGGTTGCAACGGTTACCGACATCCGAGTGCCACTGGATCTTGCTGCGCATCGCCTCGACGACGGTAATTTCTCTGACGCTGCCGGCCGCGATGGTCGTATGATTCAAAAATAGGCTGCGCATTCGGCTCGTTCGTCCCGTTGCAGCAAGGAGACCGTGGCATGACAGATCTGTCCGTTCACCCTACCCAGGCAGCCAGCGCTTGGCTGGCTGACTTTAACAACGCCCTTGAGAGCCAGGACATCGACGCCGTGATGGAGCTGATCGGCGATGATAGTTACTGGCGGGATCTGGTCGCGTTCACTTGGAACATCCGCACGCAGGAAGGGCCGGACGCGATCCGCAAGATGCTGCAGGCGCGCCTGGCTGACGTGAAACCGTCCAACTTCCAGGTCGAAGGTCAGGCCACCGAGGCTGACGGCGTCATCGACGCCTGGTGCACCTTCGAGACCGCCGTGGCGCGCGGCCGCGGCCACCTGCGTTTGAAGGATGGCAAGGCCTGGACGCTGCTGACCACGATGACCGAACTGAAGGGCTTCGAGGAGAAGAAGGGCGCTAACCGCATCAAGGGCGCCGAGCACGGCGTGCATCCCGGGCGCAAGAACTGGGCCGAGCGGCGCGAGGAAGAGGCCAGGACGCTGGGTTTCACCGAGCAGCCCTACGTGGTGATCGTAGGTGGCGGGCAAGGCGGCATCGCACTGGGCGCGCGGTTGCGGCGCCTGGGCGTGCCGGCGATCATCATCGAGAAGAACACCCGGCCCGGCGACAGCTGGCGCAAGCGCTACAAGAGCCTGTGCCTGCACGACCCCGTATGGTACGACCACCTACCTTACCTGCCGTTTCCCGATGACTGGCCTGTGTTCGCGCCGAAGGACAAGATCGGCGACTGGCTGGAGATGTACACGAAGGTCATGGAGCTGAACTACTGGGGCAGCACCGTCGCGAAGAAGGCCAGCTACGACGAGGCGAAGGGCGAGTGGACCGTCCTGGTAGAGCGCGATGGGAGGGAAATCGCGCTGCGCCCGAAGGAACTCGTCTTCGCGCTGGGCGTCTCGGGCTATCCCAGCGTACCGAAGATCCCCGGCGCCGAGTCCTTTCTCGGCGAGCAGCACCACAGTAGCCGGCACCCTGGTCCCGAAGCCTACAAAGGCAAGAAGTGCGTAGTGCTGGGCTCCAACAACTCGGCGCACGACATCTGCGCCGCGCTGTGGGAACACGGTGCCGACGTGACGATGGTGCAGCGCAGCAGCACGCACATCGCGCCGTCGGATTCGCTGATGGAACTGGCTCTGGGCGGCCTGTATTCAGAGCAGGCGGTGAAGAATGGCGTCAGCACCGACATGGCCGACCTGATCTTCGCCAGCATCCCGTACAACATCATGGCGCCGATGCAGGTGCCCGTGTACGACGAGATGAAGAAGCGTGACGCCGACCTGTACGCACGGCTGGAAAAGGCCGGCTTCCTGCTCGACTTCGGCGTCGATGGCTCGGGCCTGTTCATGAAGTACCTGCGCCGCGGCTCGGGCTACTACATCGACGTCGGCGCTTCGGAGCTTGTGGCTAACGGCAGCATCAAGCTCAAGAGCGGCGTCAACATCGAGCGCATCAACCCGAATAGCGTGACGCTTTCCGACGGCACCGAACTGCCCGCCAACCTGATCGTCTACGCCACCGGCTACGGCTCGATGAACGGGTGGCTGGCCGACCTTATCAGTCCAGAAGCCGCCGACAAGGTCGGCAAGGTCTGGGGCCTGGGCTCGGACACGCCGAAGGACCCAGGGCCGTGGGAAGGCGAGTTGCGTAACATGTGGAAGCCGACGCAGGTTCCGCACCTGTGGTTCCACGGCGGCAACCTGCACCAGAGCCGGCACTACTCGCAGTTCCTGTCGCTGCAGATGAAGGCCCGCTACGAGGGGCTGCCGACGCCTGTCTACGAACTGGCGCCGTCGCACCACAAACACTAGTCAGGCGCCCGGCGAGGGACGATGCGTGCGTTCAACACGCCCGACGGGTCGGTGTCAGACGGTGGTGGCTCAAGGCAAATACACTGCCGCCGGGGATTGCTAGTTGGCCGGCGTCTCGGCGCGGTGTATCTCGGCATTGCCATCATGTTGTTCCTGGCTAGGTCCACACCACCGTCGGATTTACGTTCGACCGTATCCACCGCAATGCTTGTTGCTCTGGCGCTGTTGGCGCTCCTCGGCCTCATTGAGTTCAAAGCAAAGCGGGCCGGCATTGCCATTTTGGTCAGCGTCGTCCTTGAGGTCCTACTTGCCGCCAGTTTTGTTTCTGTCCTATTTGCATAGGCCCAGAAAACGGTGCGTGTGAACCGACCCAACCCGTTCAACCAGCCCTGTCCTCAGCAGTCCGGTTCGCAACAACGTTGAATGGCCGCAGTATTTCAGAGTCAGTCGCCGCCACCGGCAACGGGGGGATCGGTTTGGATGCCCGGTATGGAGAAATTCGTGCGCCTGGTTTGCAGCGGAAGCGGTCCTACGTCGGATGACGGCTGACCGTCAGGTCTCGTCGATACCAGTCATTGAATCACCTCATCCGCCCGCAGCAGCAGCGCCTGCGGGATTGTGATGCCCAGCGCCGCCGCCGTCTTGCGGTTCAGCGACAACTTGTAGACCGTCGGGCGCTCGACCGGGAGGTTGGCAGGCCGGACGCCGCCCAGGATGCGATGTACAAAGAAGGCGGCGCGCTTGACCAGCGCCGAATTGTCGGTTCCCAGGGAGACCAGCCCGCCGTCGGGCGCGACCCGTGCGCTGGACGATGCCAGCGGCAGGCGCTGCTCCAGCGCCCAGCAGATGATCTGCTGGCGCACTGCCGGGGTGCCCGCCAGCGCCTGGTCTTCGCCGATGAGGATCGCATCCGCAGCGCGGGACCGGATCATCGCGAACGCCTGCGGCAGATCGGCTGCGTTGCGCGCGTCGACCCGAATCAGGGTGGTGTCCAACTGCTTTGCCGCCGGACCCAACAAGTCCAGATAACTGGCGAAATTGGGATTATCCGGGTTGGCCATGACCGCCACGCGGGCCGTGCGGGGCGCCAATTCCTTGAGCAGCTGCAAGCACTTTTCATCCTGTTCCGGGCCCATGAGCGTCAGGCCGGTCACGTTGCCAACCGGCCGCGCGAAGTTTCCGGCCAGCCGCTCCATGGTGCGCTCCCCGGCCGGGCCGACGACGACCGGGATGCCACTCGTGGCCCTTGCTGCGGCTTCAGCCCCGACGGTGGTGTAGGTGTAGATGACATCCGGCTGCCACGCCACCAGTTCGGCCGCAAGCGCAGGCAGGAGTGCTGCGTCGCCGTCGGCGAAGCGGGATACGAACGTGATGTTGCGCCCTTCGTCGTAGCCCAGTGCACGCAGCCCCTCCAGCAGGCAAGCAGAGCCGCCACCCTGGTTGTTGGGCAGGCAAACCATCGCCGTCGCCTGCCTGCCCGGCGACAGGATGCCGACCTTGGGCAGTCGCACCGTTGACTGGCTCCACGTGGCGGCAGCTGCCCAGGCCATGACGACGGCGAACAGCAAAGACAGGAAATGACGCTGGGTCATTGAATCACCTCGTCGGCGCGTAGCAGCAGCGACTGCGGGATCGCAGTGCCGAGGGCTTTGGCGGCCTTGAGATTGATAACCAACTCGAACTTGGTGGGTTGTTCGATGGGCAGGTCGCGGGGATCGGCACCCCTGAGAATACGGTCTACGAATCGTGCCGCCTGTCGATCCAGTTCCTCTTCAATGGTCCCGTAAGCCATCAGCAAACCATCCTGGGCAGAGGATCGCGACCCCACGATAGCCGGCATGCGCCACCGAGCGGCGAGATCCGAGATCAGCTTTCGATCACGCTGGAATACCGGGCTGCCCATCACCAGCAAGGCTTGCGCGCCGGCCCGGTTGATGGCTTCGAAAGCTCCTTCGTATCCACGGTCACCATCGCGGGTGTTGACGATCACCAGCTCCAGGCCCGCCTGTCGTGCAACTTCGCGCACCGGGGGCAGTTGTGGCTCGAAGGCCTGCCGGTCGTGAATCAGCACGGCGATCTTCCTGGCCTTGGGAACTGCCTGGTGCAGCAAGTCCAGCCGCTTCGCACCCAATACGCTGTTGAAGAAAACCACACCGGTGACGTTGTCGCCCGGCCGGTTGAGGCTGGCGACCAGCCCCTGCTCAACCGGGTCGCCGCCGGACGCGAACACGATCGGCACGGTCGCGGTCGCGGCC
>JANNKH010000069.1:0-31216 GCA_031396205.1 Rhodoferax sp.
CCCCTGAGCTTTTCGAGCGACTCGGTGTTGGCGCGCTTGGAGGCCGCCAGTCCGCGCACCTCGGCATCGGCGGCGGCCTTGAGCACGGCCTGTTTGGTAGGTGCGTCGAGCGCGTCGTACGCCGCCTTGTTGACGATCACCACGTTCTTCGGCAACCAGGCCTGGGTGTCGTACCAGTACTTGATGTGTTCGTAGGTCTTGCTGTCGAAGCCGGTCGAGCCCGAGGACATGTAGCTCTCGACGACGCCGGTGGCCAGCGCCTGCGACAGCTCCGCCGCCTGTATGGTCACCGGCTGGGCGCCGACAAGTTCCGCGATGCGCGAGGTCTGCGGGTTGTAGGCGCGCCACTTCACGCCCTTGAGGTCGGCCGCGGAGCTGATCGGCTTCTTGACGTAGATGCCCTGTGGCGGCCATGGCACGGCGTACAGCGGCACCATGCCCTGTTCGGCCAGCTTCTTCTCGAACACCGGTTTTTGCACCCGCCAGAGCTTGACCGCCTCGTCGTAGCTGTCGGCCAGGAACGGCATGCCATCGGCAGCATAGATCGGCCATTCGTTGGCGAAATTGGCCAGCAGGATCTCGCCGATCTGCGCCTGGCCGCCTTGCACCGCACGCTTGATTTCGGGAGCCTTGAACAGTGAGGCACCGGCATGCACCGTGATCTTGAGCTTGCCGCCACTGGCCTTGTCGACATCGTTGGCGAATTCGGTCAGCGTGACCGAATGGAAGTTGGTGGCCGGGTAGGCGGCTGGCAGGTCCCATTTGGTCTGGGCCATCGCAGTTGCGGTCATGCCGGTGACGGCAAATGCGAGTGCCGTGGCGAGGGTGCGGCCGGTGAGTGTCATAGGGTGCTCCTGGTCAGTTTGGGTCGGACGTTCCGACCCAATCAAGCATAAGTGGTGCCAGGCACCGAGTCCAGGCGATTATCCCGGGGTTTTCCCCCATTCCATGCGACACGAAAAGGCCAATCGGCAAGGCGCACAACCGCGCGCACGCAGCTGAGCCGCTTGTCGCGGCGCACTGCGTTCAAATGCTGTCGCCGTGAGGCGTGCGGCTCAGCGCTGCATTGGCTGGCGTGTGGTTACGCGGGCTCGCAGATGTCGAGGATGCACAACATGTAGATGCGGATAATGTCCAGATAATCTGCGATATCGACACGCTCGTCCGGCATCGTGTTGTAGCGACCGCCGGGACCGCAAACAATGCCTTCCAAGCCCAGGGCCTCGTAGAAGTGACCCGCATCGGTGCCGAAGAAACACGGCGGCGCAATCGCGCCGGTCGGCTGCGCCTGGCCGCGCACGGTCAGATAGGCCGCGTTGACGGTCTTGACGATCCGAGCGTCCTTGGACACCTCGAATGCAGGCATGACGCCGTGTCCGGCTTTCCTGTCGACTTGGATCGAGGCCTTGAGGCCGGGAAAACGCTGCTCCAGCAGGTCGAGTTCATGGCGCATGTCCGCCAAGGCGCCAGCTTCGGTCTGCCCGGGAGCATATCGGCCAGAGCCCTTGATTTTGGCCACATCGGCGACCTGCGGCGGGCGCCATTCCAGCAGCTCGGCGCCCAATGCGCCGCGCATCACACCGACGTGTACCCGGTTGATCGACGCATGTTCGTCACTGCGTGCACTAGAAAAGCGCATGGCGTTCAGGCGCGGCACCAGATCGCACGCGGCGACGATCGCATCGACAGCCTCTTCGCGCTTGGACAGGTGGCGCGTATTGCCCACCAGTTCGATCACGAAGGTGAAGGCACAGGCATGCATGGTGATGGCCTGCAGGTCGGTCGGCTCCGAATTGATGAAGTAGTCGGCCGTAACGCCTTGCTCGATGGCGGCGACGGTGCCGACGCCACCCTGGAGTTCACCGACGACATAGGTCAGCACGACATCGCCCTTAAGCTTGACTCCGGCATCGATCAGCGTTTTCAGTGCGCAATAGTACGCCGCGTCGCCAGCCTTCATGTTGGACACTCCGATACCGTAGATGAACTTGTCGTCGACCAGTCCACCCCAGGGGTCGACGGTCCAGCCTTGGGTTGCCGGATTGGTGTCGAGATGGCCGTTGAACAGCAGGCTATTGCCACCGCCCGTACCCTTGAGTCGGCCAATGGCGTTGACCCGTTCCCCCACGACGGGAGCGAGGTCGGCTTCGAGACCAAGCTCCCGCATCCGATCGACCATGAATGCCGCCAGCACCCGTTCACCTTCGGTTTCCGAGTAGCTCTTGTGCTGGACCATCCGACTGAGCAGGTTCAAGGCGGCTTTTTCGTCGAGTCTGTTGAGCAGGGCGTTTCGATCCATTGGGCACTCCATGCGGTTCAGTGGGCGGTTGCGACGGGCGCCGGAACAGCGTCCATCAAGGAACGGGTATAGGGATGTCTGGCCCCCTGGCCGAGGTCTGCCACGGACAGTAGTTCGACCAACTCGCCGCGGTACATTACGGCGATCCGATGGGCCACCTGCCGTACTAGGTTCAGGTCATGGGTGATGAACAAGTATCCGGTGCCACGGGTTTTTTGAAGATCGATGAGCAGTTCCACAATCGACGCCTGCACCGATACGTCGAGTGACGAGGTGATCTCATCGCAGATGACGAGCCTCGGACGCGACGCAAACGCCCGCGCGATAGCCACCCGTTGCTTTTCACCGCCGGACAACTGGTGCGGGAATCGATCGGCATAGTTGCCAGGCAGCCGTACTTCCTCCAGCAGGCGCGTGATCTGCGTATCGTCGACCTTGGTTCCTGGCTCGCCAAACAACTTCAGCGGGCGCGCGAGAATTTCGCGGATGCGCTGTCGTGGGTTCAACGAGGAGTCCGGGTGCTGGAAGATGATCTGGACATCACGCCGGTAGGCGTTGTCCATGTCCTTGAGTCCGCCTATCGCGCGACCATCGAATCGCAGCTTGCCTTCGAACGGATTGAGGCCGGTCAAGGCCTTCGCCAGTGTCGACTTGCCGGACCCCGACTCTCCCACGATTCCGAGTATTTCGCCCGACTGTACGGTCAGGCTGATGGCACGATTGCCGACGAATCGGGTACTTGCACGACCCAGCAGTTGCTCCAGGAACGGTTGGCGTCCGTAATGGACACTCAATGCGTCGACTTCGACCAATGGCGCCAAGTCGGCCTGCGGTTGTGTATGGACCAGCCGGTGGTCCGGACGGGGCACGGCCGACAGCAGCATCCGCGTATAAGGTGCCTGCGGCCGCGCGAATACATTGGCGATCTGCCCTTGTTCCACGATCTTGCCCTGATGGATCACCGCGACACGTTTGCAGACCGTGGCCACCAGGGCCAGGTCATGCGAGACATAAATCGACGCGACCCCGGTTTCCTCCTGCAACTTCGCGAAAAGGTCCAGAATCTGGCGTGCCGTGATCACGTCCAACGCGGTTGTCGGCTCGTCGAAGAGGATGCACTCGGGTTGGCAGCCAAAGGCGGTGGCGATCACGACGCGCTGCTTTTCGCCACCCGAGGCCTCATGGGGATACCTGCGCATCATCTGGACGGGTGACTTGATGCCGACCCGCGACAACATTTCTTCGCCTTCGGCCCAGGCCTGTGCGCGGGACAGTCCCCGGTGGCGAACCAGCACTTCGGCCAGTTGCTCGCCCAGGGGGAGCGTCGGATTGAGCGAGGTGCTCGGGTCCTGAAAGACCATGCCGATCTTGCTCCCGCGGATCGCGTCCACCTGCGCCGGGGTGGCTGTCATCAGGGGTTGGCCACCGAGGCTGATGCTTCCGCTTTCCTTGGCGTCGTGCGGCAGGTGCCGCATGATGGCCCAGGCCAGCGATGTCTTGCCCGAGCCCGATTCCCCGACGAGACCCAGCACCTCACCCTTGGCGACGTTCAGGCTGACATGGTCGAGGGCGCGAAACGGTCCGGACCGGGTCGTGTAGTCCAGCGAATAGTCTTGGATCTCGAGAACGGCTTGCATGGCGGCCTCAGGTGCGCGGATTGAGTGCATCACGCAGTCCGTCACCGAGCAGATTGAAGCCGATGGCCACCGCCGCGACCGCCAGACTGGGCCACAGAATCATCCATGGACTCAGGTGCATGAAGCGCCGCGACTCGGCTACCATCAGGCCCCATTCGGATGCCGGAGGTTGCGCGCCCAGTCCGAGGAAGCTCAGCGTGGCGAACAACATGATCGCAAACGCGACGCGGATCGTCATCTCGACGACGATCGGCGCGATGACGTTGGGCAGCATCTCGCGCCAGACGATGAAGGCGGCGCCTTCGCCCCTTGCCACCGCGGCGTTGACGTAGTCCTGTTTGCGCACGGAGAGCGCGACCGACCGTGTAATGCGCGCCATGCCGGGCGCAAAGGCGATTGCAATCGCGATCAGCGCGTTGAAGCTGCTCTTGCCGAGCAAGGTCACGATCAGCATCGCCAGCAGCAGATTGGGAATCGACATCACGGCGTCGACCGTGCGCATCGTGAATTCGTCGCTGCGCCCGCCGAGATAGGCCGATGTGGTGCCAATGCATGCGCCGGCAAACGTGCCCAGGGCGGTTGCCACCAGGGCCATCAGGACGGTGGCGCGAGCGCCGTGCAGCAGGCGACTGAGAATATCGCGCCCATACTGATCTGTTCCCAACAGGAACTCGGCACTGGGCGCCTTGTAACGCTGTAGCGGTGAGAAGGCTTCCGGACTGTGCGGTGCGATGTAAGGGCCGGCGATCACGACCAGCAGGATCAGCCCTACCAGCACAAGTCCAAGAGCGCCTTGCGGAGAGCACAGTAGTCGGCGCATCACGTCATTCATATTGGATCCTTCGATCAAGCCAGGCGTAGGCCATGTCGGCAATGAAGTTGGCGACCGCGTAGGTCGTGGCCATGATCAGGGCGCCCGCCTGAATGGAAGGCAGGTCACGACTCTCGACCGCAACAATCAGTTGCCGTCCGATTCCGGGCAGGGCAAATATCTCTTCGACGACGATGACGCCGCCGAGCAAGTAGCCGACATCAAGTGCGACGATGGTGATCGTCGGCAGCAATGCATTGCGCAGTGCATGCTTGAACAACACTGTTCGTGCCGACAAGCCCTTGAGGCGAGCTGCGCGTATGTAGTCCGTATGCATCACGTCGACCAGCTCGGAGCGCACCATTCGCGAGACGTGGGCAATGAGGATGACCGACACCGTGAGCACCGGCAGCACCAGGTGCAGCAAGGCGCGCGGCAGGTCTTCACTGAGTGGTACGTAACCGGTGGCGGGCAGCCACTGCAGCCAGTCTGCAAAGACCAGTATCAGCAGCGTCGCCGTGACGAACTCCGGAATGGAGACTCCAATATACGATGTCACGCTGACGCCCAGGTCCGCCGCCTTGCCGCGCCGGACCGCTGCAATGATGCCCAGCGGCATTGCAATCAGCAGCATGAAGCTGATCGCCAACAGAGCCAGGAACAGCGAACGGCCCAACGCGTCGAACATGGCCGGACCGACCGGTTGGCTGTTGCGCATGGAAACGCCGAAATCACCCTGAAGGATGTTCAGCAACCAATGCAGGTACTGCTGCCAGATCGGCGCGTTCAGACCGAGATCGGCCCGGACCGCGGCAAGTGCGTCTTCAGTGGCGTTCTCGCCGAGCAGCATGACGGCTGCGTCGGCGGGAAGTATCTGCGTAATTCCGAAGACGATCAGCGAAACCACCAGCAGTGTGTAGCCAATCAGCGCGACACGCTTGAGAACATAGGCCGGGGACACGCCGCTTGCCTTCGTCTGCGTCAGGCGCGCTTGGGCGCGCTGGCGCCGAGCGACACGTGGTCCAGGCGAAACACGGCGCCCCTTGGATGCAACTGATAGCCCTGCACCCAGTCGCGTTGCGCGGCCAGCAGATCGAAGAACACCGGAATAATGGATGGAGTGTCCGCATGCATCAGGCGTTGCGCTTCGGCGTACAGCGCGCGGCGCTTCTTCTCGTCGATGGTGGCGCGGGCCTCGTAGACCACCTTGTCGAATGCCTTGTTATTCCAGCGCGTCTCGTTCCACGCCGCGTCGGAGGTGTACAGCAGCGCAAAGATCGCATCGGCCGTCGGCTGCATGTTGTAAAAGCCGATGTAGAACGAGCCCTTCTTCCAGACCTGATCGAGATAGGTGGCGTGCGGCATGGTTTCCACTTTGATGCGAAAGCCGGAAGGTTTGGCCAGCTCGCGCAATGCCACCGCCAGCTGCGTTCGTACCGGTGGCCGGTCCGAGGCGATCAGGGTTGCATCCAGCCCATTGGGGTAGCCGGCGGCTGCCAGCAGCGCCTTGGCCCTGGCGGTATCTTGCTGCTTCAGCGGCTGGGCAGAGTAGTAGTGGTAGGCTGAATTCATCGGCGTGTCGTTGCCCGGCGTGCCGAAACCTTCGGTGACATACTCCACCATGGCTTTGCGGTCGATCGTCAATGCGAGCGCCTGGCGCACACGGACATCGTTGAAGGGTTTCTGGTCGCAACCGAAATTCACGTTGCAGAACTGGCCGGACGGAGTGCGCAGAGCCTTGACGCCTTTGGCAGATTTCAGACGCGCGAATTCGGTCGGCGGCAGCGTTGAGATCAGGTCCGTGTCACCGGAAATCAATGCCGAGCCTTCGGCCGTGCTGTCGGGATAGACGAGGATCTCGATGCGGTCGAGATAAGGACGAGCCTTGTCGTAATAGGCCGCGTTGCGCGCGACGACGATCTTGCGGTCGCCCTCGAATGTCACCAGCCTGAACGGACCGGTACCATTTGCGGCGCTGTCGAGAGTCGTCATTCCCGACTTGATGACCGATTCCGGGATGATCTTGGCATTGGTGTAGGCCAGCGTCACCGGAAGATCGGCGAATGGCGCCGAGAGCCCGAACACCACCGTGCTGTCGTTCTTCGCCGTGACCTTGGTGATCGGACCCACATTGCGACGCGCAGGAGACGCCGTCTTGGCGTCGAGGATGGCCTCGAATGTCGCGACGACATCCTTGGCTGTCATGGCGCTGCCGTCATGGAACTTCACGTCTTTGCGCAGCACGAAGGTCCACTCCGTCAGATCGGGCGACCCGGTCCACGACGTCGCGAGATCCGGCTCCACGCTCATGTCCACGCCCAGCCGTGTCAGAGCGGAATACAGAAGTTCGGAGACCATGTACTCGGGGTTGACCCGTGTCAACAAGGGGTTGAGCTTGGCTACCGCCTGGTCCACACTCACGCGCAAAACACCACCGCGTCTGGGTGCCTGTGCGTGGGCATCAAAGGCAGCAAGCGAAAGGCTGCTTAGACCAGCTGCAGCGGCAATGAAGCGGCGTCGATCGAGGTTCAACATGGATGGCTCCTTCAAGGGTTATGAACCGGACGGTTCGGGTATCAAATTCGGCTCGAATTCAGCCGAGAGGTAGGCAAGCACACTGCGTGCCAGCGATGCCACGTCGTGGGTCGTGGTGTGTTCACCCGGCGAATGGACCAAGCGACTCGGTCGCCCCAGTCCGCCAAGCAGCACTTCCTGCATGCCGCTGCGCTGAACATATCCGAAGTCGGAGCAACTTGCAGCGCCCCAGCGCCGGAAGTCTGCCTGTTCATAGCCAAACCCATGACCGAATGCGGTTTGCCAGCGCGGCCAGTGCGGGCCGCCGGGATCGCTGGTCGGGATCAGATGGCCGATCAGTTCGATATCGATCGACAGGGCGCTGTCTGACGCCATTGCGTTGCGCACGGCCGATTCGATCTCCTGACGCGCCTGTGTGAAGTCTTCTTCCGGTGCATAGCGCCGGTTGACCGTAATCTCGAGCAACGAGGGTACCTGGCCGCCGCAGGTTCCGCCATGCACTGCAGAGACGCTCAATTGGGCCCTGAGGGGTCCCTTGGCATGTGGCGGTGGCGGCAAAGCGGAAACACGTTCGGCGATGATCGGCTTGAGGTCGGCGAGGGCCTGCAACAGCGGCAGTGCGCCTTCGATCGCATTGAGACCGGCTCCGGTGCGATTGCCTTCCCCGGCATGGGTGGTTTGACCATGCACCCGGATCAACAGGTTGAACAGGCCGAAGCAACCTGCCCAGATGCGCGCATCGGCACTGCCATTGAAATTGATGATGTGGCCTTCGAGTCGCGACTGTTCCGCCAGGTAACGCACGCCGGGATATAGCCCGCCCTCTTCGTCCGTACACAGGAGCAGCATCGGGTCGTACGCCAGCGCGACGCCGGCTGTCGCGGCACATCGCAGGGCCAACAGGACGGCAGCGATCGAGCCTTTCATGTCTGCGGCCCCCAGCCCTGTCAGGTGGTCGCCTTCGCGGGTCAATGACAGGGGGTTGGTTTTCCAACCGGGAGCCGCAGGCACCGTGTCGACGTGGAAGTAAAGGCCACACACCGGCTTGCCGGTCTTGCGCGTGGCCACCAGATTGGTGCGCTGACCCATGGCAGGACCACCCTCGACGCGCCAGAGAGATTCGGGTACAAGCACACGCTCGGTGGCGAAACCAAGCGGGGAGACCAACTCCTGCATCAGGTCGGCAAAGGCGTCATATCCACGGCCCGGTGGGAACGACGTGTCAACCGAAATCATCCGGGACAAGTCTGAAACGGCGCTCTCCACCTGCTGGTCGATCATGGCCAGGGCCCGCGTCAACTGCGTGCGGGCGGAGGACTTGATGGCGTCTTGCGTCATGGCGTTGGACGTCCGATGCGATCAGCTCGGCGCCATGCAAGGACATGATCCTTCAGTGGCTCGCCTGGCCATTTTGGGTATCTTCATTGCCAACTTTCAAGAGTGCATTTTGCTTCCCGATGAACTGGCGCAGGCAATGGCCACGTGAGTGTCAGGACTATTTTGCGCTTGAAGTTTATCGAACATTTCTGTAAAGTGTCAACAAATAATTAATAAGTTGTAGATAACTTCATTTCAAGAGGGGTGTATGGTCAAAGCACGTGAGGGTCGTTCGGGTGGCTTGCCACACAGGGCCATCGTGTCCTCATCGCATCTGGTTTCGCCGCGCAGCCAGGAGGCGTCGGAGCTGGAGTTCGGGCTTATCGTGGCCTGGAATGCATTCGCGCGTTGGGCTGTGCGCTGCATGGCAGCGGCAGGCGTGCCGGATCTGACCATCACCGACGTGCTGATCCTGCACCATGTCAACCACCGCGCGCGCAACAAGAAGCTGGCCGACATCTGCTTCGTGCTCAACTACGAAGACACCCATGTGGTGGCCTACTCGCTGAAGAAACTGGTCGCGGCCGACCTTGTCCAGACCGAAAAACTCGGCAAAGAGGTGCTTTACGCGCCGACGCCGTTCGGCGACGCGGTGATTGCCAAGTACCGCGAGGTGCGCGAGGAGTGCCTGATCGGAAATCTGGATGCCGAGATGAACAGCAACATCGGCGACGTTGCGCGGACTTTGCGCACCATGTCGGGTCTTTACGACCAGGCGGCTCGGGCTGCGAGCTCGCTTTGACGCAGGAACGACCCCCATGACACAGACATCCGATACCACCCAAACGAAATCCGGCGTGGGCGACAGCCGCTGGCAATTCTGGATCGACCGCGGCGGCACGTTCACCGACGTCGTGGGCCGCAAGCCCGACGGCTCCCTGGTGACGCACAAGCTGCTGTCGGACAACCCGGAGCACTATGAGGATGCGGCCGTCGCGGGAATTCGCCATCTGCTGGGGTTGCGCGCCGATCAGCCGGTCACGCCCGATCAAGTTGCGTGCGTGAAGATGGGAACCACGGTCGCCACCAATGCCTTGCTCGAGCGCAAGGGCGAGCGCACGCTGCTGGTCACGACGCGCGGGTTTCGCGATGCCTTGCGTATCGCCTACCAGAATCGGCCGCGGCTGTTCGACCGCCATATCGTGCTGCCGGAGCTGCTGTACCAGGTTGTGGTGGAGGCCGATGAGCGCATGTCGGCGCATGGCGACGTTGTACATGCTCTGGACGAGGCGGGCCTGCGCGCCGCCATGCAGGCGCAGTTTGCCCAGGGGCTGCGCAGCGTGGCCATCGTGTTCATGCATGGCTATCGCTTCACTGCCCATGAGGCGGCGGCCAAGGCCATCGCGCGCGAGATCGGTTTCGCGCAGATCAGCACGTCGCACGAAACCAGCCCGATGATGAAATTCGTCAGCCGCGGCGACACGACAGTGGTCGATGCCTACCTGTCGCCGATCCTGGGGCGTTACGTCGACCGGGTGGCTCGTGAGATGCCGGGTGTGCGGCTGTTCTTCATGCAGTCGTCCGGCGGTCTGACCGATGCCCATGCGTTTCAGGGCAAGGACGCGATCCTGAGCGGACCGGCTGGTGGCATCGTCGGCATGGCGCGTACCGCGGCGCTGGGCGGGCACAAGAAAGTGATCGGATTCGACATGGGGGGCACCTCCACCGACGTGTCGCACTACGCCGGCGAGTTCGAACGCGAGTTCGAGACCCAGGTCGCCGGTGTGCGCATGCGCGCGCCGATGATGAGCATCCACACGGTGGCGGCGGGCGGGGGGTCGATCCTGACGTTCGACGGCGCCCGGTTTCGCGTCGGCCCCGATAGCGCCGGCGCCAATCCGGGGCCGGCCAGCTACCGGCGCGGCGGCCCGCTGGCCGTCACCGATGCGAATCTGATGCTGGGCAAGATACAGCCGCGCTATTTTCCCAAGGTGTTTGGTCCCGGGGCGAACGAGGCGTTGAGCCTGGAGGTGGTGGCCGATCAGTTTCGCGCGCTGGCCTCGCGCACCGGCCTTAGCGTCGAAGCCAGCGCCGAGGGTTTCGTCAACATCGCGGTGCAGCAGATGGCCAATGCGATCAAGAAGATCTCGGTGGCGCGCGGTTATGACGTGACCCGCTACACCTTGCAGTGTTTTGGCGGTGCTGGCGGGCAACACGCCTGCCTGGTCGCCGACGCACTGGGCATGACGCGGGTTTTCGTGCATCCGCTGGCCGGCGTGCTCAGTGCCTATGGCATGGGGCTGGCGGACCAGAACGTGATCCGCGAGCAGGCGGTGGAAGTCAAGCTGGTCGCCGCGTCTTTGGCCGAGATTCTGTCGAACCTGGAAACACTGGCGCAGGCGGCCGAATCCGAGTTGCAGCGCCAGCAGGTCAGCCGCGGGCAGATTCGGACGGCGCGCCGTGTTCATGTGCGATACGAGGGTAGTGATTCGGCCTTGGTTGTCCCCTGTCCGGCGCTTGGCTCGTCGGACGATGCGGCCATGGTCGCGCAGATCAAGGCCCGTTTCGAGACCGCGTATCGACAGCGTTTTGCGTTCCTGATGCATGGCAAAGGCATGGTCGTGGAAGCGGTATCGGTCGAGGCGGTGATTCCCGGCGACGCGCCGTCGGAGCCGCGCCTTACAATGCACCCGCCGCGCGAATGTCCGCGCCGCGAGACCGTGCGCATGTATTGCGCAGGCCAATGGCATGACGCCGCACTGGTGGTGCGCGAGGACCTGCGCAGCGGCGACATCATCCCCGGACCGGCCATCATTGCCGAAGCGAATGCGACCACGGTGTTGGAACCGGGCTGGCAGGCGAAACTCACCGAACTGGACCATCTGGTGCTTGAGCGCACTACGCCGCGCACTGCGGTGTTTGCCGTTGGAACGACAGTCGACCCGGTGCTGCTGGAGGTGTTCAACAACCTGTTCATGAACATCGCCGAGCAGATGGGACTGCAACTGCAGAACACGGCCTATTCAGTCAACATCAAGGAGCGCCTGGATTTCAGCTGCGCCTTGTTCAATGCCGCAGGTGACCTGATCGCCAATGCGCCGCACATGCCGGTGCATCTGGGCTCGATGGGCGAGAGCATCAAGACCGTGATCCGCGAGAACGCCGCAAGCATGGCCGATGGCGACGTGTATGTGCTCAACGATCCCTACCATGGCGGCACACACCTGCCGGACATCACGGTCATAACGCCGGTGTACCTGGACGGTGTGCCGACGTTCTACGTCGGTTCACGTGGCCACCATGCCGACGTAGGCGGTACCTCGCCGGGCTCGATGCCACCATTCTCGACCCGGATCGAGGAGGAGGGCGTGCAGATCAACAACGTCAAGCTGGTCGATCGCGGAGTATTGCAGGAGGCGTCGATGGTGGCTCTGCTGGAAGGCGGCCAGTACCCCAGTCGCAACCCGCAGCAGAACATGGCCGACCTCAAGGCGCAGATCGCTGCCAACGAAAAAGGCGTGCAGGAACTGCGCAAGATGGTCGAGCAGTTCGGCCTGGAGGTGGTGCAGGCCTACATGGGCCATGTGCAGGATAACGCCGAGGAGTCGGTGCGCCGCGTCATCACGCGCCTGAAGGATGGCGCCTTCACGCTGGCGCTGGACAATGGTGCGCAGATCCAGGTCGCGATCCGGGTCGACGCTGCGAACCGCAGCGCGGTAGTGGACTTCACCGGTACCTCGGCGCAGCAGACCAACAACTTCAACGCACCCACTGCGGTGTGCATGGCGGCAGTGCTGTATGTGTTCAGAACCCTGGTGGACGACGACATACCGCTCAACGCCGGTTGTCTCAAGCCGCTGGAGGTCATCATCCCGCCAGGGTCGATGCTCAAGCCGAACCCGCCTGCGTCAGTGGTGGCCGGCAACGTGGAGACCTCGACCTGCATCACCAACGCCTTGTTTGGCGCGCTCGGTGTGCTGGCGGCAAGCCAGTGCACGATGAACAACTTCACGTTCGGCAACGCGCGCTACCAATACTACGAAACGATTTCGGGCGGATCTCCTGCCGGCGGCCGGCTGGATGAGAACGGACGGCCGGTCGACGGTTTCAATGGCACCAGCGTCGTCCAGACGCACATGACCAACTCGCGCCTGACCGATCCGGAGGTGCTCGAATTTCGCTACCCGGTGCGGCTCGAGAGTTTCGAAATTCGCCGGGGGTCCGGTGGCGCCGGCCATTGGCATGGTGGCGACGGCGGGGTGCGGCGCGTGCGATTCCTCGAGCCGATGACGGCCAGCATCCTGTCCAATGCGCGCGTGGTGCCGCCATTTGGCTTGGCCGGCGGCTTGCCGGCGCAAGTTGGCATCAACCGGGTTGTGCGGGCAGGCGGTTTGGTCGAGCAACTGGGGCATATCGGCCAGGTCGAAATGGGGGTTGGTGACATCTTCGAGATCCACACGCCTGGGGGCGGTGGCTTCGGCGCTCCGGACTGATGCGTGGCCCGTGCCGCCGACCACGAATGCCATACGGAGACCATGATGCTTGCCGACCTGCTCGACCATTACCGCTGGATGGCGCGCTACAACGCCTGGTTCAATGGCCGCCTGTATGACGCTTGCGAACGGCTCGATGACCCCGCGCGCAAGCTCGAGCGCGGTGCATTCTTCGGCTCGATCCACCGAACGCTGAACCATCTGATCGCGGCCGACCAGATCTGGCTCAAGCGCTTGCGCCAGTGTGGAGCGGACAATGGTTTCGATAGCGCGGCATTGTCACCACAGTTGCTCGATTTGGCGTCTGGTCATGGCCTGGGCGAGGTTGTGTTTGATGACTGGGCGGCATTGCGGGGCAAGCGCCGGCAGATGGACGACGCCATCAGCCAGTGGCTGGCTGCGATGCCAGCAGCCTTTCCGGGCTACACCATGCGCTACAGCAATAGCGCGGGTGTGCAACGCCAGCACCCGGCCTGGCAGGCCATGTCGCATTTCTTCAACCACCAGACCCATCACCGGGGCCAGGTCACAACCTTGTTGATGCAGGCGGGGGTGGATGTCGGCAATACCGACTTGGTTGGGCTGCTGGCTCCGGCCTATCCACTGTGACCGTCCCGCGAGCAACGTGATGAGGTCTGAGCGCGCTTATTTTTTGGCGGTGCCAGCTGCCGGTTTCGCGTCAGTGGCGGGTACGCCGATCTTGAAGCTGGCGCCACCGACGGTCAATCCTTCGGCCGAGAATCTCGCCGCGCTGCCCTGACCCACACCTTTGACGCGGGCGATCAGGTCGTTCCAGTCTTTGAAACTGCCCTTCTTGCGTTCGTCCAGTATGCGCGACGACATGGCCGGTCCGATGCCTTTGACGCCATCGAGTTCGGCGGTGCCGGCCTGGTTCACGTCGACCGCGGCGAACGACGCGGCCGCGTACAGCATGGCGAATGTGGTCAGAATCATCTTCAGCATGGCGTTTCCTTTGTTGGGCAATGGGTATGGTTGTGTGGTGCGTCCCGTTTTCGGGCGACCACAGGGGCAGCTTAGTCGCAGCCGGACAGTCGGCGCCCGCGGATCGTCCGCCAAACGCATGATGTTCGAGGCTGCGTCCAGCAAATCGATCGCATCTGCGTATCGGTGACAATCTGCGCGCAGTCTGTATCAACCGCGTCCGGATGCTGATCCACGTGGGTGACCGATCGCACAATGCACAGGTGTGCGCCCTCGCCGACGCGGCCCGTCGAACGACGCACAGGGGATTGACCGTCAAACCATCGCGAGTGTCCATGCAGTTCAATTGGCAGAACCCTTACCCGACGATCCGCAGTCCACTGATGGCGCGCAACGTGGTGTCCACCTCCCATCCGCTGGCCTCACAGGCCGGCATGCGCATGCTGCACAAGGGTGGCAATGCCATCGATGCCGCCATCGCGGCGGCCGCGGCGCTGACCATCGTCGAGCCCGTATCCAACGGCTTGGGCAGGGACAACTTCGCGATCCTGTGGGATGGCAAGGAATTGCACGGCCTCAACTCCTCCGGAGTGGCGCCCGCCGCCTGGAATCCGGCCTATTTCAAGAGCCGTCATGGCGGGGCGATGCCTGAGCGCGGCTGGGATTCGGTCACGACACCCGGCGCCGTCGCCGGCTGGGTCGCGATGTCCAGGCGGTTTGGCAAGTTGCCGTTTGCCGATCTGCTGGAGCCGGCGATTGAACTGGCCGAGCGGGGCCATTCACTGGCCTGCATCGTGGCCGACAAATGGGCGCGCCAGATTCCAGTTTTGCGCGACAAGCCGGGCTTCGCTGAGGCCTTCATGCCGCGCGGGCGCGCGCCATTACCGGGCGAGCGTTTCGTGCTCACGGCGGCCGGGCAGACCTTGCGCAAGATCGCCGCAACCACCGGGGATGCCTTCTACCGCGGCGAGGTCGCAGAGGCGATGGTCAAGCATGCCGCCGCCAACGGCGGCAGCATGACCATGGGCGATCTGGATGGCTACCGGCCAGAGTGGGTGACCCCGATCCAGAAGGATTTCGCGGGCTACACCGTGCATGAGATACCGCCCAATGGCCAGGGCATCGCCGCATTGATGGCGCTGGGCATGCTCGACAAGCTGGACCTGGCGCGCTTCCCGGTCGACAGCGTCGCGTCGCAGCATCTGCAGATCGAGGTCATCAAGCTGGCCTTTGCCGACACCTACCGCTGGGTCGCCGATGCGCGCTTCATGCACGAAGTCAGCGCTGCCGAAATGCTGGGTGATGCCTACCTGACCGAGCGCGCCCGCTTGATTCAGCCGGGCAAAGCGCAGGCGTTCTCGCACGGAACACCGCCACGCGGCGGCACTATCTACCTGTCGGCGGCCGACGAGAGTGGCCGGATGATCAGCCTGATCCAGTCCAACTACATGGGCTTTGGCAGTGGCGTTGTCGTACCGGGCACGGGCGTCAGCCTGCAAAACCGCGGATTCGGGTTCACCTTGCAGGACGGTCACGCCAACCAGGTCGCCGGCGGCAAGCGGCCGTTTCACACCATCATCCCTGGATTCCTGACCAAGGGCGGCAAGCCACAGATGAGTTTTGGCGTCATGGGCGGCAACATGCAGCCGCAGGGACATCTGCAGACATTGGTGCGCATGCTGGTGTACCAGCAGCAACCACAGGCGGCGTGTGACGCGCCGCGCTGGAAAGTCAGCTCCGGCGTCAGCGTCGATTTCGAGCCCACCATGGCGGAGTCGCTGGTCGATGGCCTCAAGGGCCTCGGCCACAAGTTCGAGCTGATCCCGGACAACTATATGGATTTCGGCAGCGGACAGTTCATCTGGCGCCTGTCCGACGACATCGAAGACGGCTATGTTGCCGCCAGCGATTCGCGGCGTGACGGGCAGGCGGTGGGCTTCTGAGCCCTCGTGCCGCGCCGTGGCGTCAGCGCTCGACGGTCCGGCTGTAGGTCTCTGGCCGGCGGTCGCGGTAGAACTGCCAGGCGTTACGCACCTCGCGCAATACGTCCATGTCGAGGTCGCGGATGATGAGCTCGCTCTTGTCCGTGCTGGCTACCGCACCGACATAGTTGCCGCGCGGGTCGACAAAATAGCTCGAGCCGTAGAAGGTTACCGCCTTGTCGCCGAACTCGCCGCTCTCGTTGCCGATCCGGTTGTTGGCTGCAATGAAATACTGGTTCGCGGCGGCCGCCGCTGGCTGCTCCAGTTCCCACAACCGGTTCGACAGGCCAGGTTTGGTGGCCGACGGGTTGAATACGATCGTGGCTCCTGCCAATCCCAGTTCGCGCCAGCCCTCGGGGAAATGCCGGTCATAGCAGATGTAGACGCCGATGCGACCCACCGCGGTGTCGAACACCGGATACCCCAGCGTGCCGGGGCGGAAATAGAACTTCTCCCAGAACTGTGGCAGGTTGGGTATGTGGTGCTTGCGGTACTTGCCCAGCAAACGGCCGTCGGCGTCGATCACGGCGGCGGTGTTGTACAACAGGCCGGGCATCTCCTCCTCATAGATCGGCAGCACGACGACCAGTTTGAGTTCGCGCGCCAGTTTCTGGAAGCGCTCGACCGTCGGCCCCGGTATCGACTCCGCATAGGCGTAATACTTCTGGTCCTCGATGATGCCGAAATACGGTCCGTAGAACAGCTCCTGGAAACAGATGATGCCGGCACCCTGGGCCGCGGCGTCGCGCGCAAACTGCTCGTGCTTGACGATCATCGATTCCTTGTCGCCGGTCCAGTCGGTCTGGGTGATGGCTGCTCGTACCTTGCTCATGCGATCCTCCGGTGGTTGGTTCTGCCATGCCGTCGCTCGGGCGCAATCGTGTGCGAGGCTGCGTTACCGAAGCGCCCGGCCGGCCCGCGCCGACAGCAGGGGAACCCACAGTATCCGTTTGTGCGGTCGCCTGTCAAATGCCCAAAATCTGCCGGCCAGCAAATTCTGGGCGCACGCAGTGTTGGCAATGGCCAGCTTCGCGCGCGCCGCCAGCCCGGCATCATCACAGTTCTTCGACGCGCCGCGCAGGGTAGCTGTCCCAGGCCTGGCATCCCGGGCATTGCCAGAAATGCTGCTTGGCCTCGAAACCGCAAGCGGCGCAGCGATAGCGGGTCAGCGGCTTGGCGGCGTGATCCAGGGCCCGTTGCACCAAGGGCTGGGCCAGCGCCTGTTCGCTGGACTGGCCCGCGAGCCAGCGTGCGGCGGCGACCAGGGAAGGTTCCTTTTCAAGGTGGCGCAAGTACCACTGGCGTGTCTGTGCAGAGTCCGCGCCCAGCTGCGTTTCGAGTACCACAATCGCATCCAGGCAGTCGATGGACGGTGACTCGAGATAATGCGTCTGCATGCGCTCGAGCACTGCCTGCGTCTGACCACTGGCTATGCCGAGCTGGGCCAGTTGGCCGGCAATCAACGGTACAGCTGCTGGCGCCACGTCGTAGACCTCCTGGAGCGTCGCCAGTGCCAAAGCCGGACTGCCGCGCTGGCCCAGCAGTTTGGCCAGGTCGATGCGCGGGCGTGCTGCATTGGGCGCGTCGCGAATGGCCTGCTCCAGCAGCCTTTGCGCGGCTTCCGGTTCATGTGCAGCAAGATGGGCCGCGCTTTGCTCGCACAGGTAATGGGCCAGGCGCCCGGTAAAGCTGCCGTGTTCCGCGTCTTCCAGGCGATGTGCGACGTCCGCGGCATGCACCCAGTCGCGGGAGCGTTCATAGTTGGCCAGCAATGCCAGACGGGCCTCGGCTTCAAATGGAGTCCCCTCCAGCTTGAGCAAGGCCTCCTCGGCGCGGTCCAGCAGACCGGCGCGCAGGTAGTCCAGCGCCAGTGCATGTTGTGCCCGCTGGCGATCGGAACTGCTCAGGTCACCCCGGGACAACAGGTGCTGGTGTACCCGGACGGCGCGTTCGTATTCGCCGCGCCGGCGGAACAGGTTGCCCAGCGCGAAATGCAGCTCGGAGGTGTCCGGGTCATTCTGGACCGCCTCGATAAAGGCATCAATGGCCTGATCCTGTTGCTCGTTGAGCAGGAAATTGAGCCCCCGGAAGTAGGCTTTTGGCGCGCGTCGGTTCTCCAGCCGCAACTGGCGCAGATCGAACCGGGACGCGACCCAGCCCAGAATGAAGGCGACGGGCAGGCTCAGCAGCAGCCAGCTGATGTCAAAGTCCATTCGGAGCGCCGGTCGGGGCCATCGGATCAGTCCCCTGGATTGGGTTTCCGGTTGCCGGCCTGCGGTTGGCCATATCGTTGCGCCGCCAGCGCCAAGGCGCCATGCCCATGACACCAACCACCAATCCAAGTGCAAACGCAGCCAGCACGATCAGCACCATCGGGCTGCGCCATTGCCGGCCAAAAAACAGGTGCAGGCTGGCGTCATGCTGGTTGTTCAGCGCAAAGGCAAACAAGGTGAAAAAAATGCATGCCTTGAGTAGCCACTTGAGCAACCTGACCGTGTTCTTCATGCGGACTGATTCTACGGGGCCGCTTTCGCTCCGGGCAGGTGCGCATGGTGCTGCACGCGCAGATCCAGCGGGCGGTTGCGTCGGGGTGCGTGCCTAGGCACGTCGCTTGTCGACCTCGCCGGGCTCCAATGCGTCCACCGTGCGCCGGTCCACCGCCTCACGCAGGGCTTTGCCGGGTTTGAAATGGGGGACCCGCTTTTCGGGGATGGCCACGCTTTCGCCGCTACGTGGATTGCGACCCATGCGCGGCGGGCGTCGATTGATGGAAAAACTGCCGAAGCCCCGGATTTCGATCCGATGCCCGGCCACCAGCGCATCATTCATGGCGTCAAGAATGGCCTTGACGGCGAACTCCGCGTCGCGATGGGTCAACTGGCCAAACCGGTTGGCCAATTGCTCGACAAGATCCGATCGGGTCATGGTACGTGCGGTGCAGTTCCAGGTCGTGGCGCGCACACGCGCACCACGACCATGGTGTCAAACAACGATCAGTTGTTGTCCAGCTTGGCACGCAGCAAGGCGCCCAGGCTGGTCGTGCCAGCGTTCTCACGCTGCGAACTCTGGCTCAGGTTGGTCATGGCTTCCTGCTGGTCCGCCGCGTCCTTGGCCTTGATGGACAACTGGATGTTGCGGGTCTTGCGATCCACATTGACCACCACTGCCGTGACTTCGTCACCTTCCTTGAGCACGTTGCGCGCGTCTTCGACACGATCGCGGCTGATCTCGGAGGCACGCAGGTAGGCGATGATGTCGTTGCCCAAATCGATCTCGGCGCCTTTCGGATCCACGGTCTTGACCTTGCCGGTCACGATCTGGCCCTTGTCATTGACCGACACGAAGGTGGTGAACGGATCGGAGTCCAGCTGTTTGATGCCCAGCGAGATGCGTTCGCGGTCCACATCCACCGCCAGCACCAGAGCCTCGACTTCCTGGCCCTTCTTGTAGTTGCGCACGGCAGCTTCGCCCGGCTCGTTCCAGCTCAGGTCGGACAGGTGTACCAGGCCATCGATGCCAGCGGCCAGACCGACGAACACGCCGAAGTCGGTGATCGACTTGATCGGACCCTTGACGCGATCGCCACGCTTGGTGTTTTGCGCGAATTCCTGCCATGGATTGGCCTTGCACTGCTTCATGCCCAGGCTGATGCGGCGCTTGTCCTCGTCGATCTCCAGGACCATGACCTCGACCTCGTCGCCCAGCGTGACGATCTTGCTCGGGGCCACATTTTTGTTGGTCCAGTCCATTTCGGAGACGTGCACCAGGCCTTCGATGCCTGGCTCGAGTTCCACAAAAGCACCGTAGTCGGCGATATTGGTGATCTTGCCGAACATGCGCGTGCCCTGCGGGTAGCGGCGGTTCACGCCCATCCACGGGTCATCGCCCATTTGCTTGAGACCCAGCGAGACGCGATTTTTCTCGGTGTCGAACTTCAGGATCTTGGCCATGATCTCCTGGCCGGCCGTCACCACTTCGCTCGGGTGGCGGACACGGCGCCAGGCCATGTCGGTGATGTGCAGCAAGCCATCGATGCCGCCAAGGTCAACGAATGCACCGTATTCGGTGATGTTCTTGACCACCCCGTTGACGATGGCGCCTTCCTTCAGTGTGGACATCAGCTTGGCGCGTTCTTCGCCCATGCTGGCCTCGACCACCGCACGGCGCGACAACACCACGTTGTTGCGCTTGCGGTCGAGCTTGATGACCTTGAACTCCATGGTCTTGTTTTCGTACGGCGTGAGGTCCTTGGTTGGACGCGTGTCGACCAGCGAGCCTGGCAGGAATGCGCGGATGCCGTTGACCAGCACGGTCAGGCCGCCCTTGACCTTGCCGCTGGTGGTACCGGTGACGAATTCGCCGGACTCCAGCGATTTTTCGAGCGACATCCACGAGGCCAGGCGCTTGGCGGTATCACGGCTGACGATGGTATCGCCGTAGCCGTTTTCCATCGCGACGATGGCCACCGAGACGAATTCGCCAATCTGGACTTCGAGTTCGCCCTTGTCGCTCTTGAACTCGGACAGGGGCACATAGGCTTCGGATTTGAGGCCGGCGTTGACGACCACAAAATTGTGCTCGATACGCACCACTTCGGCGGTGACAACCTCGCCGATGCGGGTTTCGGAGCGCTTCAGTGATTCTTCAAATAAATCGGCAAAAGATTCAGACATTGTGTTTGCGGATGAACCGCGGGTTAAGTTTTTCCACCACGTAACCAGTGCGCCACTGAGGCGCGAGGGGAGTTGCGTGGACCACCACAACAGCCGGGGCTGCTGCGCTTTGTTCGCGACGCTTACCTGTCGGTAATGCCGTCGCGAAACGGCTGCATGCCATTCCACCAGTCCAACACCTGATCGACCGATTGCTCAACGGTCAGATCCGAGTTGTCCAGCGCTCTGGCATCTTGGGCTTGCTTCAAAGGCGCGGTGCTTGCTTCAAAGGCGCGGTGCTGCGATTGGAATCGCGCGCATCACGTGCCTCCAGGTCAGCACGAAGACTGGCGAGTGTAGACGAAATACCCTTTGAAATCAATTGTTTATGCCGCCTTTCTGCGCGACGGGCAGCGCTGGCGGTCAAAAACACCTTGAGCGGGGCCTGCGGGAATATCACCGTTCCCATGTCGCGCCCGTCCGCGACCAAGCCGGGCAGTCGCTGAGCGGCATGTTGCAGCGCGATCAAGGCGGTTCGAACCCTGGGCAGGGCCGACACCCGCGAAGCGTTCATGCCCATTTCCTCGGTGCGTACCAGGTCGCTGACATTTTCGTCGCCCAGCAGGATGCGTCCGGCCTCGAAGTGGATTCGCAGGCTTGGGACCAGCATTGCGATCGACGGTTCGCCCAGGGCGTCGAGCGATAGCCCGGCGCGGGTTGCAGCCAGAGCGGTAATGCGGTACAGGGCGCCGGAATCGAGGAAGTGATAGCCCAGGCGCCGAGCCAGTGCGGCGGCCAACGTGCCCTTGCCCGATGCGGTCGGCCCATCGACGCAGATCACCGGGATCCGTGCCAGCGGCGTCTGGACTACCGATAGCAGTGTTTCGAAATAGTCGGGATAGGTCTTGGCCACGCACTGCGGATTGCGAATCCGCACCGGCAGCGCGGCGGGGTTGAAGGCCGCCAATGACAGGCACATCGCCATGCGATGGTCGTCATAGGTGTCGACGCAGGCCGCACGCCAGTCGTCTGGGCCAGGAGGGGTGACGCGGATGTAATCGCTGCCTTCTTCGACCACGGCGCCGAACTTGCGCAACTCGGTGGTCATCGCGGCGATCCGGTCGGTTTCCTTGACGCGCCAACTGGCGATGTTGCGCAGCGTACTGGTGCCGCTGGCGTACAGGGCCATCACGGCCAGGGTCATGGCTGCGTCGGGAATGTGGTTGCAGTCCAAGTCAATCGCCTGCAATCCGCTTGCGTCCGCATGCGACAGGCCTGACACTTCGAGCCAGTTCGGGCCGCTGACAATATGCGCTCCCATGGCGCGTGCAGCGTCGATGAAACGGATATCGCCCTGGATCGAGTCGGCGCCGACGCCATTGATGCGCAGTGGCTGGCCGTTGCTGCGCGCTATCGCACCCAAGGCTATGAAGTAGCTGGCTGACGATGCGTCCGCTTCCACATGCAGTTCGCCTGGCGAGCGCAGGCGGCTCGCGGCCGCAATCGTGAACCGGCTCCATCCGTCGCGGCGCACCATGACCCCAAAACGCTCCAGCAGGTTCAATGTGATTGCGATGTACGGTTTCGAAATCAGTTCGCCTTGAACTTCTATCACGACGTCACGCTTCGCTACCAGGGGCAGCGCCATCAGCAGCGCGGTCAAAAATTGGCTCGACACATCTCCGCGCACCGGAATCGGTTGGTCCAGTGCGAGTGTCGGCATGCCGATGCGCAAGGGCGGGTAGCCCTCTTTTTCCAGGTAGTCGATCCGGCATCCCAGCTTGCGCAGTGCATCGACCAGGTCGCCAATCGGGCGCTCGTGCATGCGCGGCACGCCGCGCAGCTGAAAATCGCCGCCCAGTACGGCCAACGCCGCGGTCAGCGGGCGCATCGCGGTGCCGGCATTGCCGAGAAACAGATCAGCCTTGTGATTCCCCTGCTTACCGCCCAGGCCGCCAATGGTGACGCTCGCGTTGTCTTGTTCCACGCTGCATCCGAGGGTGCGCAGGGCTTGCAGCATGACGCGGGTATCGTCCGAGTCCAGCAGATCGTGCAAGGTGGTACTGCCCTCGCACAGCGCGGATAACAGCAGCACGCGGTTGGAAATGCTCTTGGAGCCTGGCAGCGTCACCTGACCACCGGCGGTGGCCAGCGGCGGCAGGTCCAGAAAGGCGGTGGCGAACATTATTTGTGCTGCTTGGCCATGCTCCAGTTGGCCCGCGTCGCACTGGCGTTCTCGATCTGTTCCATCAAGGCCTCGTCATTGCCGTTGGAGATCATCAGTTCCAGTGCATTCAGGTTGCGTTGGAAGATCTTTGACTGGGCCAGCAGTTCCTCGCGATTCGACATGATGATGTCACGCCACATGGACGGTTCGGACGCCGCAATGCGACTGAAGTCGCGAAAACCCGGTCCCGCCAGCGACAGGAAGTCGCGCCCCATCGGTTGCCCGGAAATGGCATTCATCATGGCAAAAGCGATCAGGTGTGGAAGATGGCTGACCGCTGCAAACGCGGCATCGTGTGCTTCGGGTGTCATCTTGACGACCCTGCAGCCCAGCGCGGCCCACACGTCGACGGCTTGCTGCACTTGAATGGCGTTGGTACGCTCGATGGGTGTCAGCACCACCTGGCGGCCGGCATACAGGTCGGCGTCCGCGTTCTCGACGCCCGAGAGCTCCTTGCCGGTGATCGGGTTCGCCGGCACAAAGCAGCCGATCTGTTCGCGCAGGGACCGGCGCGCCGCGTCGACCACGTCGCGCTTGGTGGAGCCGACATCCATGATCAGCATCTCCGGCGTGACCAGATGCTTGATGGCCTTGAAACTGGTCTCGGTGGAGGCCACCGGCACTGCCAGCAGCACGATATCGGCACCCGATACCGCCAGCAGCGCCGAAGGTGCTTCGACATCGATCACCCCAAGCTGGCGTGCTCGCTCGGTGGTAGTGGGCGATTTGCTGTATCCGACGACACGCTTGACCAGACCAGCGCGCTTGAGTGCCAGCGCGAACGATCCGCCCATCATGCCGCAGCCAATCAGCCCGAGTTGCTCAAACATGGGATCGTCCTGCCGCTGTCGTCATTGTTCTGCCGCCGGGTACGAGCCCAACACCTTGTAGAAGGCGCATAGGCCCTTGAGATCCTCCAAGGCCGATGCGACGTTGTCCTGCGTAGGGTGGCCCTGGATATCAATATAGAAGTAATAGTCCCATTGACCGGAGCGTGCCGGTCGGGACTCGAATCGCGACATCGACACGCCGTGGCGCTTGAGCGGAACCAGCAGGTCGTGCACTGCGCCGGGTTCGTTGGGCACCGACACCACCAGGCTGACCCGGTCATGGCCACTTGGCGGTGGTTGCGCCATAACCTTGGGCAGGCAGATGACGTTGAAGCGGGTGCGGTTGTGCGCATCGTCCTGGATGCCACTGGCCACGATGTGCAGGCCGAACTCGCTTGCCGCCCGTTCACCGGCAATGCCGGCCCAGGTCGGGTTGGTGGCGGCCAGTCGTGCGCCTTCCGCATTGCTGGAAGCGGCACGGCGCTCGGCGTTGGGAAGATGGGTGTCCAGCCAGCTGTGGCATTGCGCCAGTGCCTGGGGATGGGCCAGCACCACCTCGATGCCCTCCATGGTGTTCTCGCCGCGCATCAGATGGTGACGAATCAACAGGCTGACCTCGCCAACAATATGCAATGGCGAGTGCAGCAGCAAGTCCAGCGACCGGGCCACGACGCCTTCTGTGTTGTTCTCGACCGGCACGACGCCGAAGTCGGCCCTGCCCGACGTCGCGGCGTGAAAGACCTCGTCGAAATTGGCACAGGGCACGTGATCAATGCTGGCACCGAAGAACTGCACCGCGGCTTGCTCGCTGAAAGTACCGGCCGGCCCCAGATAAGCGACGCGTTGGCGCGCCTCCAGTGCCCGGCATGAGGACATGATTTCGCGCCAGACATGGGCGATGCCATCGACCTTGAGCGGGCCGGTATTGTTTTGCTGCAGATCGCGGATCACCTGAGCTTCGCGCTCCGGCCGGAACACGACGGATCCTTCGGCGCGCTTGAGCTCACCGACCTCCAGCGCCAGCGCCGCGCGACGATTGAGCAAGTCCAGCAGTTGGCTGTCCAGTGCGTCGATCTGGGTTCGTAGCTCCGGCAGGGATCTGGTCATGGGAATGGATGTGGAGGCACAGGCGCCGGTTTTCGGCTCAGACGCCGGTTCTTTCAAATTCTCGCATGTAGGCCACCAGCGCCTGCACGCCATCCATCGGCATCGCGTTGTAGATGCTGGCACGCATGCCGCCCAGTGACTTATGGCCCTTGAGGGACAGCAGCCCCCGTTCCCGTGCACCGGAAAGGAAGGCGTCATTGCGTGACGTGTCCTTGAGAAAGAACGGCACGTTCATACGCGAGCGGCAGGCAGGGTCGACGCGGTTTTCATACAACTGCGAGCCGTCGATGGCCCCGTACAACAGCTGCGCCTTGGCGATGTTGCGTTGTTCCAGCGCACGCACGCCGCCTTGGCGGCGCATCCACTGAAAGACCAGGCCGGCGATATAGATCGCATAGGTTGGCGGCGTGTTGTACATCGACTGGTTGTCGTCGATCAGCTTGTAGTCGAACGCACTGGGGCAGACCGCCAGCGCATGGCCCAGCAGGTCTTCGCGCACCACGACCACCGTCAGTCCGGCCGGCCCCAGGTTTTTCTGGGCTCCGGCAAACGCCAGGCCGACACGGGACCAGTCCACGGGCCGCGATGCGACATGGGAAGAAAAGTCCACCACCAGCGGGGCGTCGCAGCCAAGGCTCGCCAGGTCCGGAAGCGTCTGGAATTCAACGCCATGGATCGTCTCGTTGCTGCACAGGTGCACATAGGCCGCGTCAGCGCGGATGTTCCAACGGGCCGGATCCGCAATGGACGTGTGGCCATTGGGCTCGCTCGTCGACGCCACATGCACGTCGCAGAACTTTTCCGCCTCGCGACAGGACTTCTGGCTCCAGCCGCCCGTGATCACAAAGCTGGCCAGACCCCGTGCGCCCGGTTTGGCGTTGCGACCGGCCAGGTTCAGCGGCACGATCGCGTTCTCCGCCAACCCGCCCCCTTGCATGAACAGGATGCGAAACTGCCGGGGTACCGCAAGCAGTTCGCGCAATGCGGCTTCGGCGGCCTCGTAGATCGCGATGAACTCCTTGCCACGATGGCTCATCTCCATCACGCCCATACCCGAGCGCCGCCCCTGGGCATCGGGCCAGTCGAGCATTTCGCTGGCCGCTTGCTCCAACACTTCCTGTGCAATGGTGGCCGGGCCAGCCGAGAAGTTATAGGGGCGCTGCATCACGGCTCGTTGTTTCCAGCGGTCTCGATCGTCGGCAACCGGTACGTGAAGCCCGCAATCGCGCAGGTCGGTCAGGATGGGTCGCCGCCACTGGCGTCTTCATTCGTGTCGTCCGCCGTGTCGCTGTCGGCCGCGTCGTTGTCGACCAGCCGTTGCAAGCCGCTGAGTTGCGAGCCGTCATCCAGGCCAATCAACGTGACGCCCTGGGTGGCACGTCCCATTTCGCGGATCTCGCTGACCCGCGTACGCACCAGCACGCCCTTGTCGGTGATCAGCATGATCTCGTCGTCGGCATGAACCAGCGTTGCGGCAACCACCTTTCCATTGCGCCCGCTTTGCTGGATCGCGATCATGCCTTTGGTTCCGCGTCCGTGGCGGGTGTACTCGGTAATACTGGTGCGTTTGCCGTAGCCGTTCTCAGTAGCGGTCAATACCGACTGTTGCTCGTCCTCGGCAACCAGCATCGCGATCACGCTCTGGCCATCGTCCATGTTCATTCCGCGCACGCCCCGCGCAGTGCGTCCCATCGGTCGCACGTCGTTCTCGTCGAAGCGCACCGCCTTGCCGCCATCCGAGAACAGCATCACGTCGTGCGCGCCGTCGGTCAGGGCGGCGCCGATCAGGTAGTCGCCCGGGTCCAGGTCGACAGCGATGATGCCGGCCTTGCGCGGGTTGCTGAACTCATCGAGCGCAGTCTTCTTGACCGTACCCATGCTGGTCGCCATGAATACATACTGGTCCGGGGGGAAGCTGCGCTTCTCCCCGGTGAGGGGCAATACGACGGTGACTTTTTCGCCCTCCTGCAGCGGGAACATATTGACGATCGGCCGGCCGCGCGAGCCGCGCGAGCCCTGAGGAACCTCCCATACCTTGAGCCAGTACAGGCGACCCCGATTCGAGAAACACAAAATGTAGTCGTGGGTGTTGGCAATGAACAGCTGGTCGATCCAATCGTCCTCTTTCGTGGCCGTTGCCTGCTTGCCACGGCCACCGCGCTTTTGCGCCCGGTACTCCGACAAGGGCTGGCTCTTCACATACCCGCTGTGACTGAGTGTCACCACCATGTCGGTGGGTGTGATGAGGTCTTCGGTGCTCAGGTCGTACGAACTGTGTTCGATCAAGCTGCGTCGTGCGCCGATCTTTCCCTGACCAAACTCCTGCTTGATATGGCCCAGCTCGTCGATGATGATGGTGGAGACCCGTTCCGTCTTGGCCAGAATGTCCAGCAGATCCTCGATCTCGGCCATCACCTCCTTGTATTCAGCCACGATCTTGTCCTGCTCCAGGCCGGTCAGGCGCTGCAGGCGCATCTGCAGTATTTCCTGGGCCTGGGTATCGCTCAGGCGGTAGAGTCCGTCCGTGCCCATGCCGCAGGACTTGTCCAGGCCGTCGGGTCGATAGTCGTCCGCGTTCACCGCGCCGCCATCGGCGCGTGTTCGCGTCAGCATCTCCCGCACCAGCTTGCTGTCCCAGGATCTGGCCATCAATTCCACCTTGGCAACCGGCGGAGTTGGCGCATTGCGGATGATGGCGATGAAGTCGTCGATGTTCGCCAGCGCAACGGCGAGCCCTTCCAGTACATGGCCGCGCTCGCGCGCCTTGCGCAGCGTGTACACGGTGCGCCGGGTGACCACTTCGCGCCGGTGGTCCAGAAAGACCTCGATCAGGTCCTTCAAATTGCACAACTTTGGTTGGCCGTTGATCAGCGCAACCATATTGATGCCAAAGGTGTCCTGCAGTTGCGTCTGCTTGTACAGGTTGTTCAGCACAACCTCGGGCACTTCGCCGCGCTTGAGTTCAATGACCAGCCGCATGCCTGACTTGTCGCTTTCGTCCTGGATATGGCTGATGCCCTCGATCTTCTTCTCATGCACCAGGTCGGCCATGCGCTCTTGCAGCGTCTTCTTGTTGACCTGGTAGGGCAACTCGTCAACGATGATCGATTGGCGCTGACCCTTGTCGATGTCTTCGAAATGGCATTTGGCGCGCATCACCACCCGGCCGCGACCGGTACGGTAGCCGTCCTTGACGCCATTGATTCCGTAGATGATGCCCCCGGTGGGGAAGTCCGGCGCCGGGATGATTTCCATCAGTTCGTCGATCGAGGCAGTCGGGTGGCGCAGCAAATGCAGGCAGGCATCGACGACTTCGTTCAGGTTATGCGGCGGGATGTTGGTTGCCATACCCACGGCAATGCCGCCAGAACCATTGACCAGCAGGTTCGGCAACTTGCTGGGCAATACCAGCGGCTCCTTCTCCGAGCCGTCGTAGTTGGGTCCGAAATCGACCGTCTCCTTGTCGATGTCCGCCAGCAACTCATGGGTGATCTTGGCCAGCCGGATCTCGGTGTAGCGCATGGCCGCGGCATTGTCGCCATCGACCGAACCGAAATTGCCCTGGCCGTCCACCAGCATGTGGCGCATCGAGAAATCCTGCGCCATGCGCACGATCGTGTCATAGACCGACTGGTCGCCGTGCGGGTGGTACTTGCCAATCACGTCGCCGACGATGCGGGCCGATTTCTTGTAAGCCCGGTTCCAGTCGTTGTTCAACTCGTGCATCGCAAAAAGCACCCGGCGATGAACCGGCTTGAGTCCGTCGCGGGCATCCGGAAGGGCGCGACCGACGATCACGCTCATCGCGTAATCGAGGTAGCTGCGCCGCATTTCCTCTTCGAGACTGATAGGCAGGGTTTCTTTTGCGAACTGGGTCATGAACAGGCTTTGCGGCGGAAAGACCTGATTTTAGAGGCAAGGGGTTGTCGCATACTGGCAACAGATCTGGCTTTTCGGCCTGATTTCCTACGCAACGGCGGCTGGTCTGGCGTGGTTCGGCGGGTCCTGTATGGCACAATAACTTAATGCGTTTGGTGGCGGTCACCTGACGCGTTCAATGTTTCGCAGCGCCGCTGCGGCTTACGTCTCGATAAGGAGAACCATGAAGAATCTAAATAAAGTGGCGATGTTGATTGCTACCGTGGCACTTGCAACAGCGGCCGGTGCACAGACAGTCGACAACTGGCGCAATGGCTCCGGCGATCTGGTCTGGAAAAACGGCTCTAACGAATTGTGCTGGCGTAACAGCGCCTGGACCCCGGCTACTGCTGCCGTTGGTTGCGATGGCGCGATTGTCGCGCCTGCTCCGGTTGCAGCTGCGCCAGCGCCCGCACCGGCTCCGGCTCCTCGTGCCGCTGCGCCGGCGCCAGCGCCTGCTGCTGCCCCAGCACCTGCCCCGCGTCCGGCACCGCCTCCGCCGCCGCCGCCGCCCGCAGCCACCAAGGTGACCTACGCTGCTGACGCGTTTTTCGACTTCGACAAGTCGGTGCTCAAGCCAGAAGGCAAGGCCAAACTGGATGATCTGGTCAGCAAAGTCAAAGGTGTCAACCTGGAAGTCGTGATTGCCGTTGGCCATACTGACTCTGTTGGTAGCGATGCCTACAACCAGGGCCTGTCGATGAGGCGTTCAGAAGCCGTGAAGGCTTACTTGGTGTCCAGCGGTATCGAAAAGAACCGTGTCTACACCGAAGGCAAGGGCGAGAAGCAGCCAGTGGCCGACAACAAGACCGGCGAAGGTCGCGCCAAGAACCGTCGCGTGGAAATCGAAGTTGTTGGAACCCGTGCCAACAATTAATCGGTGAACCAAACTGGGAGCCCTTGCCGGGCTCTGTCCAAAACCCCGCCTCGGCGGGGTTTTGTTTTGTGGCCATGCCCGTCGACGCCGTCGATCAGCGCTTGAACCGATAATGTCCCCGAGGAGCACGAGCGTGAATGTAGATCCGGCCGAACTGGCCAAATTTTCTGATCTGGCCCACCGCTGGTGGGACAAGGACAGTGAGTTTCGACCGTTGCACGAGATCAACCCGTTGCGGCTGGATTGGATATCCGGCCTGTGCCCGCTGCCGGGCAGGCAGGTGCTCGACGTCGGTTGCGGTGGCGGCATCTTGGCCGATTCGATGGCGCGCAAGGGGGCACTGGTGCTGGGGATTGATCTGGCCGACAAGGCGCTCAAGGTAGCCCAGTTGCACGCGCTGGAGGCCGCGACACCCAATATCCAGTACCGCGAGGTCAGCGCGGAAGCGTTGGCAGCAGAACGACCGGCGTCGTTCGATGTCGTCACCTGCATGGAGATGCTGGAGCATGTGCCGGATCCCGCATCGATCGTGCGCGCGTGCGAACGGCTGGTCCGACCAGGCGGTTGGGTTATCTTCTCGACCATCAACCGCAATCCCAAGTCATTCCTGTTTGCCATTGTTGGCGCCGAATACCTGCTCAACTTGTTGCCCAAGGGAACGCATAGTTACGAGCGCATGATCCGGCCCAGCGAACTGGCCCGCTATTGCCGCGCCGGGGGTCTGGAACTACGCCACACGCGCGGCATGGAGTACAACCCGTTGACCCGTCGATATTGGCTGAGTGCGGACACCAGCGTCAACTACCTGATGGCAGCACAAAGACCGTCTGACCGATCATGAGGCCTTTGTCGACACGCCTGTTTGGATCTGTGGGCGCGGTCCTTTTTGACCTCGATGGCACCTTGATCGACAGCGCACCTGACCTGGGCGCGGCCGCCGACAGGATGCGTGTCGAGCGTGGCCTGCCTTCGCTTCCCTTGAATCGCTATCGGCATATGGCCGGTGCTGGCGCGCGCGGCATGTTGTCCATAGCCTTTGGGATGACACCCGAGGACGCGCAGTTTGCCGGTCTCAAGGAGGAGTTTTTTCGCAACTACGAGCAGTGCATGACCCAGCGTACCCATGCGTTTGACGGTGTCCAGGCGCTGCTGGCGCAGTTGGAGTCGCAGGGTCTGCCTTGGGGCGTGGTCACCAACAAGGCGGCCCGTTTCACCAATCCGTTGACACGGTCGATGCCTTGGTTCGCCAAGGCGGCCGTGGTCATTTGCGGGGATACCACGGCTTACGCCAAGCCGCATCCCGAGCCGCTGCTGGAAGCGGCGCGCCGAATTAGCCTGGACCCGGGCCATTGCGTCTATGTCGGAGACGATGAGCGTGACATCATCGCCGGCCGTGCCGCCGGCATGTCCACCGTGGCGGCGACCTATGGTTACCTGGGTCTGAAGGCCGACACCAAGCAGTGGGGCGCACACGCCGCCATCACCAATCCGCTGGCGCTATTGCAATTGCTCACATCGGACTAAAATAGAGGGTGAGGGGCTGCATTGGTTTCGACGTGGGTACGGAATCGCTGTGGTGCATGTCGAGC
>JANNKH010000011.1:0-56975 GCA_031396205.1 Rhodoferax sp.
CAGCGCGCCGTGGCCCTGCAACTGCAGCTTGGAAAATGAACTCAGGTCGTACAGCGCAACCGTTTCGCGCGTGGCGCGCTGTTCCTCGATCACCCATGGCAACCAGTGCGGTTTGCCCAGCGTGTGCGCGGGCGTGGTGGCGCCATCGGCGCGGAAAAAGTTGACCCGCTCCCAGCCATTCTTGCTGCCGAATTCAGCGCCCTTGGCCGCCAGCAGGTCATACAGTGGCGAGGTGCGCAGCGGCCGCGCCGTCTCCAGTTCCTGCCGTGGCCAGCGCATCGCGTAGTGCAGCCCCAGCGTCTCGGCGGTGCGTTCGAACAAGGCCCTGCGGTTGCCGGTGAAGGCGGCAAATCGGCGGATATCGACGTCCCACAGGTCGGTGCTCGGCTCCCCGCCGATGATCCATTCCGCGATCAGGCGGCCAGCGCCGCCGGAGTTCGCAATACCGGCCGAGTTGAAGCCGGCACAGACGAAATAGTTGCGCAGCTCCGGCGCCTCGCCCAGGATGAAATTGCCATCGGGCGTAAAGCTCTCCGGCCCATTGAGCAGCATCTTGATCTCGGCCGTCTCCAGGCACGGCGTGCGGTGGATCGCATTGGTCATCAGCGGCTCGAACTGGTCCCAGTCCTCGTCCAGCAGTTCGAACTGGAAGGTCGCCGGAATCGGGTCCACCTTCCAGGGCTTGGCGACCGGCTCGAAGCCGCCCATCACGATACCGCCGACTTCTTCCTTGTAGTAGATGAAACCATCCGGGTCGCGCACCACCGGCATCATCGGCGTGACGCCATCGATCTTGCCGGTGACCACGTAGAAATGCTCGGCCGAATACAGCGGCACGTTGACGCCCGCCAGACGGCCAAACTGGCGCGCCCACTGGCCCGCGCAGTTCACGACCACGTCGCAGCGAATGGCCCCCAGCGCGGTGCGCACGCCGACGGCGCGGCCGCTCTCGATGATCACCCCGGTGACCTCGATGCCTTCGTGGATGGCAACCCCCCGGTTGCGCGCACCCCTGGCCAGCGACATGCACAGGTCGGCCGGATTGGCCTTGCCGTCGCCCGGCAGCCAGATGCCGCCCTGCAGGTCGTCGGTGCGCAGGATGGGCACCCGCTCGCCCACCTCGGCGGTAGAAATGAGGTGGCATTCGACGCCGAAGCTGTTGGCCATCGCGACCTGCTTTTTCAGCACCTGCATGCGTTCGGGTGTGCGCGCCACGTTGACGCTGCCGCATTGCTTCCAGCCGGTTGCCAGCCCTGTTTCCGCTTCCAGCGTGCTGTACAGCTCGATGCCATACTTGCTCATCACCGTCATATTGCGATTGGGCCGCATCTGCCCGACCAGGCCCGCCGCATGCCAGGTGGTGCCGCTGGTCAGCCTGCCCTGCTCGAGCAG
Organism: Rhodoferax sp.; assembly: GCA_031396205.1. Classification (GTDB taxonomy): domain Bacteria; phylum Pseudomonadota; class Gammaproteobacteria; order Burkholderiales; family Burkholderiaceae_C; genus CAISIP01. Next base: position 1,393 of record JANNKH010000011.1, read on the forward strand.
CACCACATCGGTCTTGCCCATGCGCGCCAGATGGTAGGCGGTGGAGCAGCCGGCAATACCGCCGCCGACGATGACAATCTGCGCCTGTGTGGGTAGTCCCATGACCGACTCCTTTTCAACATCGCCGCGCCGGACGGCCATTCGCTGAGTGCATCAGCCCAGTCGCAGCGCCATGACGCCGGACACGATCACGCAGGTGCCAATGGCGCGGCGCAGCGTGAACACTTCCTTGAGGAACCATACGCCCAGCAGCGCGGCGAACAATACGGAGGTCTCGCGCAAGGCGGCGACGGTGGCCACCGGCGCCTGCGTCATCGCCCACAAGGCGACGCCATAGGAAGCGATGGACGCCACGGCACCGCCCAGGCATACCGACCAGCGCCGGCGGATGTAGGCGCCGACCGCCCCGTTGCGCCGTGCAAAGACGATCAATGCAAAAGGCCAGCCGTCAAACAGGAACAAGGCAGAGACATACTGCATGGCGCTGCCAGCCGCGCGCACGCCCAGCGCGTCAACCACCGTGTAACTGGCGATGATGACGGCATTGATGAGCGCAAACTGCACTGCTTTGGGCGCATCGAACGCGTGTTTGCTCAGGCCCAGCGTCAACACACCCAGACTGACACCGACCACACCGATCCACGCCAGCGGTGATAAGGTCTCGCCCAGCGTCACCGAGGCCGACAAGGCCACCAGCAACGGCGCCGAGCCGCGCATCAGCGGATAGGTCAAGCCCAGGTCGCCATGCCGGTAGGCGCCCGACAATGCGACGTAATAGCCGACATGGATCACGATCGAGGCCGCGATGAAGGGCCAGGCCTGCACCGGTGGCCAGCCGAACCACCACACCATCGGGATCGCAAGGAACGACGCCAGCAGGTTGATCAGCGCCGTATCCAGCGACTTGTCGCTGCTGAATTTGACCATGGCATTCCAGCTGGCGTGCAGGAGTGCGCCGAACAGCACCGCCAGCACCACGGGCCAGGTCAACGCCACCTTGATTGCACTCCGAGATCGGGCGACGGTGCCATGCGCCGCCGATCAGGTCCAGGGCAGCGAGTAGGTCTTGATATTGGTGAAACTCTTGATCGCCTCCTGCACACCTTCCTTGTAGCCCAGGCCGGAATCCTTGATGCCACCGAAGGGCGTGAGCTCCAGCCGATAGCCCGGCACCTCCCGTACATTGACCGAGCCTACGTCGAGTTCGCTGACGAAACGCGTGATGTAGTCCAGTCGGTTGGTGCACACGCCGCTCGACAAGCCATACGCGGTACCGTTGGAAATGCGGATCGCCTCATCGATGTCCTTGAAGCGGATGATCGGCGACACCGGACCAAAGGTTTCTTCCTTCACCAGCAGCATTTCCGGGCGCACCCGGTCGACCACCGTGGGTGCATACAGGGCGCCGCGGCGCTGGTTGCCCACCAGCAGCCTGGCGCCCTGGGCCACCGCCTCATTGACGCGCGCTTCGAAGAACATCGCGGCCGGCTCGTCGATCACGGTGCCCATGTCCAGCTTCTTGTCGCTCGGGTCGCCATAGGTCCAGGCCCGGGTCTTGGCCACTACCTGCTCGACGAACTGATCTGCGATGGCCTCATGCACCAGCATGCGCTTGACGGCGGTGCAGCGTTGCCCCGAATTCTTGTAGGAGCCTGCCACTGCCAACGACGAAGCCTCGTCGATGTCGGCGTCTTCCATGACGATCAGCGGGTCGTTGCCGCCGAGCTCCAGCACCATGCGCTTGTAGCCGGCCCTGGCGGCGATGTACTTGCCGATTGCAACCCCGCCGGTGAAGGTGATCAGGTCGACATGCGCGTTGGTGATCAGCTCGTCGGCGATCTCGCGCGGGTCACCGGTCAGCACGCTGAACATCTCGGGCGGCAGGCCGGCCTCGTACAGAATGTCAGCCAGCAGGATGGCGGAGAACGGCACCTTCTCCGAGGGCTTGAGCACCATCCGGTTGTTGGTGGCCACGCTGGGGATGACCTTGTGCGCGACCTGGTTCATCGGGTGGTTGAACGGCGTGATCGCGCTGATCACGCCCAGCAGCGGCGCGCGCTGGGTGAATACCCGGCGCTTCTTGCCGTGGTGCGTCAGGTCGCAGCTGAAGATCTGGCCGTCGTCCTTGATGACCTCGTTGGCACCGAACAGGAACACATCACTGACACGGCCGGCCTCGTAGATGGCGTCTTTCATGCACAGGCCCGACTCGGCCGAGATCATTGCGGCCACTTCGTCGAGCCTGCGCGTTGCGATGCTGGCCGCGCGGTTCAGGATGGCGGCACGTTCGAAGCGCGTCAACGTCGGCTTGTACGCATGGGCCCTGGCAAAGATGGCACGCACCTCCTCCAGCGTGGCCTTGGGCACCGTGCCGATGGTGGCACCGGAGTAGGGGTTGGTGACGGCGATCGCGCGATCGCCAGTACGCTCGGCGCCCATCCTGGCGCCAGCCATGCGCATCGCATTGAGCTGGTTGTCAAGAATGAATTGTTCGATCATGGCAGGAGTCCGGTCGGCCTTACTGGGCGTAGTTCAAGGCGAGGTCGAATGCGTCGAAGTTGCGCAAGTGGCGACCATGGTCCAGCCCCGGCAGCGGACGATTCACGATCAGCGGCACCCGTTGTTCGCTGATGCCGCCGTGCGAGCGCAATGGCACTTCCAGCGCCGACAGGTCGTGGCGCGCGGCGCTGGTGCCGATCACCGTGAAGCGCTCGGATACGACGACCATGTCGCCGATGCGGTCGGCCGGCAACTCGAAGCGCTCAGCCGCCTGTTCGCGCGTCAACACCACTTCCATGCCATTCACCGCACGCAGACGATTGCAGGCGGCATCGATGTCGCTGCCCTTGGGCATGTACACGGTGGCAAAGGAGCCCAGCGCACCGTGGTGCACGACATAGGGGTCGGTGATCGGCAGGATCACGCGGGCAGCGGCTTTGCCGAGCCAGGCGTCGAACCAGTCCTGCAAATAGATGACATCGGGCGTGCCATCCATCGCCACCTTGGCGTTCATGCCATGGTCGGCCGTCAGCGCAATGACACACCCCATGTCGTCGAGCTGGCCCAGGTAACCGTCCATCATGGCGTAGAACGCATTGGCGCCGGGCGTGCCGGGGGCGTGCTTGTGCTGGATGTAGTCGGTTGTGGAGAGGTACATCACATCGGGCTTGCGGGTCTGCATCAGCTTGACGCCAGCCGCGAACACGAACTCCGACAGATCGGCGCTGTAGACGCTGGGCAAGGGCTTGCCAACCAGCGCCAGCACGTTCTCGATGCCGTTATCGGCCAGCGTGACCTGGTCCGATTTCTCCGAGGAAAAGCAGATGCCTTTCATCTTGTGACCCAGCAAGGCGCGCAACTTGTCCTTGGCGGTGATGACAGCCACCGACTTTCCGGCGTCGGCCAGTGCCGCAAGCAAGGTAGGTGCGCGCAGCCACTTGGCGTCGTTCATCATCACTTCAGTGCCGGTCACGGTGTCGTACAGGTAGTTGCCGCAGATGCCATGCACGCTCGGCGGTGCGCCGGTCACGATGGACAGGTTGTTCGGGTTGGTGAAGCTGGGCACGACGCTTTCGGCGATCAGGCCGGATCCCTTGGCCAGTGTCCGCTTGAGCCAGGGCATGTTGCCGGTGGCAACGGCCTGCGCCAGATAGTCGGGTTCGCAGCCGTCGACGCAGACGACGACGGTAGGACTGGTGGGCAACTTGTATTGCCGGCCGTTGACATGCAACATCACGATGGCTTCCAGGGTGGGGTGGTCGGCGACTCGGCGCCGCGACGCTGCACGTCGTTCTCGATCGTGCGCGCCTTGCTGTCCATGGCATGGTCAAACAGCGCGCGGCCGGCAGTATCGGGGTCGCCGGATTTGATGGCCTCCAGAATTTCCCAGTGCGCGTGGGCCGACACCGGCAGCACGTTGTGGCCAGCCAGGTTGAGGCGGCGAAACAGCGAAATCTCCTTGACCAGCTTGCGGTAGATCATGGCGAGCTTGCGGTTGCCGGCCATCTCGACCAGGCGGTCGTGGAATTGCAGATTGAGCAGGTGGTAGTCGTGTGAATTGGCCGCCTTGACCGCGTCCTCCATGGCGTGCACCAGGTTTTCGATCTCGTGTTGCTGCGCCGGAGTCATCGCGCCAGCAAGACGCCGGCCAACAAGCTCTTCCATCGTGGCGCGCAATTCGAAGATCTCGATCGCCTCGTCGATGGGGATGCTGCGTACAAATACGCCGCGGTTCTTTTCGGTACGCACCAGCCCGGCTTCATCGAGCATGCGAAAAGCCTCGCGCACCGGCCCGCGGGATACGCCGAGTTTGAGCGCCAGCGCCGCTTCGTTGAGCTTGTCACCTGGCGCGTATTCGCCGGCCAGGATGGCGCGCTCGACCTCCTGCTGAACCGCCATCGTGAGCGAGTTCGATTGCAAAAGCGCAATGGTTGGGTGCTGAGCTGAACGGGCGGTCATGGGTTGCAGGGCAGCGGGCATGACCGCATTGAAGCACAAAACCATGAATTGTCAACAATTTACAAAAAACAATTGACAAACAGAAAGCCCTGGTCAGACAATCCCACCGCGATGGCGATGTCCACGCTGCCCACTCCAATGCCTCGCGTTTGCCCCCATTATTGAAGGATCCGCACATGGACAGGGACAAAATTCTGCTCACGCCCGGGCCCCTGACCACGACCTTGCGCACCAAGCTGGCCATGTTGCGCGATTGGGGTTCGTGGGACGCAGAATTCAATGCCGTGACCGCGGGCCTGTGCCGCAGCCTGCTGGCCATCGTCCACGGCGCAGACTCGCATGTCGTGGTGCCGCTGCAGGGTAGCGGCACCTTCAGTGTCGAGGCGGCCGTGGCCACCGTGGTGCCGCGCGATGGCCATGTACTGGTGCTCGACAACGGCGCCTACTGCAAGCGCGCAACCAAGCTCACCAGCATGATGGGTCGGCGCTGCTCGGTGCTGTCTTTCGACGAGGCACAGCCGGTTGGCGCGGCAGCACTCGATGAAAAGCTCAGATCCGACCCCGGCATCACCCATGTGGTGCTGATTCACTGCGAAACCGGCGCCGGTGTGCTCAACCCGCTGCAGGCGGTCGCCGATGTGTGCGAGCGTCACGCCAGGGGCCTGATCGTCGACGCGATGAGTTCCTTCGGCGCGCTACCGATCGACGCCCGCTTGACGCGCTTTGACGCGCTGGTCGCGGCCAGCGGCAAGTGCCTGGAAGGCGTTCCCGGTATGGGCTTCGTATTCATCCGCAAGGCGATCCTGGACGCATGCGCCGGCAACAGCCAGTCGCTGGCGATGGACCTGCACGACCAGTACGTCTATATGGAGAAAACCACCCAGTGGCGATTCACGCCGCCGACCCATGTGGTGGTGGCGCTGGCCGAAGCAGTCAAGCAGTTCGAGGAAGAAGGCGGGCAGGCGGCGCGATTGGCTCGCTACACCGCCAATTGCCAGGTGCTGGTGCAGGGCATGGCGGCGTTGGGGTTCAAGCCATTCCTGGACCCGAAGGTGCAGGCGCCGATCATCGTGACGTTCCACGCACCCGCGCACCCGAACTACGATTTCAAGCGCTTTTACGAGGCCGCAAAGGCCCACGGATTTGTCTTGTATCCGGGTAAATTGACGCAGGTCGAGACATTTCGGGTGGGCTGCATCGGCGCCATCGGGCCGAACGAAATGCGCCAGGCGGTGCATGCCGTTACGCTCACGCTGCACGACATGGGGATCGCATCGGGCGCGCCGGCGCGCTGAGCGACACGAGCATGGCAAGGTCGGCAGGGCAAGGGCCGGGTCGACCCCGTGCACCCATTGAAGCAACGATGAGAAGACGAATCCATGTTCGCTACCACCACACTGCCCGGCCTGGTCGAGCCGGCCGGGCCACGACGGAATAATCCAGCCCGGGTGCGGAACTGAGCGGCCCGATCCTGTCCCCAATTGCGCAGCCTGGTCATCCACGGCAAGGACCGCCATGGCGTGACCGATTCCATCGCCCGGCATGATCTGGTGATCGCGCCCTACTCCTTGCTCCAGCGCGAGCGCTGGCTGCAGCACCCCTGGCATCTGGTGGTGCTGGACGAGGCGCAGAACATCAAGAACGCCAGCACCCACGCCGCGCAGTCGTGGGCGAGTTGCAGACCCGGCACCGGCTGTGCCTGTCGGGCACCCCGATGGAAAACCACCTGGGCGAAATCTGGAGCCTGTTCCACTTTCTGACCGTGAGCGAGGCCTTGAGCAGCAAAGGGCTGGCCAGGTCGCAGATCACGGTCCTGGACGCCCTGCTCCTGGCGCTGCAGAAACACAAGGCCGCGCTGGCCGACAACATGTACAGCGGTGCCGCGGTGCGCAAGCAGCCGCTGTTTACGGAAAGCGATCTTGCGGCGTTGCTGCGGCCATTGTCGGCGGGGTGATCCTGGAAACTTAGGTTTCGGATGTAAATCGCGGTTGACTTGCATCCAAACGATGAACATAATGCGGTTTAGATTCAATTTGGAGCTGATATGGCCAATATTTCTGTCAAAGATGTCCCAGAGCAGTGGGCAGAAGCGCTGCGCCAACGCGCCTCGCGCAACCACCGGTCGCTGCAGGGCGAATTGATGTTTCTCATCGAGCAGGCCGTGCAGGGCGGCGAGGTGGGCGCTCCAAGGCCGGATAACCCGATGGGCCACGAGGGAAAGGTGGTTGGATTTGACCAGCGCGGCTACCCCATCGTCCGACAAGGCTGGAAGACGGTAGAGCAGGTGGTTGCAGAACTGAACGCCAAGTACCCTGGACCTGTCACCGACGCCCCACTCGGTGTCGACATCATCCGCGCCGACCGGGATTCCCGTTGAGCCAGCGGCTGTTTGTGGCGGAGCCGCCACCGCATTACAGGGTCCTGCCGCCACTGGTGGTGGACTGCAGCACGCTGGCCGGTCTGGTGTTCCAGGAAGAGTGGCAAGCTCAGGCAGCAGAGCGCATCCGAGGCAAGGCCTTGCACGCGCCCTCCTTGCTGCCCTTTGAGATGGCCAGCGTAGCGGCAAAGAAGCAAAAGGCCGGCCGGCCGGACATTGCTGCCGACGGACTGCGAATGTTCTCGCAGATGGATGTCGAGCTCCATCCCGTCGAACCGGCCGCCGTCCTCGACCTGGCCACGCGTTATCGCCTCTCCACGTACGACGCCGCCTACCTCTGGCTGGCCGCCGAACTTAAGGCCCCGCTGGCCACTTTCGACGAAAAGCTGGCCGCCGCCGCACAGGCGCATCTGGCCAGCCTGCCGTGACAGTCGCCGGTCCGCGCACCCTCAGAGCCACCGACTTCGCCACGCTTCTGCCGGTGGCGCTGGTCCTGCTGGCCTTCAAAACCTTCCCGATCTGGACCGCGCTGTGGCGGGCAACTCGGCCATCATGAATATCGAGCCCATATTCGCACAGGTTCTGGCCTGGCTGGTGTTCGCTCAGGTCATCGCGCCGGCGCAGTTGGTGGGCGCGGTCACGGTGCTGGGGTTGCGCCAGCGCTGACCTGGAGCTTGAACCGACAAATAGTTGATCGGACCGGCCAGGATGGCTCGGCCACCGGCGGGCATTCGCGCAATGCTACTTGCCGTTGTGGCGGCGCAGCGTCTCCGATGGTTTCTCGCCGAAAAGAACCTGGTAGTCCTGCGCGAAATGCCCGAAATGCCAGAAACCGCAACTGGTTGCCGCTTCGGTCACCGAGCCGGCCTGTTTCAGCGCCTGCCGCGCCTGGTGCAGGCGCACGGCCTTCAGGTAGGCCAATGGGCCGATTCCCAGCAGCTGCCGAAAACCACTTTGCACCGTACGCCGGCTCACACCCAGGTCCAGGCACAACTGGGCCACCGTAGGCGGATATTCGGGTCGCGCATGCACCAGCGCAATGGCCCGTCGCACCAGGCTCCAATGGCCGTTGCGCCTGCCCGGCGGCGCCATCGCGGGCATGTACGGCGCCATGTGGTCGAGCAGGAAGTCGGCCACGGCGGCAACGATCGCCGGGTTCGACAGCAGGTACGGGTGGGTCCGGGCCGAACGGAACAGGTTCAGCAGGTAGGTCTGCAATTGGGCCAATGCCGCCGGAGCCAATCCCAGCACTCCCGACTGCGGCGGCAAAACCAGGTCCTGCCTGTGCACCCCTGTGGTTCCGGCTGCGCCGAGGACTGCCGGTTCGAGCCGCAGTTCGATCCCCAGCATGGTGTGAAGACGCGACGGACGGAATTCGAAACCCGACGATCCGGAAAAGAGATGCAAAGTATCGCTCGAACAGGGAGTCCCGCAGAACACGCTGGTGCCACTGGCATGCAGGGGAATTCCAAGCGCCAGCACATCACTGTCCAGTACGCCCGTCTGCAGCACGGACTGCTGGACTTGTTCAATGAAAAGGCGGATGCCCGTTCCCTGCACCTGGATGAGTTCGCCGTGAAACGCGCCGGCGCTGAGTTGCAGGTAGTCCTGGTTCCACCCCTGCAGCGCCGATGCCTGCTCCTGGGCATCGGTAAATTGCAGCTGCGCCGCACCAGGTGCATCTGATAGACCAGATACCAGATAGCGGATCGCCTCAGGCGGCAGGTTATTGGCGCGGGCGAACACCGCTGGATTCTCGCAGGTGCATGCACCTGCATGTTGTTCGGGTTTCTACCAGTGCCGGCCGCAGATGCCGGTTTGCGTCGACACGGATTCTGCCGGTTTGCCGATTCGGGATAGCGAAGGTCCTCGTCCGTTCCTAATATCGCGCTCAGCCTGGTTCCACACTCAACTTGAAGGAAATCACCATGAAAGAGACTTCCGGCGTCAACTACACCAAGGTTGACGCGAGTTACTTCGAGAAACGCGGCCTGCGCCGTTATGCCGGGGTCTGGTCGCTGTGGGCGCTGGGTGTGGGCGCGGTGATATCCGGCCATTTCTCGGGTTGGAACCTGGGCCTGGCCAACGGCTGGGGCAGCATGTTCCTGGCCACGATCGTCATCGCCATCATGTACCTGGGTCTGACTTACTCGATCGCCGAGATGTCACCGGCATTGCCGCATACGGGCGGCGCCTACTCGTTTGCACGCACATCCATGGGGCCCTGGGGCGGGTTCCTGACCGGACTGGCGGAAAACGTCGAGTATGTGCTGACGCCGGCAGTGATCGTCTATTTCATCAGCAGCTATATGGGCGGCATCTTCGGTACCCCGACCGAATGGCTGCCACTGTGGTGGATCGGCTTTTACATCGTATTCGTGGGGCTCAACATCGTCGGCGTCGAGTTGTCGTTCAAGGTCACACTGGTCGTGACGCTGCTGGCGCTGGGTTGCCTGGTCGTGTTCTGGGTCAGCGCCCTGCCCTCGATCGACTTTGCCAAGTGGGCGATGAACGTCGGCTCCGATGGCAAGGCCCTGCCCGACGGAAACGGACCGTTTCTGCCCAAGGGCTTCATGGGCGTGCTGGCTTGCCTGCCGTTCGCGGTCTGGCTGTTCCTGGCGATCGAGCAGTTGCCGCTGGCGGCCGAAGAGTCGGTGGACCCCAAGCGCGACATGCCGCGCGGCATCCTGGCCGGCATCTTCACGCTGATCGTGTCGGCCTTCATGATCCTGTGGCTCAATCCGTCGGTGGCAGGCATAGGCTCCCACAAGCTTGGCACTTCGGGCGAGCCACTGCTCGACGGTTTCAAGGCGATCTACGGTGACGGCATCGCCAAGACGCTGGCGCTGGTCGCGGTGCTGGGCCTGGTGGCCAGTTTCCACACCATCATCTTCGCCAAGGGCCGGCAGATTTATTCGCTCAGCCGCGCCGGCTATTTCCCCTCTGGCCTGTCGGTGACCCATGGCAGCCGCAAGACGCCGCACATCGCGATGATCGCCGGCTCCCTGCTGGCCCTGGCCGTGATGTTCATCCTGTGGTTCAACCTGGGTGCGGACAAGGGCGCGGCGGTGATCGGCGGCACCCTGCTCAACATGGCGGTGTTCGGGGCGATGTTCTCCTACATCATGCAGGCCCTGTCGTTCATCTTGTTGCGCAGGAATTTCCCGCAACTGCATCGACCTTACCGTAGCCCGTTCGGTGTGCTGGGCGCCAACCTCACCGTGGTGATCGCCGCTGTGACGCTGTATTTCCAGCTCACCGATCCGGTCTACCAGCAAGGCGTGATGTGGGTTGCCATCTGGTTTAGCATCGGCATTGTCTACTTTGCGCTGGTCGGCCGTACGCGCCTGATCCTCTCGCCGGAAGAAGAGTTCGCACGGCAGCACGCACAGTCCCAGCGCAGCTGATTCGACAGCCTGGCCCACGAACTGAAGCGACATTCCACCATGGCCCCATCCAGAAAAGCCACGCTGGCCGAACATCCCGCCATCCAGGGCGTCAAGCTGTCCGGGGCCTCCAAGGTCAAGGTCGCGGTCAGCGACATCGACGGTGTTCTGCGCGGAAAGTACCTGCACATCGACAAGTTCCTCGGCGCGGCCGAGGCCTACCCCGCCGGGGGTTTCGGTTTTTGCGACGTGGTGTTGGGCTGGGACATGATGGATGTCACCTACGACAACACCACCGCCACCGGCTGGCAGCACGGGTTTCCCGATGCGCTGGCCCGGCTCGACCTGGGCACCGCGCGCAACATTCCGTGGGACGCGAACACGCCGTTCTTCCTGGGCGAATTCGTGAACTCCGACGGCACGCCACACGCACAGTGCCCGCGCCAGGCACTCAAGCGGGTGCTCAAGCGCGCCGAGAAGATGGGTTTCCAGGTCATGACCGGCATGGAATTCGAGTGGTTCAACTTCCTGGAGACCCCGGATACCTGGGCGGCCAAAAGGGGTGTGGCGCCACAGACACTGACGCCCGGCATGTTTGGTTACTCCTTGCTGCGCATGAACCAGCACCGCGATTTCTTCAATGCGCTGATGGACCAGATGCTGGCCTTCAAGGTACCGATTGAGGGCCTGCACACCGAGACCGGCCCGGGTGTGTACGAGGCGGCGATCGGATTTTCCGAGGCGCTGGAACAGGCTGATCGCGCCATCCTGTTCAAGACCGGCGCCAAGGAGATCGGTTCGCGCTTTGGCATCATGCCCAGCTTCATGGCCAAGCCGCACCAGACCATGCCGGGCTGCAGCGGCCATATCCACCAGAGCCTGTCAGATGGCAAAAGTAACCTCTTCTTCGACGCGAAAGCGCCGCGCAAGATGAGCCGGCTGTTCGAGAGCTACCTGGCCGGACAGGTGGCCTGCATGATGGAGTTCGCGCCCATGATCTGGCCGACCATCAACAGCTACAAGCGCCTGGTCGACGGCTTCTGGGCGCCGGTCAAGCCGACCTGGGGCTTTGACAACCGCACCGCAAGTTTTCGTGTCATCGCAGGCAGTCCCAAGGCGACCCGGCTGGAGACGCGTTGTCCGGGTGCCGATGTCAATCCCTATCTGGCGATGGCAGCCGTCATCGCCGCCGGCCTGGACGGTGTCGAAAAAGGACTCAAGCTGACGGCACCGCCGATAACCGGCACCAATGTCGGTGGCGAGAACATTCCCCGCGCGCCGCGCACGCTGATCGAGACCAGCCGCATCTTTGAACAATCCATAGTCGCGCGCGACTGGCTTGGCGACGGTTTCGTCGACCACTTCGCCGCCACCCGTGACTGGGAGTGGCGCCAGTGGCTCGACGCGGTAACCGACTGGGAGATGAAACGGTATTTCGAAATTATCTGAGCGCTCTGGGCGATGACTTGGCGTTGGTTCGGGACCTGATCCACGGGCCGACACAGCCGCGGGCGTCGCGCCGTCGGATAATTGGACTCTGACCCCTATTTATGACCCCTATTTAGCTTTCAGCACATCATGACCATCACCCATTTTTCATTCCCCACACCCATCCAGTTTGGCGCCGGCGCGCGTAAACGGGTCGGCGCGCATCTGCTCGAGCATGGCTGCAAGCGACCGCTGATCGTGACCGACCGGGCGCTGGGCGCGTTGCCGGTGTTGACCGAGTTTCAACGCTATTTGGCAGGCCTCGACGTGGCAGTGTTCAGCGGTGTGTTCGGCAATCCGACCTGCAGCCAGGTGATGGACGGTGCGGCGGCGTTCAAGGCGCACAACGCGGACTGCGTGATCGGGTTTGGCGGCGGCGCCGCGCTGGATGTGGCCAAGATCGTCGGCGTGGCGGCCACGCATGAGGGCGACATTCTGGAGTATGTGTGGGACCACCCCCAGGTCAAGCCGATCACCAACGCATTGCCGTATTTCGTCGCTCTGCCAACCACATCAGGTACCGGCTCCGAGGTTGGGCGCTCCAGCGTCGTCAGCGAAAACGACAGCCATCTCAAGCGTGTGGTGTTCAGCGCCAAGATCCTGGCGAAAACCGTGTTCGCCGATCCCGAGCTGACATTCGGCTTGCCGGCCCCAGTGACCGCTGCCACCGGCATGGACGCACTGACGCACAACATCGAGAGCTACCTGTCACCGGCCTACCACCCCCTGTGCGACGGCATCGCGCTCGAGGGCACGCGCATTGCGGCTCGGGCGCTGCTGACTGCCGTCCAGCAGCCGAACAACCTGCAGGCCAGGTCCGACATGATGATGGCCTCGATGATGGGCGCAATCGCGTTCCAGAAGGATCTCGGCGCGGTGCATTCCTGCGCCCATGCGCTGGGCGCGGTTTGCGACCTGCACCATGGCCTGGCCAATGCGCTGATGATTGATACCGTGCTGGACTGGAACTTCGCGGCGGCACCGGCGAAGTTCGACGAACTGGCGCATGTGTGCGGTGTGGCCGGTGGCGGCAAGGCATTTGTGCCGTGGTTGCGCGAACTCAAGGTCAGCGTCGGCATCCAGGGACCGCTGTCAAGGCACGGCGTCAAGGCCGAGCACCTGCCGCGCCTGGTCGAGATCGCAATGGCCGACATGTGCCACCAGACCAACCCCCGCCCCTGCACAGCGGCGGATTTCGAAGCGCTGTTCCAGGCGGCGATGTGAGCATGACCAAGAATGTGAACGACAGGCCCAGGATCGGTGTCAGCGCCTGCTTCCTCTATCCGGACCCAACGCGCACTGCGTTTGCGCGCAAGACCTTGCAGTACGTCGAACAGTCGGTGCCGCACTGGGTCATGTCCGGCGGCGCCCTACCGGTAATGATTCCGTCGCCCACCGGCGAAACGGCGCGCGGCGACATCACGGTTGCCGACTATGCGCAATGGCTCGACGGACTGGTGCTGCACGGTGGCGCTGACCTATGGCCGGGCAGTTACGGCGAACCTCCGCTCAAGGACGCCTGGATGGGCGACCGCAACCGCGACGCCTACGAGATCTCCCTGGTGCATGCCTTTGTCTCCGCCGGCAAACCGGTGTTCGGCATCTGCCGCGGCCTGCAACTGATCAACGTGGCCTTTGGCGGCAGCCTGTACCAGGACATCGGCACCCAGCAGCCGCAAGCGCTGGTGCACCGCGACGCGCAGACCTACGACCTGAACTTTCATGCAGTCGAACTGGTTGCCGGCAGCCGCCTTGCGCAACTGCTTCCGGGCGAAAACCGCCACACCATCAACAGCGTGCACCACCAGGGTATCAAGAACCTGGCCCAGGATTTTGTCGTGGAGGCCCTCAGCCCGCAGGACGGAATCATCGAGGCGATCCGCCATACCGCCGGCCCCTGGGTCGCCGCAGTGCAATGGCACCCGGAATTCCACAAGGAAGAACACGGTACGCTCAACGACACGCCGATCCTGCTGGACTTTCTTGCCGCGGCCCTTGCCACACGCACACCCTGATCCAGATGTCCCAACTCGCCATCCACAACCCCGCCACCGGCGCCGAGATCACCCGTGTCCCTGCCGACGATGCGCGTTCGGTCGCCGCCAAGGCCGTGGCCGCACGTGCGGTGCAGCCGGCCTGGGCCGCGCAACCGATCGCAGAGCGGCGCGCCTGCATCGTGCATTTCCGTGCTGCGGTGGTGGCACAACGCGATGCGCTGGCCGCCGTGATGACCTCCGAGACCGGCAAGCCGATCGCGATGTCGCGCAATGAACTCAACGGACTGCTGGGCCGAATCGACTTTTTCCTGGAGCAGGCCGCACCGGCGGTGGCAACCCAGACCGTGTTCGACGATGCCGGGATGTGCGAGCAGATCGAGCATATTCCACTGGGCGTGGTGGCCAACATCTCGGCCTGGAACTACCCCTGGTTCGTCGGCTGCAATGTGATTCTCCCGGCGCTGCTGACCGGCAACACCGTGTTGTACAAGCCATCGGAATACGCCACCTTGACCGGCCTGGAAATCGGCCGGCTGCTGCATGCGGCCGGCGTGCCGCGCGAGGTGTTTTCGGTACTCGTCGGCGGCGCGGCTGTGGGAGCCGCTTTGCTGGAGCAAGATATCGACGGCCTGTTTTTCACCGGCTCGCACGCGACCGGCACCCGCATCGCACAGGCGCTGGGCCCGCGCCTGGTCAAGCTGCAGCTCGAGCTCGGCGGCAAGGACCCGACCTATGTCTGCGACGATGCCGACCCCAAGACGGCGGCTGCCTCGCTGGCCGATGGCGCGATGTACAACACCGGCCAGAGCTGTTGCTCGGTCGAACGCATCTATGTGCACGAAAAAATCCACGATGCGTTCGTGCAGGCCTTCATCGACACGGTCCAGGGCTTCACGATCGGGGATCCAGCGCGAGACGACACCTACATCGGTGCGATCACACGCGCTGCGCAACTCGATGTGTTTGACGCCCAGGTGCGCGACGCCAAGGTCAAGGGCGCAACATTGTTGTGTGGCGGTGAACGCCTGCCAGGCCCAGGCAACTGGTATGCGCCCACCGTCTTTAGCGATGTCAACCACACGATGGACCTGATGCGCGAAGAAACCTTCGGCCCGCTGATCGGCATCCAGCAGGTGTCCGGCGATGAAGAGGCCGTCAGGCTGATGAACGACACCCGCTATGGCCTGACGGGCGGCGTCTTCACGCCCGATGAAGCCCGGGCCCGCGCCGTGTTGGCACAGGTACATGCCGGCAGCGTTTACTGGAACTGCTGCGACCGGGTCAGCCCGCGCCTGCCCTGGAGTGGCGTCGGTGATTCGGGTGTCGGCCTGACCCTGTCGACCTACGGCATCCAGACCTTCACCCGGCCCAAGGCCTGGCATCTGCGCCAACCATGACGCTCAGTGACAAGCGTGGGGGCCACCTCACGCTGTTTGACCTGGACCACACGTTACTGTCTGGCGACAGCGATGTGTTGTGGTGCGACTTCCTGATGGATCAAGGCGTGCTCGAGCGCGCTGCGTTTGCTCAGCGCAGCGCCGATATCGAGGCGCGCTACAAGGCCGGTACGGTCGACGCAGCCGAGTTCGCCGGTTTCTACTTATCGACGCTCAAGGGGCGTACGCCTGAAGAATGGGAGCCGCTACGCCAGGCATTCCTACACGAACAGGTGATCCCACGCATTCCACAAGGGTCGCACGACCGGGTGCGGGAACACCAGCAACGGGGCGACCTGGTGGTGCTGACGACGGCGACCAACCGTTTCCTGACGACACTCACAGCCGACTACCTGGGTATCGCCGACGTGATCGCCACCGAACCCGAGCTGGTCGATGGCCGCTTCAGCGGCGCCGCCTGCGGGGTACTGAACATGCGCGCCGGCAAGGTGACCCGACTGCACGCATGGCTGGCGCAGCGTGGCCAGCAACTGGGGCAGTTTGACAGCACCGCCTACAGCGACTCGATCAACGACCTGCCCTTGCTGGAGGCGGCCAACGTCGCGGTGGTGGTGAATGCGGACCCACAACTGTCGGCCATCGCAGCGCAACGCGGTTGGCGATCGCTGACCCTGGCCTGACCCGCCATGGGCGCACTGGAGCGAACATGACAAACGACTTTTTTCGCGGCCGCCAGGTGCTGGTCGTTGGTGGAACGAGCGGTATTGGCGCCGGCATCGGTGCCGCCTTTCATGCCCAGGGCGCGGTGGTGACCGTCAGTGGTGTGACCCCGACCGAGATCGAGTGCGCACGGGCTGCGCCCGAGCTGGCCGGCATTGCGGTGGTGGCCCTGGATGTGCGCGACGATGCAGCGGTGAAGCGAACGATCGGCACGCTGGCGCGGCTCGATGTGTTGGTCAACTGCGCTGGCACCATCCGCCGCGGCGAGGAGCACGACCCGGCCGTGTTTGCCGAGGTACTCGACATCAACCTCAACGGCAGCATGCGCACCTGCGCAGTCGCGCGCGCACTGCTCAAGACCTCCAAGGGCTGCATCATCAATACCGCCTCGATGCTGAGCTTTTTTGGCGGTGGCCTGGTGCCGGCCTATTCGGCCAGCAAGGGCGGCATTGCGCAGCTGACCAAGTCGCTGGCGATTGCCTATGCAGCGGACGGCATTCGCGTCAACGCGCTGGCGCCAGGCTGGATCGCAACGCCGTTGACCAGCGCCTTGCAGCAGGACCCCGCCCGCAGCGGGCCTATCCTGGCCAGGACCCCGATGGGCCGCTGGGGCACACCGGCCGACGTTGCTGGCGCCGCCCTGTTCCTCGCCTCGCCCTGGGCCGGCTTCGTGACCGGCA
This sequence comes from Rhodoferax sp., assembly GCA_031396205.1. Lineage (GTDB taxonomy): Bacteria > Pseudomonadota > Gammaproteobacteria > Burkholderiales > Burkholderiaceae_C > CAISIP01. The sequence continues at coordinate 17,896 of JANNKH010000011.1, forward strand.
CCGTGTTGCCGGTTGACGGTGGCTACCTCATCACCTAAAACACACCATCCGCAAGAGCCCTATGACGATCATCCAGCACCCCGGCATCCAGCCTGAAATTGCTGTCCAGGCCATTCCCGACGACGAACGCGTGTGGGTACCGCAGGCGCCCGATGTGTGGTTTCGCCCGCTATTGCTCAATACCGTCACGGGCAGCTGGTGCAACCTGCTGCGGGTGCGCAAGTCGGGCGTGTTGTCACGCCACATCCATCCGTCCTGGGTCACCGGTTATGTGATCCAGGGCGCCTGGCGTTACCTGGAGCACGACTGGATCGCCACGCAGGGCTCGTTCGTCTACGAGCCGCCGGGCGAGATCCACACGCTGGTGGTGGACCAGGTCAGCGGCCCGACCGAGATGATCACGCTGTTCAACATCCATGGTGCCATGGTCTACCTCGACGCCGACGGCAGGCAAACCGGCTACGAAGACGTGTTCAGCAAGATCGCGCTGTGCCGCGCGCACTACGCTGCCAACGGCCTGGGCGCGGATTACCTGGACACGTTCATCCGCTGACAGGCTGCCGCGGTAGCAGACCGCGGCGCTGCCGCAAACCGGCGATATTGCGTCCGGTCAGCCCCGACGCCGCGCAAATCTGGCACCATCGTTCGGATGCACGCGCCAGACGACCTGCCTACGCCAGACGACCTGCCTACGCCAAACGACCTGCCCACGACACTACGGCCATTGCTGGAGCCGCAGTGCTATCCGGGCCAGGTGCAGCGGGTCGATCTGGTCGAAACCCATATCTCCTGGGTGCTGCTGGCCGGTGATCGCGCCTACAAGATCAAGAAGCCGCTCAAACTGCCCTTCCTGGACTTCAGCACGCTGGCCCTGCGCAAGCAGATGTGCGCGGACGAGCTGCGCCTGAACCGCCGATTTGCGCCCGACATCTATCTGGACGTGTTGCCGATCCGGGATGCGCCGAACGGCCTGCAATGGGGCGGATCGGTGGGCACAGTGATCGAATACGCCGTGCAGATGCGGCGTTTCGACGAAGCAGGGCGGCTGGACCGGGTGTGTGCGCGCGGCGCTTTGACGGCCGCGCACATCAGCGACCTGGCCCAGGCCGTGACCGGGTTTCACCGGAGCGCGGCGGTAGCCACCACCGATGCCCGCTTCGGGACGCCGGCGCAGGTGCTGGCGCCGGCGCTGGACAATTTCCGGGACCTGGCGCAGTTGATGCCCGATGCCCTCGTCGGGCAGCGACTTGGCGCTTTGCGCCGATGGACCGAGGCTCAGCATGCGGCGTTAGCGAACCTGATGCAGGCCCGTCACCGCGCGGGCCGGGTGCGTGAATGCCATGGCGACCTGCACCTGGCCAATATCGTGCTGATCGATGGCCGGGTGCGGCTGTTCGATTGCCTGGAGTTCAACGAAGAGCTGCGCTGGATCGATGTGGCCAATGAGATCGCCTTTACCTATGTCGACCTGCTGGACCATGGCCAGGGCGGCCTGGCCAACTGGTTCGTCGACGAGGCCTTCAGCCGCAGTGGCGACTACGAAGCCGCATGCCTGCTGCCGTTCTACGCGGTATACCGCGCAATGGTGCGGGCCAAGGTAGCAGCGATCCGCGCCGGCCAGTCGCGCGGTAGCCTGGACGAAGCGCTGGTATGCATCGACCAGGCCGAGCGCCTGGTGGCGCCGCAGCGGCCACGCCTGATCATCACCCATGGCCTGGCCGGCTGCGGCAAAACGTTCGCATCGAACCGGCTGCTGCAACACGACACCCAGGCCCGCACATTGCGCCTGCGCTCGGACGTGGAGCGCCGGCGCCTGTTCGGCCTGCAGCGCGACCAACACAGCGGGGCTGCAATCAACGCCGGCATCTACAACGCCGATGCACACCAGCGTACCTATACGCACCTGCAGGACACGGCGCGGGCGTTGTTGCGCGCGGGCTGGTCGGTGATCGTCGACGCCGCCTTTTTGCGGCGCGCCGAGCGCGACGCCTTCCATGCGCTGGCCGATGCCCTAGGCGCGGATTTCGCCATCCTGGCACCGCAGGCCGACCGTGCTGAGCTGCGCCAGCGCATCAGCGCCCGCCAGGCCAGCGGCGTCGATGCGTCCGAGGCGACACTGGACGTACTGGACCGGCAGCTGCAGTGGATCGAGCCTCTAAGCGACGACGAACGCGCGCTGCAGCTGCCCGATACGCCTATACCCGCGTGAGGGCAACCCAGCGCAGTGCGCGCTCGGGAAGCCAGGGCTCCGGCGGTAGCTGCTGATCCACCGCCAGCAGGCCTATTGCGGCTTGATGCCCGCGACCTTGATGACCTTGGTCCAGGTGTTGATCTCCGACTGCATGAACGCCGCATAGGGCTTGGCGCCCTGCGCGGGAATCACGAACCCGACCGAGCCCATGCGCTGCCTGATCGCATCCGACTGCATGATCTGCACCATCGCCGCCTCGATTCTGTCGACGATCGGCTGCGGTGTTCCCTTGATTGCCGACAAGCCCGACCATGACAGGGCCTCGAAGCCTTTGTAGCCGGATTCGGCAATCGTCGGCACATCCGGGTACAGCGCATTGCGCTGCGCACTGCTGACCGCCAGCGCCCGCATCTTGCCGGCCTTGACATGCTGCAGCGCCGCGTCCTGGTTGATGAACATCATCGGGATCGTGCCGCCGAGCAGGTCGCTCAGCATCGGGCCGCCGCCGCGGTAGGGAATGCCCGTCATGTAGATACCGGCGGTCTGCTTGAACAACTCCATCGCCATGTGGCCGGACGCCGCATGGGTGAACCCATAGTCGAGCTTGCCCGGATTGGCCTTGGCATAGTCCACCACATCCTTGACCGATTTGAACGGCGTGCTCGGGTGCACCACCAGCACGTTCGGGCCCGAATGCACCTGGGTGATCGGGATGAAGTCGGTCATCGAGTTGTATTTGAGGTTTGGGTCCAGGCCGTGCGCGACGGCGTTCTGGCCGACGCCGGTCTGCACCAGGGTGTAGCCATCGGGCGCCATCTTGGATGCGCGTTCGGTGCCGACGATGCCACCCGCACCGCCAATGTTCTCGACGACGAACGGCTGCTTGAAATGCTTGCCGAGTTCCTCGGCGAACATCCGGGCCATCACGTCGCTGGTGCCGCCGGGCGGAAATGTCACGATGATCTTCACCGGCTTGGTGGGATAGTCGGCTTGCGCCATGGCGAGCATGGGCGCGGCCGCGCAAAGTACGGCGAACGCGGCCATGGTTGCGATGTGTCTGCGATGCATGAAAGATGCTCCGGGTGGGTTGAAAGACGACAATAAATAGGGCAATGACAGGTTCGGAAGGAGGGTCGCAACGCTCAGGTCACCGGCGCCGGATTGAACAGCACCAGTGCATTGTGCAGCTTCCAGTGCTCGGACCAGGTCTTCTTGCCGCTGGCAACGGCCAGCATCATGTGAAAGAGTTCCCAGCCCACGTCTTCGATGCATTTTTCGCCGGTCGCGATGCGGCCGGCATCCAGATCCATCAGGTCATGCCAGCGCCGCGCCAGGTCGCTGCGCGTGGCGATCTTGATCACCGGCACCTGGGCCAGCCCGTATGGCGTGCCGCGCCCGGTGGTGAACACATGCAGGTTCATGCCGGCGGCCAGCTGCAATGTGCCGCAGATGAAGTCGCTGGCCGGTGTGGCGGCGAACAACAGACCTTTTTGCCGCGCACGTTCACCGGGAGGGACGACACCCATGATCGGCGCAGTACCGGATTTGATGATCGAGCCCATCGCCTTTTCGACGATGTTGGACAGGCCGCCGGCCTTGTTGCCGGGCGTGGTGTTGGCGCTGCGGTCGACCTTGCCCCGTTCCAGATAGCGGTCGTACCACGCCATCTCGTGCACCATGGCTTGGGCCACCTCTGCATTGACCGCACGGGCCGTGAGCTGGTCGATACCGTCGCGCACCTCGGTGGTCTCTGAGAACATCACGGTGGCGCCGGCGCGCACCAGCAGGTCGGTCGCAAAACCCACGGCCGGATTCGCGGTGACACCGGAGAACGCATCGCTGCCACCGCATTGCACACCAACCACCAGCTCTGACGCCGGTACCGTTTCACGCCGGCGCCGGTTCAGGCGCTCCAGGTGCACCCGCGCCTGGCGCATGATCGAGTCGATCATCGACAAGAAGCCGACATGGCCGGCGTCCTGCAGGCACACCACGTCGAGCGCTTCGGGCTCCTGCGCGCCGCGCTGGTCGCTGATCGGGATCACCCCCGGCGGCAACAAGCGCTCGGGCTGCAGCTTCTCGCAACCCAGACTGACCACCATCACCTCGCCGCCGAAGTTCGGGTTCAGGCTGATGTTGCGCAGGGTACGGATAGGGATCACCGCATCGGGCGCATCGATCGCCACACCGCAGCCATAGCTGTGCTCCAGACCGACCACATCATCGACATGCGGAAACGACGCCATCAGTTCGTCCTTGATGCGCCGCACCGCAAACTCCACCACGCCGGCGACACATTGCACCGTGGTCGTGATCGCCAGGATGTTGCGGCTGCCCACCGAGCCGTCGGGATTGCGGAATCCCTCGAAGGTGCAGCCTTCCAACGGTGGCATTGGCGCCGACTTTGCGGTCGCCATTGGCAGTCCTTCGAGCGAACGGGCCTGCGGCATCTGCAGCAGGCGTTCATGCACCCAGCTGCCCGCGGGGATCTGGCGCAGCGCGGTGCCGATCACCACGTTGTAGCGCCGTACCGGCGCGCCCTCGGCGATGTCCACCAGATTGACTTTATGGCCTTGAGGAACCTTGTCGCGCAGGATCAAGCCGTCCGGAAACACAGTGCCCGCCGGCAGGCCGCCGTCGTTGGCGACGATGGCCACGTTGTCCGCCATATGCATGGCAATACGATGCGGCGCGGGTGGCTGGGAATCAGGCATGGCGATGCGGGCAATCAGTGGTTGGGGGCACATCCATCAACGGCGCTGGTTCTCCGCTCCGGGCTGCGCGCCAGGATCAGGCCAACGTATAGGCGGTCTTGACGGTGGTGAAGAACTCCTGCGCATAACGCCCTTGCTCGCGCGCGCCATAGCTCGATCCCTTGCGCCCGCCAAAGGGCACGTGGTAGTCGACACCCGCCGTGGGCAGGTTGACCATCACCATGCCAGCCTGGCTGTGGCGCTTGAAATGGGTGGCATATTTGAGCGAGGTGGTCGCAATGCCGGCCGACAGACCGAACGGCGTGTTGTTGGCCTCAGCCAGGGCGGCCTCGTAGTCCTTGACGCGGATGATGCCGGCCACCGGACCGAACACCTCCTCGCGGTTGATGCGCATCTCGGCCGTGGTATCGGTAAACAGCGCCGGCGCCATGTAAAAGCCCGCAGTGTCGCGCTGGAGCTGTGCCCCGCCCATCAGCAGTCTGGCACCTTCCTTCTGGCCGATGGCGACATAGTCGACATCCTGCGCCAGTTGCGACTGCGAGGATACCGGTCCGATGTCGACGCCCGCCTGCAAGGCATCACCGACCTTGAGCGCGGCCATGCGCTTTTGCATGGCCTCGATGAACTTCGAATAAATACCCTCGGTCACAATCAGCCGGCTGGACGCGGTGCAGCGCTGTCCGGTCGAGAAGAACGCGCTCTGCACACACAGCTCCACCGCCGGCGCCAGGTCGGCGTCGTCCAGCACCACCTGCGGGTTCTTGCCGCCCATCTCGAGCTGCACCTTCTTCAGGCCCGCCGCGCATTGCTGCGCGATGCGACCACCCACGGCCTGCGATCCGGTAAAGCTGATTGCGTCGATACCGGCATGGTTGACCAGCACATCGCCCACCACGCTGCCGCGGCCCATCACCAGATTGAACACGCCGGCCGGAATGCCACTGCGGCTGATGATGTCGGCGAGCGCCCAGGCGCAACCCGGCACCAGGTCGGCCGGCTTGAGCACCACGCAATTGCCGTAGGCCAGTGCGGGTGCCACCTTCCATGCCGGGATCGCGATCGGGAAGTTCCAGGGCGTGATCAACCCGATCACGCCCAGCGGCTCGCGCGTCACCTCCACGCCGATGCCCGGGCGCACCGAAGCCAGCGTCTCGCCCGCCAGGCGCAGGCATTCACCGGCGAAAAACTTGAAGATATTGCCGGCGCGCGCGGCCTCGCCGATGCCTTCCGGTTTGGTCTTGCCTTCCTCGCGCGCCAGCAGGGTACCGAGTTCCTCGCGTCGCGACAGGATTTCGTTGCCGATCTTGTCCAGCGCATCGGCCCGCGCCTGGATGCCCGCTATGGACCAAGCCGGGAAGGCGGCGCGCGCCGCCTGCACCGCCGCGTCCAATTGCGCCGCATTGGCCTGGGTGTAGTGCCCCAGCACGTCGGCCGTGTTCGACGGATTGACGTTGGGGCTGTAGCTGTCGCCGGCGACCCATTGGCCGTTGATGAAGTTGTCGTGTTGCTGCGTGGTCATGGTGATTCGCCTCGGGTTGATTCGTGCAGGATGGCTTGTATGGTTCGATGTTATGCAATGTCGCTGGCCAGCACCACCGATGTGCCCTGCTGCGACGATTCAACAATGGCATGGATCACGGCGTGAACGACGAGCGTGCTTCGCCCCGTGACCGCTGGTGCGCCGTTGGCCCGCACTGCGTCCAGGAAATCGCGCAGCACGGCGCGGTGCGGGCCATGGTCGAACGCCATGGGATCGGCACCACCGCCGGTGCCGTTGTCGGCCCGCAGCGTCTCCGTACGCCCGTCCCCATAGGCAACCTGCAATTGTCCCGCTTCCAGCGTGGCGGTGCCGCATGTGGCGTTGATCTCGATGCGTTCAGGGTAGCCGGGAAAGGCGGCGGTGGTCGCCTGCACGACCGCCACTACACCGTTCGCGTAATGCAGCAGGGCGCTGGCACTGTCTTCACACTCCATCCGGTGCACCGCGCTGGTGGCGATGGCGCCCGTTACCCGCTGTGGCGACCCGATCAGGTGCAACAGCAGGTCCAGCGTATGGATCGCCTGCGTCATCAGCACGCCACCCCCATCGCGGGCCAGCGTTCCGCGGCCGGGTTCGTCGTAATAGGTCTGCGGTCGCCACCAACGCACCTGGGCACTCGCACTGGTGACGCTACCGAGTTCGCCACTGCGCAACAGGTGCGCCAGCCGAAGGCTGCCTTCGCGCAGGCGGTATTGCAGCATGACGGCCAGCGCCACGCCGGCGCTCTCGCAGCATTCGACCAGCGCCTGCGCGCGCGCCAGGTCCCGTTCGAGTGGCTTTTCCACCAGCACATGCTTGCCGGCATTGGCGACCTGGCGAACCACGTCCAGATGCGCCGCCGGTGGCGTGAGCACCAGCACGGCCCGCACCGCCGGGTCGTGCAAGATGTCGTCCAGATTCGTGGTTCGGCGCACCCCATGGGGCAATGGCGCGACGGCCAGGCGCTGCGCGTCGCGCGCGCAGACCCAGGTCAATGGATAGTCCGCGTGCAGGTCCTGCAAGGCGCGCAGGTGCGGCGCCGACCCCATGCCGACACCGACAACTGCGACATCAAACGCGGGCGAGGTTTGCATGTTCAAAGCGCGAACGGTGGCTATTGCGGCCCCAGTGTTTTGATCAGTGCAGCCAGTAGCTCCACTTCGGCCGGTTTGAGATCCGTCAGTGGCGGCCGCACCGGCCCAGCGTCATGCCCGGCAATCCTAGCGCCGGCCTTGACGATGCTCACCGCATATCCCGGCATGCGGTTGCGGATCGCCAGGTAGGGCATGAAGAAGTCGTGCAGCAGCCGATGCTGGGTTGCGCTATCGTCTGCCGCCACCGCGTTGTAGAAATCCATCGCGGTCTTCGGAATGAAGTTGAACACTGCCGACGAATACACCGGCGTGCCTAGCGCCTTGTAGGCCGCGGCATAGACCTCTGCGGTGGGAAGTCCGCCCAGGTACGCAAAACGGTCACCCATGCGCTGGTAGATCGACACCATGGTTTCGATCTCGCCTACACCGTCCTTGAAGCCGATCAGGTTCGGGCAGCGCTCGGCCAGGATCGCAAGCGAGTCGGGCGTGAGTCTGCAGACATTGCGGTTGTAGACTATCACGCCAAACTTCACGCTTTTGCACACCGCCTCGACATGGTTGATCAGGCCTTCCTGGCCGGCTTCGGTCAGGTAGTGCGGCAATAACAGGATGCCGTGTGCGCCCAGCCGCTCGGCTTCCTGTGCGCACGCAATGGCGAAGCGTGTCGGCCCGCCCGCACCGGCGATGATCGGCACCTTGCCGCGACAGGTGTCCACCGCGGTCTTGATGATGACGGGATACTCGTCCCCGGTGAGCGAGAAGAACTCGCCAGTACCACCAGCGGCGAACAGCGCTGTCGCCCCATACGGGGCGAGCCACTCCAGGCGTTCGATGTAAGTCTTGGGCCGAAAATCGCCTTGTTCGTCGAAGTCGGTGAGCGGGAAAGACAGCAGGCCGGAGCCGATGATGGACTTGAGGTCTTGAGAATTCATGCGAGGGCTTTCAAGGAGTCGATGAAGGTGCATCCATGGACGTGAACCCGTAGAGTTGCTGCGGGTTGTCGATCAGGATATGGCGGAAAGTCGCGTCGTCAGGTGCCCAACTTCGCAACAGGGCCAGCAGATCGGCCTCCTGCGGCGGATGCTGCCGCCCGATGTGCGGCCAGTTGCTGGCCCAGACACAACGCTGGGGATAGGCACGCGCCAATACACTGGCCAGAAGGCTTACATCCAGATAGTCCGGCGCACCGGTGCGTGATGTCTCGTACGGCGCAGACAGCTTGATCCAGCAGTTGCCGTTGTCCAAGAGCGTGCGCAGCGCGCGAAATTCCGGTGCGTCCACAGCCGCTGCATGCATGTGTTCGAGTGTCGCGTCGGTCACCGTCGTGTCGACCATGGCGACGCCGCGCGCAGCATCGCCCAGCATGTTCAGTGCGGGCAACAGGCACTGGTTGTCCAGGCCATAGGCCATCGACTGCACCACGACCGCGCGCGACAGACCCAGCGCAGCCTGCACCTGCCGGTAGTCCTGCAGTTGCGAGCGGGGCGGGGGCTTCGCCGAGGCGGTTGGCGCCAGCGCAAGTGCCGGATCGAACACATGCATATGGCAATCACAGGCGCCCGCAGGCACGGCGCGGGTCGGTGGCAAGGTCGTTGCGGCGGTGGCGCTCATGTCGCTTCGGACTCGTTCAGGCCGGCAACGGATTGCGCATGCGCGTCGCCGCCGCGGCATTGACGGCGCCCGACGGCACCCGGCCCTGCAGAATTTCCGCCGTCTGGGCCACTGTCTCCAGCGCCTGGTGTTCGATCGCCGGCGGCGTCAGCCCGCCGACATGCGGTGTGGCGATCACCTTGGGATGGCGCGCCAACGCCGGCGAGGGCATCTGGTCGGCCGCACGTCCCACGTCCAGCGCTGCGCCGGCCAGATGGCCGCTGTCCAGCGCCTGCAGCAAGGCCGCATCCACGACAAGATCGCCGCGCGCAGCATTGATGAAAAAACTGCCCTTGCGCATGCGGGCGAAAGCATTTGCGTCCATCATGTTCTCGGTCAATGGAGTCGCCGGCGCCAGGCACACGACATAGTCGGCGCGCGACAGCAGATCGAACAGGGATACCTGCGTCACGCCAGGTTCTGCGACGGTCACGATCGGGTCGGTGACAAGAACCTGCATGCCCAACGCGCTTGCCAACGGGCACAACGTGCGTGCAATCTGGCCGTAACCGATGACCCCGAGCGTGGCGCCTCGCAGCTCGCGTCCCATGCGCGGCTGCGCGACGCCGAGGTTGCGGTATTCGCGTGTGGCCGCACTGAAGTGCCGGCCCAGATCGATCATGACACCGATGACCCACTCCGACACCGAGGTCATGAATCCAGCGCTGGTCTGTGTCAACAAGATACCCTGCGCACTGGCTGCCGCAACATGGACGGTTCGGATGTCGACCGCGCAGCGCACCACGGCACGCACGCTGGACAAGCCAGTGACCGTCGTCGCATCGACCGGCGTCTGCCGGTAAGCGATCACCACGGCGCAACCATGCGCCGCCGCGACCAGCGAATCGCCGGCCAGGTCGTCGGCTGTCTCGTTAAGCCGGACCCGGGCGAGCCAACGCAGGCGCGCCTGGGCTTCCCCACCAAAATTGGTATCCAGGCGATGGCGCGGATGCGTCACCAACACCAGGAATCGATCAGACATGGGAACGGCAATGCCGGGTCGTTACACGCCCACCAGGCGCGGCAACCACAACGACAGTTCAGGCACATAGGTCACGATGGCCAACACGATGAGCAGCAGGCCAAAGAACGGCAGCAGGGCCTTGACGACCTTTTCGATCGGCAGTTTACCAACCGCGCTGCCCACGAACAGCACCGAGCCCACTGGCGGCGTGATCAGACCCAAACCCAGGTTGACGATCATGATCATGCCGAAATGCACTGGGTCCACGCCCACTGCGGTCACCACCGGCAACAGGATCGGCGTCAGGATGAGCAGCAGGGCGGCCATATCCATCAGGGTTCCCAGCGCCAGCAGCAGCAAGTTGATCAAGAGCAGGATCATGTGGCGGTTGTCGGTGAAACTGGTCAGCGCGGTCGTGATCTTGAGCGGAATCTGCATCAAAGTCATGATGTAGCCGAAGCTGGCGGCAAAGCCGATCAGGATCATCACGATCGACACCGTCTTGACGGTGCGGTGTACCAGCTTGGGCAGGTCGCGCCACTGGTAGTCACGGTAGATGAACATCGTGACGAAGAACGCCCACAGCACCGCGACCGACGCCGACTCGGTGGCCGTGAACACCCCGCTCAGGATGCCGCCCAGAATAATGACCATGGTTGCCAGGCCCCACATCGCGTCGCCGGCGATGCGCAGCGCCTGGCGCAATGGCATGGATTCGCCCATCGGGAAGTTGCGCTTCTTCGCGATGAGCAGGCAATAGACTGCCAGCGTCAGTCCCAGCAGCAGGCCAGGCAACACACCGGCCATGAAGAGCGCGGCGATGGAGATCGAACCGCCCGCCGCCATGGAGTAGATGACCGCGTTGTGGCTGGGAGGAATCAGCGTGGCCTGGATCGAGCCGCTGACTGTCAGCGCGGTCGAAAAATCGCGTGGATACCCTTTCTTGACCATCTCGGGAATCATCACCGAACCAATCGATGCGGTGTCGGCGACCGAGGAACCCGATATGGCGCCGAAAAAGGTAGAGGCCAGGATATTGACCAGCGACAGGCCACCACGCACAAAACCCACCAGCACGCCGGCAAAGGCGACCAGACGGCGTGACATGCCGCCCTCGGCCATGATGGCGCCTGCAAGCACGAAGAAGGGGATCGCGAGCAACGAGAATTTGTTGACGCCACTGGCGATCTGGATCATCACCGCGTCGATCGGCAACTCGATGAATACGGCGCCGATCAGCGCGGCCAGGCCCAGCGAATAGGCCACCGGCATGCCGATGACGACCAGCACCGCAAAACTGCCCAGCAATACAAATGCGTCCATGTTCAAGCCCCTGCCGTTTCTTCGATCACATGGTCAAAGCGGATCACCGCGCGCTCGTGCTGAGGTCCGAAAACCAAGGTCTCCAGCACGAACACCAGCGTCAGCACGCCGCCGATCGGCACCGGGGAATAGGTCAGGCCCACCGGTAGCCAGGGCAGTGAGGTAATCGTCTGGCCCATGGTCTCCAGGCACAACTTGCCGCCATACACAATCATGAACAGACAGACCACCAGCATCAGCAGATGGACCATTTGGCGGCACAGCCGCTGAACGGGCGCCGGCATACGGTCGGTCAGCATGGCCACCGCGATATGCGCACCGGCGCGGTAGGCGGCCGAGGCCCCGACAAAGGTGAAGATCACCATCAGCAGGATCGCTATCGGCTCCGGCCATTGGGCGCCGAAACCCAGTACATAACGCGCAAACACCCCGATCGGGATGATGACGCTCATGATGAAGATGGACATTCCGGCGATCCAGATACAGGCCAGATAGACACCGTCGATTGCCGAGAGTATTGCGTTCTTCATTGAGGGCCAGCCGACTAGCGGCGCAGGGAAAAGGGAGTTCTGGACGAACCGCCCCCATCCATGACCACTCATGGTGGCCCGGATGGACTGCGGTTCGAATGCTTCTTACTTGGTTGCGGCGATGCGCGCCATCAGGTCGGCATACGGTGCGCCGTATTTGGCACGCACCGGCGCGGTTGCGTCAAAGAACGGCTTCTGGTCGACCTCGATGAATTCGACGCCTGCGGCCTTGAGTCTGGTGCTGTAGTCGGCCACGCTCTTGTCCCACAAGACACGCTGCTCCATCTGCGCCTCGCGTCCGAACTTCTTGATCAGCACCTGGTCTGCCGGGCTCAGTTTTTCATACGCGACCTTGGACATCACGACCAGTTCAGGAATGATCAGGTGATTGGTCTGTGCGTAGTACTTGGCACCGGTGGTGTAGTGGTTGGCGGTGAACATGCTGGGCGGGTTGTTCTCTGCGCCGTCGATGACGCCGGTCTGCAAGGCACTGTAGACCTCGGGGTAACCCATTGCGATACCGTTGCCGCCCAGTGCGTTCATGGTGTCGATGAACAGCGGGTTGCCCATCATGCGGATCTTCTGGCCCTTGAGGTCGGCCGGGCTGCGCACCGGCTTTTTGGTGTAGACGCTACGCGAGCCGCCATCCTGCCAGGCCAATGCGACCAGACGCGCCGGACTGGCGCTGATCTTGTCCAGGATCTCCTGGCCAATAGGGCCGTCGATGATGGCGCGCATATGCGCTTCATTGCGAAACACGAACGGCATGTTGAACACGTTGACCTCGGGCACGACAGAACCCAGTGGGCCGAGCGAGGTGCGCAGGATGTGGATCGCGCCGATCTGGGTCTGCTCGATCATGGTTTTTTCATCGCCCAGCACGCTGCTGGGGAACATCTGCATCTTGTACTTGCCGCCGGTGGCGGCCTCAAACTTCTTGCCCATGTTTTCGGTGGCCACCACGGTCGGGTAGCCCGGCGGGTGCACGTCGGCCGCCTTCAGCACAGTTTGTGCACTGAGCGGGAACGTAATGGAAATGGCTACGGCAGTGAGCACGGCCGCGATGATGGTTCTGCGAAAGGTCATGGTTGTCTCCTTGATGGACCTGGTTGGGAAAACATGGTGAAAACGGCAACTGGCGATACGCTCAGACACCGGCCGACGGAAAACGGGAATACACCGGTTCGGGAAGACCCCGCACACCCACGTCGACAGCGAATACGGCGCCACTGAGGCCGGCATCGACGCCTGCAGGGCGTATCGACGTTATCAGCAAAATATCTAGCTGCGGCCCGCCAAACGCGCACATCGACGGCTTGGCAACCGGCAGACGAATCGACCGGACGACTTCACCCGCCGGGCTGATGCGGTGCACCTGGCCTGCATCGTTGCCGCAGATCCAATAGTGACCTTCTGCGTCGACAGCGGCGCCATCGGGTCTGCCCGGCAACGAAGTCATGTCGATGAACTCTCGGCCATGGGAAAGCGTGGCCGTGCGTTCATCAAATTCAAACGCCCAGACCTTCTGCACGGTGGGATGTGAATCCGAAAAGTACAGGGTCTTGCCATCCGGACTGAAGGCCGAGCCATTGGGCGTGATCAGTCCCGCACAGTAAGGTCCATTGAGGCCACGCTCATCGAGGCAGTACCAGGCGCCGACCGATGCGGCAAGCGACATGTCCATGCACATCGTGCTGACCCAGAATCGGCCACTGGCGTCACACCGTCCATCGTTAAAGCGCATATGGGGCATTGGATGCGTGATCGAGACCAGCCTGCGCTCACGCACGTCGGGCGGCGATTGCAACTGCAACTCAAAGACGCCGCTCTCCATCGCTGCGACCACGCCACCCCGCACGCTGAGCGCGATGCATCCCACACGCTCGCTGGTGTTCCAGGTTTGCTGGCGTTCGCTCGCCCAGTCGTACCGGTGGATATGCCGACCCTCGATGTCGACCCAATACAAGGCCTGCGCGGCGCCATCCCACACCGGCGACTCGCCCACGGTGTCGCGGCTGGTGGAAATCACCCGGGGTTCGGCGGCCACCGCAGACACCATCATTCGAACGGTCCCATCCGGACAAAGGCGCCACCCTGGTACTGCACCGCCGGGTCGGCAAGATCAGGCGCACTGGTACGGACATACAGGGCGTCCCGAAAATGGTCGGAACTGTCCTGAGGCACGTACCCGATATGGCGCGCGCCGCTGTTGTCCCACCAGGTCACCGCGTTGTTGGACATGCCGAAAATGATGCTGTGGCCCAGTACCGGCGTCGTCAGGCAGGCGCTGACCAGCCGATGCAGGTCGTCAAAACTGAGCCAGGTAGCCAGCATCCGCCGGTCCCGGGGTTCGGGAAACGACGAGCCGATGCGTACACAGGCGGTCTCGATGCCATGCCGGTCGAAGTAGTAACGGGCTACGTCTTCGCCAAAGGCCTTGCTCAGACCGTAGAAGCTGTCCGGGCGTGGCGCACAGTCAACGCCAATGGTCTCGGACTGCTTGTAAAAACCCGTCACGTGGTTGGAACTGGCAAAAACAATGCGCCGTGTGCCGTGCTTGCGCGCCGCCTCGTACAAATTCACAACGCCCACGATATTGGCCTGCAGAATCGGCCCGAAGGGACCCTCGACCGACACGCCGCCAAAATGCACGATGGCATCGGTACCGCCAACGATGTCCGCCACCGCCACTGCGTCGGCCAGGTCCGCCAGCATGACTTCTTCTCCCGCCGCGGCCGCACCAAAGGCCACACGGTCGGATAGCCGGAGCACATCGCAATTAGCCTTGAGGCGCCCGCGCATTTCGGTGCCAAGACCGCCGGCTGCGCCGGTCATCAAAATACGTTTGTGGGACTTGATCGTCATCGTCTCGATAGCCTGTTCAATCTGGTCTTCATGCAGCGAATCCATTCAGGCTGGACATTTGCTGCAGGTTTGCTAAAGTCGGCCCATCGTTTCAGTTGTCAGTCATAGGTTGTCTGACAACATGAATTATCATGAAGCCCCGATTAGGCTGTCAAGCCATTTTTGATGGAACCAAGGAAAACCCTGCCTATCGAAACCCTGTCCACGGCCGGCAACCGGGGGGCCGAGCCGGCACAGCCACGCAGACCGCGCGGACTGGTCAGTGAAATCGTCAACCAGTTGGGCGAGGAAATCCGGGCCGGTCGTTTGCCTGTGGGTGACAAGTTGCCCACCGAAGCAGAAATCATGGCCCGGTTCGAAGTCAGCCGGACCGTCGTGCGCGAGGCCCTTTCCCGACTGCAGGCGTCTGGACTGGTCCAGACACGCCACGGCATTGGCACGTTTGTCAGCAAGCCCGACCTGAGTGGCAACTTCAAGATCTCGGCACAGGATTTCGCCACGGTGGCCGACGTGATCGCCGTGCTGGAATTGCGCATCAGCCTGGAAACCGAGGCTGCCGGCCTGGCGGCGCAACGCCGCACCAACGCCCATCTGGACGCGATGCAAGCTGCGCTGGGCGCGTTCCAAAGTTCGATCGAACAGGATTCGGACGCGGTTCCGCCCGACTTCCAGTTCCACATGGAGGTCGCGCGTGCCACCGGCAATCAGCATTTCGCCGATCTGATGACTTATCTGGGCGCGATGATCATTCCCCGTACCCGGGTCAACACGCCGCAGCATGCGCCGGAAGGCCGACTGGCCTACTTGCAGCGCGTCAACAGCGAACACGAGAGCATCTTCAGCGCGATTCGCAACCAAGACGCAGACGCCGCCCGCGCCGCCATGCGCACCCATCTGAGCAACAGCCGCGAGCGGCTGCGCCGCACCCAGCAGGTCGAATCACCGACCCTGGTCCCGGAGGCCTGACACGCCCGCAATTTCCTGTATTCTTCCCAATTGGTTGTACGATGACTGTTCATTGCTGACCAGCCTTGCTGTTTCCTCTGCAGGCCCATCACTCCCGCGCCTATGACCCACATTCCTGATTCCGCCCTGTCCCTCGCCGGTGTTGCCGGTCCAAGCGCAGCACCGCGCGTCGTCGCCATGCGGGTCATTCCCGTTGCCGGGCGCGACGGCATGCTGCTCAACCTCAGTGGTGCGCATGCACCGTTCTTCACCCGCAACCTGGTGCTGCTGTACGACAGTTCCGGTCACAGCGGCGTCGGCGAAGTGCCCGGCGGGGAAAAAATCCGCCAGACGCTGGAAGACGCCCGGTCGCTGGTCGTCGGTCAGTCGGTCGGCGACTGGAACGCGACCCTGAACCAGTTGCGCCAGGCGTTTGCCGCGCGCGACAGTGGCGGACGCGGCAATCAGACCTTTGATCTGCGCATCGCAATCCATGCGATTACCGCGGTGGAAAGTGCGCTGCTCGATCTGCTGGGGCAGTTCCTGCAGGTTCCGGTCGCGTGTTTGCTGGGAGAAGGCCGCCAGCGTGACACGGTCGACGTTCTCGGTTACCTGTTTTATGTCGGCGACCGCAGGAGGACGGATCTGCCTTACCACGGCGAACCCGACGCGGCGGATGACTGGTGCCGCCTGCGCCACGAAGTCGCACTCAGCGCCGAGGCCATCGTTCGCCTGGCCGAAGCCAGCTTTGAGCGCTACGGCTTTCGCGATTTCAAGCTCAAGGGTGGTGTCTTGCGCGGTGAGGAAGAAATGCAAGCCATCGTCGCGCTGCACGAGCGTTTCCCCGACGCCCGGATCACACTCGACCCCAACGGCGGCTGGCTGCTGAAAGATGCCATCCGCCTGTGCCGCGACCGGCACGCGCAGCTGGCCTATGCCGAGGACCCGGTTGGCGCCGAGGGCGTGTTCTCGGGCCGCGAGGTCATGGCCGAGTTCCGCCGCGCCACCGGCCTGCGGACCGCCACCAATATGGTAGCCACTGACTGGCGCGAGATGGCGCACACGCTGGCGCTGCAGTCCGTCGACATTCCGCTGGCCGACCCCCATTTCTGGACCATGCAGGGTTCGGTGCGGGTGGCCCAGCTGTGCCAGATGTGGGGCCTGACCTGGGGCTCGCATTCAAACAACCATTTCGACGTGTCACTGGCGATGTTCACCCATGTCGCAGCGGCCGCGCCGGGCCAGGTGACCGCCATCGATACCCACTGGATCTGGCAGGACGGGCAACGCATCACGACCGATCCGTTGGTCATTCGCGGCGGCGCGATCACCGTGCCCACCACGCCGGGCCTGGGCGTGACGCTCGACATGGTGGAGGTGGAAAAAGCCCACCAGCTTTATCTGCAGCACGGCCTGGGCGCACGCGACGACGCCCGCGCCATGCAGTATCTGATTCCAAACTGGAGCTTCAACCCCAAGATGCCGGCGTTGGTACGTGGCGCATGATCAAACCCGAAGGCGTACGGCGTGGCGGTGTCGCCTACCGGCTGAACTTGAACACTGCGGTGCCCGCCATCAGGTTGGGCAGCGCACGCACTATTCGGCCATCCTGCAGGCCGAAGCTGTCCTGAATCTTGAGCCCGTTGCCCAGCGCCAGCACTTCAAAATCGGCATAGGTGCCCACCCGGATATTGGGCGTGTCGTACCACTGGTAGGGCAGGCGGCGTGTGACCGGCATGCGGCCGCGCAGGATACTCAACCGGTTGGGCCAATGCGCGAAATTGGGGAACGCCACGATACCGATGCGGCCCACCCGCGCGGTTTCCTGCAGCACCACTTCGGAATTGCGCAGGTGCTGCAGCGTGTCGATCTGCAGTACCACGTCGAAACTGGCATCTTCAAAGATCGCCAGGCCCTCGTCCAGATTGAACTGAATCACGTTGACGCCCCGCCTGGCACAGGCCAGCACATTGGCGTCATCGATCTCGACGCCGTACCCGCTGCAGCCGCGGTTTGTCTGCAGGTACGCCAACAGGGCGCCGTCGCCACAGCCCAGGTCGAGCACCCGCGCGCCCTCGGGCACCAGGCGCGCGATCGCTTCCATCGTGGTCTGGTCACTCATGGGCCTGCCCGCTTTCGCCGCTGATGGCGATGCGCTCGAAATAGGAGCGGATCAGGTTGGCATAGCGCGGATCGTCCAGCAAAAACGCATCGTGCCCGTGCGGTGCGTCGATTTCCGCGTAACTGACATCGCGCTTGTTGTCCAGCAGGGCCTTGACCATCTCGCGGCTGCGCTCAGGGGAGAAGCGCCAGTCGGTCGTAAAACTCACGAGGAGAAAGCGAGCCGTCGCCCGGGCCAGCGCCCGACTGAGGTTGCCATCGAACGTAAGTGCCGGATCGAAGTAGTCCAGCGCGCGGGTGATCAGCAGATAGGTGTTGGCATCAAAGTATTCAGCAAATTTGTCGCCCTGGTAGCGCAGGTAGCTCTCGATCTGAAATTCAACTTCCTGCGTGCTGTAGCGGTAGGGCGCTGCATGCTCTGTCTGCCCGTCAACGGCGCCGGTCCCGGGCAGCGGCGCAGCGCGCAGGGCGCGACCGAACTTCTCGTTCATGACGTCGTCGCTCAGGTAGGTGATGTGGCCGATCATCCGGGCGATGCGCAGTCCACGCTTGGGTTTGGTCTCGGCACGCCCCTCCTGGGCGTAAAAATGGCCGTTGTTGAAATCCGGGTCGGTGACGATGGCGCGACGGGCCACCTCGTTGAATGCGATGTTCTCTGCGGTCAGGTTGGGCGCACTGGCGATCACTACCGCATGGCGCACCCGGTGCGGATACTGCAGTGCCCAACTCAAGGCCTGCATACCGCCCAGGCTGCCGCCCATCGCCGCCGCCAACGTCTCGATGCCCATCGCATCGAGCAGCCGGGCCTGCGCATCGACCCAATCCTCGACCGTCACAACCGGGAAGTCGGCACCGTAAATGCGACCGGTGTCCGGGTTGACATGCATGGGGCCGGTGGAGCCAAAACACGAGCCCAGGTTGTTGACACCAATCACGAAAAACCGGTCGGTGTCCACCGGCTTGCCAGGCCCGATCATGTTGTCCCACCATCCGTCCGATTTTTCCTGACCGGCATAAAGGCCAGCCAGGTGATGCGACGCATTGAGCGCATGGGCTACCAGTACCGCGTTTGAACGATCGGCGTTGAGCGTGCCGTAGGTTTCAAAACACAGGTCATAAGCACGGATCGTCCCGCCGCTGCGCAATGGCAGGGAGTCGGGGAAGTGGCGTGTAGAGGGCGAAACAAACATAAAAAATCCCGGCGACGCTAAAAGCGGGGCCAGGATCGGTGTGCCGTCTTTAGCTGTTTTTCGGGGTTCCAGGACCCCGGTGCCCGCAAGCTGTAGCAAATCGGCACAAGCCCCGAGTATAGGCTCGCGCAACTGTGAGAAGTCGAGCGCAGGCTACAGACGTCAAGGACACCGGCGTTTAGCCAGCCGCACTGTTGTGGCGCGAAAGGCCCAATACTGGCCTGCTTTTTGCTTTTTTTTGGTGCAGCAGTGCCTGAGAGCTGCCTCATGCACCAAAAGCAATCAATTCGACTACCGGGGACTCTATGGAAGCACTAAAACAGGGCTCTGATGCACTGTTCATCTTGTTGGGCGGCATCATGGTTCTGGCCATGCACGCTGGTTTCGCCTTCCTTGAATTGGGAACGGTGCGCAAAAAGAACCAGGTCAATGCGTTGGTGAAGATCCTGGTCGACTTTTCGGTCTCGACCGTTGTCTATTTTCTCATCGGTTACACCGTTGCCTACGGAACCGGCTTCCTGGTCGGCGCGGAACAACTGGCGCAGCGAAACGGGTACGACCTGGTCAAGTTCTTTTTCCTGCTTACTTTTGCGGCGGCGATTCCCGCCATCATTTCGGGCGGCATCGCGGAACGTGCCAAGTTCTGGCCGCAATTGATCGCCACTGCGGTCATCGTGGGCATCGTATATCCCGTGTTCGAAGGCATCGCCTGGAACCAGAATTTGGGCGTGCAGGCCTGGATCAAGGGGTTGACCGGCTTCGAGTTCCACGATTTTGCTGGATCGATCGTGGTACACGCCGTCGGCGGCTGGCTGGCGTTGCCGGCGGTGCTTCTGTTGGGAGCCCGGGCCAACCGTTACCGCAAGGATGGTTCCATGAGCGCGCACCCGCCATCCAATATCCCGTTCCTGGCACTTGGCGCCTGGATTCTGACGGTCGGCTGGTTCGGGTTCAACGTGATGAGCGCGCAGACCATTGACAAGATTTCGGGCCTGGTGGCGGTCAACTCGCTGATGGCGATGGTCGGTGGGACTCTGGTTGCATTGGCTCTGGGCAAGAACGACCCGGGCTTTATCCACAACGGTCCCCTGGCCGGGTTGGTTGCCGTGTGCGCAGGCTCGGACCTTATGCACCCGATTGGTGCGCTAATGGTAGGTGGGGTTGCTGGCGCGATTTTTGTATCGATGTTCACGCTGACGCAGAACAAATGGAAGATCGACGATGTACTGGGCGTGTGGCCTTTGCATGGTCTGTGCGGCACCTGGGGCGGGCTGGCGGCCGGAATTTTCGGCAGCAAGGCGCTGGGAGGGCTGGGGGGAGTCTCTTTGACGGCGCAGCTCATCGGCACGCTGATGGGGGTGGGGTGGGCAGTCGGTTGTGGTTTCATCGTGTACGGCATACTGAAATTCACCACGGGATTGCGCCTGAGCCAGGAGGAGGAGTTCGATGGCGCTGACTTGTCGATCCACCGCATTGGCGCGACCCCGGAACGCGAGGTGAACTGGTAGCACGCTTTCTGCGCAGCGCCGGCCTCCCACCGGCCCAGTGACGGACACCTACAATCCGCCAAAACCATGTCCGCGGAACATGCCACGACCTTCGAACAACAACTGGTGGCGCACCGCGACTACCTGATGCGATTCGCCCGGCTTCAGTTGCGCAACGAGACCTGGGCCGAAGATGCGGTCTCGGAGACCATCGTTGCTGCGCTGGGCAGTTCGCAATCATTCGGCAATCGCTCGCAGCTAAAAACCTGGCTGGTCGGGATTCTCAAGCACAAGATCATCGACATCTTCCGTCTCAACGCGCGCACGGTCGTGATCGGGTCGCATCCCGACGCAGGCAACGGCAACGACGACCTTGACGGTCTGGTTTTCACGGCCAACGGCCACTTCGCACAGGCGCCCGCTGACTGGGGCAACCCGGAGCAAGAGTTGCAGTCACAGCAGTTCTTCGTGGTGCTGGAAGCCTGCACCGAAAAAATGCCGCCGGCCATGGGGCGGGTGTTCCTGATGCGCGAATGGCTTGAACTCTCCAGCGACGATATCTGTAAGGAACTAGGGCTGTCGTCGACGAATTTGTACGTTACCTTGCACCGTGCTCGTCTGCGTCTGCGCGAGTGCCTGGAATTGAACTGGTTCGGATTACGGTCGGGCCCACCCTGATGGCATTGATGCCCACTTGCAAGGAAGCGGCAGCGCTGCTGGTCGCCAACGAGGATCGCCTCATCAGCCTGGGTGATCGCGCCAGGATACGTCTGCATATGCTGGCCTGCAAGACCTGCCCGAACTTCGAACGCCAGTTGCTGACCATGCGCAGCGCCATGCGTCAGTGGCGCAATTATGCCCAGGAAGATCCCCCCCGAGATGGATGACTGGCCGCAACGATGCGGCACACAGCGGATTCGCGGCAAAAACGGCCACACACAATTAGTTTGCAAAATTTTTAGGATGGCGCATAATTCGGCCCGTATCACTAAAAATTGGTGGTACTAGTTTGCGGTGATTGGTCAGTTTTCGCGTCTGCTTTAATTCTTCATTAGTTTGTTGATTGCGGTTATCGGACTCCATCGCGTTTTGAGTTATTTTCAGGAGTCCTAGATGGGCAACAAACTTTACGTGGGCAACCTGCCCTATTCCTTCCGCGACGAAGACCTCCAGCAAGCCTTTGCGGCCCATGGTGCGGTCTCCAGTGCAAAAGTCATGATGGAGCGTGACACCGGCCGCTCGAAGGGTTTCGGCTTTGTCGAAATGGGTAGTGAGGCTGAGGCACAGGCGGCCATCAGCGCCATGAACGGACAGCAATACGGTGGTCGTGGCCTGGTTGTCAACGAAGCACGCCCGATGGAGCCACGCCCACCCCGTAGTGGTGGCTTTGGCGGCGGCGGCGGCGGCGGTGGTTATGGCGGCGGCGGTGGCGGTGGTGGCCGCAGCGGCGGTGGCGGCGGTTACGGCGGCGGCGGCGGTGGTCGCAGCGGTGGCGGCGGTTACGGCGGCGGCGGCGGTGGCCGTAGCAGCTACTAATGCATGCGACGCTTCACGGACATCGTGAGGCAAGATGAAAAAAGGGGCCCGAAAGGCCCCTTTTTTGTCGCCAGGATCGCCAGGCTCGTCGCTTCGCATTAGGCTTCGTCCGCGCGGCGCTTGCGTTTCCTACCGGCAAAGAGACTGTCAAACACCCGGTTGGGCAGGATTCGCAGCAGCTTGGCAACAATACCCATTTGCCAGGGAATGACCCGGTAACTGGTACCCGCTTCGATTGCAGCGAACGCCGTATTCGCAAAATCGGTGGCTGGCATCAGAAACGGCATCGCATACGGATTTCCCTGGGTCAGCGGTGTATCAATGTATCCGGGACACAAAGTCACCACCTGCACACCGCTGGCGCGCATCTCTCCACGCAGGGACTCGCAATAGCCGATCACCGCCGCCTTGCTGGCGCAATAGGCCCCATGCCCGGCAAATCCGCGGATGCCGTTGACGCTGCCGATGCCAACCAGTACTCCCGTTCTGCGCTGGCGCATGGCACCGATGAACGGATGGAAGGTGGCCGCCATCCCGACGTTGTTGACGCAGAACAAGCGTGCCATGACGTCGAGATCGGCGCGAACTGCGGTATCCATGCCCACACTGATGCCGGCGTTGGCGATGATCACGTCTGGGACACCTTGTTCGCGCATGCAAGCCTCGCCGGCAGACACCGCACTGTTGATGTCGGAGACGTCGGCCGCATACACCCGATAACGGTCCGACTGCAATTGCTCGTCAAGTGCCCATTGCGCAGTCTCCGTCGTGCGGCGGGCAACCAGGGCCAACGCATATCCGGCCTGGTAGAACCGCAACGCCAGGGCCTGTCCGATTCCGCCTGAGGCACCGGTGATGTAGACCAGTCTGGCCATGCGCACAGGTCCTACGGCTTTCCTGGCGACGCCTGATCAGGCCGGATCAGCCCCTTCACCCGGCCTTGCATCACAAGCACCTGGTTGAGGTTGTCAAAATCCAGCGAGTCGCCGACAAAGACGTCATTGCCGCGCCGCAGTTGCACCGGCTTGTTGGACGTCACCCGTTCGGTGTCGGTATTGGCATGCAGGTACTCACCGCGAAACTCGATGCGCGGTAGCGTACTGCCGGACTTGTCCGGCTGCGCCTCGCGCACCAGCAACGCATTGCCAAACAGCTCCACCACCGTCGCATCGCCGCTGGTCAGCGCACGGTTCGCGGTGGCCGTTGTCAGTCGACCCTGTTCGTCGAAACTGCGGATGCGGATCCGGTCGATCTCCAGTGTGTCGGTGTCCGGGAAATGGCGTGCGGCAACGCCAAACACCTCACTCTTGAGCCGACCGGACTCGACAAAGGTGCTAACCGAGAAGTTGTTCATGAAATAGTCAGCTTCGTGTCGCACCGGCTTCTCGACCGGCGGCGCATTTGGCTTGGGCGAGTTCTGCACCAGCCAATAGGTGCCCAGCCCCATCAAGCCCATGGCTGCGATCGGCAGGTAGATCGACAGGCGGTCCCAGGCGGTCAGCAGCAATCGCATCATGGGCAGGCGTTCCGCAGTTGCTGCGCGTAGCGGCCAGCGGCCATCAACAACAGATCGCAGAAATCGCGCGCCGCTCCTTGACCGCCACGGCGCTGAGTCACCCAATCGACCGCGGCCAGCACTTCGGCATGGGCGTCTGGCGGTGCCGCCGAAACACGGCAGCGCTGGATCAGCGGCAGATCGGGCCAGTCGTCACCGATCACCGCCGCTTGCTCCCAAACCATCTGCAAGTCCTGCAACGCGGTCTGGGCAGCCTGGCGCTTGTCCTTGACGCCGCAATGCGCGCGCTCGATTCCCAACGCCTTCAATCGCACCCGCAGCGGCTTCGAATCGCGGCCCGTGATCACCACCGGAACAATGCCCGATGCGCGCAGCAACCCGATGCCATAACCATCTTGCACATGAAACCGCTTGATCGACTCTCCCATGCCGGAAAAGTACAGGCCACCATCGGTCAACACGCCATCCACATCGAAAAACGCAACGCCCACCCCTTGCGCCTTGAGCAGCAGCTCCGGGGAGTGCCGGGCAACGGCCTGCATCAGATGACCTTGGCCCGCATCAAATCGTTGCTGTTGACGGCGCCGCAAAGGGCGCCCGCGTCATCGACCACCAGCACACTGGTGATGCGATGGAGTTCCATCAATTGCGCCGCGTCGACGGCCAGCGCATGGGGCGCTACGGTCTTGGGCGCCACATGCATCACCTCGCGCGCGGTGACAATGCGCAGATCGGCACCTTTTTCCACCAACCGGCGCAGGTCGCCATCGGTGAAGATGCCCAGTACCTGCTGCTGCGGGTTGACTATGGCAACGGCGCCCAGGCCCTTGCGGCTCATCTCGCGCATCACGTCGGTGAGCCCGGCCTGGGACCCAATGCGCGGCACCGCATCCCCTGTGCGCATCACATCGCGCACATGCGTCAGCAGTTGGCGGCCCAACGCGCCGCCCGGGTGCGAGCGCGCAAAATCCTCGGCCTTGAAGCCGCGCGCGTTAAGCAGGGCAACGGCCAGTGCGTCGCCCATGGCCATCTGCGCCAATGAACTGGCGGTGGGCGCGAGATTCAGCGGGCAGGCTTCTTTTTCCACGGCACAGTCCAGCACCACGTCCGCATGGCGAGCCAGCGTCGAATCCAGCTTGCCGGTCATGGCAACAACCGGTGTCCCCAGGCGCTTGACGAAAGGAATGATTGCGGCAAACTCATCGGACTCTCCGCTGTTGGAAATGGCCACCAGCAGGTCGTCGCCCTTGATCATGCCCAGGTCGCCATGAATGGCTTCGCCACTGTGCACGAACAGGGCGGGGGTGCCCGTGGAAGCCAGTGTGGCGGCCATCTTGCGACCGATATGGCCGCTCTTGCCCATGCCCATTACCACGACCCGACCCCGCACGCCCAGCATGGCCTGCACCGCCAGAGCGAACGGCGGTCCGAGCCGCTGCTTGAGGCCGGCGATCGCGCTGATGTCGATGTCGAACGTCTCCCGGGCCATCTGTACAACCTGCTCCACATCGACGGTGGTGGTGAGGGTGGCAGGTTCGGTCATGGATAGATTTTATAGATGCCCCAGTCGGTTCTCTTGCTAGTATCCAGCGATGGGCGCACTGGAACTTACATTGGTATACCTGCTGGCAGCGGTGCTGGGTGTGGTAGCGTGCCGAACGCTCAAATTGCCACCAATGCTAGGTTACCTGGCAGTTGGCGTGGTCATCGGTCCCAATGCGCTGGCTTTGGCGGAAAATTCCGACGCGGTGCGTCACCTGGGCGAGTTCGGCGTGGTGTTCCTGATGTTCGTGATCGGGCTGGAGTTCAACCTGGCCAAGCTGCGCTCGATGCGAGCCCACGTGTTTGGCCTGGGTCTGTTCCAAGTATCGTTGACGATGTTGCTTGGCACCGTCGCGACACTGGGGTTGGCCTATTTTCTGCCCCGGTTCTGGGGCATGTCGTGGCAAACTGCGCTGGCCCTGTCGGGCGCATTGGCCATGAGCAGTACCGCCATCGTGGTCAAGCTGATGGTGGAACGGCTCGAACTGGAATCGGAGCACGGCAAGCGGGTGATGGGCGTGTTGCTGTTTCAGGATCTGGCGGTCGTGCCGTTGCTGGTGCTGATTCCCGCATTGGGTGCCGCGGGGGAGAGCCTGGCGATCACGCTGGCGTTGGCGGCGTTGAAAGCGACGGTGTTGATCACCGTCCTGCTGGTCGGTGGCCAACATGTGATGCGCTGGTGGCTGACGCTGGTAGCCCGGCGCAAGAGCGAAGAGTTGTTCGTGCTGAACTTGTTATTGATCACGCTGGGCCTGGCCTGGATGACCGAAATCGCCGGACTGAGCCTGGCTTTGGGCGCCTTCATCGCGGGCATGTTGATATCCGAGACGGAATACAAACACCAGGTGGAAACCGACATCCGGCCGTTCCATGATGTGCTGCTGGGCCTTTTCTTCATCAGCATCGGCATGTTGCTCGACTGGCGGCTGGTGCTGGAACGCTGGCCGCTGGTGCTGTTGCTGATGACGGTACCGGTGCTGTTCAAGGCGGTGCTGGTGACCCTGTTGGCCAAAGGGCTGGGG
The DNA here is from genome assembly GCA_031396205.1 of Rhodoferax sp. Classification (GTDB taxonomy): domain Bacteria; phylum Pseudomonadota; class Gammaproteobacteria; order Burkholderiales; family Burkholderiaceae_C; genus CAISIP01. Next base: position 44,105 of record JANNKH010000011.1, read on the forward strand.
TCGTCCTGGGGAATTTCGCTGCGCGCCGGCCTGTACCTGGCGCAGGCCGGCGAATTTGGTTTTGTGTTGTTGACGCTGGCGCAGCAAAACGCTTTGGTGCCGCCGGCGCTGCTCAACCCGATCCTGGCCAGCATGGTGCTGTCGATGCTGGCAACGCCGTTCATCATCATGTACAGCAACCGCATCGTGATGAAACTGGTCTCCAGTGATTGGCTGCAGCAGTCGCTGCAGATGACCACCATCGCCCGCAAGTCGATCAACTCCAACAAGCATGTGATCATTTGCGGCTATGGCCGCTGCGGCCAGAACCTGGCCCGCATGCTGGAGGGTGAGGGTATACCCTACATGGCGCTCGATCTGGACCCTGATCGGGTGCGTCAGGCCGCCGCTGCGGGTGACTCGGTGGTGTTTGGTGACGCGGCCCGACTGCAGGCGCTGATGGCCGCTGGGCTGTCACGCGCCAGTGCATTGGTAGTGACCTATGTCGAGATACAGGGCGCGCTCAAGGTACTGGACCACGCGCGCGCCCATGCGCCCCAGGTGCCAGTCATCATCCGCACCCGCGATGACCATGATCTGGAGCGACTGCAGGAGGCTGGCGCTGCCGAGGTGGTTCCCGAGGCGATCGAAGGCTCACTGATGCTGGCCAGCCATGCACTGGCGCTGGTTGGTGTTCCGATGCGCCGGGTTATCCGCGTGGTGCAGAATCAGCGCGATGCCCGCTACAGCCTGTTGCGCGGTTATTTTCATGGCACCGACGACGACTCGGTTGATGAAATGCACCATGAACGGCTGGCCTCGTTCACGCTGCCGCTGGGCGCCAAGTCGATCGGCAAACCCATCGGGCATCTGGCCCTGCATGCGCTGGGCGTACGCGTGGTCAACCTGCGGCGCAGCAATGGCCGCTCGATGGTCGCGCAGGACGACACCCCGCTGGAAGATGGCGACACGCTGGTGCTGTCTGGCATACCCGAGAACCTGTCCATCGCCGAGCACAAACTGCTGCAGGCACAATGAGCTGTCCATGCGATCTGCTTCCACCAACATCGACCCGTCCATGCACAACCTGAGCGTCAACCAGTACCTGCGCAACCATATCCGCACCGTGCCGGACTGGCCGGCACCCGGAGTGCAGTTCCGCGACATCACGCCGTTGTTGCAGCAAGCAACTGTATTTCGGGTGCTCATCGACGCGTTCGTGCATCGTTACATCGATGCGCACAAACGCCCGGACGTTGTCGCGGGCCTGGATGCACGCGGGTTCATTCTTGGCTCGGTTGTGGCTTACGAGCTTAACGTCGGGTTCGTACCGATCCGCAAGAAGGGCAAGCTGCCCTTCACTACCGTAGAGGAAACCTACGAACTCGAATACGGCAGCGCCACGGTGCAATTGCACACCGACGCCGTCAAGACGGGCGATCGGGTACTTTTGATCGACGACCTGATCGCCACAGGCGGCACCATGATGGCTGGCAAGAAGCTGCTCGAAAAACTCGGTGCCACCGTGATGGAGGGTGCTGCCATCGTGGACTTGCCCGAACTGGGCGGATCGACGAAATTGCGCGCCAGCGGACTGGAGCTGTTTACGCTGATCGACTTTGCCGGGCACTGAACCGGCGCGCGCCTTTGCTCAGGTAACCGCTATCCGCCTGCGATTGCTTACCAGCCGGCGCGCCATGATGGCACCCAAAGCCATCGCCAAGGACAGTGCCACTGTCGGCTGGCGATTGGCCAGTTCGGAGAAGCGCATCGGACTCAGGGTCCAGAGGCGGCAGGCGCTACCCGCCTGAACCGTCGCACTGCGCGCCATGCGCGAAAAAAAGCCGCCCTCTCCCACGACGGTTCCGGCACCCACCGCGGCCAGCCGGATCTTGCCGGTCGCATCCTCGAAATGCACCGTCAACATGCCGGACTCCACGAAGTACAGCGTGCGATCCTCGGCGCCCTGCGAAATCAGGATGCGGCCTGCCGCAATGTCCATCGGCTGCATGTAGGCGGCCAGGACGTCCCACTGCGCGGAGGTGAGTGCGCTGGCGAGCGTCGAATCAGTCGTGTCGCCGGCAATGGCCTTGAGCAGGACCTTTATGTCCGCCTTGGCATAGGGAGCAGGGGCAGGGGCAGTACTCATGTCACTACATAGTTGATTCTGGACCGCTGCAAGCTTACCTGCGGCTCTGGCGTGGCGCAGTTATGACCACTCATTTGCCGATACAGAAACGTGAAAATATGACGCCTAGCAGATCCTCGGCACCAAAAGTCCCGGTAATTTCACCCAGTGCATTTTGCGCCAAGCGCAGCTCTTCCGCCACCAGGTCCAGCGCCGGCGTATCAACACGCACGTGCACCATGGCAGCAGCCATATGCTGGCCCACCCGCTGCAACGCCTGCAGATGCCGCTCGCGGGCCATGAACACACCCTCGGGTACAGCATTCCAGCCAGCCAGCTCCAGCAGCCTTTGACGCAGGTGTTGCAAGCCGTCACCGGTCCTGACCGACAAACGCACCGAGCGGCCGCCGTCCGCGGGTGCTGGCACCAGGCACAGGTCTGTCTTGTTCCAGACATCAATTACGGGGACTTGTGTTGGCAGGCGCTCGGCGAGTGTTGCGGCGATCTGGGCGTCGGCCTGCGCATACCGAACCTGCTCCAGGTCCTTGCCTGGCCCGGACCCTCCAGCGGCCATGCGGCTCAGGTCATGCAGAAACAATACGACATCGGCGCCAGCGATGGCTCCCCATGCACGCGCAACGCCCATCTGTTCGACTTCATCGCTGCTGTCGCGCAATCCTGCCGTGTCGATCACGTGCAGCGGTACACCCTCGATCTGTATGGTCTGCTGGATCTTGTCGCGAGTGGTGCCAGCGACCGACGACACGATGGCCAGCTCGGCACCGGCCAGTGCGTTGAGCAAAGACGACTTGCCGGCGTTGGGCTGACCCGCGATCACCACCTTGATGCCCTCGCGCAGCAGCACACCCTGGCGCGCGGTGCTCGCGATGGAGTCAAGCACAGCGACCACGCGGCCCAGGCGCCCCCCGACGTCGGCATGCTGCAGGATGTCGATCTCCTCCTCTGGAAAATCGAGCGTTGCCTCGATCAGCATGCGCAGATCGGTCAATGCGTCAAGCACGCCATGGATCGCGGCCGAGAAGTCGCCCGACAGTGAACGCACTGCGCTGCGCGCCGCCGTCTCGGTGCTGGCATCGATCAGATCGGCCACCGCCTCAGCCTGCGCCAGGTCCATCTTGTCATTGAGAAAGGCCCGCTGCGTGAATTCACCGGGCTGCGCTACACGCAATCCGATCGGCCGGCCTGCCTGCAGGCAACGCGCCAGCAGCATCTGCAGCACCACGGTCCCGCCGTGGGCCTGCAGTTCCAGCACGTCCTCGCCGGTGAACGAGTGCGGCGCCGGGAAATGGAGCGCCAAGCCATGGTCGATGGCCGCACCGGACGCATCGAGAAACGGCAGGTAGGTCGCCTCGCGCGCGCGCAACGGGCGTCCGCACAACGCGGTCACGATGGACGCGATGTCCGGGCCCGAGATGCGCACAATGCCGACGGCCCCGCGACCCGTTGCGGTCGCTATCGCAACGATGGGTTCGGGCCGGTGCGGCAGCATGGAGGTTCAGCCCGCGCCTGGGCGGACCTGCGGCGTCAGAACTTCGGCAGATTGAACTGCGGCGGAACGCCCATGCGCGTGTTGATGACCCACTGCTGCGCGATCGACAACACGTTATTGGTGATCCAGTACAGAACCAGCCCGGCCGGGAAGAAGAAGAACATGACAGAGAAGATCAGCGGCATGAACCACATCAACTTGGCTTGCATCGGGTCCGGCGGCGCGGGATTGAGCGCCGTCTGCAAGAGTGTGGTCAAGGTCATGAAGATCGGCAGGATGAAGTAAGGGTCTGGCGACGACAGGTCATGGATCCACAGGGCCCAGGGCGCATGGCGCATCTCGACACTGGACAACAATACCCAGTACAAGGCGATGAAGACCGGAATCTGGACCATGATCGGGAAACAGCCCCCCATCGGATTGACCTTTTCCTCGCGGTAGATCTTCATCATCTCCTGCTGCATCTGCTGCGGGTTCTCCTTGAGTCGCTCCCGCATCTCCGTCACGCGCGGACTGATCGCCTTCATTTTGGCCATGCTGCTGTAGGCCTTGGCATTGAGCCAATAGAAAGCGATCTTGAGCAACAGCACCAATCCCATGATGGACCAGCCCCAGTTGCCAAGGATGCCATGGATCTTGTCGAGCAGCCAGTACAGGGGTTTGGCCAGGATCGTGAGCCAGCCATAGTCCTTGACCAATTCCAGGCCGGGTGCCAATGCCTCCAACACCTTTTCTTCCTGCGGGCCTACGAACAGCCTGGCATCGACGGTCTTGGTGGCGCCCGGCCCGATCGGCTCCAGCGGCGCGATCATGGTTGCGCGGTAGCAGCAATCGGGCACCGGCGACCCGATGTCCACCGCGTCCATCGATATGCTGCGGTTCACACCATCGGGCAACAACCACGCGCTGGCAAAGTAGTGCTGGACCATCGCCACATACCCATTGGAAGCGCTACGTTCGAAATCGGTCTTGTTCTTCTTGATGTCGCCGAAATCGACTTTCTGGAATTTTTTCGCTTCGGTGTACACCGCCGGGCCGGTGAAGGTGAAGTAGAACGACGACTCGCCTGCCGGCTTGTTGCCGTCGCGTACCAGTTGCAGATACAGCTGCGGTGTAATCGGGTTGCTGCCGCTGTTGGTGACAGCATGGCTGACCGCCATGTCGTAGGCGCCGCGGCGCAGGGTATAGGTCTTGACCAGCGCCGCACCACCGACCGGTGGCGAAGTGAAGCTAACGATCAGTTCCGTTTCGCCGGCGGCGAGATCACGCGCACCACTGACGGTCATCACTGTCTTGTGGGTGGGATACTCCACGCCCGCGATGCTGCCGATCAGCCCGGATTGCGCAAGATAGACGCGATCCCGGGATTCGTCCATCAGCACGAATTGCTTGGTTTGGTCAGCTGTATCTTTGTGTTTGAGGAACGTGGAGCGAACCAGTGATCCGCCAAGGGTGTCGAATGTCAATTCCAGCACATCGGTGCGGACAACGACTTTGTCTCCCTGCGGGCCAGAGCCGCCTGCTGCCGGCGCGACTGCGGGCACTGCCGCGCCGCTAGTGGCAGCAACACCCGCCACCGGGCCTGGCACGGCATTGTTGCTGGTTGCAACCGGTGCCGGAACGGCGCCGGGCACGCTACCGGAGCCCGAGGCAGGCGCCATTGCGGCAGGTTTGGGCGAGGAGGGAAGGAAGGTTGCGGGATTGCCATTATGCAGTTGCCACTTGTCCCACAACAGAACCATGGAGAAACCAAAGATCACCCACAAAATAGTGCGGCGGATATCGTTCATACGTTTTTCTTGTGAGGGTTGGAGACGATCAAGCCGCAAAACAGCCTTGGAGCGACTTCGGGGACCGGATCGCAACCACCATCGCACCAAGGGTGGCAGCGCACCAGGCGCGCCAATGTCAAATAACTACCCGCTGCAGCACCATGCCGGTCCAGCGCCTGCAGCGCATATGCCGAGCAGCTGGGTTCGAAACGGCAGGTACTGCCCAGCCATGGGCTCAGCAGCAAGCGGTAGGCTCGTACGCACCCCATCAGGATGGCCTTGATCATGGAGCCCTGCCCGATGCCGATCGCACATGACCCTTGCTCGACTGCGCATGGGCATACAACTGCACCAGTTCCCCGCGCACATGGTTCTTGAGTGCCACCGAGGTCGCGCTGGCAAACTGCAGTCGATCGAAACCAGTGCGCAACCGCACCACATAGGCGGCGCTCGGCAACGGGGGCATGCATTGCGCCCCCACACTGAAAATCTGACGCTTGATCATGTTTCGTGTTACTGCCCGTTTGGCCCAGCGCTTGGGAACCATTGCGCCTAGACAGGCCTTGTGTGACAGTGTCGACCGTGTGGCTGCAGTGCAGGGCGTTTGGTCTATTACCAAGTATTCCGGACGCGGTCCGACATCGGTCAAACCACACCGGTGCAATACAAAATGCGCCGTGCTGGCGATTCGCTGGCCAGCGAGCACCGCTTGGAACTGGCTCCGCGTCTTGAGGCGCTGCACGACGCCGCAGACGTCTGCCGGGATCAGATCATCGGACGCCGATTAAACCGCCAGGCGCTTGCGACCTTTGGCGCGGCGGGCGTTGATGACCGCCCTGCCGCCACGGGTCTTCATGCGGACCAGGAAGCCATGGGTGCGCGCCCGGCGTATTTTGGAGGGTTGGTAAGTGCGTTTCATATCGATGATCCTATGGTGGCAGGGCTGAGATTGCGGCCTGAAGACGGCAGCCTGGTGGCGGCAGCCATTTCCGACCATTTCCGCCGGCAGCCCTTTTCAGACCGCGGCCTCATTGTTACGGGCCTGCGGCTGACTTGCAGCCCGGTTTCCGGGAAACCCGCGATTATCACCATTTTTCTCAACGCCGGCAAGCGTTTACGTTCCAATCAGCGCCTGTCACTGGAGCCTGCAGACAGCCAGCGACAGGCACCGGCTGGCTTGTGGATAAATTCTTGATAATCTACAATCCCCTGTCACCGCATGCGGCAAATATCCACAGAGAAGAACAACAAAGATGACAGAGGGGCAAAGGGCGGCGCGCGGCGCTGGCGAGCGGCTTGAAGCCATACAGGACGTATGGCAAGCATGCATCGATCAACTGGCGCAGGAATTGCCGGAGCAACAGTTCAACACCTGGATAAAGCCACTGTCGGCCGTCGTTGCCGCAGATCTGTCCAAGGTGACGGTCTATGTCGGCAACCGATTCAAACTCGACTGGATTCGCGCTCAATATAGTACCCGGATTGCCGCCACACTGGAGAAAATCCTGGGTCAGGCCATGTCACTCGAGTTAGCGCTTGCTCCGCGCGAACCTCAATCCAAGAGTGTTTTTGTTCCTTCTCCCATCGGAAAAGGCACGATTGAAGAACCCGCTGACCTGGGCGAGGACGCAACTCCGTCGGGCCTGCGCAATCGACTCAATTCGGTACTGAGTTTTGACACCCTGGTGGAAGGATCGGCCAACCGCATGGCCCGTGCGGCCGCCATGCATGTATCCGACATGCCCGGGCATCTGTACAACCCGCTCTTCATTTATGGTGGTGTGGGTCTGGGCAAGACCCACCTGATGCACGCGATCGGCAATCGGCTGTTGGCGAACAAGCCCTCTGCCAGGGTTCTATACATTCATGCAGAGCAGTTTGTATCAGATGTGGTCAAAGCGTATCAGCGCAAGACGTTTGACGGGTTCAAGGACCATTACCATTCGCTTGATCTGTTGCTGATCGATGACGTTCAGTTCTTTGCCAACAAGGAACGGACGCAGGAGGAGTTCTTCAATGCGTTTGAGGCCTTGTTGGCCAAGAAATCGCATATCGTCATGACAAGCGACACTTATCCCAAGGGTCTTACCGACATCCACGAACGATTGGTATCGCGTTTCGATTCAGGCCTCACGGTGGCCATTGAGCCGCCAGAGTTGGAAATGCGGGTCGCGATACTGATCAACAAGGCGCGGGCTGAATCATCTGAGATGCCGGAAGAGGTCGCCTTCTTCGTTGCCAAGAATGTGCGTTCCAACGTGCGCGAACTCGAGGGCGCGCTGCGCAAGATACTGGCCTATTCCCGGTTCAACCAAAAGGAAATATCGATTGCTCTTGCGCGCGAAGCTTTGCGCGACCTGCTGTCGATCCAGAACCGGCAGATATCGGTTGAAAACATCCAGAAAACGGTTGCCGACTACTACAAGATCAAAGTCGCGGACATGTATTCGAAGAAGCGGCCTGCCAGCATTGCCAGGCCACGCCAGATCGCCATGTACCTGGCCAAGGAATTGACCCAGAAGAGCCTGCCTGAAATCGGCGAACTGTTCGGCGGGCGCGATCATACGACCGTGTTGCACGCCGTGCGCAAGATCAGCGCTGAGCGGCAGCAGCTAACCGAACTCAATCAACAACTGCATGTACTTGAACAAACGCTCAAAGGCTGATTCGACCCTGTCTGGCATGCACCGCATGAGCAACATCGCAAAGCTGGGGATAGATCGCGCACAAGTCAGCAGTTGTCCACAGCTGCGGGCATTGCCGTCAAGTTGTACCCAATCGGGGTACACCACGGAAGCACACTTGCCCACACCCATACAGTCAGTCCAAGTGCTTGATAAAAAAGGGGAAAATGCGGCTATCCACCGTCAGGGCCGACCCTTAGCTACTACTACTACTTGAATCTATATATAAATTGAAGAAGAGGCTGACATGATCGTAATGAAAACAACGCAGGAAAAAGTACTGTCGGTGCTGCAATCGGTGTCGGGCATTGTGGAGCGCCGTCACACCCTGCCCATCCTGGCCAATGTGCTCATTCGCAAGACCGATGATGCGTTGCAGTTCACCACCAGCGATCTGGAGATCCAGATTCGCACGTCAGCCGAACTGGGTGGCGATGGCGGCAATTTCACGACCACGATCGGCGCGCGCAAGTTGATCGACATCCTGCGCACCATGCCGGCCGATCAGGCCGTGATGCTCGAGTCCAGTCAGAACAAGATGATTCTCAAGGGTGGCAAGAGCAAGTTCACGCTGCAGACCATGCCGGCCGAGGACTTCCCGTTGGTACAGGAGTCGCCCGGATTCGGTCCGGTGTTCAGCGTACCGCAGAAAACATTGAAGGACCTGTTGGGTCAGGTTGCGTTTGCGATGGCGGTGCACGACATCCGGTATTACCTCAATGGCATTTTGTTCGTCGCAGAAGGCAAGCAACTGAGCCTGGTTGCGACCGATGGGCATCGACTTGCATTTGCCTCGGTGACGTTGGAGGTCGAAGTACCGCGCCAGGAGGTGATCCTGCCGCGCAAGACGGTCATCGAACTGCAGCGCCTGCTCAGTGATGCCGACGGGGCGATCCAGATGCAGTTCGCGTCGAACCAGGCCAAGTTCGATTTTGGCGGCATGGAGTTTGTCACCAAGCTGGTCGAGGGCAAGTTCCCGGACTACAACCGCGTGATTCCCAAGAACCACAAGAACAGCATTACGATGGGTCGGCAGGCTCTGCTGGCCACCTTGCAGCGAACTGCGATCCTCACCAGCGACAAGTTCAAGGGCGTGCGGCTGAACATCGATCCCGGGACCTTGCGTGTGGCATCCAACAATGCCGAGCAGGAGGAGGCGATCGACGAGCTCGATATCGACTATGCGGGCGACAGCATCGAGATCGGATTCAACGTGACCTATTTGATCGATGCCTTGAGCAACATGAGCCAGGAAATGGTCAAGCTCGAATTGTCAGACGGCAACAGTTCCGCACTGTTCACGATTCCAGACAACACCGCGTTCAAATATGTGGTTATGCCAATGCGCATCTGACGCGAATTTGACGCAGAAATCCATGCACAAACCCGCGTCCCATGCGGGTTTGGTGTTTCCAGAGTGATAAGAATTGTTCGAGTAAAGCCTGACATGACTGAAGACAACAAGCCCGATTCCCAGGCAGGCACCAACCCGGCGACGAGCAACGACAAAGCGGTGGAGAGTTCCAACTACCAACCAATAATCGACAGCAACCAACTGGGCGCGTCCGCGGCCTACGGCGAAGGCGCAATCCAGATACTGGAAGGCCTGGAGGCGGTGCGCAAGCGTCCAGGAATGTACATCGGCGACACCTCCGATGGTACTGGGCTGCACCACCTGGTGTTCGAGGTGGTGGACAACTCCATCGACGAATCTCTTGCCGGGCATTGCGACGACATTCTGGTCACCATCCATTCGGACAATTCGGTCAGCGTGGTGGACAACGGCCGCGGTATTCCGACTGGCGTCAAGATGGACGACAAGCATGAGCCCAAGCGCTCTGCGGCCGAGATCGCGTTGACCGAACTGCATGCGGGCGGCAAGTTCAACCAAAACAGCTACAAGGTGTCGGGTGGCCTGCACGGAGTGGGCGTGAGTTGTGTCAATGCGTTGAGCAAGATGCTGCGCCTGACGGTGCGTCGCGACCGCAAGGTGCATGTGCTGGAGTTTTCCAAGGGCTTCGTGCAGAACCGCATCGTCGAGACCATTGATGGTGTGGAGGTTTCGCCGATGAGGGTGATCGGCGAGACCGAGAAACGCGGCACCGAGGTGCATTTCTTGCCGGACCTGGAAATTTTCCAGGCCAACTCGGACTTCCATTATGAAATTCTCAGCAAGCGACTGCGCGAACTGAGCTTTCTGAACAACGGCGTGCGAATCCGGCTCAAGGACGAGCGCTCCGGCAAGGAAGACGATTTTTCCGGCGCTGGTGGCGTGCGCGGATTTGTCGATTTCATCAATAAGGGCAAGACCATCCTGAACCCAAACGTGTTCCACGCCACGGGCGATCGGCAGAGCGACCAGAACACGAATATCGGTGTCGAAGTGGCGATGCAATGGAACAGCGGCTACAACGAGCAGGTGCTGTGCTTTACCAACAACATTCCCCAGCGCGATGGCGGCACCCATCTGACCGGCCTGCGTGCCGCGATGACGCGCGTCATCAACAAGTACATCGACGATAGCGACCTGGCCAAGAAGGCCAAGGTCGAGGTCACCGGAGACGACATGCGCGAGGGCCTGTGCTGTGTGCTCAGCGTCAAGGTACCGGAGCCCAAGTTCAGCAGCCAGACCAAGGACAAGCTGGTCAGCAGCGAAGTGCGCGGCCCGGTCGAGGATATCGTCAGCAAGCTGCTCAACGACTACCTGCAGGAGCGCCCGGCCGACGCCAAGATCATCGTGGGCAAGATCATCGAGGCCGCGCGTGCGCGCGAGGCCGCACGCAAGGCGCGCGACATGACGCGGCGCAAGGGTGTGCTGGATGGCATGGGCTTGCCCGGCAAACTGGCCGATTGCCAGGAGAAGGATCCGGCGCTATGCGAAATCTACATCGTCGAGGGCGATTCCGCGGGTGGGTCGGCCAAGCAGGGACGCGATCGCAAGTTCCAGGCGATCCTGCCACTGCGCGGCAAGATCCTTAACGTCGAGAAGGCACGGTACGAAAAACTGTTGACCAGCAACGAGATCCTGACCTTGATCACGGCCTTGGGAACGGGCATTGGCAAGGCTGGCGGCAGCACGGGCAATGACGATTTCAACGTGGCCAAGTTGCGCTACCACCGCATCATCATCATGACCGATGCCGACGTGGACGGTGCCCATATCCGCACCTTGTTGTTGACGTTTTTCTACCGCCAGATGCCCGAGTTGGTCGAGCGCGGGCATATCTACATTGCGCAGCCGCCGCTGTACAAGGTCAAGGCCGGCAAGGAGGAGCTGTACCTCAAGGATGCCGGCGCGCTAGACAGCTTTTTGATGCGCATTGCGCTGATCAATGCATCGGTATCCACCGGCGGCGAAAGCAGAACCGAGATCACCGGCGACACGCTGGCCAACCTGGCGCGCAAGCACCAGGTGGCGCAGGCGGTGATCGCGCGGTTGAAGAATTTCATGGATGCCGAGGCCCTGCGTGCGGTGGCCGACGGCGTGGTGCTCAACCTGGACACGGTCGCCGATGCCGAGCAATCGGCTCAGGCGCTGCAGGACCATCTGCCCGATGCCGAGGTGGCCGGCGAATTTGATGCGCGCACCGACAAGCCCATCCTGCGCATCAGCCGGCGCCACCATGGCAACGTCAAGAGCAGCGTGCTGACGCAGGACTTCGTCCATGGTGCCGACTATGCCGCGCTGGCCGAAGCGGCCAACACCTTCCGTGGTTTGCTCGGCGAAGGCGCCAAGGTCAGCCGCGGCGAAGGCGAGCGCCAGAAGGAGGCCCCGGTCAATGACTTTCGCGAAGCCATGGCCTGGCTGATCGCGCAGGCCGAAGGCGCCACCTCACGCCAGCGCTACAAGGGCCTGGGCGAAATGAACCCGATGCAGCTGTGGGAAACCACGATGGACCCGACCGTGCGCCGCCTGTTGCGGGTGCAGATCGACGACGCGATCGAGGCCGACCGGGTGTTTACGATGCTGATGGGCGACGACGTCGAACCGCGGCGCGAGTTCATCGAGGCCAATGCGTTGCGGGCGGGCAATATCGACGTTTGATGTGATTGTGTAGACGCGGGCAAAACGCGAGAAACATCGGGCATAAAGCGAGAACAACAATCGCTCCGATGATTCGATAGTTTCTCTTGGATTTCAGGATTTATGCGTCTGTTGACAACATCAGGGACATCGTAGGCTTATGGCCTCGACTCAGTTCGAAAGCCATTAACTGCCAGCCACGGTAAATACGTTTTTCAGCCGCTCTACCTTGTGCCTCCACTTCGGCGTGGTTGGCTGGCATACCGTGTTTTGATTGCCAAACAGGCCGACCTCGTTGAATGCCTTGTTGGCGTCGGCCGTGTCGACCCATTTCACCTTTACGAAGTATTCGCTCAACTCGGGGTCATCGGCCGTTGCCTTGTACTTTTCACCATGCAGGGCCACATCCATGATTGACTGTTCGCCCTGATCGGTCATGACGCTGAATTCCTTGGCGGGTTGAACTGCCTGTTCCACGATGCCAACGCCTACGTAGCCTCGTTTTGGGATGTTGACCCAGACCCTGTCGCCAGGTGACAACATCTTGAGGGTCTGGCTGTACCAAGTGCCCCCGCCGGCGCTGATGTAGCCGTATTTGCGTGCGTCGTCCCAGCTGCGGCTGGTTGTATCGCCGAAGGACACGTAGAACTCGCCGTTCCAGGGTTCTTTCTCGCCGACGTTGCTCTTGCCCACAGCGGCATTGGCCTGGGTCTCTCCGGGGTCGATGAGCCAGCTGCGGCTCAGTAGCTGGTGTTCGCCATGCTGGAACACCTG
>JANNKH010000009.1:0-11006 GCA_031396205.1 Rhodoferax sp.
TATTTTCGCGGCGCCGAGATGGTGTCGATCTATCCGGCCTCCATCGTGACCCACGGGCAGGCGCTCAACATCACCTGCGAGAGTTACGCCGGACAGATGAATTTCGGCTTCACCGCCTGCCACACGTCCCTGCCCAGCATGCAGAAAGTCGCGGTATATTGCGCCGACGCGCTGGCCGAGCTGGAAGACGTGTTCCTGCCCAAACCGGCAGCAAAGCCGCGACGCGCGCGCAGTCAACGCGACTGAACCCCAGGTTACCCGGCATAGGCTGCGCCCATGCCGATCCGCCGCGTGATCGCGATCAATGCCGGCAGGGTGAAGAAATCAACAGGCAGGAAGCACCATGAACTGGGTCAGCGGCAAAATCAAATGGATCATGCTGGTGTCTGGCGCGCTGACCTGCACCATGCTCTACGCCGCAATCGCGCCGCAGGCGGCGCTGCAATCCACGTTCGGCGCGACGCTGCAAGGCCCGCTTGCCGAGATCGTCGTGCGCAATTGGGGTGCGCTCATCTTCCTGATCGGCGCGATGTTGATCTACGGCGCATTCCATCCGCCCACGCGACCCCTGGTACTGACCATCGCCGGCCTCAGCAAGCTGACTTTCATCGGTCTGGTGCTTGCCTACGGCATCCCTTACCTGGGTTTGCAAGCCGCTGTCTCTCTCGTCGTGGATCTGGTCATGGTTGCGCTGTTTGTTTGCTGCCTGGCAGCAGCGCGCCGCAGTGAATCAGCTACCTGAAAAACAGCCGCAGGTGTCGCATCCCGGCCGTCAAGGCCAGGTCCTGGCACGCTCCGCGAAATCGTCCGACTGCGGTTTGACCACGCAGAATCGATGCCCTGTCGGTGCCTGCATGACGGTCCAGGTCTTCACATGCGCAACGACCGTCGCGCCCAGGGCTTCGAGTCGGGCCACTTCGGCCGCCTGATCGTCGCTTTCAATATCCAGGTGCACGCGCGGGTCGTGATCCACCGACTGAAGCAGCACCATGTTGTCGGTGGTGCCGGTGACATGCGCATACTTGCCGTCCTTGCCAATGGATGCGTCGCCGCCCAGGGCACCGGCCCAGAAGCGACCGGCCGCGTTCAGATCATCGGTCTTGCAGTCGATCACGATCACACGTTGGCGCGACTTGTGCGGCATGGTTGCAGCTCCTGGCAGGGATGCGAATCCAATCGATGTTACCGCCCAAGCGCTCCCACGTCGATCGCTTCGTCGCGCATGGGTCAACCATCTGTTTCGCTGCCGGTCGCCCCGCCAAACCCTGTTCGCTCAAGCTGCGCCGCTTGCCTGCCCCATGACTTCACCCAGCCGGATCGCCCGATCCGGCGCCCACTCGGGGTTGAAGACACAACGCCCTTTCGGGAACAGCGCCACCACCGTGGAGCCCAGCAGGAAACGCCCCATCTCGTCGCCCTGTTTGAAGTCGATTGCCTGGCCGGCGTAATCCCAGCTGCGTGGCTTGCCCGAGCGCGGCGGATTGACGACCCCATGCCAGGTGGTGGCCATGCTGCCGACAATGGTGGCGCCCACCAGCACCAGCACCAGCACGAACGGACCGCGCGTCGACGCGAACACGCATACCACCCGCTCGTTGCGCGCAAAAAGACCGGGAACGCCGCGTGCCGTGACCGGGTTGACCGAGAACAGGTCGCCCGGCACATACACCATGCGCACCAGGCGGCCGGCGCAGGGCATGTGGATGCGATGGTAGTCCTTGGGGCTGAGGTACAGGGTGGCAAACAGGCCATCCTGGAACTGCGCCGCCAGTGCTGAATCTCCGGCCAGCAGCGCCGTTGTGGAGTAGTGATGACCCTTGGCCTGGAATATCTGGTCGACCTGAATAGGACCGAACTGGCTGATCGAGCCATCCACCGGGCAGCTCAGCTCGGCGCGTTCCAAGGGGCGCGCATCGACCTTCAGGGCGCGGGTGAAAAAATCGTTGAAACTGGCGTAGTTGCGGATATCGGGGTCCGCGGCCTCGGCCATGTTGACCCCGTACTTGCCGACAAACCAGCGGATGATGGCGGTCGTGATAACGCCGGCCCGCATCGACGCGATCAGACCGCCGAATTGCGTCATCAGACGCTTGGGCATCAGGTATTGGGGCAGGACTTTGGATCGATCGGTCACGGTGGACAGGCGCGGGGGTAGCCGCAGCGCGCAAAAGGTTGCGGATTATATCGACCGGCTTCCTGGTACCCTGCCGGCGCGGGCACTTGGCATCACAATGCAGGCATGTCCGCGGCCCGCATTCCACCCATCCAGTGCCTGTTGACCTTCGAGGCACTGGCACGCCTGCGCAGCGTGACACAGACGGCCGACGAGATGTTCGTAACACCCAGCGCGGTCAGCCACCGGGTCAAGCAGCTCGAACAGATCATTGGCACCAAGCTGTTCGGCCGCGCCGATTTTTCACTGACGACCGAAGGCAGCGAATACCTGGCCCATGTGCGCGAAGGCCTGGCCACGCTGCAGAAGTTTCCCGGCCGCAGCGGCGCCGGCAGCACCAAACGCAAACTGCGCCTGGCGGTCACGCCGACCTTCGCGCGTTCGATCCTGATCCCGCGGCTGCGCCAGTTCACCGAGGCTTACCCGGAGATCGACGTCACACTGCAGGTGTCGATTCCGCTGCTCGATGTAGTGGCCGAAGATGGTGATCTGACGGTGCGTTTCGGCACCGGCCGTTACGCCGACGTGGAGCATCTATGCCTGCTCAAAGATGTAGTCACGCCGATGGCCTCGCCCGCCTTTGTGCGCGAGCACGGGCCGTTCGAGGCGCCACTGGACCTGGAAGGCGTTCCCTTGCTGCGCAGCCCGCTGGAGCCCTGGCGCACCTGGTTTGGCGCCCACCAGCTCGAATGGCCCGAGCCGCTGGAGGGTTCGCAATTCAACGACATCGGCCTGATGTGCGACGCGGCTGCCGCCGGCATGGGCGTGGGCCTGATCCGGCTCAAGCTCGGCGCACCGTGGCTCGAGAACGGCACGCTCGTGCGCCTGTACGACCATGACGTGCCCAGTCCGCATGCCCATTACCTGTGCTGGCGCGCCGGCACGATGGAGCGCTGGGAATGTTCGGCATTTTCGCAGTGGTTGCAAAAGAGTATCGGGACAGTGGGCTGAGGCCTGCCCTTGGTCCTGCCGTCTACTTTCATCGATCGCCATTGGATGAACGTCGGTACACGCTTGCCGATGCGGTTGGCAGACAAGCCCGTCAAGACGATGAGCGTGCTGGCGGCTCTTGTGCGGATGCTTGATTCATGCCCACGAGGGTCCAGGAACTTGTCGCGCTACTTCAGGCGCAGGGCTGGCGCCTTGTACGGCAAAAGGGGGCATCGCCAGTACCATCCCATGTCCAAACCGGGGACCGTCACGGTGGCTGGCAAGGACAGCGTTGAAATGCCGCCGGGAACCCTGAACGGCATCCTGAAACAAACAGGTCTCACGAAGTGAGGTGACTGATGCAATACCTGGTCGTGATCGAGAAGGGCCCATCGAGTTTTGGCGCTCATGTCCCGGATTTACCGGGCTGTATCCCGGTTGGTGAAGCGCGGACAGAGGTGGCCGGAACTTGTCCATGAGGCAACCGCGAGAGGCACCTGCACAGGCTTCCGCTTGGCCTGCGCGTATTCCATAAGCTTGTCAGGCAACCCATTTTGCAGCCAACGTTCTGAGGTCAAACATGGAAAGCACTGAGAAAGTCAAAGGCCCGGCGTCTTACTTCCCGTCCATCGAGAAGAAGTACGGACAACCGATCGAGCGCTGGTTCAACGTCCTGCGAGATGCAGGCGACCTCAAGCACATGGAATTGGTGAGTTTGCTCAAGTCTGAGCATGGGCTCGGCCATGGCCATGCCAACGCACTGGTCGCCTACCACTTGGCCAATCCCGGCCCTTCCTTCACGCGGTTCTGCCTGCGGCAGGCCGTGTGAGCCAACCATGGTTGTAAAGGAACTTGATATGTCCTGCGACGGAGAATTCATGCTGCAAATCAATCGCGTCGAACGGGCTGTATCGACGATCGCGTTCACGAGGAGGGGTCAAGGACCCCTGGAAAGCCGCTGTGAACGTGGCCGGCCGACATTTCCTTTACAGCCTTGCTAGGCCGCAGCGCAACCTTCGACATGGGGACCAATATGCCGAACAGCCACGAATCCAGACTCGGAGCGTGCTGCGCCACCAGCGGCAGTGTGCTCCTTCTCGTTGGGACTTTCCTGCACCCGATGCATGCAGATCCACACGACGCGCCAGCCGCGTTCACGGAGTACGCAGCAGACCATCTTTGGGTCGCAGGTCACCTGATCCAGTTGGCAGGAATCGCACTGATGGTGGCGGCATTGCTGATTCTTGCGCGGCGATTGGAAATGGGTCGTGGCGCTGCGTGGGCGCGACTCGGTTCGGCGGGCGCCATCGCCAGTCTCGCCGTCGCGGCGGCGGTCCAGGCAGTCGATGGCGCCGGCCGAATCGAGGAGCGCGCGCGCCAAAGGGTCCTGGCAAGCGAAGCGGCGCCAATGGCGCCCACCCGCATGGAATGGCGTCGGATTGGCAGCTGAAGTTTTTGCGTGAGGGTCTCCCCAGCGTCAGTGTGATGGGCAAAAAAAAGCGCATCAAGCGGCCTACTGCTTGCCCCAGCACGGGGCGGGCCGCGGGCCACCAGGATAAACCCGGTTGCAATTGCCCAGGCTGCAATGGAATCAGGCTTGTGCAGCAGTGCGGCCAGGCAATTGCGTGGCCCTTCCGACCCGCTCAGGGCTTCCAGTCGTGGCGTTCGCCGCGCGCATGGCGACACCATGCATACAGTGCGTCGTAGACCACCATGCCGTGGCGCAGCATCGCATGGTCATCGGCGAAGTTATGCGACAGGCCCAGCGAGATCGCCAGCAGACCGGCACATTGCGGCGCCAGTTCGTGGCGATCGGTATCGGCGCCACGCACGATCACGGCCAGGTCCTGCAGCGCCGGATCGGTGAGCTTGTATTTCTTGAGAAAGGTATCAAAGCTGCAGTCGGTGCCGACATGGGTCATCTCGACGCCCGGTATGTCGTACGGCGTGGCGCCGGTATCGCGGGCCACGTCCAGCACCTGCTCGGTGGGCACATATAAAAATTCCGCCTGTGCATCGATATGGCGCGCAATCAGCCACGGACACGCAATGCGGTCGATCTTGGGTCGCGCGCGGGTGACCCATTTCATGATTGCACCGCCTTCTGTGCCAACGGCAATCCGGCCTTTTGCCATGCATCGATGCCGCCGCGCAGGAACCGCGCATTGCGGCCCTGGGAACGCAACTGCATGGCGGTGGCCCGACACACCTCATGGCCGTACACACAGTACAGAACGATGGCTTGCTGCGGGTCCAGCGACGCAGCCCATTGCGCCACCGCTGCCGGATCGCGCCACTGCGCCCCGGGTAGCATCTGGGTCGCGCTCTCGAACACACCGGCACGGCGCACATCGAACACGGTGGCACCTTCCAGCTCGTCGGCGGTCGCACCGAACATGTCGCTGGCGCCCTCCACCGCAAGTTGGTAGTTCTGGTACACCGTGGCCCAGTTCACATTGGCCATGAAGGCATCGATCCAGCGCCCTGCGTCGGCGCCAAAATCCAGGTGGTAGGCATGCTCGTACATGTCCAGCGCCAGCACCGGCACGCCACCGGCCAGCGCCTGGGTATGGTCGGCGGCCCATTGATTGATAAGCCGCCCTTCGCGCGGCAGGTACGCCAGCAGCACCCATCCCGAGCCACCGGCCAGCGCCTTGCCCATCGCGACGAACTCCTCGCGCCAGCGCGCCACCGTGCCGAAACTGGCACACAGCGCGAGCTCCATGGCCGGCACCATGGGTGCGCGGTCTCCGCCCATCGACGCGAAATGCAATTCATGCAGCAGCATCGAATTGCAGGCGATGAGCTCTTCGCGTTTCAGCCCGTTGATCTCGAATCCCGGTGTGGTGGCGATGGTCAGCGATGCCAGTCGGGCGCGGATCGCGTTGAGGCGCTTGACCGCCCCGCTGTAATTGTTCGCGTGGTGGCTGCGCAGCAAGCGCTCGGACAGGTCTGGCAGCGAAGCAGGGTCGAACGGCAGGGGTTGAATCAAGGCATCCATGGTTTTTTCCTCAGGTCAGGGGTGAAAACAGCATGCGGCTGGCAAGGCCTGCCAGCGCACACACGGCAATCAAGGTCATGACGCCGACCTTGAAGCGGAACAGGGCCAGCACCGCAGCCACCGTGATCATGGCGGCCATCGGATCGAACGCTCCGGCAAATCCCTGTGGCCACCAGACATGCCACGCGAAAAACAGCGCCAGGTTCAGGATTACGCCTACAACGGCAGCCGTGATGGCGGTCAGCGGCGCAGTGAACGCCAGATTGCCGTGCGTAGTCTCGATCAGCGGACCGCCGGCAAAAATCAGCACGAACGAGGGCAGGAAAGTGAAGAACGTGACCACGATCGCGGCCAGTGCACCGCCCAGGAATGGCGCGTTGGGCCCGAGAACCTGGCCCAGCCAGCCGCCGACAAACCCGACATAGGCCACCACCATGATCAGCGGCCCGGGCGTGGTTTCGCCCAGCGCCAGGCCGTCGATCATCTGGGTGGCGGACAGCCACTGGTAATGTTCCACCGCGCCCTGGTACACATACGGCAGCACGGCATAGGCGCCGCCAAAGGTCAGCAGCGCCGCCTTGGTAAAGAACCAGCCCATCTGCGAGAGCGTGGCCTGCCAGCCCAGCAACAGGATCAGCGCGGCCATTGCGCAAGCCCACAGCAGCAGTGCGGCCAGCAGCAATTTGACCAGGCGCGTGCGGGAGAACAGCGCATGCAGGGGCGTCGGCGTATCGTCGTCAATCACGGCCGGACCATAGTCCTTGACACCGGCCCCATGCCCGCCGCCAACCCTAAAAACCTCGGGCTTGAAGCGGCCGCCCAGGTAGCCGATCACCGCTGCACCGAGCACAATCGCCGGAAACGGCAGCCGCAGCGCAAAGATGCAGACGAACGCCAACGCCGCGATGCCCCACAACCAGCCATTTTTCAGCGCCCGGCCGCCGATGCGCCAGGCTGCATGCAGCACCACTGCGGTGACGGCGGGCTTGATGCCATAGAAGATTCCCGCCACGACCGGTAGCTGACCAAACGCCATATAGACCCACGACAACGCGATCAGAATGAACAGCGAGGGCAGCACGAACAGGCCGCCGGCCACCAGACCGCCCCAGCTGCGGTGCATCAGCCAGCCGATATAGGTTGCGAGCTGCTGCGCCTCCGGCCCCGGCAGCACCATGCAGTAGTTCAGCGCGTGCAGGAATCGCTTCTCGCTGATCCAGCGCCGGCGCTCGACCAGTTCGCTGTGCATGATGGCGATCTGCCCGGCCGGCCCGCCAAAGCTGATAAAGCCCAGCTTGAGCCAGAACCAGAATGCCTGCGCCAGGCTGATCGGGGCGGGCGGGGCGTCGGGCTCGTGCGCCGAAGCACTTTGTGGTTGGGATGGCATGGTAGTCAAGCAGTGGTCGCTTGCGCCGGCAACGCATACAAAGCGTTGAAAACCGCATCGGCCGCGTCTTGCAGGCTCGCATCATCAGCGTGCAATTCGCGCAGACCGCCAAGAATGGCTTCCAGCCCAGCAGCTTGTGCAACCACGATGCCGCCTGCATCCAGGTAGTGCACCGCGCCTGCAATCGCCATCAGCCGGGCATCCTGGTCCAGCGAGAAACTGGCTATCAGCACTTCGAACGTGACCCGATGGCCGACATGGGTGAAGCGGGCGCCATCGAAGTCGTAACCGATGGCGCCACGGGGACCGCCCGTTGGCTCTGGCAGCCACACCAGCCGCGCGTGCGGGTCGATGAAGCGGCGGATCAGCCAGCCGCTGGCCAGGCGGTCGACCCAGGGCCGACTGCGGGTGACCCAGCGCTTGCGCTGGAATCGGGCCCGCTCGAGCCGATCGACGTCCCCGACCACCGGATGGGGCTCGCCGCGCGAAAAGCGCTGGTCCAGCGCCTGGCGCAGCTGCGCCAGTTCTTCCTGCGCCTGCAGCGCCGCCGCGCCGGAGTAGTAATCGATGCGCAGCAAGGCCTGCAGCATGTCGGCCACGCCGCGCACCCGACGCCGGGCATCGGTCTCGGACAGCTCGCCCACCTGCGTCAGCACCTCGCGCGCCGATTGCTGCCAGGCCTGGTAGGCCTCGCCGCGGTCAAACTGGGCCATCAGTTCGCGCTTTTGCGCCTCGTCGCGCGGCGACAGTTGCAGCACCGACGCACTGCCGCCATGCTCTTGCGCCTGCTCGGCCAGGGCTTCCAGTGCCGGAGCCTGGTCCAGCGGCAGCACATAGGCGCCGTCGCGCAGCGCGGCGCAACCCAACGCCTTGAGCGCACGCCAGATGCGCAGCCGCACGGCGCTGGGCTGGGTTGGAAGCGTGACGATCAGGATCGCAAACATTTGTATTAGATATTTCTAACTTTGACTCAACTATTTCATCTGTTGATCCCACTGTCAAGCCCTTTTTTCACGCCGGCATGAAACAAGGTTCAACCTGGATGGCATGCCCATGCACTAAAGTGAGAACCGACCACCCGTGCAAGGAAGTTGTCATGAACGCCCCCGCCACCCCCGACCAGAACCAGGCGCACCAGCGCGCCCAACGCCAGGCCGAGGTGGTCGGCGCTTTACAGGCCGTGCTGCCGGCACATGCCCTGTTGTGGACTCCGGAGGACACGACGCCCTATGAATGCGATGGCCTGACCGCCTACCGCCAGCGCCCGTTGGTGGTGGCCCTGCCAGAGACGCTGGCGCAGGTGCAGGCCGTGCTGCAGACCTGCCACCGGATGGACGTGCCCGTCGTGGCGCGCGGCGCGGGCACCGGCCTGTCAGGCGGCGCCATGCCACACGCCATGGGGGTCACGCTCAGTCTGGCCAAGTTCAACAAGATCCTCAAGCTGGACCTGGCCAGCCGAACTGCCGTGGTGCAAAGCGGCGTGCGCAACCTGGCCATCAGCGAGGCGGCGGCGCCGCTGGGCCTGTACTACGCGCCTGATCCGTCGAGACAGATCGCCTGCACCATTGGCGGCAACGTGGCCGAGAACTCGGGTGGCGTGCATTGCCTCAAGTACGGGCTGACGCTGCACAACGTGCTCAAGGTGCGCGGCTACGCGATCGACGGGGAACCGGTCGAGTTCGGCTCGCAGGCGCTCGATGCCAGTGGTTACGACCTGCTTTCGGTGGTGGTCGGCTCCGAGGGCATGCTGGCCGTGATCACCGAAGTCACGGTCAAGCTGGTGCCCAAACCCCTGCTGGCGCGCTGCATCATGGCCAGCTTCGACGACATCCGCAAGGCGGGTGATGCGGTGGCGGCCGTGATTGCGGCCGGCATCATCCCGGCCGGTCTGGAAATGATGGACAAACCCATGACTGCGGCGGTCGAGGACTTCGTGCATGCCGGCTACGACCTGAGCGCCGAGGCCATCTTGCTGTGCGAAAGCGATGGCACACCCGAGGAGGTAGAGGAGGAAATCGGGCGCATGCGCGAGGTGCTGCGCGATAACGGGGCCACCGCGATCGCGGTCAGTCGCGACGAGGCCGAACGGCTCACGTTCTGGAGCGGGCGCAAGAACGCGTTCCCGGCCAGCGGGCGCATCAGCCCGGATTACATGTGCATGGACTCCACGATTCCGCGCAGGCGCCTGGCCGACATCCTGCTGGCGATCCAGGAGATGGAGAAGAAATACGGCTTGCGCTGCGCCAACGTGTTCCACGCCGGCGACGGCAACCTGCACCCGCTGATCCTGTTCGACGCCAACGACGCCGACCAGCTGCGGCGCTGCGAACTGTTCGGTGCCGACATCCTGGAGACCAGTGTCGCGATGGGTGGCACCGTCACCGGAGAACATGGCGTGGGCGTGGAAAAACTCAATTCCATGTGCGTGCAGTTCAGCGCCGAGGAAAACGCGCAGATGCTCGGCGTCAAGGCCGCTTTCGATCCCAAGGGGCTGCTCAACCCGGGCAAGGTGATCCCCACCTTGCAGCGTTGCGCCGAATACGGGCGCGAACTGGTGCGCGGCAATCAGCCGAAGAATCCGGCGTTCGCCGGTCTGCCGCGGTTTTAGTCGGCCAAGCTGCCGGCGCGCACAGCCGCGCCACGGTCATGCGCCTCACGCCGCCCGGCAACTTTCGAGCACGTTGCTATCGCCTAGAAAAAGTTACACCCCAATGCCACCCGTCAAGCATTGCCAACCATTTCTTCGCGGTCCGTTTTCGAGAAATCCCCGCTATCGGGCACCATGCGGCCCGGTTTTCAGACTCCAGAAACACCACTCGACCCCGGCCCGTAAATTTGCTCAACTTCTCCGTTAAATTTGTTCAACATCCAGTCGGTCGTTACTGGTGTTTACCCTGCCGTCCACACGCACAAAAAGAACAACAATGGTCGGCTGCCAGACCACCAACCCACGACCGGAGACAATCCATGTCCGTTAACCAGACTCCCCGCCGCCGCAACCTTCTCAAGGGCGCGGCCATTGCCGCCGGCGCCCTGTCCGCGCCCATGCTCGCGAAGGCGCAGACCGGGCCCATTTCGATGCGCTGGCAGAGCACCTGGCCGTCCAAGGACATCTTTCACGAGTACGCGCTGGACTACGCCAAGAAGGTGAACGACATGACCGGCGGCGACCTGAAGATCGACGTACTGCCGGCCGGTGCGGTGGTGCCGGCCTTCGGCCTGCTCGAAGCGGTGTCCAAGGGCACACTTGATGGTGGCCACGGTGTGCTGGGCTACCACTACGGCAAGCAGAACGCGCTCGCGTTGTGGAATTCCGGCCCGGCGTTCGGCATGGACGCCAACATGCTGCTGTCCTGGCACAAATACGGCGGCGGCAAGGAACTGCTGGCCAAACTTTACGCGTCCATTGGTGGCAATGTGCAGTCCTTCCTGTACGGACCGATGGCGACGCAGCCGCTGGGCTGGTTCAAGAAGCCAATCACCAAGGCGGCCGATTTCAAAGGCCTCAAGTTCCG
>JANNKH010000128.1:0-65635 GCA_031396205.1 Rhodoferax sp.
GATGATGTTGCGGGCGACGATGATGTCCTCGGCGGCATGCGGCCATCCGCGCAAACCAAGCCGCGTGGAGACGATGCCCTCGTTCATGACGGCCTTCTCGGTCATCGAATCGTCCTGGCAATGATCGAGGACGGGGAGATCGAACATCTTCGCGTACTCGACGGCGCGGTGCATGAGTTCGTTGGACTGAATGCAAAGGCCGTCGTCGGTGAGGGCGACCACCCCGGCATTTTTCAGGGAACCGTGGGGAGCGAGTTGCTGGAGCGCACGGTCCTGGAGCGCACGGCCGAGCTTCGACACAGCGAAGAGCGGTTCCGCCGCCTGACCGAGCTGGCTTCCGACTGGTATTGGGAGCAGAACGAGAGCGGGGGATTTACACATATATCCGGCCCGGTGCTCGAGACACTGGGTATTGGAATGAGCGCCTTCCTGGGTCGGGACGGTAGCGACGCGGTGGTGGGCTGGGACGAATCGGAGCGGGCACAGCTGCAGGCAAAAATTGTCGCGCGAAAGCCTTTCCAGGACTTCGGCTTCAGCCGCGCCAACGCCATCGGTGCGCGGCAGTATTTCCGGGTGAGTGGCGAGCCGATCTATGACGAATCCGGTCGTTTCACCGGTTACCGCGGCATTGGCATGCAAGTCGAACCGAACCGACCCGCGCGCACCACCGGTGGCTAGCCGATGCGTGAACGGTGGTGCTTGATGCGCTCGAACGCAAGGCATTGCCTGTAGCCTCGGCCGACGATCCATCGGCTAACCTGCGGGTGCGCAATCCGGGGTGAATCCTGGCAGCTGATGTGCTCGAGACGGCGTGCGCTGTCGCAGAAGATGGCTTTCGGTCGCCATTGGCGTGGCCGGTCCAGCCGGCGCTCGACGGGCTGGTGGCGCAGCTGCAGCTTGCTGCAGCTGATTCGCTGGCGGGCATGACCCTGCGCGACCTGATGAAGCGGGTAGATTGCGCCGACGCTGTTGGTGCACCAACTTCGGTCAATGGCAACGGCGCGCCGCAAAAATATGTCACCAGTCGACGGTGCCAGCGAACGCTCGCCGACGGCACAGACATCAACCCGCACAGCGCACGTACTTGTGCACCACCTTGCTCTCGACCCAGTCGCCGGTCTGCGCGTTCATGGCCAGGAAGTGGGCCGATTGCAAGTGCGCGTCGATCGCCGCATCGTCGTCGTACAGTTCGTACAGAAAAAATAGCGCCGGGTCCTTCGGATCGCGGCAAACGTCAAACTGCCGACAACCGGGTTCGGTCTCGCGCGAGGCTTGGGCGTTGTTGGTGATGGCGGCATGGAAAGCGTCGACCTGCGCCAGCTTGATGCGGAATTCAACGACCAGCGCGAGCATGACGGTTTCTCAAAGCGAATGGATAAACCGCGGGAACCAGGTCGACAACCACGGTATGTAGGTGATCAGCAGCACCACCGTGAAGGTGGCGGCCATCAGCGGCCACAGGTGGCGCGTGATCTCGCCAATGCCAACCTTGGCCAGCTTGGCGGCGACAAATAGCGTGCCGCCCACCGGCGGGGTGTACAGCGCGATCGCCAGATTGGCCGTCATGACGACGCCAATATGCACCATGTCCATGTTGAAATGCTTGGCCAGCGGCAGGAACAGCGGCGCCGACAGCAGCATCGCCGGCAGCGGCTCGATGAAGATGCCCAGCAGCAACAGGCAGATGTTGAACAGCAGCAGGAACATCCAGGGCTCGGTGGCCACGACCTGGATCCAGGCCGCCATTTGCACGGCGACCTGCTCCACCGTGATCAGCCAGGCCATGGCCCCGGTAGCCCCGATCACCAGCATCACAGTGGCGCTGGTCACGAACGCGTTCAGCAGCAACTGGGGAACGCGCTGCCATTTCAGGTCGCGGTAGTAGAACAGCGACACACCCAGGCCATAGAAGACTGCGATTGCCGCCGACTCGCTCGGAGTGAAGATGCCGGTCCAGATGCCGCCGATGATGATCACCGGCATCAGCAGGGCAGGACCGGCGTCGCGCGTTGCCGTCCAGATCTCGGCGAACGTCGAACGGTCATCGCCGTTATCGCAACCGGTGCGTTTGCCATGCCACATGCAGACCAGGATCAGTGCGACGGCCGACGCAAGAGCCGGCAGCAGCCCTGCCATCGACAGCGTGCGCATCGACACCCCGGAGATGAAGGCATAGATCAGGAACGGTATTGACAGCGGCATCAGCAGTGCGATGGTTCCCGCCACCGCCAGCAAGGCGGCCGCGAAGCCGCGCGAATAGCCGCGCGCCACCATGGCCGGTATCACCAGCGAGCCGATGGCAGCGGTGTCGGCAATGGCCGAACCCGACACGCCGCCGAACATCGTGCAGCTCATCACCGTGACCACCCCCAGACCACCGGGCAGCCAGCCGAACAGCACCCGGGCGAATTCGACGATGCGCTTGCCTACGCCGCCCTGGGCCAGCAGTTCGCCGGCAAAGATGAACAGCGGAACCGCCAGCAAAATAAAGGGTTCGACCCCGCCGATGAACGACAGGAAGATCGTCTCCAGAGGATGGCCCAGGCCCTGCACCGCGATGATGCCCACCGTGGTGATCAGGATCGCGAACAGCAGTGGTACGCCGGCCAGCGCGATGACGAAGAAGACACCAAACAGGGTCAGGGCCAGCATCGGATTACTCGCTCGCGGGATAGCGCACATCGCGCGGCACGCCGCGCAGGATCTGCCAGACATCGAAGGCGACAAACAGTGCCATCAGCGTGCAGCCAATGGCCATGCCCATGTACTGGATCGCCATGGGCCACTGCAACACGGTCAACTGGTTACCCCAGTTGCCGTCCACCAACGACCAGCCGTAACGCACCAGTACCAGCAGCATCACCAGGCACGCGGTTTGCACCAGGGCGTCGGCCCAGCGGCGCCGGGGCGCTTCGAGCTTGTCGATGAACTCGGTGATCGTCATATGGGCCCCGCGCTGGGCGGCGCAGGCGCCACCCAGGAAGGTAACCCAGACCATCAGCAACTCCCCGAACTCGGTTACCCAGGCCAGGTCCTTGTTGACCAGGTGCAGACTGACATTCACGAACACCATGGTGGCCATGACGGCGCCGATGGTGATCACGGTCCAGTCCACGATCCGGCCCAGCAGGCGGATAGGCATGGGCGCCGGGGCCACCGGCGTGAGCAGCGGGAGTCGCTCCATGACCAGTCCTATTTCGCGCTCTTGCGAACCATTTCCGCGTCCTTCAGGAATGCGTCGACGTCGGCGCCGTATTTTTCGCGCGCCTTGGCATAGACCGGCTGCACCGCGGTGCGGAACGCTGCCACGTTCGGTTTGTCGTTGATCTTGGCGCCCTTGGAGGCCATCTCCTTGAGCTGGTTGGCGTCGTTGCCGGCGATCATCTCGCGGCTGAATTTGCCGGCAATCTGCGCCGCCTCGGTCACCGCTTTTTGGTCCGCGGGCGAGAGCTTCTGCCAGGTCTTCTCGGAGATCGTCAGCGGGATCGGGCTGTAGACATGGTTGGTCAGTGTGACGTTGGGAGCCACCTCGTAGAACTTGTTCGAGAAGATGGTGTCGATCGGGTTTTCCTGCCCGCTTACCGCGCCTTGCTGGATCGCCAGGTAGACCTCGGGTAGCGGCATGATCTGGATATTGAAACCCATCGCCTCCAGCGTCCAGCGCATCATCTCGTTGGGGAAGGTGCGCAGCTTGCGGCCCTTGGCGTCGTCAGGCGAATTGAGCGGGTCCTTGGTCGTCATGCTGCGAAAGCCGGCTTCCCAGGTCGCCAGGAAACGAAAACCCTTCTCTGGTGCCTTGGCGAACTGGTCCTTGAGCCACTTGCTCTCGTCATAGAGCTTCCAGCCCTGCTGGTAGCTCTCGACCAGGTAGGGCAGCGCGGTCAGATTCAGCGTCGGCACGTGCGGCGCATAGGAGCCGGTGCCCGACACCGTGAAATCGATGCCGCCCAGCGCCAACTGTTCGATGTTCTTCGGGTCGTTGCCAAGCTGGCTGCAGCAGAACACCTGGACTTTGTATCGGCCCTGTGTCAGTTCCTCGACCTTCTTGGCAAACACCTGTGCCGCAGCCTGGCGTGCGCCAGCCTGCTGGTCGGTGTGGCTGAACTTGAGGGTGGTCTGGGCGGCAGCAGGCAATGCAATGGCCATTGCGGCGACGGCGGTGGCGGTGCATACGAAACGTTTCATCAGGGTCTCCTTCAGGGGTTGAAATCGAGCTTGGAATCTCGCTGTCTATGGGGATCGAACTGCGCCATCGTGACCCGGCGCCCGGTGTGGTGAGAGTGGTAGATGGCGGCCTGCACATGCAGGTTGGCCAGGTAGTCGTGGGCGCCGTTTTCCAGCACCGTGCCCTCGCGCAGATGCGCCAGTACATGGGCCTGCAGCACAGTGCAGGCGCCGCCAAAGGCGCCCGGTGCGTCATGCGCATATACATGCTCGGATTCCGCTCCGTGGTGCGGTTTCCACCACAGGCTGGCATTGCCATCCAGGCGTAGCACGCCGCGTTCGCCTTCGAGCCACATCTCGCCCATGGTCAGGCGGGGATTGGCGGCCACATGGTCATTGAGCCGGTTACCGTCGAACAGGCCACAACGGTCGTCGCCGAACTCGAACAGGATCAGCCCGGCATCTTCGGCCGCGATTGCCGGGTTGAGGCGGCGCAGCCGGGCTGTCACGGCGAGCACATCCCCCATCAGGTAGCGGAAAGTGTCGATGAAGTGCACCGCGGTTTCGCGCACCAGCAACTGCGGCATGGTCTGAAAATACGGTTGCCGGTCCAGGTAGGCGCCCGGCCCCTGGCCGTCGCCCGGGCGCAAACGAAAGCTGATGCCGTGCAGGCGGCCGAAGAACCCCGCGTCGATCAGCCGCCTGCATTCGCGGAACCAGGGCGTGAAGCGAAAGTTCTCGTGTACGGCGAGCATCGTCTTGCACTCGGCTGCCCGCGCGGCCATTACGTGGGCCTGTACCAGATCAGTGCCAAAGGGTTTCTGGCAGATGGTGGCAATGCCACGCTGGAGTGCCATGTGCACCACGGCAGCCTGTGCAACCGGTGGCAGCACGACATCCAGCAGTGTGGGCTGTGTCGCGTCGATCATCGCCTCGGCATCGCTGTAGCACGGTGATAAATCAAAGCGCCGGCCCAGGGCAAGGGCCCGCTCCAGGTCGGTATCGCACAGGCCGACCAGGTCCACCCCGCACGCGCGCCAGCCTTCGAGCTGGAACTGGGCGAAATAGCCCGCACCGACCATGGCGACCCGTTGTTGCATCACAGGCGCTCCACCACGGCCCGCACCACGTCCGATGTCGAACTGGCGCCACCGAAGTCGCGCGGCAGCACCGCCTTGTCGGCGAACGATTTCTGCAATGCGCTCTCAATCGAGCGCGCGCCGTCTGCCAGCGCCGGGTCGCTGTGGCGCACCGCCAGCCAGTCGAGCATCATGGCGACTGACAGAATCATGGCCGACGGGTTGGCTATGCCTTTGCCGGCAATGTCCGGCGCGGTACCGTGCGCGGGTTGGAACAGCGCGTACAGATCACCGATATCGGCCGAAGGTGCCATGCCCATGCCGCCGACCAGCGCCGCGATCAGGTCCGACAGGATGTCGCCAAACATGTTCTCGGTGACCAGTACATCGTATTCCCAGGGTTTCATGACCAGGTTCAGCGCCATTGCATCCACATAGGCGTGGTCGATCGTGATGCCCGGGAACAACTTGGCCCGTTCCAGGAATATCCGGCGCCAAAATGCCATCGACGTGAAGACGTTCGCCTTGTCGACATTGGTCACATGGCCACGCCGGCCCAGGGCCTTGCGCTGGGACGCCAATTGCAGCGCAAAGTCGCAGACACGGGCGGTGCCGGTGCGGCTGATCTTCATCGTGTCGAAGGCGGCGTCGTTGTCGACGGTGCCGCGACCGCGGGCATAGAACAGACCTTCGGTGCTCTCGCGTACCAGCACCAGGTCGATCTCCGACGCACGGGGGTGCGACAGCGGGCTGGGCAGTCCGGGCCAACTGCGTATGGGTCGCACCCCGGCATACAGGTCGAGCGCGAAACGGATGTCAAGCTGCGGGATGATCTCGGTGCCGTCCTTGTTGCGCACATGGGGCAAACCCATCGCGCCGAACAGGATGGCGTCGGCGGCGCGGCAGGCCGCCAGCGTGGATTCAGGCAGTGATTCGCCGCTGTCTAGGTAGTGCTGGGCACCCGCCGGGTGCTCGGTCAATCGAAACTGGCGCCCCATGGAATTTTCGATCGCATGCAGCACGACCAGCGCCGCCGCCATCACTTCGCGTCCAATGCCGTCGCCCGGCAATACGGCGATTGAGTAAGTGGTTTTTACCATGGTGCTTTCACATCTGTGCGAGCTTGTAGCGCTCAAAAATGGCCAGCAGCTCGCGATTGGCCCGCTCGCGGTGGGCCCGGTTGACCTTGGAAGCCCCCTCGGCGTCACCGGCGCGCAAGCGTTCGACCAGTTGCATGTGTTCCATCGTCGAATTGACTGGCGCGGGTCGCAGGCGCAGGCTGAACATGCGGGCGCGGTGTGCGCGGTCCCAGTAGTTCAGTACGGTGGTCTGCAATTGCCGGTTGTCCGCCAGCTCCAGCAACTGGGCGTGAAAACGTTCGTCGGCCTGCGCCCACGCGTCGAGGTCGTCTGCCTTGAGGGCCGCATCCATTGCGTCGGTGGCATCGACCAGTGGCTGCAGCACCAGGTCGCTCGGCTTCTTGCGGGCCAGCAGCTCGGAGGCCATGCATTCGAGCGCGGTGAGGATCTCGTAGATTTCGCGCATGTCGGTGGGCGACACCGGCAGCACGCGCACGCCGTGGCGCGGAATGACCTCGACCAGCCCTTCGTTTTGCAGTTGCAAAAGGGCTTCGCGCACCGGCGTGCGGCTCATGCCCAACTGCATGGCAACCTCCTGCTCCAGCGCGCGATGGCCCGGCGGCCAGACGTTGTCCAGGATGCGCCGGCGGATCTGCTCATAGGCGGCGTCGACCAGCGACGCGCCGGGGACGGCGACATGGGCGTTCATGGGTAGCTCCAGTGAACCGGCGCCTGGCCGGCGACGGGCAGACGCAGGCAATGCAGGCTGTCGCCGAGCAGGCAGCCGAGCAGGGCTGTGCGTCGGTCGGCACCGCCAAACGCAATGCTCGAGATATTGCGCAAGCGCTGGCTGCGCACGCCATCCAGGTGTGGTCGGTCCATGGTCCCGGCCCTGTATGCCGCTTCCACCCAGGCCAGATGGTCGGCGTCGGTGTCCTGCAGCCACAATGTCTGGCTGCCGTCGGGCGCGACACGGATCAGGCGGTTGCTGACGATGCTGACGACCCAGGCATGGCCTTCTTCATCGAAGGCCAGGCCGTCCGGAAAGTCGCCGACGCCGAAATGCGCGACGGTCTCGCGCTGGCCGAGCAAACCGTCGGCGCCCAGCGCGAACCGCGTCAAGCGCCGGGCAAAGGTCTCGTTGACATACAGCCATCGCCCGTTGGGGTGGATCGCCACCTCGTTGGTATAGCCCAGCCCATCGGCCGCGATGCGGGCGCTGCCGTCGGGCATCACGCAGACGATGAATCCGTCATCGCAGTCGCTGCGGTATCCCAACGCACGGGGCGTGCGGCGGGTGCTGACCGTAACCCAGGTGCGGCCAGCGGTATCCAGCAGCACAAAATTGGTTGGCGGCAGATCCTGACCGTCGACTTGCGCCAGCCAGGGCGAGACGACGCCGGCGCGCGTGAGCCGGAATACGCCGCCACGGGTTGCGCCAAGTTGGGCGAACAGGAAGTCACCATTGGGCAGCAGCGCAATGCCATTGGGCCGCGCCTCGCTGCCATCAGGCATACGGCCGCCAAACAGTGCCTGCGTTCCGTCTGGGTGCAGATGCGAGACACCGCCGCGCCAGTCGGCGCAATAGATGTCGCCGCGGCGATTGGTCAACACGCATTCCGGCCGCACCAGGCCATTGCCCACCGATTCCAGGTCAGCAAGGGCTGCCTTGGCCTTATGGGTTGCGGTTGCGGATAGCGCGTTCATTGAATAATACTCTAGCGTATACGTTAAAGAATGCGATAAGGGTTTTCCCCCAATCGCGTTTGCCTGGACGAGCCTGCCGCAACAGGCGTCGCGGTCAACGCCCGCAAGCTGCCATAGCCGCGGGCTGCCAACACGGTGACTTACCCAAGGCGATGCGGCGCCGCCGCCGCCTGCACCACCGCGCAAGCAGGCACAAGCAGGCACAAGCAGGTACGGGATCGGATCGGGCTTGGGCTACAGTTCCCATACCATGTATATGCCAGCCCAATTCCAGGCCAAGGACCGCGCATTGGCCATCGAACTGATCCGCGCCCATCCGCTGGCGACCCTGATCAGCAATGATGACGCGGGCCTTGCGTACCTGTCCCACTTGCCGCTGCACCTGGAGCAGCGTGGCGATGCGCTGGTTTTGCTGGGCCATTGCGCCCGACCCAATGCGCATTGGCGCTACCTGCAGGCACGGCCACAAGCACTGGTCAGCTTCATGGGGCCACAGGCCTACATGTCGCCACGGGTTTATCCGGATCTAGCGCGGGTGCCGACCTGGAACTACCTCGCAGTGCAATGCACGGTGCAGGCCAGCCTGATCGACGAACCGCTGCACAAGGATCGGCTGCTCAAGAAACTCATCGGCGACCATGATCCAGACTACCTACCGCAGTGGATCGCGCTGGGCACCGAGTACCAGCACAAGATGCTGGCCGGTATCGTAGCCTTCGAGCTGCAGGTCACGGACTTGCAATGCAAGCTCAAGCTCAACCAGCACCGGCCCGAGTCCCATGCGCGCATGCGCGAGATCTATGGCGCGGGCAATGACGACGCGCGCGCGTTGGTGGCCTGGATGGACCGGCTCGGCATGGGTGGCGCCGACGACGGCAAACCGGCCTGAGCCGCGAATGAACGACCAGGCCTGGATGCATCTCGCGCTGGGACAGGCTCGCCTGGCTGCAAGCGCGGGAGAAGTGCCAGTCGGCGCGCTGGTGGTCAGGAACGGGCAGGTTCTCGGTGCCGGCCACAACAGCCCCGTCGCGGAGCACGACCCGACGGCGCACGCAGAAGTCGCCGCGCTGCGCGCGGCCGCTGCTGCTGTCGGCAACTACCGTCTGGAGGGCTGCACGCTGTATGTGACGCTGGAGCCCTGCACCATGTGTGTTGGCGCAATGCTGCATGCGCGACTGGCGCGCGTGGTATTCGGCGCAGCAGACGCCAAGAGCGGCGCGGCAGGTTCCGTATGGGACCTCTTTGCAGACCGCCGCCTCAACCACCAGACCCGCGTCGAAGGCGGTGTACTGGCCGCAGAATGTGGCGCCCTGCTGCAGCAATTTTTTCACGTCAAACGCGAGGAACACCGAATGACCAGCAGCCCACTGCGCGAGGACGCGCTGCGTACGCCCGACGCCTGTTTTGACAGCCTGCCGGAGTACCCCTGGCCGCCGCACTATGCCAGCGACCTGCCGTCGCTGGCCGGGCTGCGACTGCACTACCTGGACGAGGGCCCGCGTGACGCGCAGCGCACCTGGTTGTGCCTGCACGGCAATCCGGCATGGAGCTACCTGTACCGCAAGATGATTCCGGTTTTCCTGGGCGCCGGCGATCGCGTTGTGGCGCCCGACATGCCCGGCTTCGGCAAGAGCGACAAGCCGAAAAAGGACAGCGCCCATTCCTTTGGCTGGCACCGCCAGGTGTTGCTGGAGCTGGTCGAGCGGCTCGATCTGCAGCGGGTGGTGCTGGTGGTGCAGGATTGGGGCGGCCTGCTCGGCCTGACCATGCCAATGGCGGCGCCACAGCGCTACCAGGCGCTGCTGGTGATGAACACCATGCTGGCCACCGGTGATGCGCCGCTCGGTGCGGGCTTCCTGGCCTGGCGCGGCATGTGCGCGAAAAACCCGGAGTTCGACATCGCGCGTTTGTTCGCGCGCAGCAATCCGCACCTGTCGCAGGCCGAATGCGCCGCCTACATGGCGCCCTATCCGGATGCCGGCCACCGCGCTGCGACACGTGCGTTTGCGCCGATGGTGCCGGAGTTTGCGGATTCCGACGGCGCGGCGGTGTCGCGTCAGGCGCGCGACTTCTGGCGCGAACAGTGGCAGGGCCGCAGCATGATGGCTGTGGGCGCACAGGACCCGGTGCTTGGCCTGCCGGTCATGCAGTATGTGCGATCGCAGATCCGCGGCTGCCCAGAGCCGATGGTGCTGGAGCAGGCGGGCCATTTCGTGCAGGAGCATGGAGCGCCGATCGCCCAGCAGGCGCTGCGCGTGCTGGGCCACGGATAATGGTACGTTGCATGGTGCGGCGCAGTTCGCAACCCGCTTGTCCATGAGTCACATCTACGTCTATTCCCCATCCAGCGCGCAGCGCGACAAGGCCGCTTTCCGGCGCGGCGTCGCGCGGCTGCGGGCGCTGGGCCATGCGGTCGAGGTCGATCCCGATGCCCTGTCCACTTATATGCGCTTTGCCGGTGACGATGCGACCCGGCTGGCGGCCATTCATCGCGCGGCGGCCAGCGGCGCCGATCTGGCGATGACCAGCCGCGGCGGCTATGGCTTGACCCGCATCCTGCCCGCCATCCGATACAAGGCGCTGGCCAAGGCGGTGCAACGCGGCACCCGCTTCGTTGGTTTCAGCGACTTCACTGCGTTGCAATGTGCCTTGTACGCGAAGACCGGCGCCGTCAGCTGGATCGGGCCGGTGGTACATGACGATTTCGGCCGCCCGGATGAGGTCGACGACATCATGCAGGCCTGCCTGGAGGATCTATTGTGCGAACGAGGCGAGGGCGCCGGCTGGCAACTGCCGCGCAGCACAGCCCGCAAAGTGGCGCCGGGTGCTGCGCCAGTCAAGGCTGCGCCAGGTAAAACGGTATTGGTGCGCCCCGTGCGCAATGCCGTGCTGTGGGGCGGAAACCTTGCCGTGTTGACCGCCTTGGTCGGCACGCCCTATTTTCCGCAGATCAAGGGCGGTGTGCTGGTGCTCGAAGACATTGCCGAACACCCGTACCGCATCGAACGCATGCTGACCCAACTGCTGCATGCCGGGGTACTGGCCGCGCAAAAGGCCATCGTGCTGGGCCAGTTCACGCAGTACCAGCTGGCGCCCAACGACAAGGGTTTCAAGCTGCAGAGCGTTGTCGACTGGTTGCGCAGCCAGGTCAAGGTGCCGGTATTGACGCAACTGCCGATCGGCCATGTGCCGACCAAGGTGGTATTGCCGTTCGGGTTGCAGGTGGACCTGCTAGTGGATGGGCGCGACGCGCTGATCTACTGGGGTGGCCCGCACTGACCGACGCACGGCGCTGGCTTGCCAAGCGACCTTGCACCACCATGAGCAGTGCGCCCGCTTGCCGGATCGACCATCTGGCCATCACCGCGCCCAGCCTGGCGTCGGGTGCAGCTTGGGTGCAGCACGAACTGGGCGTGCAACCCGAGCCCGGCGGCGAGCACCCTTTGATGGGCACGCACAACGTGTTGTTGCGGCTGGGTGAGGACATCTATCTGGAAGTCATCGCGGTCAACCCCAAGGCAGCCGGGCCGGCGCGGCCGCGCTGGTTCGGTCTGGACTCTGTGACCCAGGACGCGATGCCCTGCCTGCGAACCTGGGTTGCGCGTTGCGCGGACATCGGCTCGAGCCTGGCGGCGGCGGGCGAAGATCTTGGCACGATAACCGAGATGCACCGGGGCGCCCTGCAGTGGTTGATCACGATCCCCGATGACGGTAATCCCCCGATCGGCGGCGTGGCGCCAGCGCTGATCGAATGGACGACCGGACCTCATCCAGCTTCCCGATTGCGGGACCATTGTCTGCGCCTGGAGTGTCTGGAGTTGTTGCATCCGCAGCCGCATCGGGTAATGGCCTTGCTCGAGGCGATCGGCATGGATGCGATGGTCCAGGTGCGGCGCCGCCCCGACGGTCAGGAGCCGGCGCTGGTGGCGCATGTGTCAACTCCGGCCGGGCCGCGGCAATTGTCGGTTGCCCAATCACGCTGGCCGGGCGGCGGCGGCGGACCTGACAACGCCCGAACACCAGATTTGCGGGCTGCACCTCATTGCCAATGGCTTTAGTTTTGGTGACCTTGCGGCCGTCGGCCCGGACAATGCGTTCTACATCTCCACCCAGCAGGTGAGGCTGAACGATGGCTCGTCCCGGGGCGCCTGGAACGTGGTCCGGCTTGAACTGGTGACTGGCGGCGGCTTTGGCAATGAGCAGGTTCCCGAACCGGGCACACTGGCCCTGGTTGCGGTGGCAATGGCCGGCATGGGATGCGTGCAACGGCGCCGTTACACCCAAGCAGCTGGCTAGTCGGCAGCCCGCTGGCGCAACACCGTGGTGCCGTGAGCTTGCGCTCTTGGCTCTAGTAGCGTGGCGCAACGGCGCAACGGCGCGAAGGCGCGTCGCCATAGCAGCCGGGTCTATTGCGGCTCGATCTTCGCGTCGCGAATCGCCTTGGCCCATTTGGCGGTCTCGGCGACACTGCGCTTGGCCAGGTCGGCCGGCGTGCCCGGTTCGGTGGCAAACCCGAGGGCCGCAAATTTTTCCTGGATGTCCTTGTTTTGCGCCGCTGCGTTCACCGCCTGGTTCAGCCTGGCAATGATGTCGGGCGGTGTGCCGGCGGGTGCGAAGGCGGCGAAATAGGCGATCAACTCGTAGTCCTTCAGACCCAGCGCCTCGTTGACGGTCGGAATGTCCGGAACCACTGGCGAGCGCTTGGTCGAAGTGACCGCCAGGCCGCGGATCTTGCCGCCCTTGATCTGCGGCACGGTGACCGCGAAGTCGGCGCTGAACATCATGACCTGACCACCGATCAGATCGGTCATCGCGGCCGGGCCGCTCTTGTACGGCACATTCGTCATCTCGATACCGGCCATGCTGGCCAGCACGCTGGCGGACACCAGCTGCGATGTGCTCGCGCTGGCGAAGGTCACGTCGCCCGGCTTTGCCTTGGCCAGCGCAACAAACTCCTTCAGTGTCTTGGCCGGCACGTCGTTGTTGACGGTGACGATCAGCGGCACCGAACCCATGTAGGCGATGGGTGCGAACGCCGTGTCCTGGTCATAGGGCAGGGCTTTCATGAGGCTCTTGAGCGCAGCGTTCGTGCTGTTGGTGCCGAACAGGAAGGTGTAGCCATCCGGTGCGGACTTGGCGACGGCGTCGGCGCCCAGCATGCCGTTGACGCCGGGCTTGTTTTCGACCACGACGGTCTGTCCCAGGGTCTCGGACATCTTGGCGGCGAACGCGCGGCCGATCTGGTCGGTGGCGCTGCCGGCTGCGAAAGGCACGATGGCCTTGATCGGTTTGCTGGGGTAGGGCTGGGCGAGGGCGGTCGGGCCGGCCAGCGCAAGGATCGAGAACAGGGCGAAGGAGCGGAGTCCGAGACGCATGACGGTTTCCTTGAAGTGGGGAAGAAGTATCGAGCGGGAAGTTTAGGGCAATCCGCCCGCGATCCGGATATGCAGGACTGCCAGCCACAGGGTCTTGCCACGGGCATCGAGCGCCAGTGAACGGGTCACGTCGACGGCGAGCGCATCATGCAGTACACACAACAGCACGCCCAATTCGGGCAGGGTGTAGCGGGTGACCGCAACCAGGACGATACAAAAGTTGCGCGTATGACATGGCCCTGTCAAGAAAAACTGTGCCAATAGCCGATGGTGCTGCTGCCGGACCCGCGCACAGCACTTGGGGATTGCACGTTGCGCCAACGGCGGGGAAAGCAGCGCTGTGTGCGAGCCTGCGATTTTGCGCTTGAGGTCTCGTCTTTCGCGCATGATCGGGCGATCGTCGTCCGGGACAGCCCGGTCATTTTGCAAAGGAGGCCCTGCATGACCTGGATCTACCTGTTGATGGCTGGCTTGCTGGAAATCGTTTGGGCCTTCACGATGAAACAGTCGCAGGGCTTTACGCGGCTGATTCCCAGCGCCATCACCATGGTGGCGATGGTCGCCGGTTTTGTGCTGTTGTCGCTGGCGATGCGAACCCTGCCGCTTGGCACGGCCTATACGATCTGGACCGGTATTGGCGCAGTGGGGGCGTTTGTGGTGGGTGTCGTTTTTCTCGGTGAGTCGTTATCGGCCGGCCGCGTCGTTGCCGCAGTGTTGATCGTGGCGGGGTTGGTGTTGATGAAGCTGAGCAGTCCGCACTGAGCTGCCGCTATCAGACTACGGCGCGCCGACGTCGCCGTGCCGGCGCAGCCGCCTTCCAGGTTTCCAGACTGTCACCGACGATGTCCATCGCCGCCCGGCAGGTGGCGGGGTCTTCGTCATTGGCGATCATCAGTGCTGCGCGATCGAATGCGGCCGATAGAAGGGCCGCCAGCGCATGCACCACTGCATGCGAGCGCCGGCGCCGGTCCAGCGCCGCCAACAGGCCTTCGCGGAGTTCCTTGGCGCCGCAGGCCTCGCTCAGTGCCAGTACCTGGGCTGTTGACAGGACCGCCGGCGCCTCCCGCAGCAGAATCCGGGCCCGTCCGCCATCGGCCATGGCGGCAAAATAGTTGCGGGCCCCGGTACGCAGTTCCTCGAATGCCGATCCTGCGCTCGCTGCGCGACGAGGCGTTCGGACAACGGCACTTCATCACCGCGATCCGAATGGTGTGCTGATCGATGTGATCAAGCCAATACCTGCGACCGGGGAGTTTGCTTCGCAGTATGCTGGGGGTGCAACCGCTTGATACCGTGTCCATGCAGCGGGTCGAACACCGGCGCGTGCGTCCAATTGCCATTTGAAAGTCCAGCCCATGCCCAGCACCGATACCCTTGATCGCTTCATCGCCCGGGTCGAAGAAAACGCGCACGCCGAGGCGATTGAGGAGTTCTACACCGCCTACGCGACGATGCAGGAAAATCGCGCAGCTCCGCGGGCCGGGCGCGACCTGCTGGCGGCCCATGAGCGCAAGGTACTGGCGCGGGCGAAGTCGGTTTACTCGCAATGCATCCGGCCGGTGTTTGTCAACGGCAACCATGTGGTGCTGCGCTGGCTTTTTCGGTTCGAGTGGCTGGACGGTACCCACAGCGAGATCGAGGAGCTGGCCTACCAGCGCTGGGACGGCGAACGGATTGACGAGGAGCAGTTCTTCTATGACCCGGCGCAGGCGCTTGCACGCAGGCCGGTAACAACCGAACCGTGACAGACGATCGCCTTGCACGGCCGGTGCGCTGCTGTCGATCCGGCGGGCGGTCGATCGTCATGCAATACATCCTGCCTTCGCGAAGGCCCTGGTAACGCACGCAAAGGAACCGATCATGGCCACTGGTACTGTCAACCTGCACCGCGTTCTAAGCTGCAAGCCCGAGCGGGCCTACCGCGCGTTCCTGGAGCCGGACGCGATGGCCAAATGGCCGCCTCCATTTGGCTTTACCTGCAAGGTGCATCCTATGGATCCGCAGCTTGGCGGAACCTACCGGATGTCGTACACGAATTTTTCAACCGGCAAGGGCCATACCTTTGGCGGCGCGTACCGCGAACTGGTCCCGAACGAGCGTATCTGCCATACCGATCGTTTTGACGATCCGGGCCTGCCCGGCGATATGTGCACCACGATCTCCCTGCGTCCGGTGCTCTGCGGAACCGAGCTCACGATTGTCCAGCAAGGTGTGCCCGAGTTGATTCCGGTCGAGACGTGTTACCTCGGCTGGCAGGAATCGCTCGAGCAGCTGGCAAGGCTGGTCGAGCCCGAGATTGCGGATTGATTCCAACAGAAACAGGACCCTGGGTGACGGCGCGGAACCAATCCGCAGCCATCGACCAGCGTGCATGACCGTTTTCAGAACTGGCGGCGCAACCAGCCTGGGCGCCTGGTGCGTGGCCGCTGCGCAGGCCGCGACGCCCGGCTTTGCGCAACGCTGCGATGCGCTGCTGGCCCAGGCGCGCATCGCCGTGGTGTTCGAGGATGCTGCTGTCACGCGAGACAACGGCCGCAGCCTGGAGGAACTCAAGAACCTGTCGGGCCAGTCGTCCAGTGCCTACCACCAGGTCTATGGGCTGACACAGGCACAAACGAGGACCGGGTATTCCCTGCGCGCGGCGCTGCTGGTCGATGCCGGTGGCGCTGTCTGCGCGGTGCCCTCGCTGGATGTGAAGGTCGCCGTGGTCGGTCTGACGGTTTACCTGGCGCGGGAACTCGACAACGCATGCAAGCGCGCCATCGTCGAGGAACACGAGCAAGAGCATGTCGGCGTCTGGCGCAGCCACCTGCGCACCGGCGCGCGGCTGCTGGAGCCGCTGCTGCGCGACAAGCTGGGTCAGTCCTTTCAATTTGCGTCAGCCGAGGCCGCGAAGTCTGGATTGCGAGGCCAGGTCGACGCGGTACTCAACCCCTTGCTCAAGCAGTTGCAGGACGGCATAGTCCTGGCGAATCGGCAGATCGATTCACCGCAGTCGTACCAGTCCACGGCG
Organism: Rhodoferax sp.; assembly: GCA_031396205.1. Taxonomy (GTDB): domain Bacteria; phylum Pseudomonadota; class Gammaproteobacteria; order Burkholderiales; family Burkholderiaceae_C; genus CAISIP01. The sequence continues at coordinate 16,418 of JANNKH010000128.1, forward strand.
CAGAGGCTCAATGCCTGTCCATGATCGGTCGACCGCTCAGGGCTCGCGCACCGGGGCGGCATCGTGGGTATGCGTTCACGGTTGGCGACGATTCAAAGCCAGTTGCCGCCTTCAGGGTGACCGGAGCGTCATTTTGTTGTCACGCCGATATGCCGTCGCCCACAAGCCTTCTGACCGTGGCAACTGACTGCCATTTCCGCGGCGCGCATCGCGGGTGGCTCTCGCCCGCGCCGTGGGGATTGGCCGCCAGACGTTAAGCGATGCCTTTGCGCCTTGCTCTTTTCCCCTGAGCCAGCTGTCTGTCCGTTCTCGGAAACTGTCGGATAACCCTACATCGATCCTGGGCGTGGGATGGCGAAAAATGACGAAGCAGTTGAAAATAAAAAGGAATCAGATCGCACTCAGGCTGTGGAACGGTAATTGCTTACGCTGCTGGCAAGCCGCGAACGACGGTGTGGATTGGGTTTCGGATCTGAATTTGCATCAGGAGGTTACATGTCCATCAAGACGACCATCGGCGCGTTGCTGATCACGCTGTGTGTTACCGCTGCGTCACCGGCCTTCGCTGTATTCATTGGCAATTCGCAGGGGGGAACCGATTTCCCCCAAGGAGCTATATCGTTTGCCGACGCCCTGATTGCCTACTCGCCCAACGGGCCGCCGAGCGTGCCGCACCAGGGAGCGATCAACGCAGTCGGTTTGCCTGACTACGCGGGCGTTAACGGTTGCGCCAGCCAGCTGGCATGTTCGTTTGTGTCACTGGGCAGCGGCGGCATAATCGTTTTGCGGTTCGACGACAACAAACTGACGGGCAGTGGAACCCCCGACCTGGATCTCTGGATATTTGAAGTGGGCCCGAATGTCGAGGACACCTTTGTCGATATCAGCATCGACGGCGTGAACTGGACTTCCGTCGGGAAGGTGTTTGGAAGCACAGCAGGCATCGACATTGACGCATTTGGATTCGGTTTGGGCGACCTGTTCGGTTTCGTTCGTCTTACCGACGATCCGAACGAGGGCGGCGGGGGCGCAGGGGGTACGGTGGGAGCCGATATTGATGCGGTCGGGGCCATTTCCACGATCCGGACTTCGACGGTGCCTGAACCCGCGTCGCTGGGCCTGCTTGGGGTCGGACTTGCTGGCATGTTCATGATGCGCCGGCGCAAGGGCCATAAACATCTGACGTGATCGCCGGTCCGGTTCCCTGGCCGGGGTATTTGTTGATTGATCGCGCCTGTCTCGCATCTTTGTGCCCTGCGTGATGATCGATTGCAATCACCGAGCGGGGTGATACGGTGGCTGTGACGCGCCGCGTCCCGTCGATTGAACTGGCGCAGACAGATCGCGTGATGGAGGACATCGACGCTCAATCGTCACGCACCAGCAGGTCCAGCACGCGGAGCTGATCGCCACCTGCGTGTTGCATCAGCGTCCCGTCGCATGCGGGGCAAGGGTCCAGGAAGCCGGCGATCGGAACCGCATGCGCGCAAGCGTCGCACCAGGCCGTTCCGAGCGGCGTGTCAATCCGGATCCGGGCTTGCTCCAGGCAGGTCCCCGGCGCGATGGCTTGCAGCGCAAACCGCAATGCGTCTGCGTCCACGCCGGCCAATGCGCCAACCTCCAGGTGCAGCTGTCCGACCCGGCGAAACCCGTCGCGCCGAGCGGCATCCCGTACCAGGTCCAGAATGTTTCCGGCCAGACTCAGCTCATGCACGGCGGAACCACCGCTGGCGTGTTGGCCTGGCCTGACAGCCAGCCAGGGAACCAGGCCAGCGCCTGTGCCAGGTGTGCCAGCGCATCGGTGCCGATCGGCATGCCCAGTTCGAATTGACGCGCGCGAATGGCCAGCAAGGTGCAGGGCGGAGGAGCCTGTCCGCAGATGCGCTCGAACACCTGCATCACCGCCTGCGGCGCCATGGCGTGGCTGGTCAGTTGGTGAGCCGAGGCGCTGTGCAGCGCGCTGACCTCGAACGGCGCGGTACATGCCACACTGGCATCGACAAACAGTACCCGGCTGCGTCCTGCAAGGTCCAGCGCATGCTCGACCTGTAACTGGAAGTCGTTCAGCCATTCCACCGCCGGTGTACCGGGTGGCACGGGCAAAGCCGACGCCCGCGCGATGAACTCCGGGCCCAATGCGTCGTCGCCGCGACTCGGGTTGCCCCAGCCCAGCACCAGGATGGGGGTCACGGTCGCCATGCTGGCGCTCATCGCACCTGCGGCGTTGCTTGCACTGCCGGCGGCCGGCTCCAATCACCGGTGTGGGCACGCAACACATGGTCGACGGTCGTGCCGTCTGCGCCGACCAGCACCACGTCCAGCGGCATTTGGCCCAGCGCGTGGGTGGCGCAAGACAGGCAAGGATCGTAGGCCCGGATCGCGACTTCAATGTGGTTCAGCAGGCCCTCGGTAATGGCGCGGCCGTCAAAATACTGGCGCGCGACCGAACGCACCGCTTCGTTCATGGCCTGGTTGTTGTGGGTGGTGGAAACAATCAGGTTGCACATCGTCACCAGATCGTTGTCGCCGACCCGGTAGTGGTGGATCAAGGTGCCGCGCGGTGCCTCGATGACGCCGATGCCTTCGCGCTCGCCGTTGGCATGGCGCTGCGCAAGCAAAAGGTCGCCGGCCATGCGTTCGCCACGCAGGATGTCCGGATCGTCCAGAAGCTGTGCGATCACCTCGATCGTGTGCAGCACCTCGATCATGCGCGCCCAGTGGTAGGCCAGCGTCGCGTGGACCGGTTCGCCGCGGCCCCAATCGACGAACGCGCGCCGCTCGCGCTCGGCCAGCGGCGTGGTCATGAAGTCGCAGTTCTGCACCCGGGCCAGCGGGCCGACCCGGTACCAGCCGGTGTCCGGGCCCAGCGCCTTGAGGTAGGGGAACTTCATGTAGGTCCAAGGCCGGACTTCTTCTTCGATCAGGTCCAGATAGTCCTGGTCGCTTGCGTTGTCGACAATGATCGTGCCGCTCGCGTCGCGTACGCGCAGCACGCCGTCGTAGAGTTCCATCGCCCCGTCCGCGCGCACCAGCGACATCATGCTGGAGCGAAATGCGCCGAAATGGTCATACAGCGCCGGGTTCTGCGCATGCAACTGCTTGGCGATCGCCACCGCGTCCTGCGCGAAATCGCGCATCTGCCCGACCTGGCTTTTCAGCAGCGCATGGTCCGCCGCGCTGACGTGCCGATTGACGCCGCCGGGCACCGATCCGGTGCCGTGGATACGTTTGCCGGCCGTGGCCCGGATCACCTCCTGGCCGAACTTGCGCAACAGTACGCCCTTGCGCGCGATGTCCGGGTGGCGTTCGGCCACACCCATGATGTTGCGCCGGTTGACCTCCGAGTCGAAGCCGAACAGCAGGTCGGGCGATGACAGGTGGAAAAAATGCAGGGCGTTGGACTGCATCACCTGACCGTAATGCATCAGGCGGCGGATTTTCTCGGCCGACGCGGTGATCGGCATCGCGCCCACCACCCGGTCGAACGCCTTGCTCGCGGCCAGATGGTGCGACACCGGGCAGATGCCGCACAGGCGCTGCACCATCACCGGCACTTCCCAGTACGGCCGTCCTTCGATGAACTTCTCGAAGCCGCGGAACTCGACGATATGCAGGCGCGCCTGCTGCACCCGGTTTTTTTCGTCCAGCAGCAGCGTGACCTTGCCATGCCCTTCGACCCGCGACACCGGGTCGATCGCGACCCGGCGCAGTTGGCCCGGATCGGCGGCGGTTTCCAGATCGAATGCCATGTGCTTCTTTCCTTGCGACTCAGTCGTAACGCAGCAAGCCGTGGCCGAGGTGCGGTGTGCGACCGGCCATCAGGTCGTTCAGGAAAGCCCAGAACGCGTCGGCCGACGGCGGGCAGCCGGGCAGGAAATAGTCCACATGGACCACTTCGTGGATGGGGTGTACTTTGTTCAGCGGCAGCGGCAGCTCCGGGTCGTCGGGAATGCGGCTCGATGCGCTCAGGCCGGGTCGGGTGTGGTAGACCTCGGTCAGCATCACACCCACGTCCATATGGTTGCGTTGTGCCGGCAGGCCACCGGTGATGGCACAGGCGCCCACCGCCACCAGCGTCTTGCAGTGGGCGCGGAACTCGCGCAGCACCACCACATTCTCGGCATTGCACAGCCCGCCCTCTATCAGCCCGATGTCGCAGCGACCGATCTGCTTGATGTCGGTGAACGGCGAGCGGTCGAACTCCATATGCTCGATCAGTTCGAACAGGCGTTCGTCGATGTCCAGAAACGACATGTGACAGCCAAAGCAGCCGGCCAGCGACACCGTGGCAACCTTCAGCTTGCGCGGCGGGTGGCGGATGTCCTGCGCGTCAGTCGTCATGGGGGCTTGCGGTGACTTTGGCTCCGCCGGCAAGCTCGGACGATTCCGTTTGCGCCGACAGGGGCCTGGCATCGAATCGGCGCTCGCCAATCGGTATCGCGAAGCCGCGTCTCTTGGGCAGAATCACGCCGACCGGGCACACCTCCATGGCCCGGTCGCCGAGTGCCATCGGGGTGTCGACCAGCTGGCCGCTGACACTGTTGACCAGCAGTCGGATCCCGATGCCGTGACCGCCGATCGCAAATACGTTCTTGCCATCGACATCGCGGCTGGCGCGTACGCACAGCTCGCACAGGATGCAACGGTTGAAGTCCAAGAGGATGTCGGGATGGCTCGCGTCCACTGGCCGGTCCGGATAGAACTCCTCGAAATGCGGCCCCTCCATACCCATCTCGTACGCTGTGGCCTGCAACAGGCAGTTGCCGCTCTTCTCGCAACTGGGACAGAAATGGTTGCCTTCGATAAACAGCATCTGCAGCAGTGTCTTGCGCTGTGCCCGCAATGTGTCGGTATTGCTCTGCACCTCCATGCCTGCAGCGGCGGCCTGCGTGCAGGCTGCCACTGTGCGCCCCTGTACCTGCACGCTGCACAGGCGACAGGAACCATGCGGCGCGAACCCGGGAAGCCAACACAGATGGGGCAGGTAGTGGCCGGCGCGCGTTGCCGCCGCCAGCACGGATTCGCCTGCGGAAAACGGAACCTCGGCGCCGTCGAGCAAGAAGCAGTCGGGGCGTCGGGCAGCGGGCACGGTCATGGTGGCTGCTCCAGGTAGGCGCCGGCGTCCTCGCGCCCGGTCATGCGCCGCGCGATCGACAACTCGGCGTCCAGGTCGAAGGCGGGTTCGAAATACAGCGACTTCAGTCGCTTCTCATAAGCCGGCCGGAACTTGGCGACCGTGTCGCGCAGCGGATTGCAGGCTGAAGCGCCCAGGCCGCAGTGGGTGGTGGCATGCAGCAGCGTGTCGAGTTCGAACAGCACGTCGATGTCGTGGCGCGAGCCGCGGCCCTGCGCCAGCTTGTCCATGCGCCGCGCCACCAGTTCGGTGCCAACCCGGCAAGGCGTACAAAAGCCGCAACTCTCGTGGGCGAAGAAATGTGCAAAGTTGCGCGCCACGTCGAACATGTCGCGGGTGCGGTCGAACACCATGAACGCACCGGCTGTAGGCACGTCCTCGAACGCGATGCGCCGGCCGAATTCAAAGGCCGACACGCACACGCCAGACGGCCCGCCCACTTGCACCGCCTGGGTGTCATGGGCACCGCAGTCCTCCAGGATACGGCCGATGCGGGTGCCGAACGGGTATTCGTACAGGCCCGGCCGTTCGCAGTCGCCCGATACAGAGTGGATCTTGGTGCCGCTGGACTGTGGCGTGCCGATGCGCGACCACCAATCGCCACCACCGAGCACCACCCGCGCGGCGGCACAAAACGTCTCGACGTTGTTGACCACGGTGGGATAGCCGAGATAGCCCTTTTCGACTGGAAACGGCGGTCGGATGCGCGGCGTACCGCGCTTACCCTCAAGCGACTCGATCAGCGCCGATTCCTCGCCGCAGACATAGGCGCCAGCGCCGATATGGATGTCGATATCGAAATCGAAATCCGCCTGGCCCAGGATGGAGCTACCCAGCAGATGGTCGCGCCGACGTTGCTCCAGCGTCTGCAGCAGTGGCTCGAGCAGGTAGCGGTATTCGCCGCGCAGGTAGACCAGGCCATGGCGCGCACCGATAGCCAGCGCGGCGACGGTCATGCCTTCGAAAACATCGTCGGCATGGCGCGACAGCAAGACCCGGTCCTTGAAAGTGCCGGGTTCGCCTTCGTCGGCGTTGCACACCACATAGCGGGTGGACCCTGGCGCATCGCGGCACAGGCTCCATTTGCGGCCGGTCGCGAAGCCGGCACCGCCGCGCCCACGCAGCCGCGAGGCGACGATTTCCTCCAGCGTGCCCTGCGCGCCGCGCTGCAGGGCGGCCCCAATCGCCGCGCCACGCGCCAGCGGCAGGCCGAGCAAGACGTCGGCCCGGCGTATGTTGTCGTCAACCTGGAACCAGTGCGCAGGCCATTGCGCCACCGCCACTTGTTGTTGCACCTGTTCAGCCAGTTGCGCGACCCGTTCGTGGTCGAGCCGGGTGATGACGGCCTGGTGGTTGACCAGCAGCGCCGGACCTTGGTCGCACAGGCCGGTGCAGGAGCAGGTGGCCACACTGACCAGTCCATCGGCGCGGGTCTGGCCAGCCTGTACGCCGAGTTGCGCACACAGGTCGGCCATCAAGGCCTGGCTGCCGAGCATTTGGTCGGTAATGTTGTCGCTGAACAGGATCCGGTATCGACCGACTGGTCGGGTATGAAAAAAACGGTAGAAACCCGCAACGCCTTCCACATGCGCCAACTCCAGCCGCAAGGCCTGCGCGATCTGTGCCAATGTGCGCCGCGACAACCAGCCGTCGATGGTTTGCGCTTCGCGCAGCAACTGCACCAGTGCATGCGGGTCGCAGCCATGTTGCGCGATCAGGCGATCGAGTTCGGCATTGCACTCAGGCATGGGGCGTGACCTCAATGCCAGTGACCGGAAGCACATGCGGTGTCATGCGGTCAGTGTGACCTGGTTGAGGAGCAGCGCCTTGACCGACGTCAAGCTTCAGGCCCTTTGGGCTTTATCGGTTCGGTGTTGCGTCGGGCGACCGCTCGCGCCGGCGAGCCAGCTTGGCGGCCAGATTCAGACCCACGCCCGGCAGGCTCCAGGGGCAAACGGCAATGCAGATCGCGCACCCATGCGTCTGGTTGAAGAACGGCAGGCACCGATCGAAGTCCACATACCACTTCAGGGTTCCGCGGACCAGCTGTTTTTCGGGGCCTATCGCCTCGGGCGGGCAGGCGTCCTCGCAGACGCGGCAATGGCGGCAGAAGTCGTCGATCCCGAAGCTGCGCTCCCCGGTCACGGCAAGCGGCGCATCGGTCAACACTGCGGCAAGCCGGAACGAGGAACCGAACTCCGGGTTGATCAGCGAGCCGTGCTTGCCGAGTTCACCGAATCCACAGGCGATAGCGGGCGGTATCAACGCCAGCTTGGTCGTCATCGGGCCGGTGACCGGTTCGGCGTCCCATCCCTGCTGGCGCAGCCATCCGGCTACGGCTTTCGCACCGGCAGCGGCGCGGCCATATTGCCGCACCACCTCGGCCCCGGCGGTGGAGTCGGGCGCGGTGGCAATCTGGGCATAATCGTGGGCAAAGGCGAGCATGATGACGCGCGCTTGCGCCACCTGCTGCCCGTCGTAGACCCAGGCCGGATCCATCGCTGCAACGCCAACGCGGTCGATATCGGCGGTAGCTCGAAACGCCTCCAGCGCGGACGTCCATTGGGTCGGCTCCCGTTGCGCCGGCGCACCCGCGCATTCCTGCAACGGTTGTGCCAGAAATTGCGCGCGCGCTGCGCGGGCACGGGCCAGATGCGGGTTGTCCGGATCGACCTGGTAGAACCAGCGCTGCATCGCGCCGTGCGGTATCACGTCCGGGTCGGTCGCCCAATACACCATGCGCGGCGGGCGCGGCCGGGCTTCGCCCAGGCCATTGATGCTGTTGCCCGACAGCGCGGGTTTGAGTTGCATTTGCGCCGGATCGGGCGTGAAAGGGCGCAAGGGGTTGGACCTGGCCATCGGAAACCTCCTGCCAGCGCGACCACAGGGGTGGCCACTGCGCAATCAGTATCGCATTGCGTGCGATTCCCGATGCGTGTTCGCCATGTGGCGGCTTCCATGCAGCGCGACCCGCACATCGGGGGACCTGTTCATGCGCTCAGACCATTCGGCGCACGTTCAGATCCGCGAACACTGGATGCGTTGGCTGATTCAGCGTGCCCGCGACCGCTTCGGTGAAGGTCCGCTCCTCGCGCAGGATGAAACGCTGCGCCTGGGCCAGCTCGAAATTGGCGCGGCCTTGCGGGTCGAGTCGGAGCCGGGCACGGCAGGTTTCGTATGCCGCCAGTCTATCGAAGCCGATCAGGCCCCAGGCAATGTCGTTGCTGCCCTCATGCGGCAAGAAGTAGCCCCGCAAGTTGCCGCCGCAGCGCGGAATGATGTGCTCCCAATTTTGCGCAAGGTTTTGAACGCGTCACGCTTGAACGGGTCGATCAGCGGATGAAACAGGTGATGGCAAAAGCTTGTCTTCCTGGTCGGTGCGATAAGGGTCAATCGCTCAACGCCGATCGGCTGGTATCCGGCCCGACACCATGCTGATACCGGCAGCGAGCTGCACGACAGCCACAGTGGCGAAGAATCTGGTCGGGTGCCACGGGCCTGACCCTGGACGCGGCGCATGCGGGCAGCAAGTCGATCCAGTGTCGGCCCTGTCTGGATCGGAGCGAGCGGCGCCCGCAAGTGGCCGGAAGGCTCGGCGCACTGATTTGCTCCCACTGCTTGGCAGCGGGACGGTTGCGCCGGTCGCAATCGCCGCGATCGGTCGCGAGTGCCCGGGCTTTGCAGATCACGTCGGCCGGTGCCCGCCATCTGGGTGCATGGCTGGGCGCGCTGCGCTGGAGCGCTATTTGAACGGGTTGGCAGTGGCAAACCACAGGCCGATGCCGGTGGCGATGATGAAGGCTCCATCGGTGACCCCCACAGCGAGGAAAAACTTGCTCTGCAACTGCGGCGCCAATTCGGGCTGGCGGGCCACGCTTTCCAGCAGCTTCATGCTGGCCAGGCCGATGCCGATGCACGAGCCGAAAGCGGGAATGCCGATCAGCAGCGCGATGGCCAGGGGCAGGAGATCGATCGGGGGCATGGGGCGGATCCTTTCACAGTTTGTCGCCACGACCGTTGTCATGGCAATCGCAGTGTCTGCGACCCGCGGCGGCGCGTCGATTACCTTGCAGGTCATGTGCCCGCGCCCGGTTGGCTCTGCGTCTCAGCGGCGCCTGCGTGACTGTTCATATTTGCGCCAGTAGTCGAACTCGTCGACATGCAGCTCGATGTCCACCTCCAGGACCCGGGCCTGCAGCCGCTCCTGCACGTCGGCGACGGCCTGGTTGTAGATGGCCGGGCCGATTTCATCAAGAAAATAGCCGAGCAAGGCGCCCGCGGCAATGTTGCCGATGCGCTCTTGCATGTTCTCGGAGAAATAGCGTTCGATGGAGCTGATGGCGCGTTTGCGCGCCTCGTCGGGAAGCTGGATCTGCATGATGGACATGGTGCGTGCGGGTCCGGGATTGTCGCTGCTGCCGCGCTGTGCCACCGCGCAAGGTGCGCCATTGCACGTACCGCCAGTGTGCCGCCGCGAGGCTTGCGCGATTACCCCAGGCGTCGCCCGCGGCGCTTGAACCAGGTCCACACTTGCCAGGCCAGCGCAATCAGGACATACGACAACAAACCCATCAGCGTCGCTATGATCGCCAGGCCGAGCAGCAGCGGTTTGCCCACCGTGGCCATGCGTTGCCAGATGTCCATTTCTTCCTTTGGCAACCCGGCAGCCTGCAGCTCGGTCACCGCGGCTCTGGCCTGGGCTGGTTCCCCGGTGGCGCCGGTCACCCAATGGCCGAGCTTGAAGGCGGCGTAATACAGCGGGCCGAAGGTCAGCGGGTTGGTGATCAGGGTGCTGACTGCGGCAGCGGGAACATTGGCCCGCAACACCACGGCGGCGGCGACCGACAGCGGGATCTGGGCCACTGGAACCAACAGGCCAAAAAAGATGCCCAATGCCACACCCAGTGCAACGCCGCGGCGGGACCAGCGCCATAGCCGGGGTCGGCGCAGCAACGGGCCAAGCCAGCGCAGCCAGCGGTTGTCTTGGATCTGCGCGCGGGTCGGTACCATCGCGCGCAGTCGGTCACGCAGGCGCATTCACACGCTCCGCACGCCGCGTCCGCGCGGCAGCCATATCTGGACGTCGACCGCCGGAAACCGGGCCAGCGCCAGGGCGGCGATCAGCCGCCACGATGCAGCGTCCAGGGCGACGGTCTGCAACACCTGTTGCAGGGGTGGGGCATTGGTGAACATGCGATGCAAGGCTACCGATCGCGGCTCGATGGTCGTCAGAGGTCATGGGCCTGCCGCATCCCGGCGCTGCAGGTCCAGCACGATGGAACGTGTGCCATCGGCCGGGTCGGCAGGTTCGTGGACAAATCCGAGCCGGCGTTGCATTGCCAGCATGCGCCGGTTGTCATTGAGCACGGTGGCGACCAGACGTTGTGTGCCCTGGCAGCGCAGGGTGCGGATCAATTTGCCCATCAGCAAGCTTCCCAGGCCCTGGCCCTTGAGGTCCGAACGAACGATGATGCCAAACTCGGCTGTGATGTTGTCCGGGTCGGCGACGGCGCGCGCCGTGGCAAGCGTCTGTTCTTCGCCGTCGGGGCCAACGCGTACGGCGACAAATGCGATCTCGCGTTCATAGTCGATCTGGGTCAGGCGCGCCAACTCGCTCGGCTCAATGCTGCGCCGGCTGTAAAAGACCCGCATGCGCACGTCCTCGGGGTCCAGTTGCGACAGAAACGCCAGATGCTGCGCCTCGTCGCCGGGCCGGATCGGCCGCACGGTCAATGCCTGCCCGTTCCACGCAAGCTGTTCGGTCAGGTGCGCAGGATAGGGCTTGATGGCGAAATTACCTGCGCCGCCGGGCAGGTCGGGGCTGACCCGGATCCGCGCATCCAGCGCAATGGCGCCACGGGGACTGAGCAGGAGTGGATTGATATCGAATTCAGCAATCTGCGGATGGTCGGCCAGCAGTTGGGAGACAGCCACTAGCACACGCTCCAACGACTCCAGGTCGGCGGCCGGCGTATCACGAAAGCCATCCAGCAGGCGCGCGATGCGGGTGTTCTGCACCAGCGCATGGGCCAGCCGGCTATTGAGCGGGGGCAGGGCGACCGCGCGATCGGCCACGACCTCGACCGAGGTGCCTCCCGAGCCAAACAGGATGATCGGGCCGAATACGGCGTCGATGCTGGCGCCGACGATCAACTCGCGGGCGTGGGGTTCTCGCACCATGGCCTGCACCGTAAAGCCGTCCACCGTGGCGTTTGTCCGCACCGCAGCAATCCGCTCCAGCATGGCCTGCGCCGCCTCGTGCACTGCCGCCGCATGCGCCAGGTTCAAAACCACGCCGCCAACGTCGGACTTGTGCGAGATCGTGCGGGACAGCACTTTGAGCACAACCGGGAATCCGATTTCCTGTGCCGCCGCCGCGGCGGCGCCCGGATCGGGCGCGACGACACGGGTGGCCACAACGGGTATCCGGTAAGCGTCCAACACAGCCTTGGCTTGCGGCTCGGTCAGCAGGTCCTGATCCTGGGCCAGTGCCGATTCCAGCAATGCACGCACTGCCGCCGCATCGGGAGCGGGCGCCGCTGCGCCGGTGGCGGCCGCCGCCGGCGCCTCCAGCAACTGGGCCTGGTTGCGCCGATAGCGCACCAGCATCGCAAAGGCACTGACCGCTTCCTCTGGTGTGGCGTAATTGGCGATGCCGGCGTCCTGAAAGGTCTGCCGGGCCTGTGCCACCGCCGCTTCGCCAAGCCAGCAGGACAGCAGGCGCGGGCGCTGGCTGTCTACCAGCGGCAGCAATGCCTGGGCGATCTCGCGGCTGGGCACGATGGCCGTTGGCGCATGGATGAACAGGATTGCGCCCGCACCTGGGTCCGCGATCAGTGCCTTGAGCGTGTCCACGTAGCGCGTCACGGGAGCGTCGCCGATGATGTCGACCGGGTTGCCGTGCGACCAGTTGGCCGGTAGTACCGCGTCGAGCGCCTGCAGGGTTGATGGTCCGAGTGCGGCCAGTTCGATTCCGGCATTTTCTGCGGCGTCGGCCGCCATGACGCCGGCGCCGCCGCCGTTGGTCAGGATCGTCAACCGGTCCGATTGATTGGCGCGAAAACGGGTCAGCGTTTCGGCCGCCAGGAACAACTGCTGCAGCGTGTCCACCCGCAGCATGCCGGCGCGCGCGATGGCGGCGTCGTATACCATGTCCGACCCGGCCAGCGCGCCAGTGTGGGACGCAGCCGCGCGTTGCCCCTGGGTCGAGCGACCGGCCTTGACCACGATCACCGGCTTGTTGCGCGCGGCGGCGCGGGCAGCCGACATGAACTTGCGCGGCGCCTCGATTGACTCGATGTACAGCAAGATCGCGCGGGTCTTGGGGTCGCTCGCCAGGTAGTCGAGCATGTCGCCAAAATCGACATCCGCATGTTCACCCAGTGATACGAAATGCGAGAAACCGATGGCGCGCGCACGCGCCCAGTCGAGCATGGCCGTGACCAATGCGCCCGATTGCGACACGAATGCCAGTTCTCCCGGCGCCGCCGAGGTATGGGCAAAGCTGGCATTCAATCCCAGGTGGGGGGACAACATGCCGATGCAGTTGGGTCCCAGGATGCGCAGCAGCGTCGGCCGGGCGGCTTCCAGCATGCCAGTGCGTTGTTCGGCGCTCAAACCTGCGGTCAGCACGATTGCCGCTCGGGTTCCGCAGGCGCCCAGTTCTTCGATCAGTCCAGCGACAGTGGCCGCCGGCGTGCAGATGACCGCCAGATCGGGAACGGTCGGCAGGTCGGCGGCACGGGCATATGCCGGTTGGTCGTCCAATGCCTTGTATTTCGGGTTCACAGCATACACCGGACCCTTGAACCCTCCGCCGCGCAGGTTTTGCCAAACCGTGGCGCCGACGCTGCCTGCTCGTGACGAGGCGCCAAATACCGCGACGGACGTCGGGTCCAGCAAGTGGTCGAGGTTGCGAATGCTCATGGTGGTATGCGGGTTGGGTGATCATGGACTGCGGCGACATGCCGTACTTTGGCGGCGCGCAGGGGGTTGCGCCTGCAGCCGGGTACATCATACGAAAGCCAACGGATCGGCACACTGCGGCGAGCCAATCGGCCGAACGCCGGACGCTCGTCGGCGCGTGCCGCAAAGACCTGCTTGATCCAGGTCAAATCAGTGCGCTTTGGAGTCTGGCGGACCCGAGCGGCATGTTAGGGTGCTGTCTGCAGCGCCTCGATTGCAGATGGAGTACCGGATGAACGACAACGCGCAACCGCACCGGCACGACTATCGGTCGCGCGTGGCGGGAGTGTATGCGGGCGACACCCAGCACCTGACGCGACGCTGCTTCGCAATGGTTTTGGCAGGCGGACGCGGAAGTCGCCTGCACAACCTGACCGACTGGCGCGCAAAGCCGGCGGTGCCATTTGCCGGCAAGCTCAAGATCATCGACTTTCCACTCAGCAATTGCGTGAATTCGGGCATTCGCCGAATCGCCGTGCTGACCCAGTACAAGGCGCAAAGCCTGATCCGGCATATCGAGCGCGGCTGGGCCATTCTGACGCCGAGCCTGGGCGAGTTCATCGATGTTGCGCCAGCGCAACAGCGTCTGGGGCAAGGTTGGTATTGCGGAACCGCCAATGCCGTGTACCAGAACCTGAACCTGCTGCACGATGCCGGCGCCGAGTACGTACTGATCCTGGCCGGTGACCATGTCTACAAGATGGACTACGCCGCGATGCTCGCAGACCATGTGCACCATGCCGCCGACGTGACCGTGGCCTGCGTCGAAGTGCCACTGGCTGAATCGCGGCATTTCGGGGTCGTCACCGTCGACCCGTGTGCGCGCGTCGTCGCGTTCGAGGAAAAGCCGTTGCAATGCCAGCCGCTGGCGGATGCACCTGACCAGGTTCTGGCGAGCATGGGGATCTATGTGTTCAACCTGGAATTCCTGTGCGCCCAACTGGCACGGGACGCGGCCGATCCCCATTCCAGCCATGATTTCGGCAAGGACCTGCTGCCATGGCTCGTGGGACGCCACACCGTCGTGGCGCACCGGTTCGCCAACAGTTGCGTCAACATGGTCGGCGCGCGCCCTTATTGGCGCGACGTTGGCACCATCGACGCCTACTGGGAGGCAAACATGGACTTGACGACGGTGGTTCCGGAGCTCAATTTGTATGATGACCAGTGGCCGATCCTGAGCCTGCAGCCGCAGTTGCCGCCTGCCAAGTTCGTGTTCGATGAGGAGACGCGGCGGGGCTCCGCGGTGGCGTCCCTGGTGTCCAGCGGATGTATCGTGAGCGGCGCGACAGTGCGCCGCTCGATCCTGTTTTCCAAGGTGCGGGTGGGCGAACACAGCCTGATAGAGGACTCGCTGGTGTTGCCGGATGTGGTGGTTGGCCGGCATGTGACACTGCGCAAGGTCGTGGTGGACAAGCGCTGCATATTGCCCGATGGTTTTTGCGCCGGGTTGGACGCGGATGCGGACCGTGCGCACTTCCACGTCACCGAGGGTGGCGTCACGCTGATTACTGCCGGCATGTTGGGTCAGGCCGGCAATGGGTCGATGAACGGCGCGTTGGACGATTCCGAATTTGCGGCGCTGGCGCCGTGACGACCTTTGCCACCCGGCGTGGGGCCGGTCGCCCGACGTCAGATGGCCAGGCGCATGGGCCGGGCGAAGACCGAATTGGCAGCCACCACGATCATGCGCTCGCGCGCGCCGACTCCTTTGGCAGTTGGCAGGCGGGCTGGCGGCGATGACCCGGTGCTGGCGAGATGCTTGTTTGGGCCGATCGCCTCGTCCAGCGTCGTTTTTGCCATCAGTTCGAGCATCTGTTTTTCCAGGTCGACGCACCAGTCGGCGCTGATGCTGTGGCCATCCCGCGGGCGGTCGGCGAAGGACCGGTGCCCCGACCCGTTGGCCGCACGGCCTTCATCGGCAGCGCTGACGATGTCGGCCAGGGAGATCTCGGTGGCCTCTTTGGCCAGCAGGTAGCCGCCGCCCGGGCCGCGCAAGCCCGTTACCAGGCCGCGACGGCGCAGTCGGCCAAAAAGCAGGTCCAGGTAGGACGGCGACACCTGCTGGCGCACGCTGATCGCCGACAGCGGCACCGGGCCGTGGTTCTGGTGCAGGGCGAGATCCATCATCGCGGCGACGGCCAATTGGCATTTGGGAGGTATGTGCATGGTGATTCCTGGTTGGGCGCAATAGGGGGCAGGCGTGGCAGGTGACTCAAAAAGGGTTTGCTGCGCCGGCGCTTGATGGCTCGGCGGCTGCGGACGCATCTGGCCAGTAGGCCGGGCTTGCCGGTGCCCGTCGCACGGTGGCAGGTTGGCGTCCGAATCGGCTAAGTTCGAGTTGCTTGGCGACGGCGCGGGCCGCACGCGCACTGGCCCGGTCGATTACCGCATAAAGGTCGGCCCCGCAGTCGTGGGTCACGACGGGTGGGGCATCGACGAGGAACACCTGCAGCCGGCAGAACTTGTCCGGGCCGCCACGGGGTCCGTTTTCGTCGCCCAGGCGCACCACGATCCGGGTAACCCGGTTCGCGTGGCGGGCAAGGCCAAAACCAAGGCGACGCCGGGTATGGCTGGTCAGTGCGCTGGAGCAGGGAAAATCAATGCTCCGGATATCAAACTGCATGGTCACTCCCATAGGGACGGTTCAGTGGCGATGGGTAGAGTCTGGGGGCGCCGATCGTTCCTGTAAATTCGAATTAATTGCTTGTATTATTCGAAAAAACCGGACTATCAGCGATGCCGTCCTGCAACGTGGTTATCACACCTGCCCCCCATGAACTACAAACACCTCCTCTATTTCATGCAGGTCGCCAAGATCGGCAGCGTATTGGGCGCCAGCGAGCGGTTGCATGTGACACCGCAGACGATCAGCGGGCAGATCCAGTTGTTGGAGGAGTCCCTGGGCAGCCCGCTGCTGGCCAAGAGCGGGCGAGGGCTGGTGATGACAGAGGCGGGTCGGCTGGCGCTGGGTTACGCCGAGGACATTTTTTCGCTTGGCGCCGAACTTGAACAGGCGGTCCGCGAGCATCCGACCAACCGTCCCGCGCTGGAATTTCGGGTCGGCGTGGCCGATGCACTCCCCAAGCCGATTGCACATCGACTGATCGAGCCGGCGACCCGGCTCGCGGAGCCAGTGCGCCTGGTGTGTCGCGAATGGAAACTGGACAGTCTGCTGGCCGAACTGGCCCTGCATCGGCTCGATCTGGTGCTGTCGGACGCACCCATTCCGCCGTCAGTCAGCGTAAAGGCATTCAGCCACCAGCTGGGTGCCTCGGGTCAGAGTTTTTTTGCGGCGCCGCAACTCGCCGCACGCTACCGTTCCCGTTTCCCCGAATGCCTGCAGGACGCGCCCATGCTGATGCCGGCGCATGATTCGGCCACCGGGCAAAAGCTACAGGCCTGGTTTCAGTCGCGCGCCCTGCATCCGCAAGTCGTCGGCGAATTCGACGATAGCGCACTGGCCACGGAATTTGGCCGCCGCGGCGCGGGCCTGTTTGTCGCGCCAACGGTGTTGGCCGACGACATCGCGCGCCAGTTCAGCGTGGCATCCATTGGCGAGGCCGATGGCATCACTGTTGAATACTTCGCGATCTCCGTTGAGCGGCGCATCACCCATCCGTGCGTCGTGGCGATCACGCGTTCGGCGCGCCAGGCGCTGTTCGCCAGCACCGTCGCAAACCAGCCGCGGCGTCGCAAGGATGCCGGTTGAGACGCGGTGCGGCAGTGCGCGACGGGTTGGCTAGGCGTTGCCGTGCATCGCCAGCGCCAATTGCGCGGCACAGATGTTTACCGCGGCATTGGCTTCGTCGATGACCCGGCCCATGGTGATGAATCCGTGGATCTGGCGCTCAAAGCAGATATGGATCGCCCGGTTGCCCGCCTCGGTCAGTCGCTGGCTGTACATCAGCCCTTCATCGCGCAGCGGGTCGTAACCAGCCGTGACGACAAGTGCGTCGGGCAGGCTGCCGAGCGCCTCGCACAGCAATGGCGAGGCACGCCAGTCGGCATCGTGCGCGACGTCGTCTATGTAGTGGTCGTGGAAATAGGCCATGGTGTCATTGGTCAGCAGAAAACCCTGCCCATTGCTGCGATGTGACGGCGCCAGGCGCCGCATATCGGTAGCCGGGTAGATCAGCAGCTGGTAACGCAGCGGCAGGTCGCCACGGTCGCGCGCCGCAATGGCGACGACCGCGGCCAGGTTACCGCCGGCGCTATCGCCGCCCACCGCGATCCGACTGGCGTCCAGGCCCAGGCGCATGGCGTTGTCCCGGCACCAACGGGTCGCTGCCAGGCAATCGTCGACCGCGCACGGAAATCGGTGCTCGGGCCCCATGCGGTAGTCCACCGTCAGCACGGCGCAGCGAGCCGCGTTGGCCAGTTGCCGACACAGCGTGTCATGGGTATCCAGATCGCCGATGACCCAGCCACCGCCATGGAAAAAAACCAGCACCGGCAACGGCCCGGTCGCTTGATGCTGAACCAGCGGGCGGTACAGGCGCAAGGGTATAGCGCCATGCGGGCCGTCAGCCATCAGGTTTTCGACCGACGCCACCATCGGCGGATCGGGCTGGGTGAGGGCGCGCCGGTCCCGGTACAGGGCGCGAGCCTCCTGCGGGCTGAGCGTATGGGTGGGCGGCACGCCGCGCTGGACCATCAAGTCGAGGAGGGCGCGGGCCTGGGGGTGCAGCATGGTGCGATCGCAGATAAGTGACGGGGTTCCCGGATTCGGGCATGGCATTCTTTTAGTTTAGCCGGGCGCATCGGCAACGGCGATCCTCTGAACAATTGTGGCTATGCTAGCTACCCATGAAGCTTTACAACTACTTCCGCTCCTCGGCGTCGTTCCGGGTGCGCATCGCGTTGGCGCTCAAGCAATTGCCCTATGCGTATGTGGCCGTGCATCTGGCGCGGGGCGATCACAAGCAGCCGGCCTATGCCGATATCGTCGCAGACGGTCTGGTGCCGATGCTTGAAGTCGGCGCGCTGCGCCTGTCGCAGTCGCTGGCGATCATCGAGTACCTCGACGAGACCCATCCGCAGACCCGTTTACTGCCGGCTGACGCCGCGGACCGGGCCCGGGTGCGGTCGCTGGCGCAGAGCATCGCCTGTGAAATCCATCCGCTCAATAACCTGCGGGTACTCAAGTACCTGGTGCGCGATCTCAAGGTGGACGAAGCGGGCAAGCTCGTCTGGTACCGGCACTGGGTGCGCGAGGGACTGCTGGCGTTCGAACGGCAATTGGCGCAGTTGCCGAGGGGCCGCTACTGCTTCGGGGACAGCCCAACCCTGGCGGACTGCTGCCTGGTGCCGCAGATCTTCAACGGCCAGCGCTTCGATTGCGATTTCTCCGGCCTGCCACGCACCATGGCGGCATTCGACGCCTGCATGAGCCTGGACGCCTTCCAGGCGGCGCAACCGTCGGCTTGCCCGGATTTCGAGGCGTGAGGCAGGGTTTGGATATCGACGGTGCCGACCCTTGCGACCGTCCTTCGACCCTGGCGGCCTGCCCCTGATGCGTGCAACGTTGCATCCCGATTGGCTGGTGCCGCAATGGCCGGCGCCCAGCAACGTCCATGCGCTGTTCACGACGCGTCACGGAGGCGTGTCGCAACCGCCCTTTGACAGCCTGAACCTGGGTCGTCCTTCGGGTGATGATGCCCAGGCGGTGCAGGTCAATCGTGAGCGGTTGGATCGTGCGCTGGGACGCGAGGCGAACTACCTCAGCCAGGTGCATGGCACTGCGTCGGTGCAATTGCAAGGCCTGGTCGAGCCTGGCGCGATCGAGGCCGATGCCTGCACCAGCGCGACGCCTGGCGTGGTTTGCACGATTCGGGTGGCGGACTGCCTGCCGGTCCTGCTCGCACATGGCTCCGGCTGCGCCGTGGCGGCGGCCCATGCGGGCTGGCGTGGCCTCGCCCACGGCGTTCTGGAGTCCAATTTTGACCAGTTCCAAACACTGGTGTCCGGACAGGTGGGCGCACCGTTGTCGCAGGAGGTTGCCGCTGGCACCCTTGCGTGGCTTGGGCCCTGCATCGGGCCTGGCGCATTCGAGGTTGGGGCGGAGGTGCGCGCCGATTTCGTGGCGCACGATCCGGCTATGGCGACCTGTTTCAAGGCCGGCCGGCCCGGCAAGTGGCTGGCGGATCTGGCTGCGCTGGCCCGGATGCGCCTGCAGGCCATGGGAGTCCACCGGATCCACGGCAATGACTCCAGCGCGCCGTGGTGCACCGTCAGCAACCCGTCACGGTTCTTTTCGCACCGGCGCGACAGCGTCCTCCTCGGTGGCAGCGGTCGCATGGCTGCCTGCGTCTGGTTGGACTGACGCCGCGTCGCGCGCACGCAGCGCGCGCCTGCGCGCGGGCGATCGCATCAGGTACATCACGAGCGAAACCGGCGCCAGGCCGTACAGCACGAAGGTGATGATGGCCCCAAGCACGGTCCCGTTGCTGCTGGTGGCTTCTGCCACTGCCATCATCAGGGTTACGTAGATCCAGGCGATAGGAACGAGGTACATTGGTTGGCAAGTCGGGGCGCAGCCGTCAGTTTAACGAAGGAGAGGTCTGCGATACTGTCTGTTGGACCGATAGCCATTCAGGTGACACGATGACACAGGATAATTCCGACTTCTGGCGCCAGTCGGCACAGCAGATGCAAGAGAACATGGCGAGCACCTGGGCTGGTGCCATGCAGGCGATGCAGAACCTGATGCCGCCGATACAGGCAGGTTTGCCTGGCTTGCCGGATATGGCGCCGCCGTCTCCGCTCCATTTTTCGCCTGCCAAATTGCAGCAGCTGCAGCAGCAGTACCTGCAGGAGGCAGCAGGACTGTGGACACAATCGATCGAGGGTAAGCCTCAAACGCGCGACAAACGTTTTGCCGACCAGGCATGGAGCGGTAACCCGATGGCCGCCTTCGCCGTAGCGAACTACCTGCTCAATTCGCGCGCACTGATCGGCCTGGCCGATGCCGTGGACGCGGACGTGAAGACACGTGCCCGGGTGCGTTTTGCGGTGGAGCAGTGGCTGGCCGCGGCCGCCCCGAGCAACTTCCTGGCGCTCAACGCCGAGGCACAGAAAAAGGCGATCGAGACCCGGGGCGAAAGCATCGCCAAGGGTCTGCAGAACCTGTTGCACGACATCCGCCAGGGGCATGTGTCGATGACCGACGAAAGCCTGTTCGAGGTGGGCCGCAACGTGGCCACGACCGAAGGCGCCGTGGTCTACGAGAACGCGCTGTTCCAGCTGCTCGAGTACAAGCCGCTGACGACCAAGGTGTACGAAAAGCCCTTGCTGCTGATCCCGCCTTGCATCAACAAGTACTACATACTGGACCTGCAGCCCGAAAACTCGCTCGTGCGCTATGCCGTGGACCAGGGTCACCGTACCTTCGTTGTCAGCTGGCGCAATCCCGATGCATCGCTGGCCAAGGCGAGCTGGGACGACTACATCGAGGATGCCGCCATCAAAGCTATTGCCGTGGTGCGGGACATCACCACGGCCAAGACGATCAACGCATTGGGCTTTTGTGTGGGCGGCACCATGCTGGCCACGGCGCTGGCGGTACTGGCGCAGCGCGGCGAGAAACCGGTGGCCAGCGCAACCTTTCTGACCACGCTGCTCGATTTCACCGATACCGGCATCCTGGATGTGTTCATCGATGAATCGTTCGTCACGTACCGCGAACGCGAAATGGGGCAGGGTGGCCTGATGAAGGGCCAGGACCTGGCGTCGACCTTCTCGTTCCTGCGGCCGGTGGATCTGGTATGGAACTATGTCGTTGGCAACTACCTCAAGGGCGAGACGCCGCCACCATTCGACCTGCTGTACTGGAACAGTGACTCGACCAACCTGCCAGGTCCTTTTTATGCCTGGTACCTGCGCAACACCTATCTCGAGAACCGACTGGTCAAGCCGGGCAAGGCGGTCGTCTGCGGGGAAAAAATAGACTTGCGCAAGGTCGATCTGCCGGTCTACGTGTACGGGTCGCGCGAGGACCATATCGTTCCCATTGGTGGTGCCTATGCGTCGACGCAGCACTTGCCGGGCAAGAAGCGTTTCGTGATGGGTGCGTCGGGACATATTGCCGGCGTCATCAACGCGCCCGCCAAGAACAAGCGCAGCCATTGGATCGGTCCTGCAGACCAGTTCCCGCCGCAGGTCGATGACTGGATTGGCAGCGCCCAGGAGCGTCCCGGCAGCTGGTGGCCGGATTGGGCGGCCTGGCTCAAGAGCCATGCCGGCAAGCAGATTGCGGCACCTAAATCCTACGGTCGCGCAAAATACAAGTCTATCGAGGCGGCACCGGGTCGCTATGTCAAGGCCAAGGCCTGAATTCGCATATCAAAGGAGATAGCAATGGAAGAAATCGTCATCGTCGCCGCAACCCGCACCGCCGTGGGCAAGTTTGGCGGAACACTGGCCAAGACGCCGGCCACCGAACTGGGCGCCGTAGTGATCGCCGAGCTGCTCAAGCGCAGTGGTGTCGCCGCCGAGCAGGTAGGTGAGGTCATCATGGGCCAGGTGCTGGCAGCCGGCGCCGGGCAGAATCCGGCGCGGCAAGCCCTGATGAAGAGCGGTTTGAACCAGTCCACACCGGCGCTGACCATCAACGCGGTATGTGGTTCCGGACTGAAGGCGGTCATGCTGGCCGCGCAGGCCGTGGCCTATGGCGACAGCGAGATCGTGATTGCCGGCGGCCAGGAGAACATGAGCGCATCGCCGCATGTGCTGCTGGGCTCGCGTGAAGGCCAGCGCATGGGAGACTGGAAGATGATCGATTCAATGATCGTCGATGGCCTGTGGGATGTGTATAACCAGTACCACATGGGCGTCACGGCCGAGAACGTGGCGCGCAAATACGGCATCACGCGCGAGGCCCAGGACGCGCTGGCGCTAGCCAGCCAGCAAAAGGCGGCGGCAGCCCAGGAGGCAGGCCGGTTCAAGGACGAGATCGTGTCGGTCAGCATCGCCCAGCGCAAGGGCGACCCGATCGTGTTTTCCGCCGACGAGTTCATCAACAAGAAGACTAGTGCGCAGGCGCTGGCTGGATTGCGGCCCGCCTTTGACAAGGCCGGCGGAGTTACCGCCGGAAATGCTTCCGGGCTCAATGACGGCGCCGCCGCCGTCATGGTCATGACAGCCAGGAAAGCCGCATCGCTGGGTCTCAAACCCCTGGGCCGGATCGCCAGCTTTGCCACCAGCGGCCTGGACCCGACGCTGATGGGCATGGGGCCGGTGCCAGCGTCGACCAAGGCGCTGGAGCGCGCCGGATGGAAGGCCAAGGATCTCGACTTGCTGGAGATCAATGAGGCGTTTGCTGCCCAAGCGTGTGCCGTGCACCAGGAAATGGGCTGGGATACGAGCAAGGTCAACGTCAATGGCGGTGCCATTGCCATCGGTCATCCCATTGGCGCGTCCGGTTGCCGCATACTGGTAACCTTGCTGCACGAAATGCAAAAGCGCGACGCCAAGAAAGGCATCGCCTCGCTGTGCATCGGCGGCGGCATGGGTGTGGCGCTGACCATCGAGCGTTGACCAGGACAATCTCGTAATACCAATTCAACCAGAGGAGATAACGATGAGTCAAAAAATTGCATATGTGACCGGTGGCATGGGTGGCATCGGAACCGCGATCTGCCAGCGCCTGCACAAAGAGGGCTTCAAGGTCATTGCCGGATGCGGCCCGACCCGCGATCACATCAAATGGATCACCGAGCAGACGGCGCTGGGTTTTACCTTCTATGCCTCGGTTGGCAACGTCGGTGACTGGGATTCCACGGTCGCCGCCTTCTCCAAAACCAAGAGCGAGCATGGACCGATCGATGTATTGGTGAACAACGCCGGCATCACCAAGGACCGTATGTTCCTGAAGATGACCCGGGAAGACTGGGATGCGGTGATCGAAACCAATCTCAACTCGATGTTCAATGTGACCAAGCAGGTTGTGGCGGACATGGTCGAGAAGGGCTGGGGCCGGATCGTCAACATCAGCTCGGTCAACGGCGAAAAAGGTCAGGCTGGTCAAACCAACTACTCCGCGGCCAAGGCCGGCATGCACGGCTTTACGATGGCGCTGGCACAGGAGATGGCCACCAAGGGTGTGACGGTCAATACCGTGAGCCCGGGCTATATCGGCACCGACATGGTCAAGTCGATCCGTGAGGATGTGCTGGCCAAGATCGTTGCAACGATCCCGGTCAAACGCCTGGGTGAACCGAGCGAGATCGCATCGATCATTGCCTGGCTGGCGTCGGATGAAGGCGGTTACTCCACTGGTGCCGACTTCTCGGTCAACGGTGGTTTGCACATGGGCTGAGGCGGGGCCAGCTAGCGCCGTCCGCTCTGAAGAACCCCGCGCTGCGGGGTTCTTTGTCTCGGGTCGTCGAGCGCGTGAGGCACAGGGCACTGCTGTCCTTGCGCGACCACCGTACTGTCGTTTCCGTATGCCCAATGCATTTGTCCGCTACGTAGCCGGGTTCGAGACTCTGGTCCACCGGGGACGGCAGCTGGCGTCGGCGCCCTGCGATCCTCCGCAGCTGCAGCCGGTTGCTGGCGGCGCACCGGTGTGCCTGATTTTTTCGCCGCACCCTGATGACGAGGCCATCAGCGGAGCCCTGCCCTGGCGCCTGCGCAGCGAGGCTGGTTGGCGGGTGGTGAACGTGGCGGTGACACTGGGCAGCCTGGTCCAGCGCCGTGCCGAGCGTTGGCTCGAACTGCGTCGATGCTGCGACTTTCTGGGTTTTGATCTGGTCAGCGCTTCGGGCGAGTCAGTTCATGGATTGGAACGCATCAGTCCGCAGACTGCGTCGGCCGAGCCCCGGTATTGGGCTGACTGCGTGGCGCGCGTGGCTGCCCTGCTGTCCCATTTCGGGCCTCGGGTGGTGGTGTGCCCGCATGCGCTGGACGGACATCCGGCCCATATGGGAACCCATCACCTTGTGCTCGATGCATTGCGCCGGCTCGATCCATCGCCCGGGCCCCATGTGCTGCAGAGCGAATACTGGAACACCCAGATGCAGCCCGGGTTGATGGTCGAACTCGGCCGTCGGCAGGTGGCGGACCTGATCGCCGCGCTGAGCCTGCATGCGGGGGAGGTTGCGCGCAATCCTTACCACCTGACCTTGCCCGCCTGGTTCATGGATGGTGTGCGCCGCGGCGCTGAACGCGTGGGCGTCGCTGGCCGTGCGACGCCTGACTTCGCTTTTGCGGCCCTGTATGGCTGGCAACGCTGGCATGCCGGCACACTGGAGCCGGTGCCACCGCGGCTGATGCCGCTGGCGACAACTATCGATCCGTTTTTTGCCTGAGCGCCGCTGCGCGCACCAGTGCCAGCCGGTCATTGCCAAAATACATGTCGTCGCCGACAAACAGTGTCGGGGATCCAAAACCGCCACGCAGCACCAGTTCGTCGCCGTTGGCCTTGAGCTGGTCCTTGACGGCCGGCTGAGCGATACCTAGCGCCAATGCCTCTGGCGCGATGCCGCAACGATGGCAGATATCGGCCAGTACCCGGTCGTTTGCGATATCGAGGTCGCATCCCCAATAGGCTTCAAATACGGCCCGCGCGAAGCGCAGCATGTGGTCTGGTCGATCGGACAGCCAGACGCATCCGCGCATGGCTTTGACACTGTTGACCGGAAACACGGAAGGCGGCATGGTGATGGCAAGGCCGCTGATCCGTGCCCAGTCCTGAATATCCTTTTGCATATGGCGCTGCTTGGCGGGCACCGGATTGTCGCGTTGCGCATAGACGCTGGGATTGACGGCATTGAAAACACCGCCAACCAGGATCGGCCGCCACTGGATGTCCACGCCGATGTCGGCGGCCATGGGCTGGACGTTGTGAAACGCCAGGTAGGTCCAGGGACTGGAGCAATCGAAAAAGAACTCGATCATGCCGGGTTCTGGCTTGCCCGCCCCGGCGAATGGTCCACGATCGCAGGCATCCGGTTGTTGGGGCTGATGGCCAGGAAGTCAGGATGGAACTGTTCGCCCCGCCCGATGTTGACTGGCATCAGTCGATAGGCCAGGCCGCATTCTTCCAGCATGATGGAGATCTTCCATCCATTCGGAGTGGGCCAGTAATGCAGGTCGATCATGGTGCGCTTGTTTATCAGCCACGCAAGGCTTGACACGCATGATAAGGTGCAGTTGTTGTCGCTTGGAAGAAACAATTGCGACTGTTTTACCATTGCACCGGCTGCTGCAGTAGTAAGCTTCGACGGATGAACGCCGAGTCGATGCTTGTCGGGAGTCCGCGCGGCGCCCACAGAACATGTCCATGATGGATTCCGGCCACGCCTATGTAACGCCAGAAGAACTCCGCATCGGGCTTTACATCGAACTGGAGCTCGGATGGATGTCGCATCCGTTTCCAAAAGGCAGTTTCAAGATAAGCTCGCTGCGGCAGATTGAAACCGTGCGCAGCCTGGGGCTCAAACGGGTGCGTACCATTCCGGCACGCAGTGATCCGGCATCGGAGCCTGAAGCCGTTGCTCCGGCCGCAGAACCCGAACCCGCGAACGATGCGCCCGGGCAGAGCGCAGGCGCCACGCTCTCCGAGGCTGATGCAGCGTCCCGATTGCAGCGCGAGCGTCAGGCCGCACTCATTGCCGCCCAGCGCGCAAGTCTGGCTATGTGCGATCAGCAATTCGACGCCGCCATACGACAGTATCGGCAGGTGCTTGACAGCATCGATCCGGAGCCCGATTCGGCGGCGGCCCTGTGTCAGCAACTGGTTGCGTCGCTGGTTGGCGACATGCTGGGTCAGAACGAATCGTCGATCCGGCTGCTGTCCGAGACTACTGGCGACCGGGCCTGGATGCATCCGGTCAACGTGACGGTTTTGGCGTTGCTGCTCGGCAAGGCACTGGGCATGCCGGCCAACATATTGCGCGATCTGGGTGTGGCTGCCTTCCTGCACGATGTGGGCAAGACCCGACTTCCCGATCGTGTGCGTCTGTCCCATTCCAACTTCGCGCCGGCAGAATACAAGCAGTATCAGAGCCACGTCGGCCTGGGCATTGTCATTGCGCAGCGCCTCGCGCTGCCGATCGATGTCCAGCGCACGATCGCGCAACACCATGAAATGATGGACGGAAGCGGGTTCCCGCGCCAGCTTCGGGGCCCCGAAATCAGCCAGTCGGGCAAAGTGCTGGCGCTGGTCAATCGCTACGAAAACATGTGCAATCCGGCGCGGCCATCGGCTGCCGTGACCCCGCATGAGGCCTTGTCGTTGATCTTCGCGCAGATGAAGGAGCGGCATGACATCGCGGTGCTCGCTGCGTTCATCCGGATGATGGGTGTGTATCCACCGGGCTCGGTGGTGCAGCTCTCGGACGGACGACACGCCCTGGTGGTTTCGGTCAATTCGGCCCGCCCGCTCAAGCCGCGTGTCATCGTGCATGAGCCCCGTATCGCAAAGGAGGAGGCCTTGATCCTGGATCTTGAACAAGCGCCATCGGCTGGTATCCGGCGCAGCATCCGACCCGACCTGCTTCCCCGCGCAGCGATGGACTACCTGTCGCCGCGCCAGCGCATCTGTTATTTCTTTGAGCGGGCCGCGGATCCGGCGCGCGGCGAGATCGTGTTGTGACATCAGCTGCCCACAGCGTCCTCATTGAGGCCCTGATCGAGGCGGTATGGCTGGTGGACCCGGTCAGTCTGCGGATCGTGGCCGTCAACCAGGCGGCGGTCGACCTGGTCGGTTTGCAGCGCGAGGATCTGCTGGACCGCACGGCAGTCGAGCTGACCGCGACTCCGGAGGACCAGTATTTCTGGGAGGACGTCGCCGCCGGCCTGAGTCAGGAGATCCACTCCGAGACCCTGATGCGTTCTGGCGACGGCATCGCGATTCCGGTCGAGCGCAAGGTCAGCCGGATATGGCTGGACGCGGCAACGCCCTTGTTCTTGGTGTGCCTGCAGGACCTGCGCCATCAGCGACGCACCGAGGTCGAGCTGGAGACCCTGGTAGCGGAACTGCGCGCCACCCTTGAATCCACAGCCGATGGCATTCTGGCCAGCGACTTTGACGGGCGTGTGCGCAACTACAACCGGCCGTTTGCGCAATTGTGGGACCTGCCAGAGGAGTTGATGGTGCGACGCGACGACCGTGCCCTGTTCGCGCACATGGCGGCAGCTGTCGTCGATGCGCAAGGCTACGAGTCCCGGCTGGCCGAGATCGCCGCCTCACCGTTGCTGGAGGCCGACGACGAGTTGGTGTTGCGGTCGGGCCGAGTGATTGAGCGGCGCTCGCTGCCCCAGTACAACCGCGGCCAGCCCAGCGGCCGGGTATTCGCGTTTCGCGATGTCACCCAGCGGGTCGATGCCCAGGCCCGCCTGCGGCTGGCCGCCAAGGTGTTCGAATCGAGCCTGGATGCGATCTTCATTACCGGCGCGGATTTTCATGTACTTGCGGCCAATCCGGGCTGCGAGCGGCTGACTGGCATGACCCAGGCCAGCCTGCTGGGAAGATCCTCGCGCGAGTTCTTTCATGATCCGCACGACCAGGCCTTTTTTGGTCGCGTTCAGCAGCACCTGCTGACGGACGGTTTTTGGGAAGGCGAGGTCTGGCGGAACAATGGCGGACAGCAAGGGCACGCGGTGCAGGTTTCCTGGGTCCTGCTGCGCGACGACCATGGCCAGGCGGTGCAAAGCATCTGCTTTTTCAAGGACCTGAGCGAGAAATACGCCGCGCAACAGCGGATCGAGACGCTGGCCTACCGCGATGTGCTGACCGGCCTTCCGAATCGGCTATTGCTGACGCAGCGCGTGGACTTTGCATTGCGAATGGCAGATCGCAACGGAGGCCGGTTTGCGGTGTTTTTCCTGGACCTGGATCGGTTCAAGAACATCAACGACTCGATGGGCCATGCGTTTGGCGACCGTGTGCTGGTGGAGGTGGCCGAACGCATCAAGTCCTGCCTGCGCGATGTCGATACCTTGTGCCGGCTGGGCGGCGATGAGTTCGTGCTGTTTCTGCAGGAGGCCGACGCGCCTGGCGCCGAGGCCTGCGCGCAGCGGGTATTGCAGGCCCTGGCGCAGCCATTTGTGCTCGACGGCATGAACTTCTCGGTCGGCTGCAGCATCGGCGTCGCCCTGTACCCGGAAGACGGCAAGACGCTGGACGAACTGATCCAGTATGCCGATACGGCGATGTACCGTGTGAAGGAGCGTGGTCGGGGCAATTTCCGGTTCTACCAGCCGCAGATGAACGTTGATGTGCTGTCGCGTATCAAGATGGACCATGCCATGCGACAGGGCATGCAGCAGGGCCATTTCCAGGTTCACTATCAACCACAGATTGCATTGGCTACAGGCAAACTGGTCGGTGCAGAAGCCTTGACTCGCTGGAACGACAACGAGTTCGGCGAGGTGCCGCCCTCAGTGTTCATATTGCTGGCGGAGGAGACCGGCTTCATCACCACCATTGGCAACTGGGTGCTGGAGCAGGCGGTACAGCAGGCAGCGTCTTGGCAGCGCGCGGGCATGCCGATTCCGGTATCGATCAATGTGTCGGCCCTGCAATTCCAGCAGGCGGACTTCGTGGCCGTGGTCGGCAATGCGCTGCGTGGCGCCGGCCTGGCGCCCGCACTGCTTGAACTGGAGCTTACCGAATCGATCCTGGTACGTGATGCGGACGAGGCGCTGGAGCGCTTGCATGCGCTGGCTGCCATCGGCGTGACCCTGTCGATCGACGATTTCGGCACCGGGTATTCCAGCCTGGCCTACCTCAAGCGTTTTCCCATCTCCAAGCTCAAGATCGACCGGTCCTTCGTGACCGGACTGCCACAGGACGACAGCGACCGCGCCATCGTCAGCGCAACCATCGGCATGGCGCATGCGCTAGGCCTGGACGTGGTAGCCGAGGGCGTCGAGACGCAAGCCCAGATGGACTGTCTGCGCGAACTCGATTGTGCCGCCTACCAGGGTTTCCTGTGCTCGCCGGCGTTGCCACCGGCGCAGTTCGAGCTTTTTATGGCCCGGCTTTCTGGCACCGGCCTGTTGGCCACAGGCTAGCCCGTCAGGCCCAGTTTGGCTGCCAGGCCGATGCGCTGCAGCTTGCCGGTCGCGCCTTTGGGTATTTCCGCCAGTATCAGGATCATGCGTGGCACCTTGTAGTCGGCAATCCGGGTAGCCGCAAAGTCGCGCAGCTCGCGCTCGGTGGCCTGCGCCGATTCGCGCAGCACGACGGCGGCGGCAACGTCCTCGCCGAGCTTGGCATGCGGCACCGCAAAGGTAACCACCTGGGCCACCGCCGGGTGGTCCATCAGTACCTCGTCGACCTCGCGCGGCGATATCTTTTCGCCACCGCGGTTGATGATTTCCTTGAGCCTTCCGGTCAGCGTCAGGTAGCCGTCTGCGTCCAGTACGCCCTGGTCCCCGGTACGGAACCAGCCATCGACGAAGGCCTGGTCATTGGCCTCCTGGTTGTTTTCGTAGCTGGCCATCACGTTGTCGCCCCGGATCACGACTTCGCCGCTTTCGCAGGCAGGCAGCAACTGTCCTTGTGGGTCCATGATGGCCACATCGGGGCCGGCGGCCAAGCCGACCGAGCCCGGAATCCGCCGCGCTGGCGGTAGCGGACTACTGGCCATCTGGTGTGCGGCCTCGGTCATGCCGTAGGACTCGATCAAGGGCGCGCCAAACACCTGTTCGAGTTCGGCGATCACCTGTGGCGGCATCGACGATGACGATGAACGCAAGAAGCGCAACGGGTTGTTCTGAATCACGTCCTGGTTGTGCGATGCGCGCGCCAAAATGGTCTGGTGCATGGTCGGAACTGCCGTGTACCAGGTCGGCTTGCTCTCTTTCATCTGGCCGAAGAAGCGAAGCGCATTGAAGCCGGGCGTGCAGAACGTCCGGCTTCCGACCGCCATCGGCGCCAGCAGGCCGGCGATGAGACCGTGGATATGGAACATGGGCATCACATGCAGGCCGCAGTCGGCCGGCGTCAGGCGCAGGGTTCGGCTGATGTTGCGCGCTGACGCACAGATATTCGCATGGCTCAGCGGCACGATCTTGGGTCGCGAGGTTGTGCCCGACGTGTGCAGGATCAGCGCGATATCGTCAGCGCGGGCCGGCGAGTCCATGGCGGCACCAACCACGGGTTCGGCCGGTGGGGCGAGCAATGTGAAGCTGCCAGCCCCCTGGTCTGGCGCACTGTCCAGTTCGAGCACCCGGATTCCCAACTCACGCGCGGCCGCAATGGCCGCGCTGTTGCTGCCCAGTGCGACGATCAAGGCCTTGGCCCGCAGGTCGGACAGGTAGAAGACGAACTCCTCGCCCCGATAGGCCGCATTCAGCGGCGCGGCCGTGCAGGCGCTGGCCACCGCGACAAAGGCGCATGCCATCGCCGGACCGTTGTCGAGTACCAGCGCCACCCGGTCTGCACGCGCCAGACCCTGGGTGCGCAAGACCTGCCTCGTGCGGTCGACCAGCTGCGCCAGCGCGCCATAGCTCAGGGGTGGTGCGGACGATGCCATCAGTGCGATGGTGTCGGCCGGCTGGGCGGCGAGCATCTCGGGCAAAGTGGCGAAGGGGGGCGACATCGTGGCGTTCATGGCAGGCAGTGGTTGGCTGGTTTGTCTGACGTTGTGGTGCGCACGCTTCAATCCACGCGCAGTCGCGCCTGGTGGGCCTGCAGCTTGCGGGACAACAGGCTGGCCAGGGCCCACACTGCATCGATGGCCGGAGTCGGTGTCTGGGTGATGCGGCCAAGCTCGGCCACCGAACCGACCAGGGCCTGCAATTCCAGCGGTCGACCCTGTTCGACGTCTTGCAGCATCGAGGTCTTGTGCTGTCCGACCGCCTGTGCCCCCGCAATACGCTTGTCCAGACTGACCTTGAAACGCACCCCCAGCTTCTCGCCGACGGTCTGCGCCTCGCCCATCATGGCCGCGGCGAGCGCACGTGTCGGCGGGTACAGGCAGATATCTTGCAGCGTCGCATGGGTGAGGGCGCTGATCGGATTGAAGCTGAGGTTGCCCCATACCTTGAGCCATATTTCGGAGCGGATGTCGGTGGTGACCGGGGCTCTGAAGCCGGCCGCTTTGAACACATTGCTGGCCGCGCGCACCGACTCCGAATCCGTGCCATCGGGCTCGCCCAGACTGAACCGGTTGCCCTCGACCACCTGGACGACGCCCGGACGGATGACCACGCTGGCAGGGTATACGACGCTGCCAATCACGCGCCAGGCCGGGACATGGCGGGCGATGCTGCCCTCTGGGTCGACGCTTGCAAGGGTCGTGCCCTGGTAGGGCCCGTCCAGTCCATGGAAATACCACCAGGGTATGCCGTTCTGCATGGTAACGATCCGAGTGCCTGGATCGAGCAGCGTGTGTAGTTGCGGGGCAACGCCGGCCACCTGGTGCGCCTTCAATGCCAGGATCACGAGGTCCTGCCGGCCCGCCTGTTCGATGGCGTCGGTGGCGCATGCCGGGTGCGCCACCTGCTGCGTGCCGTCCTCTGCGATCAGGGTCAGGCCGTCCGCGCGGATGGCCTGCAGATTGGCGCCGCGCACGATCAGGCTGACCGCATGGCCCGCCAAAGCCAGGCGGGCACCCAGCATGCCGCCAATGGCTCCGGCGCCCACGATGCAGATTCGCACGATCGCAACTCCTTTCTAGCGCAGGATGAAATAGGAAGCCAGAGCGTACAGCACAAAGGCAAATACCCGTTTGAGCGGTGCAACCTCCATGCTATGGGCCACCCGTGCCCCCAGCGGTGCGGTCAGCATGCTGGCGCAGGACAGGACCAGGAAGCCAGGCCAATAGAGATAGCCAAGCGCTCCGCGCGGCATATCCGGCAGATTCCAGCCCGCCACCAGATAGCCGACGGAGCCGGCAAAAGCGATCGGGAACCCCAGCGCGGCCGAGGTGGCTACCGCGTTGTGGATCGCGACGTTGCACCAGGTCATGAACGGCACCGAGATGAACGCGCCGCCAGCGCCGACCAGCGAGGACAACACGCCAATCAGGTTGCCCACGCCGAACATGCCCCTCGTGCCCGGCAGGACGCGGCTCGGTTTGGGCTTGCGGTTGAGGAACAGTTGCGTGGCCGAGAACGCGACGAATCCGGCGAACAGATAGCCCAGCAACCGCGCCGGCAGGGCCGCTGCCATCTGGGACCCCAGGAACGCGCCGAGCACGATGCCCGGCGCAAGCACCCGCACGATGTCCCAGCGTACAGCTCCGCGCCGATGATGGGCGCGCACCGATGCCAGCGAGGTGAAGCAGATGGTTGCCAGCGACGTGGCCACCGCCATCTTGATGACATGTTGTTCCGGGTAGGCCCGAGCGGTCAGGATGATGGTCAGGAACGGCACCATCATCATGCCGCCACCCAGGCCGAGCAGGCCGGCGAGAAAGCCCGTGCACAAGCCCAACAGGGCAAGCTCCAGAATCAGCGTGAGGGAGAAATCCACCAGGAGTTAGGTGCCTGCAGCGTCCACCGGACCGTCATCCTGAACCGGGGTTCAGGTGGGCGAGGTCAGCGTTGGCGTCGGGTTCATCTGACGCGAGATGATCACACCAGCCAGGCGATTTTCCAAGCCCGAGCTACGAGAGCATTGGTTCAAGGAAATATAAAGCCCAGTGAGCACTGCAGACGAAGTCAATTGTAAGCGCAGCGGCGGATGAAGCAAGGAAGTACCGTAGGCAAAAGCCTGGATTGCGCTCAGATCAGCTGCCCGTCTTCTCCGAGCGCACGATCGAGTCGGTCCAGCAGGGACGTCAGCATCAGGTCATCATCAGCATCGTCGGCGCTGCGCGTGCTGCTGGAAGCTTGTTCAGCCGCGCCTTCGCCCGTGACAGCCACCGGATGCTCGGCCAGGTCGAACGCCAGGTTCAGCGCAGCGAGTACCGCGATGCGGTCCCGGGCGCGCACCTTGCCCACATCACGGATCTTGCACATGGCGGTATCGACCCGTTCCACTGCTTCCAGCAGCCGCGACTCTCCCCCGGGCGGGCAACCCAGCAGGTAGTTCTGCCCCATGATCTGGACTTCAAGCTGCTTCATGACCCATCTTTGCTGGTATTGCCAACCCCGGCCTCGGGCAATCGGTCGAGCAGGGCATCGACCCGCGCCCGCGCCGCGCCCAGGCGCGACTTCAGCGAGTCGCGTTCGTTCGCGAGGGTCTCGACCTGAACGGCCAGCAGGGCGTTGGTACGTTGCAGTTCGGCATGGCGCACCAGCAAGCGTTCCACCCGTTCGGCAATCTGGTCGATTTTGGACAGGTTCGACATAGAGTGGCGATTGTAGAGTTAGCGCGCCTGCGCATCGCGTAAAATCCGCCCGTTGGTGCTCGCAGTGTGGTTCACATGCTGCAGTTCAACGGGAAGCAGGAGGCAAGGCTGGTAACAGCCGCGCTAACCTGCGCTGCCCCCGCAACGGTAAGTGGACGAGTCCTCGGACTCCGCTGCCATCATGGTCACTGGACGCTTTGAACAGGCGTCTGGGAAGGCGATGGTAGTTGCTCCACCAGCCCGGATACCGGCCAACACGGCGGTCGTCTGCTTGCAGTCGGCCATGACGCCCATATGCTGTCGGGGACGACGGCCAGGGTATTCGTTGGATTCTTATTCATGAAACTGTCTGCTTATCCGTCGCCCTGCGGCGTCTCGGCGCGCCTGTGCGCGGTTCCTTTGGCGCTTGCCGCTACCTTCCCCCTGCTGGCGCAGCCGCGCCTGCCTGAAATCACAGTGACAGCGACCCGATTTGCCGAACCGGCGGGCAGTCTGCCGTTCGGTGTCAGCGTCATCACCGCGGAGCAGATTCGCGCCTCGGGTGCGGGCACGGTCAACGAAGCGGTGATGAAATTGCTCGGCGTCGTCGGTCGCCTCGACACATCGGGCGGAAACAATTACAGCCTGGACCTGCGCGGGTTTGGGGCCACATCCGACAGCAACCAGGTTGTCATTGTTGATGGGCTGCGCTTGAACGAGGCCGACCTCACCAGTGCCGGCCTGGCATCGATCCCGATTGCGACTGTCGAGAAGATCGAGGTGTTGCGTGGCACAGGCGCCGTGCTTTATGGCGAAGGCGCTACCGCGGGCGTAATCATCATCTCCACCAAGGCGGGTATCGGCTCGCAGCGCAGCAATGGCGCGCAGTTGTACGCCGCCGCTGGCGGTCTGGGACTGCGCGAGTCCCGTGCCTCGGCCACGCTGGCAACGGGCGGTTTTTCGGTTGATGTCGCCGCGAGCGATCGCAATAGCGACGGGCACCGGATCAACTTCGCGTCTGGCTCCGACGCGATTTCCGGGTCCGCGCAGTGGAGCAATGACTGGCTTCGATTGGGCGTGCGCGGTGGACGGGATGCGTCGCGCAGCGGACTGCCGGGAGCACTGAGCGCCGCTCAATATGCCGCCGATCCACGGCAGGCCAACTCGTTGACCGAGTATGGTGCCACGCAGAAGACCCATTCCGGTGTTTTCGCGGAAGCTTTCCTGGGCGCCTGGCAACTGGTGGCGGACGCCAACCAGCGGACGAAGGACTACGATAGCCTGGTATTTGGCACACCCTACGCCTACACAGTCGACGCACGCAACAGCAGTGTGCGCGCCCGGCACCAGGGCAGCCTGGGGCCATTGCCGAACGCGTTCGTGATCGGCCACGACGCCGGCCGATGGGAGCGCACCATTACCCAATCGCTGTTCACCCCAGCGGGCACGCTGGCACTGGCCCGAAGCTCGGCCTGGTATGTCAAGGACGATGTAACGCTGCCCGCCACCGGCACCCGGCTATCGCTGGGCTACCGCAACGAAAGCCTGGTCAAGTCGGAAGCATCGTCCCTGGCCGCGCTGGACCAGCGCCAGCATGCCTGGGAGGTCGGCGTGAGCCAGGCCTTTTCCGCCAGTATCACCGGGTACGCGAGAATCGGTCGCAGCTTTCGTCTGGCCAATGTCGATGAGTTCTCATTCACCAACCCAGGTGTTCCCTTGCAGCCGCAGACATCGCGCGATACCGAGTTGGGCGCGCGCTGGCGCGCCGGCTCATCGGCGGTGGATATGCGCTGGTACCGCAGTGCGCTGCGCAACGAGATCGGCTATGACCCCGCGGGCAATGGCCCGTTCGGTCCGTTCGGCGCAAATGTCAACTTCGACCCCACCCGCCGCCAGGGCCTGGAGCTCGAAGGGTCCCATGCCGTGACACCCGCACTGGATTTGCGCGTGCATGCCGCATGGCGCCAGGCACGATTTACGGCAGGGCCGTTCGCCGGCAACGATGTGATGCTGGTGCCCAAACGCACCTTGGCATTGCGCGCCGACTGGCGGCCAGCGGCCGGCCACACGCTGGGAGCTGGCGTCGTCTGGGTGTCCAGCCAGAGCCCGGATTTCGCCAACCAATGCACGATGCCCGGTTATGCCACGGCAGACCTGCGCTATGCCTATGCGTGGCGCAATACGGAACTGGCCCTGGGCATCGCCAATCTGACCGACCGCACGTACTACACCCAGGCCTTCGGTTGTACGGGTGCCGGCGTGACGACGTTTATTTACCCAGAGGCAGGGCGTACGTTCACCGCCTCGCTCCTGGTCAAGTTCTAGCCATGCAACACGATGCCGTTGATACGTCCGGGCTAGGACCCCAGCGTATCGTGTGCCTGACCGAGGAGACCACCGAGTGGCTATACCTGCTCGGCCAGGAGCACCGCATCGTCGGCATTTCTGGCTACACGGTACGCCCTTGGCGGGCGCGCCAGGAAAAGCCCCGTGTTAGTGCCTTTCTGACGGCGAAGGTCGACAAGATACTGGCGCTCGAGCCCGATTGTGTATTCGGTTTCTCGGACCTGCAGGCCGACATTGCGTCCGCTCTGATTCGCCACGGTGTGCAGGTCACGGTGTTCAACCAGCGCAGCGTCGACGAGATCATGTCCATGCTCTACCAGGTATCCGCGATGGTGGGCCAGCCTGCCGCCGGACTGGAGCAGATTGCAACCATGCGCGACGGTCTCGACGCGATTCGCTTGGCGGCCGCCGGCCTGCCGCGCCGGCCCCGGGTGTACTTCGAGGAATGGGACACGCCGCCGATCAGCGCGATCCGCTGGGTGTCCGAACTCATCGGCATCGCCGGTGGCGATGACTGCTTTCCCGAACTGGCGCAGATGGCCATGGGCCGGGACCGGATCATTGCCGACGCTGACCAGATCGTGCGGCGCAATCCCGACATCATCATCGGGTCCTGGTGTGGCAAGAAGTTCCGCCCCGAAACAGTCGCGGCCCGTGGGGGTTGGGCCGGCGTGCCCGCCGTGCGCGACCGGCAGATTTTCGAAATAAAGTCGGCCGACATACTGCAACCCGGTCCAGCGGCGTTGACCGATGGCGTGTCGCAGTTGCATGCCATCGTCATGAAATGGGCTTCGCACCATGCATGAAACTCAGGCACAAGCGCCAGTTTTGCAAGTCGCCGCATCGGAGTTGATTCTGGGCGGGCAACGCAGCGGAAAATCGCGTCGTGCGGAGGCCCTGGCCAGTGCCTGGCTGGCCGCGTCAGCGCAGCACCGGGCGCTGCTGATCGCCACCGGCACCGCCAGCGACGATGAAATGCGCGATCGCATCGCGCGCCATCGGGCCGACCGGGCGTTGCGTTGCCCGGCGATGCAAACGATGGAGGAACCGCGTGCCCTGGCCCGGGCCGTGCAGGTGCACAGCCGCGCCGATACCCTGGTCTTGGTCGATTGCCTGACCCTGTGGTTGACCCATTTGATTTGGCCCGCGCATGGACTCGACGTGGCATCGGCGCCGCCGCATCTGGCAGACACATGGTGCTCAGAACTGGACGCGCTGGTGCTGGCCATCGGCCGCGCACACGGTCCGGTGGTGCTGGTCAGTAACGAAATTGGCCAGGGCGTGATTCCGATGGGACGCGAGGTACGCGCTTTTGTCGATGCGCTGGGGCAGCTCAACCAGGCCGTGGCCGCAACCTGCAGCCGCGTGACGCTCATGTGCGCCGGATTACCACTGTGCTTTAAGGATGCGGTATGAGCCGCCGGGCCGCTCCCAAGGCGAATGCCGCAGTGCGCAGCACGCAGGTAGGCCCATGAGTTTCGCGATGCTGCTGCGCCGGGCCCGGGCCATGTTTCCAATCGTGCTGTTGTGCGCCGGCACATGGGCCAGTGCCCTGGAGATCACCGACGACCGGGGCAGGCGCGTATCGCTGCCGGCATCACCGGCGCGTATCGTCAGCATCTTGCCCTCGCTGACCGAAATGGTGTGCCAGTTGGGCCAATGCCAGCGACTGGTGGGCGTCGATCGGTATTCGAACTATCCGGAGCAGGTCCGCCGACTGCCCAAGGTGGGCGGTGGCCTGGATCCCAATGTCGAGGCCATCGTCGCGCTGCGCCCCGACGTGGTGTTGCTGGCCACGTCCTCGCCGGTGGCGGCGCGGCTGGAGTCGCTGGGCATCAAGGTGTTGGCGCTCGAACCCAAGCGGTATTCGGATGTGCAGCGGGTGCTGGCGCAGATGGGCGTCTTGCTGGGGGTAGCCGACGCGTCGCGCCTGTGGACCGAGATCGAGGCTGGCGTGGCCTCGGCGGCAAAATCGCTGCCGGCATCGATCCGGGGCAAGCGGATCTATTTCGAGGTCAACAGTGCACCCTATGCCGCGGGCGAGGCGTCGTTCATCGGCGAGACCCTGCAGCGCCTGGGCATGCGCAACATCGTGCCGGCCGAGCTGGGTCCGTTCCCGAAAATCAATCCCGAGTTCGTCGTACGCGCCGATCCCGATCTGATCATGGTCGGCGACGCCAATTTCGCCGGCATGGCGCAACGCCCGGGCTGGTCCGGTATGCGCGCGATCGCAACGCAGCGGGTTTGTGTCTTCGAGCCGGCGCAGTCCGACGTGATGGTGCGCCCCGGGCCGCGCATGGCCGAGGCGGCCAATACCATGGCGCAATGCCTGTTGCGCCATTTGCCATGAGCACGGTCAGCAACACGGCGCGGCGCGGCGGCACCGAACCAGCGCGCGTGGCCGGCTTGCTGCTCGCCGGGTCGTGCCTGTTGCTGCTGCTGGGCGTGGCAATTGGCAGCACGGGACTGGAGAGTCTGTGGGGCACGCCGGATAACCCGGTTGCGCTGCAGATCATCCGCGACATTCGTGCCCCCCGCGCACTGGGCGCCTGGCTTGCCGGCGCGCTACTGGGCCTGGCCGGTGCCATTGCGCAAGGACTGTTCCGCAACCCGCTCGCGGACCCCTACCTGCTGGGCAGTGCATCGGGCGCGTCATTCGGCGTGGCATGTGCCCTGGCGTTGATGGGAACGACACCGTTCGCAACCGAATGGTTGTCCCGGCTTGGACTGACGACGGCCGCCTTTGCCGGAGCCACCGGTGCCGTGTTCCTGACCTTGTTGCTGGCCCAGGGCGTACACCAGACGATGCGGTTGCTGCTCGCTGGCGTGGTAGTGGGCGTGGTGCTCGGCGCCATGGGTTCGCTGATCATGATGCTGCAGCCCGAGGTGATGTTGTCGATGCAGGCGTTCATGCTCGGCAGCACCGGATTTGTCGGTTGGTCGGCCTGCGGCGTGATGGCGCTGGCCTGGCTTGTCTGCGTGCTGATTGCGGCCGCGCTGAGTCGTTTGCTTGACGGGCTCTCGCTGGGCGAGGCCACTGCCGCCAGCCTGGGCCTGCCATTGCCGCGGATGCGGGCGGTGCTGGTCGCGACACTGGCATTGGCCACCGGTGCCGCGGTGGCCCAGACCGGCTTGATCGCGTTTGTCGGGCTGGCCGCGCCGCACCTGGTGCGTTCGATGGTGCGCACCACACACCGGCGCTTTCTGCTGCTGTCCAGCCTGATGGGTGCGGTGCTGCTGCTGGCCGCGGACACGCTGGCGCGCTGGCTGATCGCTCCGCAGGAACTGCCGGTGGGGGTGCTGACCGCGGTGCTGGGGGGTGGTTATCTGTTGTGGT
The DNA here is from genome assembly GCA_031396205.1 of Rhodoferax sp. Classification (GTDB taxonomy): domain Bacteria; phylum Pseudomonadota; class Gammaproteobacteria; order Burkholderiales; family Burkholderiaceae_C; genus CAISIP01. The sequence goes on from JANNKH010000128.1 coordinate 55,428, forward strand.
TGATGCACCGACGCGCTGGACCGCGCAGCGCAACGTGATGCCCGATTCAATCGGCACGATGGCCTTGCAGGCGCATGGCATCCGCGCGCAACTCGGCCGGGTGCAGGTATTGCACGGTATTGATCTGGTCCTGCCGCGCGGGCGCTGGACCAGCGTGGTCGGACCCAATGGCGCGGGAAAGTCGACGCTGCTCAAGTCGCTGGCGCAATTGACACCGCATGCGGGCGAGGTATTGTTGATGGGTGAGTCATTGGCACGGATGCCGGCGCGGGATCGGGCGCGTCGCATGGCCTGGCTGGGCCAGAACGAATCGAGTGGCGATGATCTGCGGGTGTGGGATGTCGCGATGCTGGGCCGTCTGCCGCATCAGGGCTGGCTGGCCGCGCCCAGCGCTGCCGATCACCAGGCGGTCGAAGAGGCGCTGCGCGCGACGCAGGCGTGGGAATGGCGCGAGCGCGCGCTGGGCCAGCTCTCCGGCGGCGAACGCCAGCGCGTGTTGCTGGCGCGCGCCCTGGCAGTGCAGGCGCAGGTATTGTTGATGGACGAACCGCTGGCCAATCTGGACCCGCCGCACCAGTCCGACTGGCTGCGGGTGGTGCGCCAGCAATTGGCGCAGGGACGTACCGTGGTCAGCGTGCTGCACGAGATCTCGTTTGCGCTGCATGCCGATGACATGCTGATTCTTGCCCAGGGCCGTATCGTGCACCAGGGCGCCTGCAGCGACCCGCATACCCATCGCCAACTCGAACAGGTGTTCGAGCACCGGATCGTCATCCTGCCGGTGGCTGGTCAATGGGTCGCACTGGCACGCGACGGTTGATGGACCCATGAGATCTGGCGCATACCATCGGCAATTGCTGACCGCAGGGGAGGTTCCGTGCCGCTAGCGCAGCGCCCGGCACCGCGGCCTGCGCGCGCCGTCATGGTGCTGGGCACCAGCAGCGGGGCGGGCAAGAGCTGGCTGGCTACGGCCCTGTGCCGCTGGTATGCGCGCCAGGGTCTGCGCGTGGCGCCGTTCAAGGCGCAGAACATGAGCAACAACGCCCGTGTGGTGGCCGCTACCGAGGCTGACGGACGCGCAGGCGAGATCGGCAGCGCGCAGTATTTCCAGGCGCTGGCAGCGCGCGCCGTGCCGGACGTTCGCATGAATCCCTTGTTGCTCAAACCCGAACGCGACACCCACAGCCAGGTGGTACTGATGGGGAAGGTGGACCGTGCGCTGGCCGATATGCCGTGGCGCGGCCGCAGCGAGCGGGTATGGCCTGTGGTGCGCGGCGCGCTCGACGCCTTGCTGGCGCACAACGATGTGGTGGTGATCGAGGGCGCAGGCTCGCCGACCGAGATCAACCTGATGGACAGTGACATCGTGAATCTGCGCGTGGCCCGACACGCGGCTGCGGCCTGCCTGCTGGTCACCGACATCGACCGGGGGGGCGCATTCGCCCATCTGTTTGGCACCTGGGCTTTGATGCCCGAGTCCGACCGCGCGTTGCTGCGCGGTTTTGTTCTCAACAAGTTCCGCGGCGATCCGTCGCTGCTGGCGCCAGGGCCGCAACTGCTGCACCAGCGCACCGGCGTCCCGACCGTGGCAACGCTGCCGATGTGGTGGCAGCACGGCCTGCCGGAGGAGGACGGCGTGTTCGACCATCGCGGCAGCCGGCCCGGCGCGGTGACGCGACGCATCGCCGTGATCGCGTTCCCGCATATCAGCAATCTGGACGAGTTCCAGTCACTCAAGAATGTGCCCGGCGTCTGCCTGCTGTGGGTGCGCAGCCCATCCCAACTGCAGGCGCTGGGTCCGGATGACTGGCTGATCCTGCCGGGATCCAAGTCAACGACCAACGATCTGGCCTGGCTGCGCGGGCAGGGTCTGGACCGTGCGGTCACGGCGCATGCGGCGCGCGGCGCACCGGTGCTGGGCATCTGCGCCGGGCTGCAGATGCTGGGCGAGGCGTTGATCGATCCGCACGGAATCGACGGAAACGGGCCCGGACTCGGACTGCTGGCGCTGGTCACGACGTTCGAGCCAGACAAGACGGTGCGCCATACGCAGGCATCGTTCGGCGCCCTTGTCGGCCCCTGGCAAGCCTTGTCGGGCATCGCACTGGATGGTTACGAGATCCACCATGGGCAAACGCAGGTGCACACCGCCATGGCTGCTGCCGGCGCCTGCCTGCGTTGCGTCATGCCGGCCGACCTGGCCTGGCAGAATGACGCCGGCAATGTGCTCGGGATCTACCTGCACGGCCTGTTTGAAAAAGCGCAGGTGCTGGAGGCACTGTTCGGTGCCAGCACGCCAAGCCTGGACAGTGTGTTCGATGGTCTGGCGGACTACATCGATCGCCATTTCGATCCAGGCATACTCCGCGCCCTGATCGCCTGACGCGCGTTACGAGGCTGCAACCATTCCTGGCACCTCGTCGCGCCGCTCCACTTTCTCAACCACCACCAAGATGACCAACATACCCACCTTGCACGACATCTCCAACAATGCCCTGGGCCAGGTGTTGCAGCATAAGCTCGATCAAAAAACCAAGCCGCTGGGTTCGCTGGGTGTGCTGGAGACACTGGCGCGTCGGCTGGGCGAGATCCTGGGGACCGACAGCCCGCAACTCGAGCAGCCCCAACTGCTGGTGTTTGCGGCCGACCATGGCCTGGTGCGTCGCGGCATCTCGGCGTATCCGAGCGACGTGACCTGGCAGATGGTCGAGAATTTTCTGGCTGGCGGCGCCGCGGCCAGCGTGTTGGCACGCCAGCATGCGATCGCGCTGAACGTGGTCGACTGCGGCGTTGCGCATGCATTTCACAGCCGCCCAACGCCCGCTCCTGGCCTGCCCCGCTTGTTGTCGTTTCGCATTGCCGACGGTACGGCGGACATGTCGCAGGGTCCCGCCATGTCGGATGCCCAATGCCGGCAGGCGATCGATAACGGACGCGAGGCGATGCGCGGGTTGCCAGGCAACGCGGTGTTGCTGGGCGAGATGGGTATTGGCAATACGTCGGCGGCTGCATTGCTGCTGGCGCGCCTGGCCAAACTGGACATCGCGCACTGTACCGGGGCCGGCACGGGGCTCGATGCAGCGGGCATTGCGCGCAAGACGGCCGTGTTGGCCGAGGTGCTGGATCGGCACGCCGATGCGCACAGCCCGCTGGATGTGCTGGCGCGCATGGGGGGGTTCGAGATCGCCACCATGGTGGGAGCGCTGTTGCAGGCCGCGTTGGAGCGGCGTGTCATCGTGGTCGACGGCTTCATCACCGGCGCCGCCGTCATGGTTGCGCATGCCCTGCAACCGCAGGTTCTGCAGCGCTGCGTTTTTGCACATCGCTCCGACGAACGCGGTCATGGCCTGATGCTGCGGCATCTGCGCGTGGAGCCCCTGGTCGACATGGGCCTACGCCTGGGTGAGGGATCGGGGGCGGCGCTGGTCTGGCCCTTGCTGCAATCGGCCTGCCGACTGTTGTCCGAGATGGCCAGTTTCGATTCGGCCGGTGTGTCCGAACGAACCGGCCCGGCAAAATGATACTTTTTGTGCGCCATTATCTGTTGGCGCTGCAATTCTTCAGCCGGGTGCCGGTAACCGGCGCGCTCGCGGCCTGGGTCGGTTACAGCCCGGCCATGCTGCGAGCCAGCGCGGCGCATTTTCCCGGCGTCGGATGGCTGGTTGGTGGGGTGTGCGGCATGTTGGCGGCATGGCTGCTGACAGGTTTGCCGGCGCATCCGTTGGCGGCGCTCGTAGCCGCTGCGCTGACCACGGCCGCAGGGGTGCTGTTGACCGGCGCCTTTCACGAGGACGGCCTGGCCGACGTGGCCGATGGACTGGGCGGCAGCCTGGAGCGCCAGCGCGCGCTGGAGATCATGAAGGATTCACGCGTCGGTGCGTTCGGTGCGTTGGCCTTGGTGCTGGTGGTCGCGGTCAAACTGTCGCTGCTGGCGCTGATCGGGGCACTCAGCGCCTCGGCCCTGTGTTGGGGACTGTTTCTGGCCCATGTGGTTTCGCGCTTTTTCCCGCTGCTGCTGATTCGCGCCCTGCGGCATGTGGGTGACGATGCGCGCTCGAGGTCCAAGCCCCTGGCCGACCAGATATCCGGTGCCGGCCTGCTGACCGCAAGCCTGTGGGTGCTGGCGGCGCTGCTGCTGGTGGCTTGGCAAATGCCGTCGCTTCCCTTGGTTGCACCGTTGCTGGCCAGTGCGTCGGTGGCGATGTTGCTGTGGCGCTGGTTCGCGGTGCGACTGGACGGTTTTACCGGTGATTGCCTGGGCGCCACGCAGCAATTGTGCGAGGTGGCGATCTATCTGGGATTGGCGCTGGCATTGAACCCATGAACCGGTGTCGCGGCAACAATACAGCGGCCATTGCAGCCGGCAAGGGCGCCACTGCACTCGCCGTGCGAGGCGATGGATCGCCAGCCACGGATCATGGCGGCTTGTGGCTGGTGCGCCATGCCCGGCCGCTGGTCGATGCTGGAACCTGTTATGGTCTGACTGACGTCGCGGTCGACCCAGCCGAGAACCGTGCGGCGGCGCGCAGACTGGCGCGGATCATCGCGCCAAACGCCATGATCCGCAGCTCGCCATTGCGCCGCTGTACCGCACTGGCCCATGCATTGCGCAGCGTGCGCCCCGACCTGCAATGGCAAACGGATGCACGCATTGCCGAGATGGATTTTGGTCGTTGGGAGGGCAGGCCCTGGCGCGACATACCGCGGGCGGAACTGGACTTGTGGACCGCACAGTTTGCGTCATGGCGGTTTGGTGGTGCCGAGTCCGTGCAGCACATGCTGGACCGGGTCAACGCTGCGTGGCGAGACTGCCGTGCCATCCCCGCCAGCCACGTCTGGCTGACCCATGCTGGCGTCATACGCTGCGCCATGCTGGTCGCAGGTGGCCTGCACGCCATCGAACGCGCCGACCAATGGCCGCGAGAACCACTGGCCTTCGGCGGGCTGACCCGATTGTCGTGGCGCGATCAGCCGAGCACGACCTGATCGCGGCCCTGCTTCTTGGCCTTGTACATTGCACGATCGGCCCGCGCCATCAGTCCGTCTACCGAGTCCTTGTCGGGGAGGTTGGTCGTCACACCGATACTGACGGTGAACTTTTGCGGATGGCTGAGTTCACCCACCTTGGCGCGGATGCGCTCGGCAACCACGCGTGCAACCTCGATCGAGGTTTCGGGCAGCACGACGACGAATTCTTCACCGCCCAGGCGTCCGATCACGTCGGCACGCCGCAGCAGGGTGTTGACCGCGGTGACGAACTGCACCAGCACCCGGTCGCCCGCCTGGTGGCCAAAGCCATCGTTGATGCTCTTGAAATGGTCGATATCGATCAGCAGGATCGACATCGATCGGCGGTGGCGATTGCAGCGCTCGAGTTCCTGCTGGCAGACCTCGGTCAGGTTGCGCCGTGTCAGCGCATTGGTCAGTGAATCATGCGAGGCCAGATGTTCAAACTCGGTGCGCACCCGATCGGTGGCCATCAAAACCAGGCTGATGGCTGTCAGCAGCATCAGGAAGGGATAGCTGATGACATAGATCAGGTTCTGTGGTGTCGTATCCAGAATGCCCGAACCCAGGGGAAACAGCCACGCTGTGGCGAAACGCAGTGCCTGGCTCAGTAGCGCCGCAATCAGGACCGCGAGGGCGAACCGGTAGGCGAAACTGCCGCCACCCTTGCGCAGGATCAAGAGGGCATGCGACGAGAACAACCATGACATGGTGAAGATGGAGATCATCAGGCGTGGCTGGTACTGCGGATCGACCACGGTGAACCAGCCCGATAACGAGGTCAGGCCTACGATGAACAGGAAACGTGGCCAGAAACGGACATTCAGGCCAAAAAATCGCTGGCTACCGAAATACTGCAGATAGACGCCGGAAAAGATCAGCAGGTTGGCCAGTGTGATCGCCACCAGATCCGGTGAAATGCCACGGGTTGCCGCCGTCAGGCCCGCCAAGAACAACACACCGGTGCCCGCTGTCCAATGCCCCAGGCCCTTGACCGACGGCGGATAGTTGCGTTGCAAAAAATACAGCACGATCGCCATCAGACCGCCCATGATGCCGGTCAATAGTACGATCGTGCGGGGATCTACAAACGGAACGGGTGAACCAGTGCCCATGGTTTGATTATGACGGCCAGACGAGGCGCAAACTATGGCCTGGACGGCGCAAGCCGGCGGCCCGGCCCGTCGGCGCCGATTCTGGCAGCGCTTTCAGCCCGCGGGTAATCGCAGTACGACTGCACCGCGCATGTTGCACAGCGAGGCTGGCGGGCCAGGCAGACATAGCGGCCATGCAGAATCAGCCAATGGTGTGCGTTGACCAGGTAGCGCTCGGGAATGCGCCGCAACAGGTTGCGCTCGACTTCCAGCGGCGTCTTGCCCGGAGCCAGGCCAGTCCGGTTGCCCAGTCGCAGCAGGTGGGTATCGACCGCGATGGTGGGTTCGCCGAATGCCGAATTGAGGATCACGTTGGCGGTCTTGCGCCCCACGCCGGGAAGCGCTTCAAGCTGGTCGCGCTCGCGCGGCACCCGGCCGCCGTGCTGCTCGACCAGGATCGAGCAGGTCTGCAGCAGGTGGCGTGCCTTGCTGCGGTACAGCCCGATCGTCTTGATATGCTGTTCCAGTGCTTCCTGTCCCAGGTCCCGTATTTTGCCGGGCGTGTTTGCGACCAGAAACAGGCGACGGGTCGCCTTGTTGACGCTCTTGTCGGTGGCCTGTGCGCTGAGCAGCACCGCGGTCAGCAGTTCGAATACGCTGGTGTACGCGAGCTCGGTAACGGGCAGCGGATTGATCGCTTGCAGGGTCGCGAAAAAGCCGTCGATGTCGCTCTCGTTCATGGCAACGCAACCGGATCCGGCGAGCCGGTGCGCCACGGCAGTTGCAGCGTCACGCCAGCTGTCGCAGTTCGCGCATTGCCACCGACACCGGCGCAAGGTCGGCGCCCTGGGTCGACACCATCGCCAGCAGGTGGTTCAGCCTGCGGATCGCGGGGTCGTGGCGCTGGCGCCAATCGGCCAGTTCTTCCTTGCGCGACAGCAGGCCGAGTGTGATCTGGCTGGCGATCGAATAGACATCGTCGCGCGCGCTGCCGCGCGCCTGCGTCTGCCAAAGGGTTTCGGTGGGCAGCCGGTTGATTTCTGTGCGCCAACCAGTCAGGCCCAGCTCGTTATCTACACAAAAATAGGTGCGGGCTGCCATCTCCAGCGTGTTCTGGGCGCTCTGGGCCAGGTTGACGAGGTCGAGAACCGGGAAGATGAATTCCAGTGCACTCAGGTCCTGCGCCAGCGCAGGCTCCACCCCGGCTTCGCACAGCTTTGCGCAGGCAATCTGCCAGTCGCTCAGTCCTCCCTCGGGCAGCCAATCGGCCAGATTGGCGCGCATGGCGGTGGCGCCAGGCTGGTAACGGCTGATCAGTTGCGGCAGGTCGGTGTTGTCCGATCGGGCGCGCAGCATCCAGCGCGATGCCCGCTGGGCGATCGCGGTCAGCTTGGTCAGCAAATCAAGTTGCAGCTTCGCGTCCACCTTGTAGTCCAGCGCATCGATCTGGTCCCACAGGCGTTCGAGGTCGAATATTTCGCGTGCCAGCGTAAAGGCCCGCACCACGTCGGCGGCTGTCGCCACCGATTCGGCAGCGATGAAATTGACAAAGGTGGCACCGGTACGGTTGAGCACGGTGTTGGTGATGTAGGCCGCGATGATCTCGCGCTTGAGCGCGTGGCCGTCCACCGCCAGCGGGAACCGTTCACCCAGTACTTTCGGGAAATAGTCCTTCAGCGAACGGCTGAAGTAGGGGTCGTCCGGCAGATTGCTGGCCAGCAGGTCGTCGAACACCGACATCTTGGCGTAGGCCAACACGACGGCGCCTTCGGGTGCAGTAAGGCCGTGCCTGCGCGCCCGGCGCTGGGCAATTTCCGGGTCGCTTGGCAGGTATTCGATCGCGCGGTTGAGTCGGCCGGACCCTTCGAGCCATTGCATCAGGCGCTGCTGGCCATCGAGCAGGTACAGCGGTCGGTGCGCTGCAATCTCCAATGCCTGAGTCTGGTAGTAGTTGTCCTGCAAGACCAGCGTGGCGACCTCGTCGGTCATCGATGCCAACAATTCATTGCGCTGCTTGAGCGTCAGATCGCCCGCCTCGACGATCTGACCCAACAAGATCTTGATGTTCACTTCATGGTCCGAGCAGTCCACGCCGGCCGAGTTGTCGATCGCGTCGGTATAGATGAGGCCACCTTTTTGTGCGAACTCGATCCGGCCTTTCTGGGTAGCGCCGAGGTTGCCGCCTTCGGCGAACACCTTGCAGCGCAGTTCCGCGCCGTCGACCCTGAATGCGTCGCTGGCCTTGTCACCGACCTGAGCGTGGGTCTCCTGGCTGGACTTCACATAGGTGCCGATGCCGCCGTTGTATAGCAGATCCACCGGTGCCAGCAAGATCGCGTGCAGTAGATCGGCCGGCGCCATGTCGGTCGCCTCGGTGCCAATGACGGCGCGGGCCTGCGCACTGAGCTTGATTGACTTGGCCGAGCGCGCAAACACGCCACCCCCTTCCGAGATCAGGCTTTTGTCATAGTCGTCCCAGCTGGAACGGGGCAGGGCGAACAGGCGTTTGCGCTCCTCCCAGGAACGCTCGGCGTCCGGCGCAGGGTCGATGAAAATGTGGCGGTGGTCGAACGCGATCAGCAAACGGATCTTGCGCGACAGCAGCATGCCGTTGCCAAAGACATCGCCCGACATGTCACCAATACCAGCCACCGTGAACTCGGTGTTCTGGGTATTGACGCCCAGCGACCGGAAATGCCGCTTGACGGACTCCCAGGCACCCTTGGCAGTGATACCCATCTTCTTGTGGTCATAGCCGACCGAGCCGCCGGATGCAAACGCGTCACCCAGCCAGAAACCGTAGTCTGCCGATACCGCATTGGCGATATCGGAGAATGTCGCCGTGCCCTTGTCGGCCGCTACCACCAGATACGGATCGTCCTCGTCATGGCGGACCACGTCTGCAGGCGGCGCGATCGCCCCCTTGACCACGTTATCGGTGATGTCGAGCAGCCCCGACAGGAACATGCGGTAGCACGCGATACCCTCGGCCATCAGCGCTTCGCGGTCAGCGGCCGGCGGCGGCTTCTTGAGCACAAATCCGCCCTTGGAGCCGACCGGCACGATGACGGTGTTCTTGACCTGCTGGGCCTTGACCAGGCCCAGGATCTCGGTACGGAAATCCTCGCGCCGGTCCGACCAGCGCAATCCGCCGCGGGCCACCTTGCCACCACGCAGATGTACACCCTCGAAGCGCGGCGAATAGACCCAGATCTCGAATGCCGGCTTGGGTTCGGGAACCCCCGGCAGTTTGCGTGGCTTGAGCTTGAAAGACAGGTAAGGCTTGTGCTCGCCCGAGGGAACATGCTGCCAGGCATTGGTACGGGCCGTGGCCCGGATACTGGCAAAGAACTGGCGCAGTATGCGGTCTTCGTCCAGGCTGGCCACCTGGGCCAGGCTCGCCTCCAGCCTGTGCTCCAGTTCGGCCTGCAATTGCGCACGGTCTCCCTGCAGGGCCGGCTCAAAGCGGGTCTGGAACAAGCCGATGATGTCTTGCGCGATGGCGGCGTTGCGGATCAGCGCGTCTTCGATATAGTTCTGGCTGAATGCAAATCCGAGCTGCTTGAAATACCGGGTGTAGGCGCGCAGCACACTGATCTGGCGCGCGTCCAGGTCGGTCACCAGCACCAGCTTGTTCAGGCTGTCGCTTTCAACCTCGCCGCGCCAGACCTGGCCGAACAGTGCCTCGAAACGGCTCTTGATCGCAGACAGTTCGGTGCCCTGGGGTAACTGCAAGCCGATGTCGTGGATCCACCGGTCGTCGCTGCCAATGTGGTAGGGATGCTCGTCAAGCATCCGCGCGCCCATGTTCTCGAGCAGCGGCAGCGAGTCCGACAGCGCGACCTTGGAGGTGTTGTAGATCTTGAAACGCAACCCGCCAGCGTCCGCATTCAGCGGGCGGTACAGCTTGACCGCCAGCGGCGAATCGGCGCTCAGGCCGGCCAGGATGTCGGCATCTTCGGCAGCCACGGCGGCAGAGAAGTTTTCCCGGTAGCTGGTGGGAAACGCCTGCGCAAAGCGGTGCGCCAGTGCCAGCCCTGGGCCCTCGCCGTGCGCGCGCAGCATCTGGCTGGTGCATTCGTCTTCCCAGCGCTGCGCCAGCCGGGC
>JANNKH010000132.1:0-26791 GCA_031396205.1 Rhodoferax sp.
CCCTACCGCTCCCTCAACCCCTCACTCCCCATCCGCTGGATCGGGCTGAGCAGGTATTCGATCACCCGTCGCTGCCCGATCTTGATCTCGGCCGTGACATTCATTCCCGGACTCAGGCGGATCTGCTTTCCGTCGACGGCGATGTGGTTTCTTGCGAGCACCAGCCTGGCCGGAAAGATGGCGCCGCGCTTGTCGTCGTTGACGGCGTCGGCGGTCACCAGCTGCACCGTGGCGGGCACCGTGCCGTAGCGGGTGAAAACAAAGGTTTCGAGCTTGATCTGCGCGGCCTGGCCGGTGTTGACAAAGCCGATGTCCTTGTTCTCCAGCGTCACCTCGACCACGACCTGGGCGTCGTGCGCGCCCTCTGGCACGATGACCATCAACGGCTGGGCCTCGGTGACCACACCGCCGGCCGTATGGGTGGCCAGCTGCTGCACGACCCCGGACACCGGAGCGCTCAGTACGGTGAGCCTTTCGCGCTGTACGGCCTTGGCGTGTTCCTGCCTGGACTGCTGCAGTCGCAGCTCGGCCTGCGCCTGGCGCTCGGACAGGCCGCGCCGGGTTTCGGCCAGGTAGGCGGTGCGGGTGGTTTCGCTTTCGCGCAACGTGGCCACGCTCTCCAGCAGGCGCGCGCGTTGCGTCGCAAGATCGCGTTCCATCTCGATGCGTTCGCGCGTGCGGTCCTGTCCGGCATGGCTGGCTATGAAGCCTTGCGCCGACAAGGCCTTGAGGTCCTGCTCGCGCTGGTGGATCAGCGGCAGCGTCGAGTCCAGCTTGGCGACCATTTCTTGCGCCGTGGTGATCTCGGCCCTGCGGCGCGCAGTCTCGGCGTCAATCCGCGCCAACCGGGCTGCGATGTCGCTCCACTCCGCAGCCAGCTGCAGCTCGACAACACGCCGCTCGGCACTCGACCAGGCCATGGCCGGCAAAGACTGATCGGCATCGGCTGTGGCAACCGCAACAAGCGCCGGCCCGGCTGGCGCCGCACCCTGGCGGTCGTGCAATGCGCCTTGCAGCGATCGCGCGCGCGCGACGTCGGAGCGGGCCGATTTGAGTTGTTCCTGCACGCTGGTCTTGTCGGCATGGGCGCTGGTCGGGTCCAGTTCCACCAGCGCCTGCCCGGCCAGGACATGGTCGCCGTCCTTCACCAATACCCTTTTGACGACGCTGCGTTCGAGTGGCTGAACCAGCTTGGTTCGTTCGCTGACGATGATGCGTCCCGGCGCCACGGCGACGATGTCGACCCGGCCCAGAATCGCCCACGCAATGGCGGCGGCGAATAGCGCCATCAACAACACTGCCGCACGCCGCGGCGCGGGATGAACCGGCGTGTCCTGCAAACTCAGCGCCGCCGGAAGAAAGGCCAGTTCATCCTCACTGCGGGGCAGCCCTGCCAACTGTGCGCGACCGCGCCAGGCGTGCGCAAAAACGCTGGCGTAGCGACCGAGCAATCCGGCCACCGCACCCGGGTGACCCTGCGCGAGCGATCGTGCGGGTGTCATGGTGCTTGTCCCTCGGTCTGCCCACCACCATCTTGCAACGACCACAGGTGGGCATACAGGCCGCCAGCGCGCGCCAGCAATGCGTCATGAGTGCCGGTCTCCACAATGCGTCCCTGGTCCATCACCACGATGCGGTCGGCCCGGCGCACCGAACTGAGCCGGTGCGCGATGATCAGCACCGTGCGGCCGTGGCAGATGCGCACCATGTTGCGCTGGATGACGGCTTCGCTCTCGTAGTCCAGCGCGCTGGTGGCCTCGTCCAGGATCAGGATGCGCGGATGGGTGAACAACGCGCGGGCGATCGCAATGCGCTGGCGCTGTCCGCCGCTCAGGCTGCTGCCCTGTTCGCCCACCACCGTGTCGTAGGCCTGCGGCAGCGCGCTGATGAATTCGTGCGCGCCGGCCAGCTGCGCCACCTGCAGCACCGACTGCAGCGGTGCGGCCGGGTCGGCAATGGCGATGTTCTCGCGAATGCTGCGGTTGAACAGCAGGTTCTCCTGCAGCACCACGCCGATCTGGCGGCGCAATTGCGCCGCGTCGATCAGGCTGATGTCGACCCCATCGACCAGCAGGCGTCCGCCCTCGGGCGCATACAGGCGCTGCACCAGCTTTGTCAGCGTGCTCTTGCCGGAACCGGAGCGCCCGACGATGCCGATCACCTCGCCGGCCCGGATGTCCAGATCGAGACCTGCCAATACCAGCGGGCCGTCCGGCCGGTAGCGAAACCGGATCTGTTCCAGTGTCACCCGCCCCTTGATGGGTGGCAACTGCATGGCGCCAGCGCTGGACACTTCGGTACGCGTATTGAGGATGTCACCCAGCCGCGCGACCGACACACCGGTCTGCTGGAAGTCGGTCCACAACTGGGCCATGCGCATGATGGGTTGCGCCACCCGTTGCGCAAACATGGTAAATGCCACGAATTGCCCCACCGTCAGGGTGTTGGCCATGACCAGATGCGCGCCATACCACAGGGTGGCCGCGTTGACCAGTTTGCCAATCAGGTTGACGCCTTCGTGCGCCACGCTGGCCAGCGTCTGGGTGCGAAAACTGGCCTGCACATAGGCCGCCAGCTGGTTGTCCCAGCGCCGGCCAAAGCCCGGCTCGAGCGCGGCCGCCTTGACGGTCTGGATGCCAGTGACGGTTTCGACCAGCATCGCCTGGTTCTCGGCGCCGCGCGCGAACTTCACGTCCAGCCGCCGGCGCAGGATCGGCGACACGACCAGGCTGAGCGCAAGATACAACGGCAGGCTCGCCAGCACGATCATGGTCAGGGGCACGCTGTACAAGGCCATCACGACCAGGAACACCAGCGAGAACAGCAGATCGAGCAGCACCGTCATGGCGTTTCCGGTCAGGAAACTGCGGATGTTTTCCAGCTCGCGCACCCGTGCCACCGAGTCGCCGACCCGGCGTACCTGAAAATAGGACAGCGGCAGCGCGACCAGATGCCGGAACAGGCGTGCGCCCAATTCCACATCGATCCGGCTGGTGGTGTGGCTGAACACGAAAGCGCGCAATGCGCTCAGCACGCTCTCGAACAAGACCACCATGACCAGGCCGATCACCAGCACATCGAGCGTTGTCATGGCCTTGTGCACCAGCACCTTGTCCATCACGACCTGAAAAAACAACGGGCTGACCAGCCCGAACAGTTGCAGCACCAACGAGATCAGCAATACCTCGCCGAGCAGTGCGCGGTATTTCACCAGCGCCGGCAGGAACCACGAGAAATCGAAGCGCGCCAGTTCACCCGCCAGGCTGGCCCGGCTCGATAGCAGGATCAGCTCGCCGCTCCATCGGGCGGCGAAGCTGTCGATCGGCTCGATGCGCGGCCCGCAATTGGCGTTTGCGCCGGATGCGCCATCGGCCGCGGCCGGGTCGCCACCAGAATGGGGCGCCGACAGCAGTACCCGGCGACCGTCGCATTGCGCCAGCAGGCAGATGGAAGACTCGTTTGCGCCGTCGCCGCCGTTGGCCTCCCGCATGATGGCCAGCGCCGGCAAGGGCGTGTGCACCAGTCGCTCGCAGCGGGTGCGGACACGCTTGGCGTTCAAGCCCAAATGCCGCGCCGCGCGCAACAGGTCGTCGATGCCGACCGGCTCGCTCGGCGACAGGCCCAGTTGGTGCGCCAGGTGCGCCGGGTCGGCGGCAATATGGTGCAACCGGGCGACGGCGCACAGGGCCGCCATGGCAGCGCCATTGACCGGTGCGCCCCAGGCATCCCCCGGGGCCAATGGGCGCGCCGCGCCGCCGAACACGGCTCGCGCTGACAGATCGACCGCTGACGCCGCCACTCCCATGATGCCGCGCTTTCAAAAAGGCTTGTTGGTAACACCCGCCGCTGTATCCGGTTCAAAGATACTACGGCGGCGTCACCAGGCCGTCATAGTGCGTCCACCGGGATGATGACAGTAGGCTGTCGCGTGGCCAGGGCCAGGGCCAGGACCAGGTCAGGGCTGGCGGGCGAACGCGCTATCTGCGGGCAGTACGCGCACGCGCAAGCAAGATCAGCGACACCGCGCCAATGCCGACGAAGCACAGAAACGACCAGTTCGCGATCGAGCCACCCAGAAACGTCCAGTCGATGGCGGTGCAATCGCCGCCACCCTTGAAGATCATCGGGATGACCCGTTGCAGCGGAAAGGTCTCGATCATTCCGTAGAAGTCACGCCCGCAGGACACCACCTCGGGTGGATACCATTGCAACCAGCTCTGGCGGGCGGCGACAAAGGCGCCGAACCCGGCGGCCAGCAGCATCAGCAGCGCGCCGGTTGCATGGGCAGCCCGACTTTTGCCCAGCGCCGTCAGGCCAGCCACCAGCGCCACCAGCACCAGCGCATAGCGCTGCACGATGCACATCGGGCACGGCACGAGGCCCTCGACATGCTGCAAATACAGGCCGTAGGCCAGCAATCCCACCGAACCCACGCACACCAGCAGCAGCGCTTGGCGCGCACTCAGGAAACCCAACATCAATTTCTTCTCCAGGCACGAGGCCGGTTGACGCACCGCCAGCGCCGTTTGGGGGACTTCCAAAAGCGGCGACAATTTCAGACTTTGGCGAACGCAGACTGAGGGAGTATTCCATGGCACGAATGGTTCAATGTATCAAACTGGGCAAAGAGGCGGAAGGGCTCGACTATCCACCGTATCCCGGCGAATTGGGCAAGCGCCTGTGGGCCGAGGTCAGCAAGGAAGCCTGGGCGGCGTGGCTCAAGCACCAGACCATGCTGGTCAATGAAAACCGGCTGAATCTGGCCGACGCGCGCGCCCGCCAATATCTGGCGCGACAGATGGAAGCGCATTTCTTCGGCGGTGGCGCCGATGCGGCTCAGGGCTACGTGCCACCCAGCAACTGAGGCCTCGAGCCAATCAGCGGCATGGCCGACCCCGCGCTGGTACCGGCCTGGATGCAGGCCTGTGCATTGCCTCTGGCCTGGCGCGGCCAAGCCACATGGCAGGTGCTGGATACCGATTTCGCCCAGGGCGAACGCTTCCTGCAACTGTGGCAGGCCTGGGCGCAGGATGCAGCGCCTTGCGCAATGCTGCATCTGGTGGCACTTACCGGGCAAGCGCCCGGGCGCCAAGCCCTTCTGCAATCCCTGGCAGGCTATCCCCAACTGGCCGCCCTGGCACCGGAACTGGAGCGCCAGTGGTTCGGATTTCTGCCCGGATTCCACCAGATCGTATTGCACGGTGGGCGGCTGCGCCTGACGCTCGGTATTGGACCGGTACAGGCGCTGCTGCGCGAACACCAGTTCAGCGCCGACAGCCTGGTTGTAGGCTTGCCAGAGTCCGTTGGCGATCCGACAGCCAACCCGACGGCGGACCGTTGGGATGCCTGGGGCATGAAAGCACTGACCCGACTGTGCCGGCGCGGTACCAAGCTCGCACTAACGTCGCGGGCAGGCGTCGACCCATCGTCATGGCAGCAGGCGGGCTTTGTAGCAGAGATGCCAACGCAAACGGAGCACAGCGCAGCATCGATCTGGGGCGGCACGTACCAGCCGGGATGGCGGACCATCAGAACACGGGACGCCTGGCGCGCAGCACCGGCACCGGCATCGCACTGCGTCGTGATCGGAGCCGGCCTGGCTGGCGCAGCCGCTGCGAGTGCCTTGGCGCAGCGCGGCTGGCAGGTGACCGTGCTCGATGCCGCACATCAGCCCGCTGCTGGCGCCTCGGCCCTGCCCGTGGGGCTGCTGGCGCCCCAACTCTCGCGCGACGACGGTCCGCGTTCGCAGCTGTCGCGCGCCGGTATACGCATGACCTTGCAGGCAGCGCACCGCCTGCTGCACTACGGCCAGGACTGGGCCTTGTCGGGCGTCGCGCATTGCGCCGCCGAGCCGGCCCCATTGCCACCAGACTGGTCTGAACAGGCAAGGCCATGGGCGCAGGTCGGCCTGACAGCGCGCACAGGTCACTCCAGGCTGATTCGCAAGGAGCTGGCAGACCAAATCCTGTGGCATGCTGCGGCTGGCTGGATCAAGCCCGAGCGCATGGTCCGGGCCTGGCTCGCCCAGCCGGGCATTCGCCACCTGGCGGCCAGCCCGGTGCATGCGCTCGCGTGGCACGCGAGCCAATGGCGGCTCATCGGGCCACACGGGCGGGTATTGGCTGATGCACCCCAACTCGTGATAGCCGCGGCAGGCGCAACCAGTGCCCTGGTGAACATGGCCATGGCCGCCGCGCGCGCGACGCCGTCGCCACCGATGGCACCCCTTTCCTGCATAGAGGGCCAGGTGTCCTGGGCCGCCCATACCGAAGCCGACACGGCGCTGTTTCCACGTTTCCCGGTCAATGGCGCCGGCAGCGTAGTGGCCCATGTGCCATGGCAATCCGGCTTCGCCTGGTTTGCCGGCGCAACCTATGAAAATCCGACGAACAGCCCCGTGAACGTAGCACAGGCACACGCGCTCAACCTGGAGCGGATCGCGCAACTGCTGCCCGACGCGGCGACCGCAATAGCACCGGCCTTTGCCGCAGGTGCCGTGCACGCCTGGCGCGGAACACGCTGGACGGCACCGGACCGGCTACCCATCGCCGGCCCTTGGCGCGGCGCCAATACGACGGTGACACCGCACCTGTGGATCAGCACGGCCATGGGCTCGCGCGGATTGACCTACGCTGCCCTGTGTGGGGAGTTGATCGCGGCGCAGTTGTGCGCCGAACCCCTGCCACTGGAGGCCAGGCTGCACAAGCTCATCGGCACCGGGCGCGCACAACGGCAGGCTGTGGCGTGAGCGCCCCCGCCAGCGCGCGACCGTCAGACCATCTGGAAAACGCGGTACAGATGGCCCGGATCGTAGGGTTTGTCGAGCAGCGCCCGGCACCCGGCCTGCTCCGCGCGCTCATGCATGGCCCAGGATCGGTTGGCCGTAGTCACCACAATGCTGCCAACCGGCGGGTTGGCAGCCACCAACCGCTCCACCAGGGACCAGGGGTCATCGAGCATGTCGACATTGACGATCACGATGTCATAGTGATGCTCGCGCAGCTTGTTTTGCGCCTGGGGAACCGACTCCACTTCGTCCACGTCGATCAATCCGGCCAGGGACAGCCGGGCTCGCAGGTAAAGTCGATCATCACGCGTTGGTTCAACCACCAGCGTCTGGCGCACCCCCGGCGGAATGATTGTCGTGGTCTGACCATGGGGGTCCAGGTCGATATCCACCCCGACCTGCGCAAATAGCTGGTCCATGCTGTACAGGATGGCCGACCAGTTGATCGGCCGCAGAAACACGCGCCAGGCCCTTTCCGGGGCGCCGCTTCCGACGCAGATCAGCTTCAGGTTGCGATTCAGGCCGGGCGACGCCAGGGCCATGCCGGCTTCGTAGCTCTCGACGTCGATCAGCGCAATATGCGGCATGACCGGTGCCTCCGGCGTCCACAACGCATAACAGGTCGATTGTTCGGCAGAAACCCGGAACAGGGTATTGAGTGCATGGCGCTCCACGTCACGAAAGCCCACCACCTTGACAAATACCGTACTTCCCATGGTTGCCAATGATCCTTTGCCGAGTAATCGGGATTTCCCCATCGTGTCAGACCACGCATGGGGAGGCAGGGCCAAACGGCTGGTTCAGCCTCGTTTGTAGCCCATAATTCTGCTGCATCCTGTACCAGCAGGTCTCATGCTTGCCGGGCCTTGCCATCGCCCCGCATAACCGGCCCGCAACTACCGATTGATTTAACCATGATTCTTGTCGCCGGTTCGGCCAATCTTGACTTTGTCGTTCGTGCCGCGCATATCCCGGCGCCGGGCGAAACGGTGCTCGGTCATGGCCTTGCGACCCATCCCGGCGGGAAGGGGGCCAACCAGGCGGTGGCAGCCGCGCGCGCCGGCGCTGGCGCGGTCCACATGTTGCTGGCCCTCGGCGACGACGCCTATGCGCAGGCACTGGAGCAGTCGCTTGCGGGCGCCGGGGTGCAGATGCATGTCGTGCGTAGCGCCGAGCAGGCCACCGGTACCGCATTCATCTGCGTCTCGGACGACGCCGAGAACGCCATCACCGTAGCACCGGGCGCCAACACGCTGCTGGCGCCACAGCACCTGCCCCGGCTCGACGGATTCGGCCATCTGCTGATGCAGCTCGAGACGCCATTGGCGACGGTTGCGGCCTATGCCAGCGCAGCCCGCGCAGCCGGCGTTACCGTCGTGCTCAACGCCGCGCCGGCACAGCCACTGGATGCCGAACTGCTGGCGCTGGTCGATATTTTGATTGTGAACCAGGGCGAGCTGGCCAACATCACCGGGGCCACCGCCACGGTTTGCGAAGGCCTGGCCCAGTTGCAGGTGCCAGTTGTCGTCGTCACGCTGGGCGCCAGGGGTTGTTGCGCGCGCAACGGCACGCGGTACCTTGTGCAACCGGCGTTTGACGTGGAGCCGGTCGACACTACGGGCGCAGGCGACACCTTTTGTGGCGTGCTGGTCGCAGCGCTGGACCAGGGCGCGTCATGGCCGGATGCACTCCGATCCGCCAGCGCGGCGTCCGCGCTGGCCTGCACCCGGGCCGGTGCGCAATCGAGCATCCCCGACAATGCGGCCGTAACGGCCTTTCTGGCGCGCCAGGACCCGGCTGCAGCCGAAAAACTGGCCGGTTTGCGCCAATACTGCGGGCTACCATGCTGACCGCAGCCGGCACGCTGCGCCAGCCCATTGACAACCCTCGCAAAAAGAAAAACCCGCATGAACCAGGCACGCAAGACCAAGGTAATCTACGACACCGATCCCGGCGTGGACGACGCCATGGCGTTGTATTTCGCGCTGGCCCATCCGGCGATCGAAATCATCGGCATCACCACCACGTTCGGCAATGTCAGCATCGAACAGGCCACCAGCAACGCCTTGTACCTGACCGAGCTCGTGGGCTGCACTGCTCCGGTGACCAGGGGCGTGGCCGTACCCTGGTGCAAGAAGCCCGAGACGCCCCCGGCGCATATCCATGGCGCCGATGGGCTGGGCAACCTGGGTGCGCGCCAACCGGTCCGACGCCAGCCCGACCCGCGCTCGTCGGCACAGTTCATTGTCGACATGGCACGCGCCCATCCGGGCGAGATTGCGCTGGTGGCGGTGGGCCCGCTGGGCAACCTGAGCCTGGCGCTGATGATCGAGCCCAAGTTGCCGCGGCTGCTGCGCGAGGTCATCATCATGGGTGGCACGGTCGCCGAACCAGGCAACGTGTCGCCGGTGGCCGAAGCCAACATTTGGAACGACCCGCATGCGGCTGACCGGGTGTTCACCGCCGGTTGGAAGCTGGCCATGGTCGGGCTGGACGTCACCCATCGGGTGGTGACGACACTCGAGTTGTTCCAGCGTATCGCCGACAAGCACCAGCATGTGGCTACCGACACGCTGCTCAAGGCAGTGGAGTTCTACTCCCGCTTCTACAGCGGCCTGTACCGACACATTGCGACCACCCCAGGCTGTTTCGCGCATGATTTGCTGGCCTTTATCTATCTGGTGCAACCCGAGTTGTTCACGACCAGCACCAAGGCGGTACGGGTCGTCTGCGATGGTCTGGCCCAGGGCCAGACCATCATGAACCAGCGCGATTTCATTGACTATCCCCAGCCCGGCTGGGAGAAGAGCCGGCCCCGCACCCAGGTCTGCATGCAGGTCGACGCGCCGGCCTGTGTCGCGCTGTTCGAGGAAACGCTGATGCGCGCCTGGCTGCCGGGTTGAAGCCAGCAATGCGACCCTGCCTGCCGGTTCCGCAGCCTCGCGCTACACCATATAGTGCAGGCCCTTGAAACGGGCGCGGAACTGTCCTACCTCGCCAACCACCGCTTCCGGTTCGCCGGTCAGTGCGCGCTGGATCAGGCTGGCAAGTTCGGGCATATCGGGCGCATCCATGCCCAGGCGCACGATTTCCGGCACGCCCAGGCGCAGGCCGTTGTTGTCGCCCGCCACTTCGGCGATCGGCAAGCCGATGCCGCAGGCCAGCAGATTGGCACGCCGCAGACGCTTGGCCGCGGTCTGGCCACCGCCAAAGCGGGCCGCTTCGACCGCCAGCTGATGCGATCGGGTGAACCCCTGCGCTTTGGCAAATACCGGCAGACCCAGGGCATCGAGCGCCTGCGCCAGCGCAAGGGCGGTACGCTGCATCGCCTGCCCGTAGGCCGGCCCACGGGCCTTCCAGTCCAGCAGGCCAACCGCCAGTGCAGCGGTCTTGCCGGCATCGAAGTTGGCGGTCAGCCCCGGGTAGGCAATCGCATCGATGCGCTCCATCATGGCTGCGTCGTTGCTGACGATCAGGCCGCCCGGCGGGCCGCCCAGGCTCTTGTAGGTGCTCATCGTCATGACATGGGCGCCCTGCTCCAACGGCTGCTGCCAGACCTTGCCTGCGATCACGCCGCTCTGGTGCGCGGCGTCGAACATCAGTTTGGCGCCAACGGAATCGGCGATGGCGCGCACTTGTGACACCGGATGCTCGAACAGATTCAGGCTGCCGCCCAGCGTGATCAGCCTGGGCCTGACCTGCAGGGCCAAGGTCCGCAAGGCATCTACATCAACGGTATAGCCATCCGGATTGACCGGCGCCGGCACGGTCGTCAGGCCGAACCAGCCCGCGGCACCCAGCGCATGGTGGGTCACATGGCCGCCAATGTCCGCCGGCGGCGCGATGATCGTGTCGCCCGCCTGGCAGGTGGCCATGAACACATATAGATTGGCCAGCGCGCCCGAACCTACCCGCACCTCCGCAAAGCGCGCGCCAAACACCTCGGCCGCCAGTTCGGCGGCGATCACCTCGATGCGCTCGATCGCCTCCAGCCCCATCTCGTACTTGTCGCCGGGGTAGCCCAACGAGGCGCGCGAACCCAGTCCGCGCGCCATCATGGCCTCGGCTTTCGGATTCATCACATTGGTTGCCGGATTGAGGTTGATGCCCTGCACATCGTGGATGACTTGGTTCTGCTGCACCAGGTCTTCCAGCCGTTGTGCGAGTGCGGACACGCCACTGGCGGCCGTTTCCCAGGCGATCGACTGGACCAGATCTTCACTGGAGCGGGGAACCCAGGCGCGGACTTGCAGGCTGGCGGTCATCGGGCGGTCTTTCTTGGGATGGGGTCTGGCAGGGCCAGCAGCGATTGCCTCCCCGATTTTGCCCGCGTCCCGCAGTCCGATAAAACCATCAACGCCGATGATCTGTCGGTGTTTATTCCATATTGGATATAACAACATCACACAAATGTAGTTTGCAATATAAAGACCCGCGCCTAAAGTCCCTGCCTATGCATGACGTGGTGTTCATTCTTGCTGGCTTTCTGGTCGGCCTCGTCGTCGGATTGACCGGCGTGGGAGGTGGCTCGCTGATGACACCGATCCTGATATTTTTCTTTGGTGTCAAGCCGGTTCTGGCAGTCGGCACCGATCTGTTGTTTGCTGCTGTCACCAAACTGGGGGGGACAGTCCGCCTGGCGCGCGCGCGCCAGGTGGACTGGCCAGTGGTGCTGCAACTGTCCGCCGGCAGCATTCCGGCGGCGCTGTTGACCTTGTGGGTGCTGCGCCAGGTCGGGCCGGCCGGCCAACAGGTTCAGCACTGGATCACCGGCGGCCTGGGATTCGCGTTGCTGCTGACAGCTGCAGCGACTCTGTACAAAGCCGCTCGCGGCCATTCGGCCGACGCCCGGGATCGCGCCGCGCGACAAGTTGTGATCGCCAGGCCCCGCCACGGGAGCCTGCCACCGCTGTTCGGCGCTGCAATCGGCATCCTGGTGACGTTGACCTCGGTCGGCGCCGGTGCGATCGGCGTCACCGTTCTGCTGCTGTTGTACCCGCTGCTGCCCCTGCCGCGCATCGTCGCCGCCGACATCGCCTATGCCGTGCCGCTGACCCTGGTCGCTGGCCTGGGCCATGCATCGATGGGCTCGGTGGACTGGACATTGCTGGCCAAGTTGCTGGCCGGCTCGCTGCCCGGTATCTGGGTCGGCTCGCACCTGATGCAGCGCACTCCCGAACGTGTCGCGCGAACGCTCTTGTCCGTGTTGCTGGCCCTTGCCGGCCTGAAGCTGATCACGCTGTAACTCCGTTTTTCCCAGAACAACAACCAACGCCCTGCGAGACCGACCATGTACCAATATACCGATTTCGACCGACAGTTCGTCCACAGCCGCGCCGCGCAATACCGCGACCAGTTGCAGCGCCATCTGGCTGGCGACCTGTCGGGCGACGACTTCAAACCGCTGCGCCTGCAAAACGGCTGGTACATCCAGCGTTTTGCGCCCATGCTGCGTGTCGCCGTGCCGTACGGCGAGTTGTCCAGCGCCCAGTTGCGGGTGCTGGCGACGATTGCACGCGACTACGACCGCAAGGACGAAAACGATCTCGACACCGCCAACCCCGGCCTGAGCGATCTGGCCTCGTTGCCCAGCGGCTATGGGCACTTCACGACGCGCCAGAACGTGCAGTTCAACTGGATCCCGCTGGCGCGCAGCGCCGACGTGATGGATCTGTTGGCCAGCGTCAACATGCACGGCATCCAGACCAGCGGCAACTGCATCCGCAATATCACCAGCGACGAGCGTGCCGGCATCGCCATCGACGAAATCGAGGACCCGCGCCCCTACTGCGAGATCCTGCGCCAATGGAGCACCTTGCATCCTGAATTCGCGTTCCTGCCGCGCAAGTTCAAGATCGCCGTGACCGGCGCGCGCGAAGACCGTGCGGCAACGGCCTGGCACGACGTGGGCCTGCATCTGCTGCGCAATGGCGATGGCGCCATCGGCTTCAAGGTGCTGGTGGGCGGCGGCATGGGCCGCACCCCGGTGATTGCCTCGACGATCCGTGAATTCCTGCCGTGGGACCAGGTGCTGAACTACATCGAGGCCGTGGTGCGGGTCTACAACCGCTGGGGCCGGCGCGACAACCTGTACAAGGCGCGCATCAAAATACTGGTCAAGGCCGAGGGTGAACGCTTCACCCGCGAGGTCGAAGAGGAATACCGCCAGATCGTCGACATCGACGGCGCGCCGCACACCATTGCCCAGCAGGAGTTCGACCGCGTCGCCGCCTCGTTCGTCGCACCGTCGCTGGCGCAGACCCAGGCAGGGATCGAGGTGCCCTTGGCCGACCCACTGACCGATCGTGAAGCGCTCGAATTTGGCCGCTGGCTGCAGCAGAACGTAGCCGGACACCGGAACCCCGACCTGCGCGCGGTGACCCTGTCCTTCAAACGCCTGGGCTATGCGCCCGGCGATGCGACCGCCGACCAGCTGGACGTGGCAGCCGACCTGGCCGAACGCTTCAGCGCTGGCGAAGTGCGGGTGACGCATGACCAGAACCTGGTGCTGCCCTGGGTGCGTGCGCAAGCGCTGCCCGCGCTGTGGCAGGCGGCGCGCAAGGCCGGCTGGGCGCGCTCGAACATCCGCTTGCTGACCGACATGATCGCCTGCCCCGGCGGTGACTTCTGCGCACTCGCCAATGCGCGATCGCTGCCGATCTCGGAGGCGATCACCGAGCGCTACCAGGATATGGACGAGCTGCACGACCTGGGCGAAATCGACCTGCATATCAGCGGCTGTATCAATTCCTGCGGCCACCACCACAGCGGCCACATCGGCATTCTGGGCGTGGACAAGGATGGCCAGGAGTGGTACCAGATCACGCTGGGCGGCTCTGACGGCTCCACCTTGTCAGGCACAGCCACGCCGGGCAAGGTGATCGGGCCCTCGTTTGCCGCGGCCGAAGTGCCCGACGTGATCGAGGCGGTGCTGGACACCTATCGCGTCCAGCGCGCCCTGTGCGCCAGCGGTCAGCAGGAAACCTTCATCGACACCGTGCGCAGGGTGGGCATCGACGTGTTCAAGCAGGCCGCCAACGACGTACGGGTGAGCACCGGCAAGGGCAAGCTGGCCCGTTCATTGGAAGCAGCGTAACCATGCAAACCACGATCCGATTCATTCCCGCGGCCGAGCACGCGGAGCCGGTCGACGGCAATGGCGCGGTCGCGCTGGACAACAGCGCCGGCCCGCGCACGCTGTCACTCGAGGGCATTGCCCGCATCGACCTGCATTTCCCGAAGTTCACCGACGGGCGCGCCTACAGCCAGGCCTTCCTGCTGCGGCGCCGACTCGGCTTCACCGGCGAGATCCGTGCCACCGGCGAGGTGCTGGTGGACCAGCTGGTGCAACTGCAGCGCTCCGGTTTCGACAGCGCGGTGCTGCCCCACGACACCGACGCGGCGGCCATCGCGCGCCAGTTCGCACGCTTTCCCGAGTTCTACCAGGGCGATGCCGTAACTCCGTTTCCGCGGTTCGCGCGGCCACCCGTGGTGCGCCGGGATCAGGGCCAGTCCGCCCTGCCCCAGCCAATCAGGTTCGCAGGATGAACGCGATAGCGCAAAACGCCAACGCCAGCGCCGGCTTCATGGCCAAGCTGATGCAGACCCGCGAGTCGCTACTGCAGCTCGACGCGCAACACGCTCGGCCCGTTGGCGCCACCATTCCGACGGTTGTGCAGGCCTCCAGCCTGGGCGCCGAGGACATGGTCATCACCCATCTGGTCAACGCGCTGGAGCTCGACGTTGGAGTCTTCGTGCTGCAAACCGGCATGCTGCATCCCGAAACTCTGGCGATGCTCGAGCAATTGAGGGCAGATTCACGCGCGCCGGTCACGGTCTACGAGCCCGAACAGGCCGCCGTGCTGCAGTTCGTCACGCGCGAAGGCAAGGACGCGATGCGCAGGAGCATCCCGCTGCGCAAGGCCTGCTGCAGTATCCGCAAGATCGAGCCGCTGGCCCGCGCACTGGGAGGCAAGAGCGCCTGGATCACCGGCCTGCGACGCGAGCAATCCGGTGCGCGCGCCGAGGTGCCGCTGCTTGACCTCTCGGACCCGCAGTGCGCCAAGCTCAATCCGCTGGCCGACTGGACCTGGGGTGACGTGTGGCACTACATTGGGGCGCATGGCGTGGCCTACAACCCGCTGCATGACCAGTTCTACCCCAGCATCGGCTGCGCACCCTGTACCCGGGCCATCAGCCTGGGCGAGGACTTTCGCGCCGGACGCTGGTGGTGGGAAATGGATGGCGCCAGGGAATGCGGTCTGCACGTAGCGAGCGGCAACGAACAACACGAGGAATCGCACGCATGAACGCACGTACCGAGCCAGCCCTGCTGGCCCAGCTAAGCAACCTGCACCTGGACGCGCTGGAGGAAGAGACGATCTTCATCCTGCGCGAAGTGGCGGCCGCGTTCGAGCGCCCCGCACTGCTTTTTTCGGGTGGCAAGGACTCGCTGGTGCTGCTCAAGTGCGCCGAGAAGGCGTTTGGCGTTGGCCGCATTCCTTATCCGCTGCTGATGATCGACACGGGGCACAACTTCCCGGAAGTGATCGACTTTCGCGACCGGCGCGCGGGCGAGTTGCAGGCGCGCCTGATCGTGCGCAGTGTCGAGGATTCCATGGCCCGCGGCAGCGTGCGCCTGGCCCACGTCGGCGAGTCGCGCAATGTGCACCAGTCGGTGACGCTACTCGAGGCGATCGAGGAATTCAACTTCGACGCCCTGATCGGCGGCGCCCGGCGCGACGAAGAAAAGGCCCGCGCCAAGGAGCGCATCTTCTCGCACCGCGACCAGTTCGGCCAGTGGCAACCCAAGGACCAGCGGCCCGAGTTGTGGACCCTGTTCAACACCCGCCTCAAACCGGGCGAGCACTTCCGGGTGTTTCCGATCTCGAACTGGACCGAACTCGACGTCTGGCAATACATCGAGCGCGAGCATGTCGGACTGCCAGCGCTGTACTACAGCCACCGGCGCGCGGTGGTCGAGCGCAGGGGCATGCTGGTGCCGGTCACCGACCTGACGCCAGCGCGTGATGGCGAAACCGTGCAGCAGCGCGATGTGCGTTTTCGCACCGTGGGCGACATCACCTGCACCTGCCCGGTGGCCAGTCTCGCCACCAGCGCCGTTGAAGTGGTGATCGAAACACTGGGCATCGACGTCAGCGAACGTGGTGCCACCCGCATGGACGACCGGACATCCGATTCGTCGATGGAAAACCGCAAGAAAGAGGGGTACTTCTGATGGACCTGATGATGGAATTGCTGGATGCGCCCGCACCGACACCGACCCCGGAATCGGTCGCGCAACCCAAAGACGCAGCGGCCGACAAGCCGGCCGATACGTTGGATGACGCCTTGGACAAAGGCACCCGGCCCGCACTGCGCTTCATCACCTGTGGCTCGGTCGATGACGGCAAAAGCACGCTGATCGGCCGCCTGCTGCTGGACAGCCGCAGCGTGCTGCAGGACCAGCTCGCCAACGTGTCGCGCAGTGGCACAGTGGACCTGGCGCAGTTCACCGACGGCTTGACCGCCGAGCGCGAGCAAGGCATCACGATCGACGTGGCGTATCGCTATTTCTCCACCGCGCAGCGCAAGTTCATCATCGGCGACGCGCCCGGCCATGAGCAATACACCCGCAACATGGTCACCGCTGCCAGCAGTGCGGACGCCGCGGTGGTACTGGTCGACGCCACCAAGCTGACATGGAATGCCGAGACCCTGCCGTCGCCAGATCACGCGTTGCTGCCGCAGACCCGCCGCCACACGCTGCTGGCGCACCTGCTGCGCGTGCCGTCGATCGTGTTCGCGGTCAACAAGCTCGATGCGGTGTCCGACGCGCCGCGGGCATTCGCCAATATCCGTCGCACACTGCAGCAGTTTGCCAATTCGGCCGCCATACCGGTTGCCGGGATTGTTCCGATATCCGCGTTGCACGGAAACAACGTGGTCGCTGCCGATCCGGGTTGGTGCGGCTATCGCGGACCGGGCTTGCTGCAAATACTGGAGCAGTTGCCGGCCACGTCGACTGAATCCACGACCGCGCTGGCCTTCCCAGTGCAATGGGTCGAAAAGCTGGCCGCACCAGACGATGCCTGCGGCAAGCCCACCGGCAACGGACGCCGCATTTTCTGGGGCCGCGTGGCCACCGGCCGGCTGTCACCCGGCCAGCAGATTTCGGTCATGCCCAGCGGTCAGGTCGCCAACGTGGTGCAGGTGCTGGACCATGCCCGTCATCCTGCAACGGTTTTGGCGGGCCGCAGCGCGGGTGTTGTGCTGGACCGCGAGGTCGACGTGTCGCGTGGCGACTGGCTGCTGGCGCATGGCGGTGCACAGCCGGCGTTCGAAACCACTCGACAGGTCCGTGCCACCGTGGCCTGGCTCGACGATGAGCCACTGCAGGCAGGCAGGACCTACTGGGCGGTGCATGGCCACCGCTGGGTCAAGGCCCGGGTAACCCATATTGCCCATCAGCTGGACGTACATACCCTCGCTACCCGTGAGTCCGTGCAGCTTGGAGCCAATGCCATCGGACAGGTGGAGCTGGCGCTGCAGGCCCCGATTGCGGTGTTGCCCTACCAGCAGTCACGTGCGCTGGGGGCACTGGTGCTGGTCGATACCGCCACCCACCGGACGGCCGGCGCAGCCCTGCTGCATTGACTCATGGCAAAAAAACGTAGCTGCGGTAAGGCCACCGGCCAGGGACGGTCGCGGAAAGCCCATAAAATCAGGGATTCCGACCATCAAGAACTGGTTCCAGAAAAATGACCCACACCGTCACCGAGGCCTGCATCAAATGCAAATACACCGATTGTGTGGACGTATGTCCCGTCGACTGCTTTCGCGAAGGCCCCAACTTTCTTACCATCGACCCCGATGAATGCATTGACTGCGCCGTGTGCATACCCGAGTGCCCGGTCAACGCCATCTACGCCGAGGAAGACGTGCCTGCCGACCAGCAGCACATGACGGCGCTGAACGCCGAACTGGCCAGACTGCCGACCTGGAAGAGCATCACCAAACGAAAAGAACCGCCGCCGGACGCGGACGATTGGAAGGAAAAGACGAACAAGCTCAGCCTGCTGATTCGCTGAATCGCATCCAGCGCCAAAGCTTGTTTGTTGCACGCATACAGCAGCCAGGGGGCTGTCGCGCAATGAAGTAGAAATCATGGAACCACATCTGAACCAAGCAGTGATCAATACGGCCCTCGCCCACGAAGGACCTCCCGCAGCCGACCGGAACGAGGCGATCGAAACCGACGCTGTCATCGTCGGAGCCGGCCCCGTCGGCCTGTTCCAGGTGTTCGAGCTCGGCCTGCTGGAAATCAAGGCCCATGTCATCGACTCGCTCGCATACCCCGGCGGCCAGTGCGTGGAGCTGTACCCGGACAAGCCGATCTACGACATTCCGGCCGTGCCAGTTTGCACCGGCCAGGAACTGACTGACTCATTGCTCAAGCAGATAGAGCCTTTCGGCGCGGTGTTCCATTTCGGCCAGGAAGTGAGCGTGGTTGCAAAGCAGGACGACGGGCGCTTCTTCGTGCAAACGTCCAGGGGCACCCAGTTTTTGACCAAGACCATCTTCATCGCGGCCGGCGTCGGCGCTTTTCAGCCACGCCTGCTCAAGGTCGACGGCCTGGATAAATTCCAGGAAATGCAGCTGTTTTACCGGGTCAAGAACCCGGCCGAATTTGCCAGCAAGAACATCGTCATCGTCGGTGGTGGCGACTCCGCACTGGATTGGGCACTGAACTTCGCACAGGAAGGTCCGAACAAGGCCGAAAGCGTCATCCTGATCCATCGCCGTGACGGCTTCAAGGCCGCCCCCGCCAGCGTGGCCAAGATGCGCGAACTGTGCGACGCTCTGGAGATGCAGTTTATCGTCGGACAGATCACGGGCATCGAGGAAAAAGACGGCCGCATGGTCGGCATCAAGGTCACCGGAGGCGACGCGGTAACGCGCGTGGTGCCGCTCGACATGCTGATGGTGTTCTTTGGCCTGAGCCCCAAGCTCGGCCCGATCGCCGCGTGGGGCCTGGACATCGAGCGCAAGCAGCTCAAGGTGGACACCGAGAAGTTCTCCACCAGCGTACCCGGCATATTTGCGGTGGGCGACATCAACGTCTACCCGGGCAAGAAAAAGCTGATCCTGAGCGGCTTCCACGAATGCGCCCTGGCCGCCTTTGGCGCAGCCCCATTCGTGTTCCCCGACAAGAAGATCCACCTGCAGTACACCACGACCAGCCCCAAGCTGCACAAGGTGCTGGGCGTGGACACTCCGGTGTTCGACTGATAGCCAGAATCGCCCAAAAGCCAAGTTATACTCTTGGGCTTGATCCTCGATAGCTCAGTTGGTAGAGCGCCGGACTGTTAATCCGTAGGTCCCTGGTTCGAGCCCAGGTCGAGGAGCCAAATTAAGCCTTGTGGTTATCGAGAAGCCCGCTATCGAATAGGTAGCGGGCTTTTTCGTTTGAAGTTCATGTAGGCGGCGGTGTAGGCAATGTTCATGAACTAGAAGTCCGAGCAGCACTGCTAAACGACGCGCCTGATGCTATAGCTAAGCATAGGCCGGGCGCTTGGCATCGCTCGTGCAATGCTGCACCGATGAGGGAAGAAAACCTAATTACAAAAAAGTGTTCCACCTATCGTGTTGCAGGTCTTGCTGGAACCGTCGCTGCCATTGATGAACGTTGTTCCACCCATCCGGTTAACAGTCGCAGATGACCCATCGGAGCGATTAATAAATGTTGTTCCACCAAGGGTGTTGGCCGTGGACGAAGTTCCATTGCTGTTGTTCTGAAATGTCGTCCCACCGAGTTGGTTTACTGTGGAAGATGACCCATCAGAGCGGTTGATATATGTTGTTCCACCAAGGGTGTTGGCCGTGAACGATGTGCCGTCAGAATTGCTGCAAAAGCGAGTTCCGCCGACATAGTTACAAGTTTGGGAAAGCGCAAGCGAGGAAAAGACCAGGCCTCCCAATAAAACAAGGATCGAAGAGCGCGTCATATTCGTTCCGTGGGATGAGTTTGCTGAATGACCATTGTGCGCTCGGTGGACCACACACGGGCATTGATTATTTTTCCCGCATTTCCTTCTGGCTCTTTCTAAAAGCTGCCAAACCCGCGACCTGGCTTCCATCGGTGTCCAGAATCGTCCGGTTGCGGGCTCCACTCGATTGTCAATAGAAATTTGATTTTCACTCTGCACAGAGCTAAGTTTCTCGGCGCAGATTGAGGGCATACCGTCGCACATACCGTCAGAAATTTGCCTCTGATCAAATTCACTGCAACCTTAGTTTCGTCTGAAGC
Source organism: Rhodoferax sp. (assembly GCA_031396205.1). GTDB lineage: Bacteria > Pseudomonadota > Gammaproteobacteria > Burkholderiales > Burkholderiaceae_C > CAISIP01. The sequence goes on from JANNKH010000132.1 coordinate 20,097, forward strand.
CCTTACAGCGCCACAACGGAATCACACGTCGGCAACGTATGCAATCTACGCCCACTTTGCGTCGAATCCCTCAGGCCGCCGAAAGCACCTCAGGAATGCTGGCCCCCCTTGCGAGTTTCTCCAGCATTTGATGCAAGTGGTCCGCAACGTAGACCATGTGGTGGTTCATGTCCACTTCGACCCACGTGCCCAGATTGCCGGTGCCGTTCTCTTCCTTTGAGCATCGCCATACGTAGTCATCGCCAAAGGAATAGTCAGACTGAAGGAAGTGCTGTGATCTGACTACCCTACTCGCCAACGAGTAATATTGCTTGTAGCTAAACTTCTTCAGACTGCGCCCTCGAAAGATGTGGTGATGGCGGCCCCTCGTGTAGCGGATTTTTGCGTTTGCGTTCGTCGCTGGGTTCTTCAATGAAAAGTTGGGATGGACAATGCCGTAGTCGCCGAAGCTCAGCGGTTTTCCGCGTAGGCTCGTATACGCGTCAAGCCATAGCAGCAGTTCACGCCGTTCGATGGAAGCCATGTGGTCCTCAGGCACATCAGACACATCTTTTGGCATGCTTGAGCCAACAACCGAGATGACCCGAAAGCTTCTCGCAGCGAATGCTGCATCCGCGAAGTCCTGTACGCGATCCCGCAACCTTGAAATCTCGGCGACATCAAGTTCTCGTAGACTGCCAAGGTCGAGGATCAGGTTAGTCTGTTCTGCATTGATTCCTGCGCCGTCGATCAGATCAATAACAAGCGACAACGTGTCTTCGCCCGCTTCTAGATCATCAATGCGCAATCGGAAGGTGATTCCCCCGCCTCCTTCACGGGCGACATGTGCAATGCGATCCCAAAGCTCTGGTTCGTGGTCAAACCCGAAGACCGGAATGAACCGAACGCCGATACCTCGCAAGTATCCGAACATTTCTTCGAGCACAAACGAACCGGTACCCCACAAGCCGCTCTTGGTACTCTCATTGGGTGCAATGGCGTGTAGATCAACGGATACGGTCTGAATCGGGCAGAACTTCCTGAGCCGATCCGCAAACAACGCGCAGCACAGTTCGAGGGATTCGTCTTCGTCAGGAGGGAGCAGCTCGACAAGAGACAACACACGATCGGAGAAAAAGCGCGGGATGCGCCCGAGTGCTTTGATGTCGCACTCACTCCCTTTCAGGATGGGCGTGTACAAGTTCCGAATCTCCACCAGTTACCTCTCAAAGAAGACATCGGGAAAGAGCCGTTGCACCTCATTCTGACCGAGTAGATCGCCAAAGGCGGTGAAATCGCCCGTTTCGCGTCGTACTCGGCCGGCAACAATTGCAGGGTGAATTTTAAGCTCCGCAGCTACCTTAAGGATTCGCTCCCGGGTGGAGGCAATAGCAATCTCACTTCGCCGCCATACAGCGCGCGGAACGAGTGCATCTCTGGCAATGCGATTCGCCTCAAGTTCCGCAGCCTCAGTGGACTCCTTGTCTTCCAGACGGTCCATGTACGAGTCACCGGGGGCGCTGAGGTGTTTGCTGACATGAGCAAGTTCATGTAGCAAGGTGAACCAGAAATGGTCCACTCGATCCATTCGCAGCGTCAGTCCAATGATTGGCGTACCATCCTCGTCGAGAATTGCTGCCCCGTCCAGGTGGGTCCCCAGCAAATGCGACTCCACAACAACCGGAATTCCGATGCCTTCCACGAGTTGACGTGCAAGGCGAATTCCGTTTGGATGCCAACTGAGGCCCACAACCTGTTGTAGAAAGGTTTGGTCCACATACCCGGAGTGGTAGGGTGGAATCTCGCCGTCTAACTTGCGGCGACGAGCGAGGAACACAACCCGTGCCTTCCAAGCAAGCAGTGCATATTCAGACTTGGATGTGACCGCTTCACCGCGCAACCCTCGGCGAGCAAAGCTTGAGGCGGGCTGCCCAGTAGGAAAGACTCGTGAAAAGAATTTTTGGGCGAGATGAGCAGGTACTTTGGGTTTGACGCTTCCAATATCTGTGAAGTAACCGTGACGCGCCATCTCGGAAACCGGGAATTTGCTCCAGTCAATCGGCTGCGGCGTGGTTTCTTCCAATGGCCTAGCGCCCTCTGATCCGATTGGCGCCAGTAGAAGGTCGGCTGGAATTCCAAGTCCCCGAGATAGTTCTCGAATCATCTGAACTGTTAACGGTCGCTTGCGGGCTAGGACCTCGGAAACTCGACTCCGCGATCCCAAGTACGGAACCAAATCGGATTGACGCAAACCCTGTTCATTCATACGGAACTGGATTGCCTCAATAGGGTCGGGAGCCTCAAAGGGAAAGTGGCGCTTTTCGTACTCTTCCACCAGCAGCGCAAGCAGTTCTAGGCGTGCGCCATCCTCCGTGTCTGGACTTATGTCCATCACCGCGAGTCGTTCAATTTCTGAGCGGGACTCACGGTACTCATTGTCCGATTTGATGACCTTCGGATTCATTTTCAAAACTGCTTCTTCACATAGTCTGAATGTTTGCCCACCCACTTGACGATAACGATACCGGTCTGATAGAGGACTCTCGTGACGAGGCGATATTCATTCCCCCGGACGTTTAGGACCACCACGTTCTCGGCCAGGAAACTGCTTGTGACATATCGGTCCTTAATGTCCTTAGGAGAGCGCCACCTAACACGTTCAACGTCGGCGATCCAGTTGGCGAGCCAACCCCGGCAGTCTGGGTGCTTGACGGCAAAATCGCGTAGTTCTTCACGTCCTACGATGCGCATGGGGGAGCGTGCAATCCTGCATTTTGAGATGATATCATGTTCTCAATTTGGGATCGAAATTTATTGATACCAATTTGGGAATACATTTGCTACGCCCTGCGTGCGGGGAGCTATTGCGGCGACAGTCAGCCCTGCCGCACCATTGTGTAGCGAACTGCACGGCTATCCCCGATGCTGGTCTATCCTTCGAGATGGAGTGTCAGCCGGGAGGCAATAAGTGCAGTGGCAGAGACCATGCCGAAGTCTGAAAGCAAGTATGACCCCTCGTTCAATCGATGTTCAGGAAGTCCGAGTGCCTCTGGACAACATCCGAAAGCTTAGCCCAGAGGTCCGATATTCGTACTACTTGCTTGGCCACATGTTCAACGAAATGATGACTTTGCAAAAGCTCGTAGGCTTCTGCGTGCCCAACTTTGACGACAAACGCCCCTTGCGTAGGGAGCCCGAGATTTCGCAGTTTCTAGCAATATCGCGGATTGCTTCCTCCAAGGTCTGGGAAGCGATGCTTTCCATCAATCAGAAGGAAGTTGCATTGTCCCTGCGCAGCGTAGTTTTGCCAAGGATCGAGCATGGCAAAGACAAGTTGAAGGCCTTAAACAAAGCCATTAATACCGCGTCTTGGCTGGCACCCGTGCGCAACGGGCTCGGGTTTCATTTCCCTGAATATCGTGATTGGGTGGCTGTCACGACGCCCGACGAAGCATGGGTGGACGACGTTATTTTTGTTGGAAAGATGTCAGGTAACACTTTCTATGGAGGGCCGGCCGCCATCGCAACGCACTGGACACTGGAACAGATTGGCGAGCCTGACAAGAGCAAGGCAGTGAACTCCCTCATCAGTCAAGCGGTCGATTTGACAGTGATGATGACAAATTTCTTGGAGGAGGTGATGTACGTTTTTGTCACCGAAGTTCTGACGGTGACCACTGGAAAGGATGTCGGGAAGGTGCATGCCCCAATGTACGAGAGCGTAAGGATTCCATTTTGGACGACGATGAAGCAGAGAGTTGAATGACGCGAGGTGCCGCCGCAATATCCATGCTTGCGGACTTGCGGCTGCCTTGGAAAACCGATAATGTCTTCGCCGGTAAATCTGCTTTATCTTCATGTGCGGCAAATTCCTGGTTGACGGACTTCATGATCATCACGGTGGTACGGCTGCGAGGGAGCACGTCAGGATCACGCTATCAGCAGGCAATGCGGTCCCGACTTGCAAAGAATCGAAATACCGGAAGCTCTCCGAGCATTGGCGGCCTAATCCTCCTTGGTCAGTGCCGCGCTGCTGGCTGACCACCGACCGCAACCACCCGCAGAAAAAGGGCAATCGTCGTTCGCGCTACTGGGTGGCGAGCCGGTGAACGCACTCAGCGCTGTACGTGCGGAACAATCCACGGGGCTACTCCGTGAGATGTTGGGTCGTCCAATCGAGCCGACCCAACTTTTCCAATCCACGCGGCCAAAGCGTGATTTGCCGTAACCTCATCGAAGCCCGCGAGGCGCATCACTTCGGCGACCACACCTTCGGCCACCGAAAGGGCACGCTCGGCACTAGCCGCATTGAGCGCGTCATAGTGTGTCGTGTTCGCGAGGCCGTGAATGATGACGTTAGACGCTTGGATGGTTTCATGCGAGGTCTTGAAATGAACGATCCCATTTCTCACTGCCTTCAAATCGATGAAGGCGCGTCCCGCGCCAGCAACAAGATCGAACGCCTGATTGAAGTGCCTTACGGGCCACTCGGTGAGCTTCTGGTCCAGTGACATGGGTTTGTCCAAATCGCTAACCAGGCGAGCCTTCAACTTGGCATCATTTCGATCATCCACCAGGACGCGAAACCACAGGTTTAGAAATACCTCGACTGCCGTGACGGCCAAGATGGTAGCCATGGCGGCAATGCGCCTGGCCTGAGCCAAATCAGTTGCACGCCTGGCCGATTCCGCCAACCAACGCAGAGACTCAAAGTATTCGACGACGACCCCAGCGGGGGTTGAGTGTGTTGCCGTGATCACAGGTCGGCCCTCCTTGAGCCCTAATCGTATTCCGCTTGGGGTCAACTTCTGCTCAGGCATCCACGCAAATGATCAAAATCGTTGCCACCTCGGCGCAACGTAAGATGCACATCGTGCCGCGTCTGAATCGACCCTCAATCGCCTCCCCTCCACGACCCAGAACCTGACAATGTCCAACCCGTTTTTCGATCATCCGATCCTGAACACGCCGTATGAGTGTCCGCGTCGCCATTGGGAACTGGACTCAGACGGACAGCCGACTCAGCAGATCATCGAGAACCGTCGGCGCGCCGAGTTCGTCACCCCGATCCCCAAGCCCAAGAAACGGAAGAAAGCTGCGCTGCAGCAGGACGAATTGGTGTTCGACGAAGGCAAGAGTCTTTCAACCGAGACGCAACAGTACGACCCAACGTCCATCATCAACCAGGTGCGCCAAGGCGTCGATTCCTGGCGCGCGTTACCGAACCCTAGCCAATGGCAGGTGACCCCGGAATCCGCGCGTCTTCTTCAGCACTGGCGGCATCACAGTTTTAGTGGCCCACGACCGTTCTTCTGCCAGGTGGAGGCCGTAGAAACCGCAATCTGGCTCGTGGAAGTGGCGCCGCAGTCCAAGAACGGCAAGGCATTGCTGGACCACCTGGCCAGCGCCAATCAGAACGCAAACCCTGACCTGATGCGCCTGGCGCTCAAATTGGCCACAGGTGCGGGAAAAACAACCGTCATGGCGATGCTGATCGCGTGGCAGACGATCAACGCGGTGCGCCGCCCTACAAGCAAGCACTTCACAAGAGGCTTCCTGATTTGCGCGCCTGGACTGACCATCAAGGACCGGCTGCGTGTTTTGCAGCCGAACGACCCCGACAGCTACTACAAAGACCGTGAGTTGGTGCCCAACGACATGCTGGACGACATGGCGCGGGCCAAGATCGTCATTACCAACTACCACGCATTCAAGATGCGCGAACGCATTGACCTCTCCAAAGGTGGCCGCCAGCTACTCCAAGGCCGTACCGGCGATGCGCCGCTGACGCTGGAAACCGAAGGGCAGATGTTGCAACGCGTTATGCCCGATCTGATGGGCATGAAAAACATTCTGGTGATCAACGATGAAGCGCATCACTGCTACCGTAAGAAGCCAAAAGATTCAGACGACGAAGACCTGAAAGGCGATGACAGGAAAGAGGCAGAGAAAAACAATGAGGCTGCCCGTCTGTGGATTTCAGGGATTGAAGCCGTTTCCCGCAAGCTCGGCACTAGTCGAGTCATTGACTTGTCCGCGACCCCGTTTTTCCTGCGCGGTTCTGGATACGCGGAAGGTACTCTGTTTCCCTGGACCATGAGCGATTTCTCGTTGATGGACGCTATTGAGTGCGGCATCGTCAAATTGCCGCGCGTGCCAGTGGCCCAAAACATCACTGGTGATGAGATGCCGATGTTCCGCAACCTCTGGGAGAACATCCGCAAAGACATGCCCAAGAAGGGGCGTGGCCAAGGCGAGGACTTGGACCCTCTGAAGCTACCTACGCGTCTACAGACCGCGTTACAGGCCCTTTATGGCCACTATGAGAAGACTTTCAAGCTCTGGGAAGAGTACGGCATCAAGGTACCGCCGTGCTTCATCATCGTTTGCCAGAACACTGCCATCTCCAAGCTCGTGTACGACTTTGTGTCCGGTTTTCATCGAAAGAATGATGACGGCACCACCACGCTGGAAAACGGCCGGCTCCCACTATTTCGAAACTTCGACGAGACCACCGGCAACGCGCTGCCCCGGCCCAACACGTTGCTGATTGATAGCGAGCAGCTTGAAGCCGGCGATGCGCTGGATGACAACTTTCGTGGCATGGCGGCCGATGAGATCGAACGCTTTCGGCGCGAGATCGTGGAGCGCAGTGGCGATGCGCGATCCTGCGACAACATCACAGATCAAGAACTGCTACGCGAGGTCATGAACAC
>JANNKH010000134.1:0-35701 GCA_031396205.1 Rhodoferax sp.
TGGCGCGACACCGGCAAGATGGTGTTTTTTATCACCCACAGCGTTGAGGAAGCCCTGTTCATGGGCACCAAGCTGATAGTGATGTCGCCTCGCCCCGGCCGCATTTCACATGTCTTCGACTTGCCATTCAGCCGGCGCTACCTTGACACCGGCAATGCGAGGGCGATCAAAGCGTCTGCGGATTTTATTGCCCTCAGAGAAGAGATCTTGCAGATCATCTTTGCTGACGAAGCAGGAGCCCTTCATGAGTGATACCCGCACAGATTCTGGTACCACCTTTTGGGCCGGCCTCATGAAGGCGAAACCAGCCAAGCCAGGTGAAATATATGGCGTACCTGGCCAAGGGGACAGTCTGAAAATCAGCGCTGTCGTTATTGTTGGCCTGATCTTTTTCTGGTGGCTCGTCACTTATTTCGGCGTCGTCAAGCCACTTTTCTTGCCGTCCCCGATGGCCGTGGTCGAGGCCTTTTTGACCATGCTGAAAGATGGATTTACCGGAGCCAGCTTTTGGGAACATACCTGGGTCAGCACGCTGCGGGTTTTTGGTGCGTTCTTGCTGGCCTGTGTTGTAGGGATTCCGCTTGGCATTGCGATGGGCATGAGCCCGGTTGCACGCGGAATTTTTGATCCACCGATTGAGTTCTATCGGCCGATTCCACCATTGGCTTACCTGCCGCTGATGATTATCTGGTTTGGTATTGATGAGTTGTCCAAGGTGCTGCTGATCTTCCTGTCGGTACTCGCACCGATGGCTTTGGGTGCGCGTGCAGGCGTCAAGTCGGCTGCGATTGAGCAGATTCATGCGGCTTATTCGTTCGGCGCGACGCGCTGGCAAGTGATTCGCTTGGTCGTTTTGCCGTCAGCGATGCCAGAAATATTTACCGCCATGCGCGTTGGTATCGGTTTTGGCTGGACAACGCTGGTGGCAGCTGAAATGGTCGCCGCTACCTCCGGCTTGGGTTACACCGTTTTGTCGGCTTCCAGATTCTTGCAGACGCCAATTGTCATCATGGGCATTGTTGTGATAGCGGCGATTGCCTACGCTTTTGACCACTTGGTGCGTTTTGTCGAGCGCCGTGTCGTGCCCTGGAAGGGGCGTGGGTGACGTTGTCTGTCCTGCCACTGCCACACCGGCGGATGGGTGCAGGCCTCGCCATGTTGCTCGTTCACGGGTATCTGGGTGGTTCGAGCCAGTGGGACGCGCAGGTTCAATTCCTGAGTCAACACTTTGACGTCATTGCTGTGGATTTGGCCGGCTACGGCAACGCCCACCACCTGACGGCACCCACCGAAATCGCCGCACATGCTCAAGCGCTGCTGGTCACCCTCGATCAGCTGGGTGTCGACGGCTTTCACTTGCTGGGCCACTCAATGGGTGGCATGGTGGCTCAAGAAATCGTCAGCCGCGCGCCAGCAAGGGTGCGCAAACTGGTGCTTTACGGGACCGGGCCGCAGGGCAACATCCCCGGGCGGTTCGAGACCATGGCGCGCTCACGCGAACGACTGGCCGAAGACGGTGTGGAAAGCACCGCCAGGCGCATTTGTGCGACCTGGCTGCTCGACAACGAGGCCTCCCCAGCCTTTGAGTCACTGGCCACGCTGGCCACCCGCGCCAGTGAGCAGGCGGCACACGCTGGCCTGATCGCCATGGAGGCTTGGGATGGGCGCGATCGTCTAAGCGCGATTCAACAGCCTACGTTGGTGGTGTGGGGCGAGCGTGACCGTTCCTATGGTTGGTCGCAGATTGAAAAGCTCTGGCGCACCATCCCCTGCGCCAGCCTTGCGGTATTGCCTGCGTGTTCGCATGCACTGCACCTGGAGCGAACAGCCTTGTTTCACACCCTGTTGCTTGAGTTCTTGCTTTCGGACGCAGCCGCCGCCAGGCCTTGAAATGGCCCGGGTCCGCGGCCTTGCCAGTCGAACGGCCAGCGACAATGTACGCAACCGGGGGGCTGCGGCAATGGAACTGAAATGGCTTGACGACTACATTGCACTGATCGAGACGGGCAGCTTCTCGGCTGCCGCCGCGCGTCGCCATGTTTCTCAGCCAGCCTTCTCGCGCCGCATTCAGATGCTCGAAGACTGGCTGGGGGTGACCCTCATCGACCGCACGCGCAAGCCACTCCAGTTCACTCCCGTGGCCAGGGACAACCAACTGGAATTCCGCCACTTGGTGGCACGCATCTATGAATTTCGTGCCATTCTCAAGTCCGAGTCGCTGAACAGCGCGGGCATCACCATTGCCGCTCAACACACACTGGCCGCATCGTATGTGCCCGGCTTTCTCGCCCGGCTACGACATATGGGCGTTGACCAGAACTTCCGGGTTCGATCGGAGAACCGCTCAGACAGCGTCGCGATGCTGATGCGTGGCGAGGCCGAGATACTGATCACCTACGAGACACAGCAGTCGCCCTGCAACATTTCAGGCCAACTGGCGCTGCGCCACGTACTCGGTCAGGATGAGCTGAAGCTCGTGGCCAGTCCGCAATTGCACAAAGTCTTGCGCACGGTCGCTGCAGGCGATCGCGTACCTATGCTGTGTTATCCGCCGGACAGCTTCTTCGGTCAAGCAGTGCGCGCCGAGGCCTTGCCCGATTTGATGCGCCGGCAACAGGTGATCGTGTGCTGTGTGAGCGAGTTCGCGATGGGGCTGCGCGAGCTGGCATTGATCAGTCAGGGCGCAGCCTGGTTGCCGGCCTCGCTGATCCAGGACGATCTGGCGCGCGGCAGACTCTTGCCGCTGAACCAGCTCGGGCACTCTGTCCTCCTGGAGATCGTTGCCTTCTTTGCTGTTCTGACGGGTGAGCGTGGCGAATTTTTGCAGCGCAGCTTTAAATGGATGACTGAAATTTCGCCCGCCGCACAGAGCACCGAAGTCAGTCACGGCAAAGCATTGCAACCACGCGAACGGCCACCAGCGCATGCTGCCCGACCTCGCTCCAAAAATTGAGTCCGCCGTTACAGACCGGCATCTCGAGCACCTTAAGTGTTGCTGCCGATGACGAGTTGAGCCAATCGAACTCAGGAAAGGCAACGTGCCCTTGGGGCGGCTACCAGCATTGAATCCGGTGCTGACGAGATGACGATGGCCAAACTTCGGCGTAGGTTTTGGCGTAGGCCTTAGCATAGGCTGAACCTGCCTCTCTGCCTGTCTGCGCCCCGATCAACGGAAGGAGCATAGAACGTGCAATTCGACGCGCGCCAGGCAAGACAATCTGACCATGCTCAATTGCTCATCGTCGCAATTGGGCGGCATGAAAGTCGGCAGTGGTTCCGCGCCGGTCAGCGGCCCTCACCCAGTGCCTTGTCGATGGCCGATACGATGGCCCGGTCCTGCGGGCCGACCTGGCTGGCAAAACTGGCCACCACTTTGCCATCGCGGCCAATCAGGTATTTGTGGAAATTCCAGCCGGGCGCCGCCCCGGTGGCCTTGTACAGCGCAGCGTACAAGGGATTGCGCCCGCCGCCCGCGACCACCGTCTTGGCGAACATCGGGAACTTGACGCCGTAGGTGTTGAAGCAGAAATCGGCGATCTGCCTGGACGAACCCGGCTCTTGCTGGCCGAAGTCATTCGACGGAAAACCCAGCACGACCAGCCCCTTGGCCTGGTAATACGCGAACAGCTTTTCCAGGCCTTCGTATTGACCGGTGAACCCGCAATAACTGGCGGTGTTGACCACCAGCACTACCTTGCCCGCGTACTGGCATAGGTTGTGCGGTGCCTCGTCCTGCAAGCGGTTGAACTGGTGTTGCAGGATGGCGGGGCAGGCCGACGGGGTTGGCTTTTGCGCATGCGCGGCGCTCGCGAAGCAAAGCAACGCGAGCATCGATGCAGCGTAGAAACGGGTGGCGCGATGGTATGTCATGGCGCCAATATAGTTCCCTGCTGAAATCCTTGCCGGTTTGGGATTTACAGGGCCGCCGCTCTCCTGACCGCCAGTGTGTACGAATCAGAAGAACCGGTTGCGCAAAGCGCTCTGGTTTTCGTAGATCGATCCCTGCCGCTGCGCCGCCGGGTAGGGCAGCCGCACGGGAACGCCGGTCATGCGCGGTGTCAAGGTTTCCTCGCCCGCCACCAGTGCCGCCGTCCATGCGTCCCAGTCCGTCGGCGGGGTGATCAGGGGCCAGGCGTTGGCGCAGCGATACTGCAGCAACAGAAAGCGGCGCGGGTCGCCCGAGCGGTTAGGCGCCGAGCCATGCACTGCGCGTACATGATGGATCGTGATCGAGCCGGCGGGTCCCAGACAGGACTGCGCGGCTTCGAGCCTCAGGCCTGGCGTCAGCGCATCGATGGCGCCACAAAATTGGCCGTCTACGTGGTGGTCGAACACCGGCCCGTTGTGTGATCCGGGTACCACCTGCATCGGACCGTTGGCGGGCGTGATGTCGTCGAGCATCACGCCGACGGCAGCCAGGTCGTCGTTGGTATGCGGGTAGAACGCCCAGTCCTGGTGCCATTCGACCGGCGAGCCGACGCCGGGCGATTTCTTGTTCAACTTGGAAATATCGAAGCGCACGCCGCGTCCGCCCCACAGCTGCTGCAGGCAGGCCGCAATGCCAGGGTGGCGTGCCAGCGCCGCAAACGCCGGATCTACCCGCTCGGGGTTCTTGATGCGGCGCACCCGCGGCGAAGCACGGGTATGACCGGGTTCGAGGTCGTAGACAGCGTCGTGGGTGTCGACCCGCGCGGCGCCGGCGACGATCCTGTCGGTGGCCATGCGCAGATGCTCCAGCGTGTCCGGTGCGATCAGGCCCGGGACGACAATGAAGCCGTCGGTTCGGTAGCGCGCGATTTGCTGCGGTGCAAGCATGGGAAGGCAGGTGGCAGGTTGTTTCGGTCCTGCCGGGATTATGGCCATGCCGGGTCCGCAGTGGCTTGCCGAGCGGCTAAAATCATCTCGCCTTCCAACCCGGCAGCCAGGGCTGCCACGCACGCCGTGGCATCCGTCTTCGGTCCCGCCTAGCGCTCCATGTTCATGACCACCTCTACTGCCGTTTCTGTCGCCGACATCCGCCAGATCTTCCTGGACTTCTTCGCCTCCAAGGGGCATACGGTGGTGGCGTCGAGCCCGTTGGTGCCGGGCAATGATCCGACGCTGATGTTCACCAATTCGGGCATGGTGCAGTTCAAGGATGTGTTCCTGGGCACCGACAAGCGCTCCTATGTGCGCGCTGCCTCGGTACAGGCCTGCCTGCGCGCCGGTGGCAAGCACAACGACCTGGAGAACGTGGGCTACACGGCGCGCCACCACACCTTCTTCGAGATGCTGGGCAACTGGAGTTTTGGCGACTATTTCAAGCGTGACAGCCTGAAATGGGGCTGGGAACTGCTCACCGCGGTCTACAAGCTGCCACCGGAACGTCTGCTGGCAACCGTCTACATCGATGACGACGAGGCCTACGATATCTGGACCAAGGACATCGGCATGCGCCCGGACCGGGTGATCCGCATCGGCGACAACAAGGGCAAAAAGTACGCGTCCGACAATTTCTGGATGATGGCCGACACCGGTCCCTGTGGCCCGTGTTCGGAGATTTTTTATGACCACGGTGAGCATATTCCAGGTGGGCCTCCGGGCAGTCCGGGCGAGGATGGCGATCGTTTCATCGAGATCTGGAACCATGTGTTCATGCAGTTCGACATGCAGGCCGATGGCTCGCTGGTCAAGCTGCCGGCGCCCTGTGTCGACACCGGCATGGGCCTGGAGCGCCTGGCCGCGATCCTGCAGCACCGGCACAGCAACTACCAAATCGACCTGTTCGCCGCGCTGATTGCAGCTGCTGCCCGTGAAACCGGCTGCGGCGACATCGCCAACAACTCGCTCAAGGTGATTGCCGACCATATTCGCGCCACTGCATTCCTGGTCAGCGACGGCGTCATTCCCGCTAGCGAGGGGCGCGGCTATGTGCAGCGGCGCATCATCCGCCGTGCCATCCGCCATGGCTACAAGCTGGGCTGCAAGAAGCCGTTTTTCCACATGCTGGTAGCAGACCTGGTGGCGGTCATGGGCGAGGCCTACCCACGACTGGCAGCGCAGCAAGAGCGCATCACGGAGGTGCTCAAGGCTGAGGAGGAGCGCTTCTTCGAAACGCTGGAAACCGGCATGGGCATCCTGGAGGCGGCGCTGGCCGGCGGCATCACCGTATTGCCGGGAGACGTGGCGTTCAAGCTGCACGACACCTTCGGTTTCCCGCTTGACCTGTCGGCCGACGTTTGCCGCGAACGCGGCCTGACGGTGGATGAAGCCGGATTTGCCGCCGCGATGGACAGGCAAAAAACCCAGGCCAGAGCAGCCGGCAAGTTCCGGATGGACAAGTCGCTGGAATACACCGGCGTCGCGAATGATTTTGTCGGCTATAACAGCCTGACGCAGGAAAGCACGGTGGTCGCGCTGTATTTGGATGGCGTCAAGGTCGATCAGCTCAGCCACGGGCAAGAGGGCATCGTCGTCCTCGACAGCACGCCGTTTTATTCGGAGAGCGGGGGCCAGGTGGGCGACCAGGGCGCCATCTTCTCCGACCACGCGATGTTCGAGGTGGTGGACACGCAGAAGATCAAGTCCGACGTGTTTGCGCACCACGGCGCGTCGATCTCCGGCACTATAGCTGTGGGCGACACGGTCACCGCGCATGTCGACGCAGCCCTGCGTGCCGCCACCAAGCGCAACCATTCGGCCACCCACCTGATGCACAAGGCGCTGCGCAGCGTACTGGGCGAGCATGTGCAGCAAAAGGGCAGCCTGGTGAATGCGCAGCGGACCCGTTTCGATTTCACGCACAACGCGCCGGTCACCGATGCACAGGTGCATGACATCGAGGTGCTGGTCAACGCCGAGATCCTGGCCAATGTGGCGACGCAAGCGCGACTGATGGACATCGGGGCCGCCAAGCAGACCGGCGCGATGATGCTGTTCGGCGAGAAATACGGCGAGATTGTCCGGGTACTGGACATCGGTAGCACGACCGAGTTATGCGGTGGCACCCATGTGCAGCGCACTGGCGACATAGGCCTGTTCAAGGTGGTGGCCGAGAGTGGCGTGGCCGCTGGCGTGCGGCGCATCGAGGCGGTCACAGGCCAGGGTGCGCTGGCTTACCTGCAGCAGCTTGAATCGACGGTGATCCAGGTGGCGGGCGCGGTCAAGGCGCCGGTGGCAGAGTTGAACAGCCGCGTCGCCCAGGTGCTGGACCTTGTCCGGCAGCTTGAGAAGGAAGTGGCCGCGCTCAAGGGCAAGCTGGCATCCAGCCAGGGTGACGAACTGGTGCAGCAGGCGCTCGACATCAAGGGCGTCAAGCTGCTCGCGGTGCGCATGGACGGTGCCGACAGCAAGACCTTGCGCGAGAGCATGGACAAGCTCAAGGACAAGTTGAAGTCTGCGGTGATCGTGCTGGCGACGGTCGACGGCGACAAGGTGCAACTGGCCGCCGGCGTGACGGCGGATTTGCTGGGCCGTGTCAAGGCCGGTGAGCTGGTCAACCATGTGGCCAGCCAGGTCGGTGGCAAGGGTGGCGGCAAGCCGGACATGGCCATGGCCGGAGGCACCGACGCTGCTCGGCTGCCACAGGCGCTGGCCAGCGTACGCGCCTGGGTCGAAGCGAAACTGTGATCGCCTGTAAGGCGGGCCTCGCGCCGGAGCGCCGCGCCTGCGCCTGACGATGCTCGAGCTCGACACCGCACGCAATCGCCAACTCGGCATCGCGATGGTGAGCGTCACCACGCTGTGTTTTGCGGCGCTCGACAGCACCGCCAAATGGCTGGTGCTGGCGCTGCCGGTGTTCCAGGTGGTGTGGCTGCGCTTCGTCACCCATACGCTGCTGGCGGTCGTGGTGCTGACGCCGCGCTACGGATGGGCCTTGTACCGTCCCAGGCTGGTCAAGCTGCAATTGCTGCGCGCGCTGATGCAGGCGCTGATGACAGCGCTCAATTTCTGGGCTCTGCAGTATCTGCAGCTCGATGTGACTGGCGCGATCCAGTTCTCGGTGCCGATCCTGATCGCCATTATCAGCGCCCGGCTGCTGGGCGAGAGGCTCGATGTGCGGCGCTGGATTGCGATCCTGTTCGGCTTTGCAGGCGTGCTGCTGATCGTGCGCCCAGGTTCGCAGGGTTTTCACCCGGCCATCGTGTTGTCGCTGGGCAATGCGGTGCTTTATGCGCTGTTCAATATGCTGACCCGTCGCATGGCGTCAGTCGAACTGCCGGCCACCACCCAGCTATGGTCCGCCGGTGGCGCTGCGTTGTTGCTGACACCAATGGGCCTGCTGCAATGGACGGCGCCGCCCGATGCGTTGACCTGGATTCTGGTGCTGTCAATGGGCGTCTACGGCGGCATCGGCCATCTGATGGTGACCCAGGCCCATCGCTACGCGTCGGCGGCAGTGCTGGGCCCATTCTTGTACCAGCAGATCATCTACATGACGCTGTTCGGCTGGCTGATCTTCGGCCACGTGCCGGACGCGGCGGTGATCGGTGGGGCGACCATCGTCGTGGCCAGCGGCTTGTATCTGCTGTATCGTGAGTTTCGGCGCTGATCGTGCGAACAGGTTGCGGTGTGGTGACGCAACGCAGTGGCGCAGCAGACGGTGTCAGGCCGGCGCCTGCACAGGCTCGCAAACGATCTCGGTCAGCACCGAGTTGGCAATGAAGCACTCCTGATGGGCACGGTGGTGCAGTTGTGCAATGGTGTCTGCATCCGGTTGCGACAGGCCCGAGAAGACCACCGACGGGCGCAGTGTGACCCGGCCGATCACCATCTTGCCCTTGGCGTTCTTGCTCATTTTGCCCTCGGCGCTGTCATGGTAGCTATCAACTGACAACTGCTGCTTGGCGGCCAGCGACAGGAACCACAACATATGGCAACTCGAGATCGACGCGACGAAGGCTTCCTCCGGGTCCAATGCTGCCGGGTCGGACCAGGGCAACGGCACCACGTGCGGCGACGACGACCCGGCGATGTCGAGGCCGCCGTCGAATCGCAGCCGATGGGCGCGACTGTAGCGACCAGCGAGAAAGTCCTGGTCGCCGCGCTCCCAGAAGACCTCGGAGTTGAAGTGGGTCATGGCGAAATACTGTCGGATGCAAGGTCCCGATGATAGGCGTCATTGGCGCGCGAGAGCCTCGCGCTCGCGCAGCCTGAAACGCTGGATCTTGCCAGTCGCCGTCTTGGGCAGTTCGTCAACAAACTCGATCAGCCGCGGATACTTGTGCGGCGCCAGCCGTTCCTTGACGAATGCCTTGAGTTCGGCCTCGTCGGCCTGCGAGCCGCTCTTGAGTACGACAAACGCCTTGGTTCGTGTTAGGCCCGCGCTATCGGGTATGCCGATCACCGCCGCTTCCAACACGGCCGGATGTTGCACCAGCGTTGCCTCGACCTCGAACGGCGATACATAGATGCCGCTGACCTTGAGCATGTCGTCGCTGCGTCCACTGTAGGTGTAAGTTCCGTCGGCATTGCGGATATATTTGTCGCCACTGCGGGTCCAGCTTCCCTGGAAGGTGTCGCGCGATTTCTCGCGGTTGCCCCAATACATCAGCGCGGCGCTCGGTCCCTGGACAAACAGGTCGCCGGTTTCGCCATCGACCACCGGCTGCCCGTCGTCGCCGCGTAGTTCGATGGCGTAGCCAGGCACTGGCCAGCCGGTGGTGCCGTAACGGACCTTGCCCGGCAGGTTCGACAGGTAAATGTGCAGCATTTCGGTCGAGCCGATGCCGTCGATGATTTCAACACCAAAGTGCCGGGTGAAGCGCTCGCCCAGTTCAGCCGGCAAGGCTTCGCCGGCCGATGAGGCCATGCGCAGACCAACGCGCTCGCGCGCCGGGAGATCGGCCGCAGCCAGCATGCCGGCAAAACCGGTCGGCGCGCCGAAGAAGACCGTGGGTTTGACACCGCGCTGTTGCGCACCGAGTCCTTGCCAGCGGGTGAACACCGCGGCCGGCGTTGGTCGCTCCGCCATCAGGATAGTGGTGGCACCTGCGCTGAGCGGGAAGGTCAAGGCATTGCCCAGGCCGTAGGCGAAAAACAACTTGGCGGCGGAGAAGCAGACATCGTCTTCGCGCAGGCCGAGAATCGCGCTGCCATACAACTCGGCCGTCCAGTAGGGATTGGCCTGGCAGTGCAGGGTGCCCTTGGGCTTGCCGGTCGAGCCGGACGAGTACAGCCAGAAGCCCGGATCGTCGGGACTGGTGGCGGCCGCCTGTGCCAGCGGCGCATGGCGCGACAGCAGTTCCTCCAGCGCGATGGCGGCGCCATCGACGGGGGGTGCATCCGGATGCGACACGATGGTGATGCCGACCTCATGCCCGCCCCGTGCCATGGCGTCGCCCAGTACTGGCAACAATGCGGCCGAGACCAGCACCGCCTGTGCGCGGCTGTGGCGCAGCATGTAGGCATAGTCGTCGGCGGTGGCCAGGGTGTTGACCGCCACCGGCACGATGCCGGCGTACATCGCCCCCAGGAATGCCACCGGCCAGTCGTTGCAGTCGTGCATCAGCAGCAGGACGCGTTCCTCGCGCCGCACGCCGCACGCCAGAAGGGCCGCTGCCACGCGCCGCACGCGCTCGTCCAGTTCGCCAAAGCGCAGTTGGCCATGGTCGTCAATATATGCAGCTTTATCTGGACAGTGCCAGTTGCGATCCAGCAGGTGCTGCGCGAAATTGAATTGAGCCGGTGGTGGCGCGATGGAGACTGGGATATTCACGGGAAGGCTCCTTGTGGCGGACTTCGCGATACGGGGTGATCCATGTGCAGCAGTCTGGGGACAGCTTGCATCGATCGGAGATATGAATTATTCTGCGTGCTGAACAATATCGCCGTCCTTATTTAATGTCAAGCACTATATTGCATTCTCCCGATGCTTTGCCTGCCGTCACCGCCACCCTTGCGCCAGCGCCGGGCACCGGTGGCGAAGAAAAAAATTCTTTTCTGGTGTCCCTGGGCGAGCGGGTGCGCGGCCTGCGCGCACGACGGGGCATGACACGCAGGGCGGTTGCCCTGGCCGCAGACGTGTCGGAGCGCCATCTGGCCAACCTGGAGTACGGTGTCGGGAACGCGTCCATCCTGGTGCTGCTGCAGGTGGCCGGTGCACTGCAGTGTGCCGTCGGCGAACTGATCGGCGATGTGACGACCTCGTCACCCGAGTGGCTGATGATCCGGGAGATGCTCGAGCGGCGCGACGAGGCCACGCTGCAAAAGGTGCGGGTCGCGATTGGCGAATTGTTGGGCACTGGCGGTGGAAACCGCAATCAAAGTTCGCGCGTGGCGCTGGTTGGTCTGCGTGGCGCGGGCAAGTCCACGCTGGGCCAGATGCTGGCGGCCGACCTTGGGTTTCCGTTTGTCGAATTGAGCCGCGAGATCGAAAAATTCGCCGGTTGCAGCGTGGCCGAGATCCAGGCGCTTTATGGCGTAAATGCCTACCGGCGATATGAACGGCGGGCGCTGGAGGAGGCAATCCAGATTTATCCGGAAGCGGTCATCGCAACACCCGGCGGCCTGGTGTCCGATCCGGCCACCTTCAACCAGTTGCTGGCGCATTGCACCACCGTCTGGCTGCAGGCGTCGCCGCAGGACCACATGCAGCGGGTCACCGCGCAGGGCGATCTGCGGCCGATGGCAGCCAGCAAGGAGGCCATGCAGGACCTCAAAGGCATTTTGGCCGGGCGTGCCGCGTTCTATTCGAAGGCGCAGTTGCGGGTGGATACCAGCTTGCAACGCCTGCCGGAAACATTCGCACTGTTGCGAAAGGCCGTTCGTTCGACTTTGGGTCTGGGGATATGAAATATTTTGCAGCTATGCAAAAAAATTCTTGACCTTGCTTATTTTGTGCATTATTATGCATGTCAATGATTCAAGCCGATCTCGCCGTTTTGCCTGCGCGAACGGCCCACTCTCAGGAGACTCAAGTGCAAACTCCCGCCCAAGTGGATTACCAGACCAGCCCGGACCAGTATCGCCATTGGACGATGGCGTTCGATGGCCCGGTGGCCACGCTCAAGGCCGACTTCGATGAGAACGCTGGGCTGCGGCCCGGCTACAAGCTCAAGCTCAACAGCTACGACCTGGGCGTGGATATCGAACTCAACGACGCGATCAACCGGATCCGGTTCGAGCACCCGCAAGTGCGCACGGTGGTGGTCACCAGCGCCAAGGATCGGGTGTTCTGCTCCGGCGCCAATATCTTCATGCTCGGCGTGAGCAGCCACGCCTGGAAGGTCAATTTCTGCAAATTCACCAACGAGACCCGCAACGGGCTGGAGGACTCCTCGCGCTACAGCGGGCTGAAGTTCCTGGCGGCCGTCAACGGTGCCTGTGCGGGCGGCGGGTATGAGATGGCACTGGCCTGCGACGAGATCATCCTGATCGACGACCGCTCCTCGTCGGTCAGCCTGCCCGAAGTGCCCTTGCTGGGCGTTCTGCCCGGCACCGGCGGACTTACCCGTGTGACCGACAAGCGCAAGGTGCGCCATGACCTGGCCGACATCTTCTGTACCAGCGTCGAAGGCGTGCGGGGGCAGCGCGCCAAGGACTGGAAACTGGTCGACGACATTGCCAAACCCGCGCAGTTTGCGCAAAAAGTGAAGGAGCGGGCGCTGGCGCTGGCCGCCGGCAGTGACCGCCCGGCCGAAGGCAAGCCCGTGCAGTTGACGCCGCTGGAGCGCAGGATCGACGCCGATGCACTGCGTTACCCGCATGTCACCGTCGAGATCGACCGCACGCGTCGCGTCGCCACATTCACCATCTTTGCGCCGCAGGGCGAGCAGCCGACGAATGTCGCTGGCATCGAGGCCGCCGGCGGCAACTGGTACCCGCTGCAACTGGCGCGCCAACTCGAGGACGCGATCCTGTCGATGCGCACCAACGAACTCGAGATCGGCTTGTGGCAGATCAAGACCGCGGGCGACGCCGCCGCCGTGCAGGCGATGGATGCCACGCTACTTGAGTACGCGGCGCATTGGCTGGTGCGCGAGACCACGGGCTGGTTGCGCCGCACGCTGAGCCGGCTGGATGTCTCGTCGCGCAGCCTGTTCGCGCTGGTGGAACCGGGCTCCTGTTTCGTTGGAACCTTGCTGGAGCTGGCGCTGGCCTGCGACCGCATCTACCATCTCGCACTACCTGATGACGAGGCCAGGGCACCGCGCATTACCGTGTCCGATGCCAATTTCGGCATCTATCCGATGGCAACCGGTCAAAGCCGGCTGGGACGGCGCTTCTACGACGACGCCCAAATGCTGGATGCGGTCCGCGCCAAGACCGGCCACGCGCTCGACGCCGATGCCGCGATGGCGCTGGGGCTGGTCACCCGCAATCCGGACGACATCGACTGGAGCGATGAAGTGCGCATTGCGGTCGAGGAGCGGGTCGCGATGTCTCCCGACGCGCTGACCGGCCTGGAGGCCAACCTGCGCTTCAACGGCACCGAGAACATGGTGACACGGGTCTTTGGTCGCCTCACCGCATGGCAGAACTGGATTTTCCAGCGCCCCAACGCGGTTGGCGAGAAAGGCGCGCTCAAGGTCTACGGGACCGGTGAGAAATCGGCTTTCGACTGGAACCGGGTCTAGATCCTGCCGTTGTGTGGCGCGAAACCGGGTGGCGTGCCGCAACCAAAATTCTGTCCACCGAGCAAATGCATTACCGGAGGCCCCGATGTCTAGCATCAACTACAGCGAAAAAATACCCAACAACGTGAACCTGAGCGAAGACCGCACGCTGCAGCGCGCGCTCGAACAGTGGCAACCCCATTTCGTCAACTGGTGGGATGAAGCCGGCCCCGAAGACGCGCGTGACATGGAGGTCTATCTGCGCACCGCCGTCAGCGTGGACCCGCAGGGCTGGGCCGAGTTCGGGCATGTGAAGATGCGCGATTACCGCTGGGGCATCTTCCTGAACCCGGGCAGCGCGGATCGCGAGATCCATTTCGGTGACCACAAGGGCGAAAAGGCCTGGACCGACGTGCCCGGTGAACACCGTGCCAACCTGCGCCGCATCATCGTGACCCAGGGCGACACCGAACCGGCATCGGTGGAGCAGCAGCGCCATCTGGGCCTGACGGCGCCCAGCATGTACGATCTGCGCAACCTGTTCCAGGTCAATGTGGAGGAGGGCCGTCACCTGTGGGCCATGGTCTACCTGCTGCACAAACATTTTGGCCGTGACGGACGCGAGGAGGCCGAAGCCCTGCTCGAGCGGCGCAGCGGTGACGCGAACAACCCGCGCATCCTGGGTGCCTTCAACGAGGCCACGCCAGATTGGCTGAGCTTTTTCATGTTCACCTATTTCACCGACCGCGACGGCAAGTTCCAGCTCTGCGCGCTGGCCGAAAGCGCGTTCGATCCGCTGGCCCGTACCACCAAGTTCATGCTGACCGAGGAGGCGCACCACATGTTTGTCGGCGAGTCGGGCATCTCGCGCATCATCGGACGCACTGCGGCCGCCATAAACGAACTCAAGACCGACGATGCGGGCAAATTGCGCGCCGCCGGTGTGATCGACCTGCCAACGATCCAGCGTTATATCAACTTTCATTTCAGCGTCACCATCGACCTGTTCGGCGCCGACGAATCGAGCAATGCCGCCACTTTTTATAGCTCCGGCCTCAAGGGCCGCTACGAGGAAGGCAAGCGCGACGACGACCATGTGCTCAAGGGCCGGACCTACAAGGTGCTCGAGGCCAAAGGCGGGCAACTGGTCGAGAAGGAAGTGCCAATGCTCAATGCGCTCAACGAGGTGCTGCGCGACGACTACATCAAGGACTCGGTGGCCGGCGTCAACCGCTGGAACAAGGTGCTCGAGAAGGCCGGGTTGCCGCACCGGCTGAATGTGCCGCACAAGGCGTTCCACCGCAACATCGGTGCGCTGTCTGGCGTCAAGGTGTCGCCGGACGGCCGCGTCATAAACGAGGCAGAATGGAACGCCAAGGTTGACGAATGGCTTCCCAGCGCAGATGACCGGGCGTTCGTGGCCAGCCTGATGGGGCGGGTCGTGGAGCCGGGCAAGTTCGCCAACTGGATCGCGCCGCCGGTGATGGGCATCAACCGCCAGCCGGTGGATTTCGAGTACGTGCGGTTTGCCTGATCCGGTCGTATCTGTAGGAAAGGAATAGCGGCATGGGGGCATCCGACACGGCGTTGATCAAGCAGCATCTGATCGACCCGGAGATCTGTATCCGCTGCAACACCTGCGAGGCGACCTGCCCGGTGGGCGCGATCACCCATGACGACCGCAACTATGTGGTCGATGCGGCGAAATGCAATCTGTGCATGGATTGCATCGCGCCGTGCCCCACCGGCTCGATCGACAACTGGCGCATGATGCCCAGGGTTGTCGCCTATCCGGTGGCCGAGCAACTGCTATGGGACGAATTGCCGGCTGAATTGACGCCGCAGCAATTGGTGGACAGCGGCGTGGCTGGCGATGCCGTGCTGCCGGATGCTGGGTTTGCACAGGTCGAAGTCGGCGCTTCGGCAGCCGCTAGCTCCGGCGAAGTCGTAATTCGCAGCGCCGACTATGGCGCCAGCTTGCCGCCCTGGTCGGCGGCGCACGCCTATTCCAATCTGTACGGTCCCAGGGCGGCCAGCAAGTACATCACTGCCACCGTGACCGGCAATGTGCGCGTCACCCAGGTGGGACGCGCGTACGACACCCACCATATCGTGCTCGATTTCGGCGGCATGCCATTTCCGGTGCTCGAAGGCCAGTCGATCGGCATTGTTCCGCCGGGACAGGATGCGCAGGGCCGAGCGCACCATCCCCGCCAGTATTCCGTTGCCAGCCCGCGCAATGGTGAACGCCCGGGGTATAACAACCTGTCTCTGACCATCAAGCGGGTGCTGGCCGACCATCAGGGAAACCCGGTGCGTGGCGTCGCCTCGAATTACATGTGCGACCTGCAGGTGGGCGACACGGTGCGGGTGACCGGCCCGTTTGGTGCCAGTTTCCTGATGCCCAACCATCCGCGCAGCAACATCGTGATGATCTGCACGGGCACCGGCAGCGCCCCGATGCGCGCGATGACCGAATGGCGGCGGCGTTTGCGGGCCACCGGCAAGTTCGAGGGTGGCAGGCTGATGCTGTTCTTCGGCGCGCGGACGCAGGAGGAACTGCCCTATTTCGGGCCGTTGCAGAACTTGCCCAAGGACTTCATCGACATCCATTTCGCCTTCTCCCGCTCCAGCGTGGGTCCGAGGCGCTATGTGCAGGACCTGATGCGCGAGCGCGCCGCTGATCTGGCGCCCCTGCTCAAGGATTCCAACACCTGCATCTATGTGTGTGGCCTCAAGAGCATGGAGGAGGGCGTTGTACTCGCCCTGCGCGATGTGGTGCAGCAAGCCGGCCTGGCCTGGGAACCGCTGGCCAGCGCCCTGAAGTCGGAGGGCCGGCTGCACCTGGAGACATACTGAAACAGCCCCAGGATGGCTGTCAGCGGGTTGGTACCGCAGACAGGCCGGGCCACCAGGGCGGCTCGCCCTGATCGGCCAGTGGCGTGGGAGCGGCAAAGGCAACCCAAACTGCGGCTGAACCCATGGCCACGGCCAGCACCAGTGCCGCCGCCGCTATCGGTTTGCGCTGCCGCTTGCGCGGCGCGCGATGCGGGCCGACCATGGCGGATCAGCTGCCCACGCGCAACTTGTTGTCCACGGCCTTGACGCCGACCACGGCCAACGCCTTGGCCTCGGCGCGTTCCTTGGCGGCGTCATTGGGCGCGGTTCCGCTCAGCACGACCTTGCCCTCGATGGTATCCACGTCGATCTTGAGTACGCTGAGTTCGGGATCGCGCGCCAAGTCTGCATTAACCTGGGTCGTGATGGCCGCGTCGCGCGCTTTGTCAGCGACGGTGTCCATCGCACCCGCAGCGCCTTGCTTGGCGGCGTCGACGCCTTCCTTGACTTCGGCGCTGACAGCGTCGGTCTTTTTGTCCATGGTGTTGATTGCCGCGTCGACCTTCTGGCCGGCGGTGCGGTCTTCACCCGCCTTGCCGCAGGCCGACAGCGCCAGGGCGGCGGCGATCGCCAGGATGGACAAGGCATGTTTGGAACGGTATGCGTGCATGATGAACCTCCTTTGAAGGCCGACTGTGCGGCGTTGAAGGAAGTGTCTGGTTTCAGGATTCGGCTGGCCATAGGCGCCAGCCGGAACCTACTGTGGGAATTTTCTGACATGCCGACCAACCATCCACGGCGCCAGGTGGGGGCTGCGCCGGGACGCTCAGGCGCGTTGCCTCTTGTCCCGGTACATCGCCGCGTCGCTGCGGTTGGTCAGCGTCTCGACGGTATCGCCGGGCTGAGCCGTGGCCACCCCGACGCTGATGCTCGACTGCAATCCACTCGCGATCGACGACCAGTCAAAAGCCTGCACCGCCGCGGCAATGCGATCGCATACCTGACGCGCGATAGCCGGCTCGGCGTTCTTGAACACGATCACGAACTCGTCGCCGGCCAATCGTGCTGCCATGTCGTCCTCGCGCACATGCGAACGCAGGATCTGCGCAATGCGCTTGAGCACCGCGTCGCCGACCTGGTGCGAGAAGTTGTCGTTGATCTGCTTGAACTTGTCGACGTCGATCAGCGCTACGCAGGGTGGCAATCCGCGTTCCAGGCCGCCACGCAGTAGTTGCGCCGCATAAAGCTCGAAATTGCGCCGGTTCGGAATGCCTGTCAGCGTGTCCTCCAGCGACAGCTTCTCAAGTTGGCGCGAGGCTATCTCCAGCCGATTCACATGCTGCTGGCGCTGGCGCAGGTCGACCTGCCACTCGATCACTTTTTCACGGGTTTCCAGGCCGTCGGCGCGGATCAGCTGTTCGCGCAGGCGCAGGCGGCGCAACTCGTCGAGTGCCTTGCCATTGCTCCCTTGTGCCACATACAGCTGGGACGCCAGCAGATGCCCCAGGCAGGCCAGCTGCTCATGCTCCACCTCAACTGCAATCTCGATCATGCGTGCGGCCTGCGGCATCGCGGCATTCCAGTCGTCCTGGGCCCAGGCGATCTCGGCCCGTACCCAGCTCTCGAGTGCAGCCAGCCAGGTGACGGTGCCATATTTGCGGGCCCATTGCGCGAGCACCTCGACGTCCAGCCGGGCCTGGCCGATGCGGCCGTGCCAGCATTGCTCCAGGCACAGTCCGAACTGCAGCACGGCCTCGGTCGTGACATGGGTGCCGGGTGAAGCGTTGCCGGAATCGCCCGTCGCGATGCGGGCAATGACGGCTTCGCGGCGCGCCCGCAAGCCGTCGAGCGGCGGAAATTCGCCGACGAAATACCGCTCGTGAAATACCCGCACCAGTTCGGTCCACCATTGGTTGACCCGGGGCTGGAAGGTACTCAGCGTGGGCTGCGAGCGCTCGGCGATCAGGATCGCGGTGCGCAACGCCAGATCCGCCTTTTCAAAACCATTGCTCCAGAAATAGGCCACACCCAGCGCGTTGTACGACAGCACACTGTGTTCGTCGTGTTCCAGGAACTGGCTCAGCCGGACGCTGAGCAGGGCCGCCTCCAGCGCCTCCTCGTTGCGCCCCAGCGTAACCGACACGATGGCATGGGTTGTCAGGGCCATCACCTCGCCCGAGGTGTCGCCCAGCAACTGGAACTGGTGCGCCGCGCGCTGACTGGCGCGGTGGGCACGCCGGTAATGCGACAACATCCGGTCGCAATGGGCCAGGTACAGCAGGGCCTTGGCTTCATAACGCGGATTCGACAGGCCTTCGGCCGCTTTGAGCACTTTTTGCGAGATTTCGCGTCCGGCCTGAACATCACCTCGGTCCAGTGCTTCGTGCGCGTCGCGCAACAACGCCTCCAGACCATCATTGCGGCGCGGTTGGGTGTTGTTGGACATGGGCTGATTTTGCGTCAGAAACCGGTCGTTGCAGTCGTACAACGGGGGGCCCCACGCTGTCTGTGCCCTGGCGTGCGGCGAAACTACACTGCCGCCATGACGAACGGGCAATTTCGATGGCTGACGCGCGCGGGACGCTCATGACGCTGGCCAACACAGTGCTGGGCGCACTGGCGCTGGCGCTGATGTTGTATGCGGCCGCCCTCGCCTGGTTGTGGTGGGGCCAGGAAAAACTGCTGTTTGCGCCGACCGTGCTGCCGGCGGGGCTGCCGCTGGCCAAGGCGCCCGATATCCACGAGACCAGCATCGCGGTCCCGGGCGCCCGCCTGTCTGCTTTGCATCTGCGCCTGCCGGCACCCAAAGGCGTGGTGTTTTTCTTGCATGGCAACGGCGGCAGCCTGGAGAGCTGGTTCGTCAGTCCCGACTTTTATCGCAGCGCCAACTTCGATCTGTTCATGATCGACTACCGCGGCTATGGCAAGAGCAGCGGTGTGATCCAGAGCGAGGCCCAGCTGCACGCCGATGTGCGGGCGGCGTGGGACAGCATTGCCGCGCGATACGCGGGGCTCAAACTGGTGGTGTATGGGCGCTCGCTGGGCTCGGGGCTGGCCGCGCGAATGGCCGTGGACCTGGCGCCAACCCGCGCGCCGGACCTGACGGTGCTGGTCTCGCCCTACACCAGCTTGGGCGCCCTGACGGCGCAGCACTACCCTTTGGTACCGCAATGGGTGTTGCGTTATCCACTGCGCACCGACATGTTGATCAGTCGGGTTCCGAATCGGTTGTTGCTGGTGCATGGCGAGCGGGACTCGCTCATCGCACCGAGCCACAGCCGCGCGCTCAAGGTGCTGGTGCCGGGCGCGCAATTGCTGCTGGTGCCCGGGGCCGCGCACAATGATCTGCAGGATTTTCCCGACTACCTCGACGGTTTTTCCCGGGCACTCGGGGATTCATGAATACGCCGGGGACCGCACGGCAATGCGGCCGCGCACGACGGTGTCGCCTGGTCCTGGCTCCCGCGCTCGCAGTCGCCCGGTTTCAGCCGGCCCCCTTCATCAATGCAATCGGCGCGCCAAGCGGATCGATCAATACCGTGAAACGCCCGATGTTGGGAATGTCAGTGGGCGGTACGACCGTCTTCACGGCACCCAGCGTCAACGCTTTCTTTGCGGCCGCGTCGCAGTCGGCTACATGGATATAGGGCAGCCAGAGCGAGGGCAACGGTGATTGCGGCGGTTGCTGCAGGATGCCCCCGCGCATTGCGCCCTTGGCGTCCTTGAGCATGTAGTAGATCCCCTGCGGCCCCATGTCCATCGCGTCATGGGAAAAACCGAAAACCTTCTCGTAGAAGGCAAGCGCCGCCTTCGCGTCGGAGGACCACGACTCGTTCCAGAACCAGGCGCCAACAGGTGTCTTCTCGACATCATCCGGGTCGCCTTGTGCGCCTTTCCAGAGGCAGACCATTGCGCCGCCGGGGTCCTGCACCGCCGCCGCACGGCCCACATCGCCGAAATCGGTTGGCGGCATCATCGCCGTGGCGCCGGCCTGGGTGGCGGCCTTGAAGCTGCGGTCCACATCGGCCACCGAAAGGTAGGACGCCCAGTGCGCGGCCGTGCCCTTGTCTGCGCCGCGAAAACCGCCGATCGCCTGATCACCGTTCATGATCATGTCGTAGGGCTGCTCGCCCATTGGCATGGACTGCAGGCTCCAGCCACACAGGCTCCTGTAAAACGCCTGCGCCTTCGCGACGTCGCCAGACACATGTTCGAACCAGACGAATTTTCCGGGCAGATGGGCCATGGTGGGTACTCCTCGTGATTGTTGGTTGTTTGGTGGCTGTCGGTGATGCGTGTGTCAGCCGGGCTGCGTATTCCTGAAGCTCTCGCGTTGGCAGATGGTGTCATGGGCACGCAGGACATTCGGGTATTGCGCCATCAGGGCAGCGCCGGGTGGCATGGCCTTGACATAGGCCAGGATTGGCGCCAGGAAAAGGTCGGCCGTCGACAGGCTGGAACCGGCCAGGTAGTCGCGCCCGCCGTAGGCTTTGTCCAGCGCGGCAAATTGGCCTGCCATTTCGCCCAGAGCCTTGTCGATCACCGCCATGTCGGGATTGCCATCGTCACCCTTGGGAAAGATGAATTGCAATACGAAGCGTCGCACCATGGTGTCGTACAGGTAGCTGTTGATGCTGCTGATCCACTGGGTGCAGCGGGTGCGCTCGATGATGCTGCCGGGTCGCAGGGTAGTACCGGTCTCGAAACACTCATCAACATAGTTCGCGATGGCTTCGGTTTCCCAGAGGGCGATGTCGCCGTCGCGCAGACCCGGAATCTTGCCGAAAGGATGCACCGCCAGGATGTCCGGCGTGTTCGGTCTGCAAATGTGCAACGTATAGGCAACGCCCTTTTCTGCCAGCGCCATGCGGGCGGTGCGGGTGTAGGTGCTGCGTGCGTCGCCCAGCAGCGTGATGGTACCGGCGCTGCCTTGCGGATCAAGCGCATCACTGAGCCGGTTGAAGGTGGAGGTCCAGCCCTGGTTGTGGGCTTCGCGGGCTGCCGCTGCGGGGAACCCGCTGTGGGTCATGCGTAGTTCAGTGCCGCCATCTTTTTCCAGCAGCTCGACTTCAATCAAGGTTTCGAGTCCCGGCATCGGATTGTGTTCGCCCTGCCATTGCCAGGTGTAGGCCAGGCTGGAGGGGCGCTGCAAATGGGTGAAACGGCCACCCACGATGTATACGCTGCCATCGCGGGCCTGCATCTCGACCTGCCAGGCGCCGTCGACGGCGGCGCTGGCCTGTGCTTTGCGAACGCGCATGCCGCGCGGCCCCATCCACGCCGACAGGCCAGCCTCGGTGGTGAAGGCGTCGAAGACTTTTTCGCGCGACGCCCGGATGAAGCGGGTCATGTTGAGGGTAAATCGTTCGGGGGCGTTCATGATGGTTTCCTTCTGCGGTTGGGGGGAATGGGGCGCGCGCGCGGTGCGCGGGAAATGCGGTTCGAGCCCGGTGACGGCGCGGGTGCCTGTGGTCCGGTGCCAGGGGAGCGGCGAGGGCGGCCCGGCGCAAGCGCAGTCGGGTTGTCGTTCTGTTCCAGTACCTCGACCAGTCGGTCCAGGCTGTCGTCCCAGAACGCACGGTAGGGCGCCAGCCAGTCGACCGCCAGGCGCAGTCCGGGCGGATGCAGTTTGCAGATGCGCCACTGGGCGTCCACCTTGCGCTCGATCAGACGCGCTTTCTCCAGCACCCGCAGGTGGCGGGATATCGCCGGGGCGGAGATCGGAAATGGCTTGACCAGTTCGCCCACCGGCGACTCGCCCAGCGCGAGCCGTGCCAGGATGGCGCGGCGGGTCGGGTCGGCCAGTGCGGCAAAAGCGGCACTCAGGGCGTCGTGGGATGCTTGGCTCATTACTGTATTTAACCAATGTGTTAATTAAAAGTCAAGCAAGGCCGCGACCGGGCGGTGCCGAACGCACGCCCAGACCCGGCGTCGCTGGAGAACCGGGCGCCAGCCGTCTTCGCGAAGATTATTTTTCCCCGGCTAACCCCGTTTGGCGTCCTGATTCGTTTCAGTTGATTCCATCCACTCCTTTCTGGAATCAACCATGAAACTGCATCAACTTGCCTTGGGCATCCTGTTGGCAGGCGCAGCCTTGCCGTCACTGGCGGTCGGACGTCTGGTCGACGTTGCCGTGCTGGACCGTGATACCGGCGCCGTGCTGCCCGCGCATTACCACCAGGGGGAATATTGGGTTGCCGGCAGTCCGGGTGCGCGTTACGCGATCGCGCTGCGCAATCGTCTGGGCCAGAAGATACTGGCCGTGACCTCGGTGGACGGTGTCAACGTGCTCGATGGCGCCACCGCGGGCTGGGACCAGACCGGTTATGTGCTGTCGTCGTTGCGGCGCTACCAGATCACCGGATGGCGCAAAAGCAATAGCGAGGTGGCCGCGTTCACCTTTTCGACTGCGGATGCGTCGTACGCCGGGCGCACCGGCAGGCCTGGCAACATCGGCGTGATCGGTGTCGCAGTTTTTCGCGAGAAGCTGCCGCAGTCACAGCCGCGGTTGCACGAACCCCTGACACCTCGGCATGAGGACAACGCTGCGCGACGCGACGACGAGCGCGCCAGTGTGCCTGCGCCGCCATTGGCGCCATCGGCCCTCGAGGCCAATCCGGCCCGCAGCCTGGCGGATTCAACAGCTGAAAAAGGAACTGGCCCCAGCCGTGAATCGGAATCAGCACAGGACCTATCCACATCGCGCGCCAAGTCACTGGCCCAGGCACCGGCGCCCAGGTTGGGCACCGCCCATGGCGAGCGTGAATCATCCTGGGTGTCGCACACGGCATTCGAGCGCCTGCATGACCGACCCGACGAAGTAATCCGGATTCGCTATGACAGCCGCGAAAACCTGATCGCCGCTGGCGTGATACGTGTGCCGGCGCCACACCGGCCGCAGGTCGATCCGTTTCCGCGATCGGAGCAAGCGGTCTACGTGCCGGACCCGCCGCCTCTGCGGCACTGAGGGCGTCGCCGCCGTGGACCGGCCGGACCCATGCCGCAGCAGGTGCGGCGGTGATAATCTGGCCGATGCCCGGCACTGCCGACCATGATGATGCGCCTGACGAGGCATTGATGCTGCGATATGGCTCGGGCGACGTCCTGGCCTTCGATGTCCTGTACGGTCGCCACGCCCCCGGCGTCTGGCGGTATCTGCTGCGCCATGTGCGGGACACATCGGTGGCCGACGACCTGTTGCAGGATCTGTGGTTTGCGGTTGCACGCCAGGGCGGCCACTACCAGCCGACGGCGCGCTTCAAGACCTGGCTCTTCACCATGGCGCACAACCGGATGGTGGACCATTTGCGCTCTCGCAAACAGCACCAGAGCCTGGACGGTGCGAACGGTGATGCGGACGACGGTGGAACGCCCGACGGGGCGCTGACCATCGCGGCCGACTCGGGGTTCGGTCCGCTGCGGCAACTGCAGTCGCGCGAACAGGCCAACGCATTGCTGCGCGCCATCGAGCAGTTGCCCGACGAACAACGTGACGCGTTCTTGCTGCAGGCAGAGGCCGGCATGTCGGTCCAGGACATCGCACAGGCAACCGGCGTAGCCTTTGAGACGGCAAAGAGCCGCCTGCGTTATGCGCGCCTGACGCTGCGGCGCCTGCTGGAGGAGTTTGCGTGACGCAAGCACATGACGATGACGAACTGGTGCGGCTGTACCGGGAAGCCAGCGCGATGGATTCGCGGCGACCGCCCGAGGCGGTGGCCGACGCAGTGCGGGCCCATGCACGCATGGTGGCCACCGCCCGTTCGCAGCCGGTGCGGTCTGTGGCCGATCCGACAGGTGGTCCGCTTCCAGCAGCCAACTCGGCTGGTTGGCGTGTGGCCCTGCTGGGCAGTCTGGCGGTATTGGGCTTGGCCGGATTGTTGTTGTTGCAATTTGACCAGGGTTCGCAGCAGGAGAAAGAGCTGGTACAGGGCTCGGACGCATCGCAACGCGCGGCTGACCCGGTGCTGGCACCCGCTGCGCCGGCTCCCCCGGCTGGGGAGGGTGTCGCAGCCGACGCGACGCGGCCACAACCGCAGCCGCAACTTCGGCGTGATGAACCGCTGGCCCAGGCGCAGCCGCCCGATGCACCAACGGCGATTGCCTTGGATCAGCGTACTTCGGGATCGGTGGAACGGCAAGCGAGGTCACCTGCACCTTCGGTCGCGCCGCCGCCGGCATCAGCGACCGCACAGTCACCGACACAGACACCAGCACCAGCACCGACACCAGCACCAGCACCAGCAACAGCAACAGCAACAGCAACAGCAACAGCAACAGCGAAGGCACGCGCGGCGACCCCGGCTACCGCGGCGCCACTCGCGGCAGCGCAGGCAACGTCAGAGACGGTGGCCGCAGCCGACACCGTAGTCGACGCGGCAGCCGCAACCGCAGCCGCAGGCGCGTCCGTCCCGTCCCGGTCGCTGTCCGAGCGTTCCCGCGCCGTCCATGCGGGCACCGAGTTGCACCGTATTGCTGCCGAGGGCCGCCTATCCGATCTTGCGCAGGCGATTGCCACCGGGGCTCAGCTGGATGCGAGGGACACGCAAGGTCGCACGCCGCTGATGCTCGCAGCCATGGCCGGGCAGCGCGAGATGGTGCAGCGCCTGCTGGCGGCCGGAGCCGATCCGGCTTCGTCGGATCGTCTAGGCAGGACTGCGCGCCAACTGGCGCTGGTTGCGGGACATTCGGAAATCGCCCGGCTGCTGGACGTGCGAACCCTTGCGCCAGACAGTCAGCGCTAATATGGCGCCCAGGGGACCGACACCACCAGGAGACACCATGGCACTTTCCGACATCGAGATTGCGCAGGCAGCCAAGCTCAAGCCCGTGCTGCAAATGGCGCAGGACAGGCTGGGCATCCCGCCCGAGGCACTGGAGCCCTACGGTCATTACAAGGCCAAGATCGATCTGGCCTGGCTGCAGAAACAGACCGGGCCAAACGGCAAGCTGGTTCTGGTCACCGCGATCAGCCCGACGCCTGCGGGTGAAGGCAAGACCACCACCACGGTCGGCCTTGGGGATGCGCTCAACCGTATCGGCAAGCGGGCGGTGATCGCTTTGCGCGAGCCTTCGCTCGGCCCGGTGTTCGGCATGAAAGGCGGTGCCGCCGGCGGCGGTTATGCGCAAGTGGTGCCAATGGAGGACATCAACCTGCATTTCACTGGGGACTTCAACGCCATTGCACTGGCGCACAACCTGCTCGCAGCCTTGATGGACAACCATATCCACCATGGCAACGCGTTGGGCTTTGATGTGCGCCGCATTGTCTGGCGCCGAGTGATGGACATGAACGACCGGGCGCTGCGCTCCACCATCGTGTCGCTGGGCGGGCCGGGCAACGGTTTTCCGCGCGAAGATGGGTTCGATATCGTGGTCGCCTCCGAGGTGATGGCGATTTTTTGCCTGGCCATCTCGCGCAAAGACCTCAAGACCCGGCTGGGCAACATCATCGTCGGTTACACCCGCGAGCAGACGCCGATCCGCGCCAGCGACCTGCAGGCGCACGGCGCGATGGCGGCGCTGCTCAAGGACGCGATCAAGCCCAACCTGGTGCAAACGCTGGAGAACAACCCGGCCATCATTCATGGTGGACCATTTGCCAATATCGCGCACGGCTGTAATACCGTCACCGCCACGCAGGCCGCTCTCAAGCTGGGCGAGTATGTGGTGACCGAGGCCGGTTTTGGCGCCGACCTGGGCGCAGAGAAGTTCATCGATATCAAGTGCCGCAAATCCGGCTTGCGTCCCGATGTGGCGGTGGTGGTGGCGACCCTGCGCGCGCTCAAGCACCATGGCGGTGTCGAGCCCAAGGAACTCAACACGCCCAATCTGGCCGCGCTGGAAAAGGGCATTGCCAACCTGGAGCGGCATGTCGACAACATTCGCCACCACTATGGCTTGCCCTGTGTGGTATCGATCAACCATTTCACCGCTGATACGAAGGAGGAACTCGATCTGTTGCGGCGCCATATGGACCGTCAAGGCGTACCGGTTGTGGTGGCCCGGCACTGGGCCGACGGTTCCAAAGGTGCCGAAGACCTGGCGCGCATCGTGGTGCAACTGGCCGAAAGCGGAACCGCCAGCATGAAGCTGGTCTACCCGGACGATGCCGGCCTGTGGGACAAGATGAAGGCGATCGCCACCACCATCTATGGCGCCTCCGGCATCTCGGCCGATTCAGCGGTGCGCGCCAAGATCGCCAAGCTGCAGCAGGACGGTTTCGGCCACTACCCGGTGTGCGTTGCCAAGACCCAGTATTCATTCTCCACCGATCCCAAATTGCGCGGCGCTCCGTCCGGCCATATGGTCAACATCCGTGAAGTGCGCCTGGCCGCTGGTGCCGAATTTGTGGTGATGATCTGTGGCGACATCATGACCATGCCGGGCCTGCCGAAAGAGCCGGCATCGTCGCGCATCGACATCGACGACGACGGCAAGATATCGGGGCTGTTCTGAGCGTCCATGGATTTCGCACAACGTGTCGGCGTGGTCCCGGTCCTGCACAAGGTGCCAAGCTGCCGCCAACGGCGGGCCGCTATCTGCATCAGCCGCGCTCCACCGGGCGCGCGGGGTCACTGCACCACTCGCTCCAGCTGCCGGCAAACAGCGGTTGGCGCCCCAGGCCGGCGATCTCCATGGCCAGTATGTTGGGCACTGCGGTCACGCCGCTGCCGCAGTGGTGGACCACCGTCGATGGGTCGCGTCCGTCCAACAGTTCAAGCAGTTCGGCTTTGAGAACCACCGCTGGCTTGAACAGGCCGTCGTCGCCGATATTGCTTCCAAAGGGGCGGTTTAACGCACCGGGAATATGGCCTGCC
The DNA here is from genome assembly GCA_031396205.1 of Rhodoferax sp. Lineage (GTDB taxonomy): Bacteria > Pseudomonadota > Gammaproteobacteria > Burkholderiales > Burkholderiaceae_C > CAISIP01. The sequence continues at coordinate 27,191 of JANNKH010000134.1, forward strand.
ACCGGATCGAGGGGCTCGACCTCGCCGCGAAAGCGCGGCTCCGCGCGGGCGTCGATCAGGTTTTGACCAGCGCTACCGAGCCGATCCAATACCTGTTGCGCTCCCACCAGCACCGCACGTTCAGGTTGCGGCGTGAAATCGCGCGGCGGGTGGACCGTCGCCGGTCCGCTGGTGACCACGCCACCCGCGGCATACCAGGCCGCCATGCCGCCGTCAAGGACGGCTACGCGTTCATGACCAACCCACTTGAGCATCCACCACAGTCGGCCACAATAGTTGAAGCCCTGGCGGTCATAGACAACCGCCTGCATGTCGCCGGACAGCCCGACACTGCCGAGCCACTGCGCGAACGCAGCGCGCTGCGGCATGGGGTGTCGCCCACCGCTGGCTGCCTTGGGATCGCCCTTGGCGCTCAGGTGGCGGTCCAGGTCGGCGCGCACCGCACCCGGGATATGCGCATCGGCAAAATGCTGGTCGCCGGCCTGCGGCTGCATCAAATCGAAACTGCAATCGAAGACCATCAGGGGCCGGTCGGCCTGCACCAGTGCCAGCAGTTGATCGGCCGAAATCAGAGTCGTGTAGTCCGGCATGATCAATCCTGCAATGCGTCAGGGCCGATGGCGGCCCGGTACCATTCATGGAAGTGCTGCATGCCGTCTTCCATCGGGCTCTGGTACGGCCCGCGTTCGTTGACACCGCGCTGCATCAAGGCGCGCCTTCCGGCATCCATGCGCAGCGCGATTTCGTCGTCCTCGACGCAGGTTTCCATGTAGGCGGCCTGTTGTGACTCGACGAACTCGCGCTCGAAGGCGGCAATTTCTTCGGGGTAATAAAACTCGACGACGTTGAGCGTGTTTTGCGGCCCCATCGGGTGCAACGTGGACACGGTCAGCACATGCGGATACCACTCGACCATCACGTGCGGGTAGTAGGCGAGCCAGACAGCGCCATATTTAGGCGGTCGGCCACCCCGGTACTTCAGCAGCGCCGCCTGCCAGCGTTGGTAGGCTGGGCTACCCGCCTTGCCCAGTCGGTTGGCGACCCCCACCGTTTGCACACAATAGTTGTCGCCAAACTCCCAGCGCAGGTCATCGCAGGTGACAAAGCTGCCCAGGCCCGGGTGGAAGGGGCCGACATGGTAGTCCTCCAGGTAGACCTCGATGAATGTTTTCCAGTTGTAGTCGCAGGTGTGCAGTTCGACATGGTCGAGCACATGGCCCGAAAAATCCAGGTCGGCGACAGGACCCAGCCGGGCCAGGTCGGCCGCGACGGAACCCGGCAAACCCGCGCCTGCGCCTGCCTGCTCGAATAACAGTCCGTTCCACTCCTGCAGCGGGAAATTGTCCAGGTTCAGGCAGGGATCCTCCGGAAAATGGGGCGCGCCGATCAAGGTGCCGGCCCTGGCTGCGGCACCGCCGCTGTAGGTCCAGCGATGTAACGGACATACCAGATTGCCGAAGGCGCTACCGGGCTGTTCGCTCTGCAGGCTGCCGCGACCCTTGAGCATCAGCGCCTGCCGATGGCGGCATACATTGGAGATCAGCTCGATGCCGCCAGGAGAGCGCACCAGCGCCCGGCCGTCCGATTCCTGTGGCAAGGTGTAGTAGTCGCCCAACTCGGGCACCGCCAGCCGATGCCCGACATACCGGGCGCCGTTGCGGAAAATGCTGGCGCGTTCGCGTTGGAAGAGGGCTTCGTCGAAGTAGCTGGCAACCGGCAACTGGCTCGCCGCCTGCTGCAGTCTAAGACTTAAATCAGACATGGATGACCTGACCTAAACACTCCCCACAGGGAGGTGACAGCCGCCGCGGGTACTCCACAGGCGGTGACAAGATAATCCGGACAGGCCGGCAGGGAAGCTGCGAATTGTACCTTTCGATGCGCCGCGCAATGGCGCGTCTGGTGGCGGCATTGGCTCGCGGCGATTGGGATGCAGGGTCGGTGCATCGTTGAAGCCTAAAATGGCGGGTTTTACACGATAGCGAACACCATGGCCAAGGCGCCCGCCAACTTGAGCACGACCGCGACACCCGCCAGTTACGAGGCGGCGCTGGAAGAGCTTGAACAATTGGTCGGACGACTTGAATCCGGCGACATGCCGCTGGAGCAGTTGCTGAGCGGATACCAGCGTGGCGCCGAACTGCTGCAGTATTGCCGCGAGAAGCTGCGGGCCGTGGAGAACCAGATCAGCATACTGGACGCAGGAACCCTCAAGACATGGACGCCCGAGTGACGCAACGCCCTCTGGCGCAACCGGCGCGGTCGCTGGACCTGATTGACTGGTCCACTGCCCGGCTGGAACTGGTCGAGCGTGCGCTGGAGCGCTGGGTCACTGTGGACCCACCCGAGGGTCTGGACCATGGTGCGCCGGCCGAGCTTGTGCAGGCGATGCGCTACGCGGTGCTCGATGGTGGCAAGCGCCTGCGTCCGCTGCTGGTGCTGGCAGCCTGCGAGTCGCTGCAGGGCCATACGGGTGCCGCGCTGCGCGCGGCTTGTGCGGTGGAGTTGATCCATGCCTACTCGCTGGTCCACGACGACATGCCGTGCATGGACAACGATGTGCTGCGCCGCGGTAAACCCACGGTGCATGTTGCGTTTGGCGAGGCCAAGGCATTGCTGGCCGGCGACGCGTTGCAGGCGCTGGCGTTTGAACTGCTGACGCCCGATGCGGCCGATTCGGTGCCGGCGGAGATGCAGGCGCAGTTTTGCCGGCTGCTGGCGCGCGCCGCAGGTAGCGCCGGCATGGCCGGTGGCCAGGCGATTGACCTTGCCAGTGTCGGTGCAGCGCTCAGCGAGAAGCAACTGCGTGACATGCATGCGCTCAAGACCGGTGCCTTGTTGCAAGGCAGCGTGCTGATGGGGGCCAGTTGCGGGCAACCATCGCCAAGGCAATGGAACGCGCTGCAGGCGTTTGGCGCGGCCATTGGGCTGGCCTTCCAGGTGGTGGATGACATTCTCGATGTCACTGCCGATTCCGCGACCCTGGGAAAAACCGCCGGCAAGGATGCGATCCAGCATAAGCCGACCTATGTGTCGGTTATGGGTCTGGAGCGGTCGCGCGGTTTTGCGCGCGCCTTGCTCATCGACGCGCATGCTGCGCTGGACCAAGCCGCGTTGCCGTATGACGCGGCGCTGCGTGCACTGGCGGACATGGTCGTCCATCGATCCAACTGAGGACAGTCAATGCCCGACTCGCATTACCCGTTGTTGCAAAATATTCTGGATCCATCCGATCTGAGGCGGATTCCGCGCGGACAACTCGGTGCGCTCGCCGCGCAGTTGCGTGCATTCCTGCTGGCCAGTGTGTCGCGCACCGGCGGGCACCTGAGCTCGAACCTGGGAACCGTGGAACTGACGGTGGCGCTGCACTATGTGTTCAACACGCCGCACGACCGGCTGGTATGGGACGTAGGACACCAGACCTATCCGCACAAGATCCTGACCGGTCGGCGCGAGCGCATGGCAACCCTGCGCCAGTTCGGGGGCCTGAGCGGTTTTCCGCAGAGAACCGAAAGTGAACACGACGCGTTTGGCACCGCGCATTCCAGCACGTCGATATCGGCCGCCCTGGGCATGGCCCTTGCGGCCAGGATCAAGGGCGAAGAGCGCCACAGCGTGGCCATCATCGGCGACGGTGCGCTGACCGCCGGCATGGCCTTCGAGGCGCTGAACAATGCAGGCATTGCCGATTGCAAGTTGCTGGTTATCCTGAACGACAACGACATGAGCATCAGCCCCCCGGTGGGCGCACTCAACCGCTATCTGGCGCAGCTGATGACCGGCCAGTTCTACGCTGCCGCCAAGAACGTCGGCAAGAGCGTGCTCAAGGGCGCGCCGCCCCTGTTCGAGCTGGCCAAGCGCATCGAGGAACATGCCAAGGGCATGGTGGTTCCAGCCACGCTATTCGAGAAATTCGGCTTCAACTACACCGGGCCGATCGACGGCCACGATCTGGAGTCGCTGATCCCGACATTGGAGAACATCCGCCAACTCGAGGGTCCGCAATTCCTGCATGTGGTCACAAAAAAAGGCCAGGGCTACAAACTGGCCGAGGCCGATCCCGTGGCTTATCACGGGCCGGGCAAGTTCGATCCCGCGGTGGGGCTGCAAAGTTCGCCGGCAACCGCCAAGCCGACCTTCACCCAGGTCTTTGGCCAGTGGTTGTGCGACATGGCAGCGCACGACAAGCGACTGGTTGGCATTACGCCGGCGATGCGCGAGGGCTCTGGCCTGGTCGAGTTCGAAAAGCGCTTTCCCAAACGCTATTTCGACGTCGGTATCGCAGAGCAACATGCGGTCACGTTCGCGGCGGGCCTGGCCTGCGAGGGACTCAAGCCCGTGGTGGCGATCTACTCCACGTTCCTGCAGCGCGCCTACGACCAGCTGATTCACGATGTGGCGATCCAGAACCTGCCGGTGGTGTTTGCGCTGGACCGCGCTGGGCTGGTGGGTGCCGATGGCGCCACGCATGCGGGTGCCTACGACATTGCGTTCCTGCGCTGTATTCCCAACCTGTCGCTGGCCTGTCCGTCGGACGAGAACGAGTGCCGGCAACTGCTGTCCAGCGCATTTGAGCAGAACCATCCGGTGGCGGTGCGTTACCCGCGCGGTGTTGGCGCCGGGGTGGCGGTCGAGCCGGGCCTGTCGGGCCTGCCCTATGGCAAGGGCGAGATACGCCGCAGTGGACGTGGTATCGCCATCCTGGCGTTCGGCACCCTGTTGCATCCGGCGCTGGTGGCCGCGCAGCAGGTCGATGCGACCGTCGTCAACATGCGCTGGGTCAAACCGCTGGACCAGGCCTTGCTGCTGGAGCTTGCGGCCACACACGAGGTGCTCGTCACGGTCGAGGAGGGCGCCATCATGGGTGGCGCCGGCAGCGCGGTGGGTGAGTTCCTGCAATCGGCAGGGCAGGTGCGCCCGATGCTGCAATTGGGCCTGCCAGACCATTTCATCGAGCACGGCGATCCAGCGCGGTTGCTGGCATTGCAGGGGCTGGACGCCGATGGCATTGCGATGTCCATTCGCAATCGGTTTCCAGACCGATTCGACGCGCCGCGCCCCTCACTCAAGGTCGTGGGCTGATCGCTCGACGGTAATTGCGCGCGACCGGGCGGCATTGCGTAGTTTCCCTAATGCCATAGCCGTGTTTTCGCCCTTGCCATAGGCTAAACTCGGCGGCCTTTTGCCTTTACCCGCGGTTACACCTTGGGGGGCATGCCGATGCAGTTTGTGCGCCCTGCGCAGTGGTCAAAGGCAGCGCATTTAACGGAGACTTTATGTCCATACTTCTATCGCTGTCCAGGCTCATCGACGCCATCAGCCTGGGTCTTGGCAAGCTCATCATGTGGCTGATCCTGGGCGCCACCGTCATCAGTTCGGTCAATGCGGTGCTGCGCAAGGCCTTCAACATCGGCTCGAATTCGGCGCTGGAGATCCAGTGGTACCTGTTTGCCGGAGTGTTCATGCTGGGCGTCGGTTACGTGATGCTCAAGAACGACCATGTGCGCATCGACTTTATCTCCAGCCGGTTCTCCAAACGCACCAATGCCATCATCGACGCCGTCGGCATCGTCGTGTTCACCATTCCGCTGGCCATCATCATGATCGACCTGGCCTGGCCGTATTTCATGCGCGCCTATGACAGCGGCGAGATGAGCCAGAACGCCGGAGGGCTGATCCGCTGGCCGGCGATCATTCTCATCCCGGTGGGTTTTGGGGTGCTGCTGCTGCAGGCCCTTTCTGAACTGATCAAACGCATCGGTTTTCTGACCGGTCACCGTGATCAGCCGTTCTCGGTCGAACACGACAAGACCAACGAGGAACTGCTGGCCGAAGAGAGGCTCTCCGAAGAAGAGGCTGAAATGTTCCGCGCCCAGGGCCATCGCGCACAACTGCCCGAAAAGAGCTGACATGATCGAACTCATCACCCAGAACTTCGTCCCGATCATGTTTGCGGGGCTGTTGTTCTTCCTGTTGACCGGTATTCCGGTTGCGTTCGGACTGGCTGCGACCGGACTTTTTTTCGCCCTCATCGGCATGGAGCTGGGGCTGTTCTCGACCAACCTGCTCCAGGCCCTGCCCTTGCGGGTGTTTGCCATCATGTCCAACGAGACACTGCTGGCGATCCCGTTCTTCACCTTCATGGGCATTATTTTGGAGCGATCCCGGATGGCAGAGGATCTGCTTTCCACCGTCGGCCAGGTTTTCGGCCCTTTGCGTGGCGGTCTGGCGATCGCCGTTATCCTGGTCGGGGCCCTGCTGGCGGCAACCACCGGCGTAGTCGCTGCTGCGGTGATCTCGATGGGACTGATCTCCCTGCCCATCATGCTGCGCTACGGCTACAACCGGACCATCGCCACCGGCACCATCACCGCTTCCGGCACGCTGGCCCAGGCGATTCCTCCGTCGCTGGTACTGATCGTGCTGGCCGACCAGATGGGACGCTCGGTGGGCGACATGTATGCCGGCGCGCTCAAGCCGGCCCTGTTGCTGGTGGCGCTGTACATCGCCTATATCGTCGTGATCGCGTTCGTCAAGCCCAAATGGGTGCCGGCCCTGCCCGCCGAGGCCCGTATCTACCGCGAAAACAACGGTGCCAGCGGGCATGTGTCGCTGATCGTCTTGCTGGTGTTGGCCGCGCTCGCCGGCTGGTTCTGGTCAACCATCCATGACGGCTACATGACGAAGTGGCTGGAGCGCACGATTCCCTCCCCCGGCGACGAGATCGTCATCATGTCGCTCACCGTGTCGTCCCTGCTGGCGCTCGGGCTGGCGATCATCAACCGGGTCACCGGCATGGGACTACTGTCGCGCCTGGCCGAGCAGGTCACGTTCGTGCTGATCCCGCCCCTGGTGTTGATGTTCCTGGTGCTGGGAACGATTTTCCTGGGCATCGCAACGCCCACCGAAGGTGGTGCGATGGGGGCCATGGGTGCGCTGATCATGGCGGTGTCGCGTCGCCGGCTGAATTTCAAGCTGCTCAAGCAGGCGCTGGACGGCACCGCCAAGCTGGCCACCTTCGTGATGTTCATCCTGGTCGGCTCAACGGTGTTCAGTTTTACCTTCAATGCGGCCGATGGCCATGTGTGGGTGGAACACCTGTTCATCGGCATGCCGGGTGGAGCCCTGGGTTTCCTGATCGTCGTGAATGTGCTGGTATTCATCCTGGGCTGCTTCATCGATTTCTTTGAGATTGCGTTCATTGTGATCCCGATCCTGATGCCGGTGGCGACCAAGATCCTGCCCGAGATGATGCCTGGGGTGCCGATCGATGCAGTGATGATCTGGTTCGGCGTCATTCTGGCGGTGAATCTGCAGACCTCGTTCCTGACGCCGCCGTTCGGATTTGCGCTGTTCTACCTGCGCAGTGTGGCGGCCAAGACTGATTACCAGGATCGGGTGACAGGAGCCACGATCCCGGCGGTGAAGACCTCGCAGATTTATATGGGATCGATCGCCTTCCTGGTCCTGCAGGTGATGGTGGTCGCCAGTGTCGTCGCGTTCCCGCAACTGGTCATCAGCGGCATCGACAAGGGGCCCAACATCGACGCCGAGGCGGCGTTGGAGGCCTTGCGCGTACCGGGTCCCGGCAAACTGGCTCCGCTGCCCACTTTCGGGTTGCCGGCAGCACCTGCTGCCGGCACCGGTGCGCCGGGCGAGGGGGCCAGCGCGCCAGGCGGCGATGCGGGGGCCGGCGCCACGGCCGATGATCCGATGAAGGCGATTCTGGACGCAGTCAAAAAGGACGCCGAGGCCAAGAAGTAGTCAGGCAACAGACGGCCGGCAGGGCGGGCTGCACAGACCGGTGTGCATTCAAGGGCAACGATGTTTGCGCGGCACTTGTCGAAGCGCTCCGCGGGCACACGGGCCCCGCCCTGGATCTCTCGCGCAATCTTCTGCCCTTCGCAGATCCCCTGACATTCATTCTTGATTGTCGGCTTCCGAGAAAGTTGGCCGGCACCAGAAGACTGAAAGCGGGTCTACAACTTCCAGAATTGCCTACCCGGAACCAGTCATTGGCCTTTGCAAGTCGATCGGTGAGGTCGAACGCGGAGAACCGCGCATCACCTCCGGCACGCAGGCCGCCGCTGTCCTATGCGTTTGACGCGCATGCCGCAATAGGCGCGGGGCGGCAAGCCCCGATCAATCCCAACTGGGCTGAATCAGTCCAGAAGACGCCCGGTGACGCGTTCGTTCAACGCACCGATTTGCGTGTCAGTCCCCCCGTTGCCCCAAATCTTGGAACTGCGCCGGGTTGGCGAAGCGCACACGGTAAAACGTGCGCCGTTCCTGGTCGATGAAACGCAGGTAGTGGTGATCCCAGGAATAACTGGCGCTCCATACATCGACCAGTGTGCGGCCGTGTACCAGCATGACCTCGACTTGCCCATCCTCCAGCGAGAGGTCATAAATGAAGTCGCTCACGCGTACCTTGGCGCGATCTTTGGAAAGAAATACCTCAGCCGCGCCGCAGTTGAGCGGCCCGGCCACCACGGCCGTGCACAACTCGCC
>JANNKH010000014.1:0-23291 GCA_031396205.1 Rhodoferax sp.
TCTTCAGCGGCGGCTCGCCCAGCACCGTGAAATAGATCGCGGGGCGCTCTGGCGTCGCCAGCGCGAACATCATCTGGTGCGCCAGCGTGGTCTTGCCGCAGCCCGGCGGCCCGGCGATGAGGTTGAAAGAATACTCCGGCAGGCCACCGCCGAGCACATCGTCCAGGCCCGGCACTCCGGTGGCCAGGCGGTTGATGGTGACTTTGGTGGTCATGGCAATGTGTCCTGCGCGGGTGGGCCGCTCAATGGGTTTGTCCAGACCGAACGCAGCAATCGTTCGGTCAGCGAGGGCCCGACCAGGCTGGCCAGCAGGTCGTGAAAGGTCTGGAGAAAAGCGCTGCCCGCGGCAGCGGCCTGGGCACTGCTCTGTCGCGCAAGTACGGATTGCAGCGTCTTGGGATCCAACTCCGACGGGATGCCATCGAGTCCGCCCGCCACCCAGGGGTGTACCGCGCAGGTAAGACGGACCGTGCGCCTGTAGAGCGCAACCACGCCCTGAGACCCGATGATGGGCGTCAGGGCATCGTCGATCTGTTCCCAAAGGACGCCAATCGCATCGGCGACCTGCCCGGCGTTCGCGTCAAGCCCGACCCGGCGCGCAAGGGGATCGGTAATCGGGCTGCTCTCCTCGTCTTCTAAGGGCATGTGCGAATGACCGCCTGGTTGGGGATGCTTTCAGTGTAATCGACTTGAAGCGGCGGTTGAAGCCGTCCGCCCGAGCCGTCCGCCCGAGGGCCGAACGCCACCGGTTTTCAACCTTCGGCCCGGCTTGTCGACAACTGCACGGCCAGCGCCGAGAGCGAGGCACCCACCTCCTGCTCCAGCTTGAGCGATAGCACGGCATCGGCCCGCGTGCGGCCCTGGTTGACGACCGCCACGGGCTTGCCGGCGGCAACTGCATCCTCGACGAACCGGTAACCCGAATACACCATCAGCGAGGATCCCGCCACCAGCAAGGCATCGGACCGCGCCAGCGCGGCACGCACCGCCGCCACCCGCTCGCGCGGCACGTTCTCGCCGAAGAACACGACATCGGGCTTGAGCATGCCGGTACAGGCCGGACACTGCGGCACGTCGAACGGCGAGAAATCCTGTGCCTCAAGGTCGGCGTCTCCGTCGGGGGCAGCCAGCGCGGGCAGGTCGGCCCAGCCCGGATTGCGGCGCAACAACATCTGCTGCATTGCGCGGCGCGGCCAGCGCTGGCCACAGCCCAGGCAACAGACGGTGTCGATGCGCCCATGCAGGTCGATGACCCGACCACTACCCGCGGCTGCGTGCAAGCCATCCACGTTCTGTGTGACGAGCAGGCTCACATGGCCTTCGGCCTCCAGTTGCACCAGCGCATGGTGGGCCGCAGCCGGTCTGGCGTTGGCCATGGTGCGCCAGCCGACCATGCTGCGCGCCCAGTAACGCTTGCGTGCCAATGCGTCTGCGACAAAGAGCTGGTAGCGCATCGGCGCGCTGCGCTTCCAGGCACCCGTTGCGTCGCGGTAGTCGGGAATGCCCGACCCGGTGCTGCAGCCGGCACCGGTCAGCACCAGCAGGCGCGGATGGCGCCGCACGAAGTCCAGCAACGGCGCAACTGATGCGGTGGTCACAGCAATGCCCTGCGTGCTGCGCAGCGCGGGATTGGTGTTGGGAGCGGCCCGTATGGCCGCGGTCTGTCAACCCGGCCCGAAACAGGCTGCACGACGACGATGCTGCATGGATTTGCGGTAAGGGGCATGGATGGATGACAAGCGCAAGGGTGACGATTGTGGACTGCGCAACAGCAAACGGGTTCGACTGCGCGGGGTGGGACGGCCGAGCATACCGCCGCCGACCATCCGTCGCAGCGGCATGGTCATGCGCCGCCATCGCACGGGGCTTGCGTACACTGCGCCCATGTTCGCCGCTCTGCGTCCCTACCTTGACGCCGCCACTGCACTGGCGCGGCGGGCAATGGCCGCCGCGCGCCGCCATCCGTGGCGCGCGCTGATGCTGACGCCGGCGCTGGTGCTGCTGTACGTGCTGGCGCTGGTGCCATTCACCCCCGGCATCGGCGACCTGCGCAAGGCCAAGGTCGGCCTGCCCTCGGTGCTGCTGGCCGCCGACGGATCGCTGCTGGCCGAATACAAGCACATCAACCGCGAATGGGTCAGCCTGGACAAGGTCGCCGCCAATGTGGTGAACGCGCTGATCGCCACCGAGGATCACCGCTTCTACCAGCACCACGGCATCGACTTTCGCCGCACGGCCGGTGCCCTGCTGAGTACCTTGCAGGGCGAACTGCAGGGTGGCTCCACCATCACGCAGCAACTGGCGCGCAACCTGTACCCCGACGAGATCGGGCGCTCTGCCAGCATCACGCGCAAGGTCAAGGAAGCGATCACCGCGGTAAAGATCGAGGCGCTGTATTCCAAGCAGGAAATCCTGGAGACCTATCTCAATACGGTGCCATTCCTGTACAACGCCTTCGGCATCGAGATGGCAGCACGCACCTATTTCGACAAGTCGGCGAAAGATCTCGACGTGCTGGAGGGCGCCACGCTGGTCGGCATGCTCAAGGGAACCAGCTACTACAACCCGGTGCAGAACCCGGAGCGTGCGCGGCAACGCCGCAACCTGGTGCTGGCGCAGATGGCCAGGGATGGCACGCTCGACGTGGCGCGGCTGGATGATCTGAGCCGTCGCCCGCTCAAACTGGACTTCGAGCGCCAGAGCGTGGCGTTGGGGCCGGCGCCGCATGTCGCGCAACAGCTGCGCAAGTGGCTGGTCGGCTGGGCTGACGACAACGGATACGCGATCCATGCCGATGGCCTGCGCGTCGTGACCACGCTCGACGCGGCTATGCAACAAGCCGCGAACCAGGCCATGACGCGACAACTGACCTATCTGCAGCGACTGGCCGACGGGCGCGTGCGAGCCGGCCAGGAAAGCCCGCCGCTGCAGGCCGGGTTCCTGGCGCTGGACCCGCGCAATGGCGCGGTGCGCGCCTGGGTCGGCAGTCGCGACTTTGCCAGCGAGCAGTTCGACCATGTGATCCAGGCGCGCAGGCAGCCCGGCTCCACCTTCAAGCCCTTCGTCTACGGCGCGGCGTTCATGCAGGGCTTTCGCCCGGACGACACGCTGGTCGACGAGGCGGTGGAAATCCGGCCCGAGGGCGGCGGCGCGGTGTGGACCCCGAAGGACGAGACGCCACCGAGCGGGGCGCCGATGAGCCTGCGCGACGGCCTGGCCTACTCCAAGAACACGATCACCGCGCAACTGGTGCAAAAGGTCGGCCCCAAGAAGGTGGGCCAGCTGGCGCAGGCCCTGGGCGTGCGCCAGAGCAAACTCGACATGGTGCCCTCCCTCGCCCTGGGCACCAGCCCGGTGACGCTGATCGAGATGGTCAGCGCCTACGGCAGCATCGCCAATGGCGGCAACTACATCGCGCCGGTGCTGGTACAGCGCGTCGAAGACCGGCATGGCAAGCTGCTGCAACAATTCGCACCGGTCGCCGCGCCCGAGCGCGCCATGCCCTACAAGGACGCGCTGACCCTGATCAACGCGATGCGTGGCACCATCGACTACGGCACCGGCGCGGCGATCCGCAGCCGCTACGGCATCCGCGCCGACGTGGCCGGCAAGACCGGCACCACGCAGGAGAACACCGATGGCTGGTTCGTCATGGCCAGCCCGCAGCTGGTGGCTGGCGCGCGGGTCGGGTTCAACGACAACAGTGTGACCATGGGATCCTGGGGCCAGGGCGCCCGCAGCGCGCTGCCCATGGTGGGTGAGGTGTTCCAGCAGGCGCTGCGCAACAAGTGGATCGACGCACGGGTGGAGTTCGACATCCCACGGCCGCGCCCGCGGCCGCCTGCCGCGCCGCCGGAGCCGGCACAACGCGAGAATCCCCTGGTGGAGATCGTCCAGGACGTGCTCGATGAGATCTGGAAGCAACTGCGCTGATCCCGGATTGGCCGCGGCGCCTGCGCGGCCAATTGGTCCAACCGCCGTAGGGTTTCTGGCCACCCGGCGACACTCGCCACTTCCTTAAGGGGAGTAGCAGTCCCGGGCCTCGCGCCTCGGGTTCGCATGTTTCGTCAATACGTCGCGGTCGTCACCCTTGCGGTGGCACATCGGCCGGAACATGCAGGGGTGCCGCAGGGCACTCTCCCGCAAGACCTTATGGAGAGCCTGTTGTGCTTTTCATTATTTTCGAGGTCGTGCTGTGGAAACAATCGCTCCGTTGTGGCTCTGGGCCACGTTCATCGCCATCGTCCTGGTGTCGCTGTTTGTCGACTTCGTCGTGCTGCAGAAACAGGGCGCGCATGCCGTCGGCGTTCGCGAGGCGCTGAACTGGTCCCTGGTCTGGATAGCGCTGAGCTTCGTGTTCAATGGCCTGTTCTGGTGGGCCGTGAAAGACAGTACCGGCTCGGTCGCAATCGCCAACACCCGGTCGCTCGAGTTTCTTACCGGCTATCTGATCGAGAAGTCACTGGCAGTCGACAACATATTTGTCTTCCTGATGATCTTCTCCTATTTCGCGGTACCGCCCAACTACCAGAAGCGGGTGCTGATGATCGGCATCATCGGCGCCATCGTGCTGCGTACCGTGATGATCCTGGTCGGCGGCTGGTTGCTGCAGCAGTTCCACTGGATCCTGTATCTGTTTGGTGCCTTCCTGGTGCTCACCGGCGTCAAGATGTGGTGGGCCGCCGGCAAGGAGCCGGACCTGCAGGACAACCCTGCCCTGCGTCTGCTGCGCAGGCTGATTCCAGTCAGCAAGCATTACGACGGCGAAAAGTTCTGGACCGTCGAGAACGGCCAGCGCATCGCGACGCCACTGTTCCTGGTGATCTGCCTGATCGCGGTGACCGACGTCATATTTGCCGTCGACTCGATTCCGGCCATCTTTGCCATCACCAGCGACCCGTTCATCGTGCTCACCAGCAATGTGTTCGCCATCCTGGGCCTGCGGGCGATGTATTTCCTGCTGGCTGCAGTCGCCAGCAAATTCCACCTGCTCAACTACGGGCTGGCCGTGATCCTGGTCTTCATCGGGGTCAAGATGTGCCTGGTCGATTTCTACAAGATACCGGTGCTGGTGTCGCTGGGCGTCATCGTCGGCATTCTGACGCTGACGATGCTGCTGAGTGTGCGCAGCGCTACGGCACGGCCAAAGAGCTGATACCCACCTGCAAGTGCGCCTGCCGGCGCTTGCAAAATGTTGGAACTCCGAGTCCGGCAGGTTCCGTCGCCGAACACCGGGCCCGTCCCCAAACTGGCCCGTTCGGACAGCAGCCGCAGATACCGGCCCCGACCAGCTTCGCCCTTTCCAACGTTCTGACTCCATCGTGTCCTTCTGTTCCCTTGGTGGCAACAGCGGCAATACCGTCGGCGCAGGGTTGTCATGTGCCTAAGACAGTCTCCGTGTCAGGTCAATAGGTCGATCGGACCTCGACAGCGCTGTTCACTCTGAACGTAACCGATTCCATGCCACATTGCGGGCAAACCCCTATGCGAATCGCAGCCGCATTCATTGATGATGGCGGCAGTTCCAGAGCCTGAAACCTGCGCCCTGATGCTGGCCGGACTCGCGACCCTGGCAGCGGTCATGCGCCGATGCCGGGCCTTCAAGCCTGCCAGCGCAGGCGCGCCGGTTTCACCCGTTTTTTCCATCTGACCCCATTTGCAGGAGGTATCACCATGCATACACCAAACCGTTTTCGTCTTGGCGCGCTGGCTGCCGCGTTGCTGCTTGCGACCGCGCATGGCGCGCATGCCCAACTGATTGGCGCATTGCAAGGCACCGCGCATCTGTCAACGTTGGCCAACACGCGGGTCGACATGATCGCTGGATTCGTGACGGCGACTGAAAACAACGGCTTCTGGATGCAGGACCTTGGCGACAACAATGCGCTGACCTCCGACGCGATCTACGTTTTTCGCGGAAGTAGCCTGAGCAAACCGCTGCTGGGCGATGCGGTGCTGGTCACTGGTCAACTGCAGGAGTTTCGTCCTGGCGGCAACGGCGGCCTGAACAACCTGACAACGACTCAGATCAACGCAAGCAGCACGTTCTCGGCGTTCGCCACCTGGTCGGCCACCTCGTCCGGCAATGCCTTGCCTGCGGCAACCGTGATCGGCGCGGGTTTCCTGCCACCCAGCACCATCGCCGCCAATGTCGGCAATGTCGAGACCGCGCCGGGCTACCTTTTGAATCCGTCGCAATTTGCGATCGATTTCTACGAGTCCCTGGAGGGCATGCGCGTGAGCATTCCCTCTGCCGTGTCGGTGGGACCGCGTACATCATTCGGGGAAATACCCGTGATAGCCAGTGCCCAAGTCGGTGCAGCGGGCATCATCACGGCTCCCCGTGGCGGCGTCGTGATCGGACCGGGCCAATTCAATGGCCAGCGCTTCCAGCTCGACGACCGATTGATGACAACGCCTACGGTGCACAGCGGCGCGCAACTGCAGGATATCGTGGGCGTGCTGGACTACAGCTTCGGCAATTTCAAGCTCAATGTGACCCAGCCGGTCAACGTCACGTCGAACACGTTGACACGCGAAGCGGCGACCATCCCCGCCGGTCGCATCGGTGTGGCCAGCTACAACGTCGAAAACCTGGGTGGCAACGCCACCGATGCCCGTATCGTGGCCATCGCAGCACAGATCAAGGATTCCCTCGGCGCGCCCCATCTCCTATCGCTGCAAGAGGTACAGGACAACAACGGCGCCACCAACAATGGCACCGTCGCCTCCGACATCACGCTGGGGCGCCTGGCCACCGAACTCAACGCGCAGACAGGACGGAACTACCAGTTCGTCACGGTGAACCCGGTTGATGGCGCTGACGGTGGCCAACCCGGCGGCAACATTCGCCAGGCGTTTCTGTATGACACCGCGCATGTCAGCTTCTCGGGTGCGGTCGGCGGCCCACTGGATGCAATAAGTGCCACGGCCGGGCCTGGCGGACAAGTCCAGCTGAACCTGGGCGCTGGCCGCATCGACCCCACCCATGCTGCCTTCGCCAACAGCCGCAAGCCCTTGGTAGTGGAGTTCACCGTCGATGGCCAGCAAATCATTGTCGTGAGCAACCATTTCAACAGCAAGGGCGGCGACCAGCCCCTGTTCGGCAATACCCAGGCACCCGTACTGTCGAGCGCAACCCAGCGTCTGGCGCAGGCGCAGGCGGTCGGCAGTTTCGTCGCCGGTGTGCTGGGCATCAACCCGAACGCGAATGTGATCGTCGCCGGTGACCTGAACGACTTTCAATTCGCCGATACCCTGGCACCGCTGTATGCGGCAGGCCTGATCAACCTGACCAACACGTTGCCCGAGGGCGAGCGCTATACCTACAACTTCGAAGGCAACTTGCAGGCACTGGACCACATGTTCGTGTCACCCAACCTGGTTGCGAACGGGGCGCTGGTGTACGACGTGGTGCATGCCAATTCAGAATTCAGCGACCAGTTGTCAGACCATGACCCGACCATGCTGACGTTTGCATTGGCGCCGGTTCCGGAGCCTGAAACCTACGCGATGTTGCTCGCTGGACTCGGTGTCATGGGCGCGTTCGTTCGGCGCAGGCGCCAGCGGCAGGCTTGAACGAACCCACCGGCCCGAACAACCGGGCGCCGAGTCCAAGACCGTCTCGGCGGTCGCGCTCGGCAATGTCCGCGGCTGGCAGGCTCAGGTCGGGGCCGGCGCCTTGCTCGCATCCAGCATGTTCTGCGCCGCCGCCGCCACCGACGCATCGGTGCCGCCGGCCACCTGCACCGTCGGGAAAGCGAACTTGATGCCGTTGGCGTCGAATGCGGTCTTGATCAGCGCATAGGCCTTGCGCCGGACCACGAACTGCTCGCCGGGGCGGGTCATCATCTTCATGCGGATCTGGATCGCAAAATCGCCGAACTGCTCGACACCCTGCATCTTGAGCGGTTCCAGGATGTTGGGGCCCATCTCCGGGTCCGCCGCCAGGTCCTGGCCGATCTTCTTGATCAGCTTGCGCGCCGTTTCCAGGTTGCTGTCGTAGGTGATGCCAATCGAGAGCTTGTCGATCACCCAGTCACGGCTCATGTTCTGCACCGCGCCCAGTTCACCAAAAGGTACGGTATAGACCGGGCCGCGGTGGTGGCGCAGTCGCACCGAACGCAGGCTGAACGACTCGACCGTACCCTTGTAGTTGCCGCTCTGGATGTATTCGCCGACCCGAAACGCATCGTCGAACAGGAAGAACACGCCGCTGACGATGTCCTTGACCAGGGTCTGGGCCCCGAAGCCGACTGCGATCCCGAGCACACCTGCGCCGGCCACCATGGGCGCGATGTCGACGCCCATTGCCGACATGGCCGTCAACACGGCGATCAGTGCCAGGGTCACGAACGACACATTGCGCAAAATCGGCAGCACCGTGCGCAAACGCGTTGCCTGCCCCGCATGCGCGGTGTCATCGGCGCCCACTGCCTGCGCCTCGGCCAGCTTACGCTCGAGCATGGCCTTGAAAACGAACCAGACCAGATCGGCAAACAGCGCGATCACGACCACACTGAAGGCTCCGCGCACGATGCGAATGGTCGCGCTCTCGCCGGTCATCACCTGCACCGGATCGATGCCAAGGTTGCGGGCCAGCACCAGCGCCGCCACGATGATCAGCAGCACGCGAACCGCCCGCACAAACGCCACGCCGCCAATGCTGGGCACCACCGGTTCGTCCCATGGCGCACCGGGAGCGCGCTGCAGGTGTGTCGTTATCGCATTGAGCAGGCGCACGATGCCGTACACACCGAGCATCAGCGCTCCGGCCCAGAACAGCGGAAAAGCACCGATCACCCGCAGCAACAGCAACACGAACAAGGCGACCGATATCGCCCAACCTACCGCCTTGTAGTGGTCGTTGCGTTCGCCAGGACGGCGCCAGACCATCTCCATGATCAGGACCATCTGCGCCAGGTACAGGCCATAGGCCACGACGCGCACGACCCCCTGATCGACACTTTGCGCAATCAGCCACCCGATGAGGGCAAACTGGAGCGCGATCCCCACCATATTGGCGACCAGCCGTCGATGCCAGAACCACGCCGACGGCGTGTCCATCGGCACCATCCGGAACCTCTCGGCGCCCGGTGCGAACAGCAGCCGCCCGACAACCAGGGATAGCCGCACCATGACCACCGCCACCAGCAGGCGCAGCAGGGCGTCGCGCAGAACCGGCGGCCAGTCGAACGCCAGGAACGCACCCACGGTGCCCAGCGCAAATGCGCCAATCCAGCTGGTACCGAAGCCAAACCGCGCCAACATGGCACGCAGACGTTCTACCGGCGTGTCCATGGGCGAGGCGATGATGCGCTTGCGCACGCCGCCCGAGACCAGCCAGAACAGGCGCTCCATGCCAAAACCCAAGGCCGCGAACGCGGCCAGCAGCAGGAAGAAATGGTCGACGCCGTGCGCGGCCATTTCGCCGTGCACCTTGGCAGCTGCGTCCGCCAGTGCGCCACGTACCTTGGGCGCTGCTTCGCCGATCGACGCCAGGTGGGCCCGGACGCCGTCGATCTGCCCAGCCATCATCGCGTCGCCAGCAGGCTGCGCGGCCGTGGCCGCCGTGGCGGGGGCGGCGCGTTGCTGCTCGATCCAGCCCTGCACCTGCGGATCAGCCAGTATCTGCAACAGTTCACGCACTTTCTCGGGCGCCGCGTCCCCCGCCGCCTGCGCTGGAACCGATCCGAATACCACCAGGGCGATGAGCGCCAGCAACTGCAGGATACGCATTGTCGGGTCCGATTCTCGGGGCGCACGCGGCGCGGTGGGTCATTCTATTGTTCGCCGCGACACCCAGCCGGCCCCCTGTGCAGCGCAGCTCTTTGGTGCACCGCACGCCAGGCACGTCGCCAGATCAGGCCGGCGGCATTTGCGCCAAGCAAGCTCGGCACAAGCCTTACAACCGGACACCGATGGGATGCGCGGCCGACACAGTACGCAGTTTCAATGGCGATACCGGACCCGCATGGGTCTGGCACCACCCAAGGAGACTCCCATGAAATGGTTGCTTGCCCTTCCCGTCACACTGGCCGGCCTGACCGGATGCGCGGTCTATCCACCGGTCGGCTACGGCGCCGTGTATGGCCCGCGCGGGGCCACCCTCTATGTGCAGCCAGCGCCGATTGTCGTGGCGCCAGCCACGGTCTACGTCCGCCCGGCCTACCGCGGCGGCAACCGGCGCGACCGGGATGGCGACGGCGTCGCCAATCGGTATGACCGCGATCGCGACGGCGATGGGGTTCCGAACTATGACGACCGCCAACCGGGCAATCGCTGGCGCCGTTGACAGCCGGTCTTGTTCGCGCATCCCCGATGCGTAGGACATCCACTACGCGCGATGGCGCCGTTGTCCGCTATTGGCGTCCAAGCAGGCATCGCATACTGTCACTGCTTGGCGGATCGCCAGGCATCCGTCAAGGAGACACCATGAAAAGATCAGTCAAGGGCATCGTATCGATCGCCGTCGCGACCCTGGCCGGGCACGCCGCTGCGCAGATCACGTTTTACGAGCGCGAGCAGTTCCAGGGAGAATCGTTCACGACGCAGCGCCAGATTGGCGACTTTGCACGTTTCGGCTTCAATGACAGCGCATCGTCGGTCATCGTTGGCGGAGACCCGGGCGAGCGCTGGCAGATATGCGAAGACGCCCGTTTCAACGGACGCTGCGCCGTATTGCGGCCCGGCCGATATCCGACACTGGGCGCCGTCGGCCTGAACAACCGCATTTCGTCCGCCCAGGCGCTGGCCCGGGTCGAAGAGCCCGCGGCACAGCTCCCGCCGGTGGTGCCGGCGGCCAACGACAGCCGTGTCGTCGCATACGAGAACGAAGGTTTCCGAGGACGCGCCCTGACGGTGCAGGAAGACATCGCCGATCTGGGGCGAAGCGGATTTAACGACCGGATCTCCTCGGTCGAGGTATTCGGCGCGCATTGGGAGATCTGCAGGGACGGCGGATTCGCTGGCCCTTGTGCCGTGCTGCGCGCCGGCCAGTATCCGTCGCTGAGCGCACTGGCGCTCGACAACCGTGTGACCTCGATCCGCGCGTTGGTTCGTGACAACGGCCCCGGCGCTGCGCCACCCAAGCTGGTATTTTTCGAGCAGGACGGCTTTCGCGGTCGCTCGTTTGCCATCCAGGATGAACTGGCCGATCTGCGCCAATCCGGCGTAAATGACCGCAGCTCGTCGGTTCAGGTCTTTGGCGGCCCGTGGGAACTGTGCCGCGATGGCGGGTTCAGCGGACCGTGCGTGGTGCTGCGCCAGGGCCAGTATCCGTCGCTGGCGTCGATGGGCCTGGACAATCAGGTTTCGTCGGCGCGCATCGTGGGCCGCGACCTGCATCAGCGTGACAATCGCGCCGCTGCTGGAGCGACCATGCCGCGGCCGTACGACCCGCGCCGGCGCGGTGGCGAGCGGCTGTTTCAGGCCGAGGTCACGGCGGTGCGGGCGGTGGTGCAGACCCCCGAGCAGCGCTGCTGGGTCGAAAGTGAAGCGGTGGTGCAGGAAAGCCGGCGCAATGTTCCGGCGATCGTCATCGGCGCCGTCATTGGCGGCATCCTGGGCCACCAGGTGGGCGATGGTCGCGGGCGCGATCTGGCAACCGTCGGCGGCGCCGTCGCGGGAGGTGCGATCGGCTCGCAAGTCGGGCGCAACGGGCAACCCGATACCCAGGACGTGCAGCGCTGCACCAATCCACCGCCCCAGGCCCGCGCCGATCTGTGGGACGTGAGCTATGTCTTTCGCGGTCAGGAGCACCGGGTCCAGATGACATCCGAACCGGGCGCGACGATCACCGTCAACCGCAATGGCGAGCCGCGGGTCTGACGCGCGTCACTCGCAGCGCATCCGGCCCTCGACCGCAAGGCAACTCCTGCCGTCCTTGCGGATGAAAACCCCGGCGTCCGCCCGGTCGTAGCGCACGCCGAACTCATCCCAGCAGCCGCCGGGATCGCAGCTCACCACCAGCCTGCCAGGCCCGGGGGCAGGCACCACCGCAGGCAAGGACGCAGGAGGAACCGGCTTTGCCGCTTCCTGCGCTGTCGCGATGCCCGCCGCCGCCAGCAAGCACCACCAGCAGCACAGCCAAGAACGCCTCATGCCGGCGTCCATCTTCCCGGGCGCTGGCGCCGCGTGCGCATCACTGCGCCTGCGCCTTCACGGCAAAAACCGGCACTGCCACCGACTTGCCCTTGAACAGCACCTCGCCCAGTGCGTCCAGCGCCAACCTGTCTCCCAGCACGGCGCGTGTTTTGCCATCGATAAGAATGCCGCGTCCCGCCTCCTTGGTGTGCGCCTCCAGCCGCGCCGCCAGGTTCACGGTGTCGCCGATACAGGTGTAGGTGGCGCGCTGCTGGGTGCCGGTGTAGCCCGCGACGACCTCGCCCGACGCAATGCCGATGCCGATGCGAATCGGCTCCTTGTCCAGCGCCACACGCTCGGCGTTGAACAATTCGATCATCTCGACCATGTCCAGCGCCGCGCGCACCGCGGCCAGCGGTGCGTCCTCCAGCGGCTGGGGCGCGCCGAATATCGCCATCAGGCCGTCGCCAATCATCTGGTTCACGACGCCGCCGTGGCCGCTGATGGCGTCGAACATCAGCGTGTAGTAGGTGTTGAGAAGCTCGATCGTCTCCTCGGGCGCCTGCGACTCTACGAGCGATGTAAAACCGCGGATGTCGGAGAACATCACCGTGCATGAGACACGCCGCCCGCCCAGCGCAAAACCGGACTCGGCCATGTCGTCGGCCACCTGCGAGGTGGCAAAACGCTTGACGAGTTCCTTCTGCTGGTCGCGCAGGCGCTTCTTCTCCAGGCTGGAATTGATGCGCGCCTTGAGCAGCACCGGATTGACCGGCTTGTTGAGGTAGTCGTCGGCGCCGAGCTCGATGCAGCGCACGATGTCGGCCACGCCTTCAAGCGAACTGGTCACGATGACGGGGATGTCGCGCAGCTTGTTGTCAGCCACCATCTGTTCGAGCACACCGAAACCATCGAGTTCGGGCATTTCCATGTCGAGCAGCACCAGGTCGAACGGTTCGGCACGCAGCATCTGCAACGCGATCAGTCCGTTTTCGGCGCTGGCAACCCCATGCCCCTGCACTTCCAGGCTGCGGGTCAGCAGCAGCCGGTTGACCTTGTTGTCGTCGGCCACCAGCAGCCGGGTGCGCCGCTCAGCCATCGCACAGAGTCTTCAACGCGGCGGCGACCCGCCCGTATTCTGCATCCAGCGCGTCGAGTGGCGCCGTATCCGCGATCAGGCCACCCAGTTCGAGGTCACGCGCCATCGCAGCCAACCGCACGGCGCCGAATGTATGGCCGTTGGATTTGAGCGAGTGCGCTGCGCGCCGGAACGCATCGAACTCCTGCGCGACCTGCGCGCTGCGCAAATCCGCCAGCATGATCGGCGCCTCCTCGAAGAAGGTATCGACCAGTTCGATCACGAACTCGGCTCCGGCAGCCTCCTGCAGTTCGGCAAAGGTGGCTGGATCAATCGTCGGTTCCGGCATGGGTCTGGTCTTCCTTGCGTTGGTTGGCATTGCTCAAGGCCTCGACAAGTTGGTCGACGCGAATCGGTTTGGTCACGTAATCATCCATGCCCGCGGCCAGGCAATTCTCGCGGTCACCCTGCATCGCGTTGGCCGTCATGGCCACGATCCAGGGGCGCTTGCCGGCTGGCCAGCGGGTGGTGATCTGGCGCGATGCCTCCAGCCCGTCCATCTCGGGCATCTGCACATCCATCAGCACGACATCGTAGTCCTGGCGCTCGACCGACTTAACCGCTTCCACGCCGTTGCTGGCCAGGTCGGCACGGTAACCCATATGCTGGAGCAGCCGCAGCGCCAGTTTCTGGTTGACCACATTGTCTTCTGCCAGCAGGATGCGCAGCGGATGGCGCGCGGCCATGCCCGGGTCCATGATCGGCTTGGACCGAGTCACTGCTGGGATGTGGCCGACATCTGCGGCCAGCTGCGTCATCAGGCAGTCGAACAGCTGGCTCTGGTGCAGCGGCTTGGACAGTGTCGCCTCGAAAAGGCCTTCGGCCTCGGCCGCAGCCTCGCGCCGGCCCAACGAGGTAAACAGCACCAGCGGAAGATTGGGCTGCATGCCCTGGATCGCGCGCGCCAGCGCAACGCCGTCCATCTCGGGCATGTGCATGTCGACGATGGCCAGGTCGACCATCTCACCGTCCTCCAGCCAGCGCAGTGCCTCCAGTGGCGATTCGGTGTCGCGCACCTGCATGCCCCAGCGCCCGGTCTGCAGCGACAGGATCTTGCGGTTGGTGGCGTTGTCGTCCACCACCAGCAGGCGTTTGCCGACCAGGCCCGGCTGCTGGCCGGAATAGTCGCGGCGTTCGATCCTCTGCAGTTCGGCCACCGGTGCGGCGATCGTGAAGCGGAACGTGCTGCCGGTTCCCGGCCCGTCGCTCTGCACCCACATCGCGCCGCCCATCAACTCCGCCAGGCGTTTGCTGATCGCCAGGCCCAGCCCGGTGCCACCGTACTTGCGCGTCGTCGAACTGTCGGCCTGGCTGAAGCTCTGGAACAGCTTTCCGATGCCGGCTGCGCTCAGGCCGATGCCGCTGTCGCGTACCGCGAATTCGAGTTGTGCGGCGGTCTGCGCCTTGCCGCCCTTGCCGCTTTCGTCCGTTTGCGCCGCAACCGCCCGCACGGTCAACACCACCTCGCCGCTCTCGGTGAACTTGACCGCGTTCGACAGCAGGTTCAGCAACACCTGGCGCAGCCGCGTGACGTCGCCGTCGACAGCCGCCGGTACATCGCCCTCGAACACATAGGCCAGCTCCAGCTTCTTCTCGTTGGCGCGGCCGGCGATCAGGTCCAGCGCCGATTCCACGCACTCGCGCAGGTCGAACGGATGGGCCTCCACATCCATGCGCCCGGCCTCGATCTTGGAGAAGTCCAGGATGTCGTTGATGATGGTCAGCAGCGCATCGCCACTGTCGCGGATGGTGCCCGCAAAATCGCGCTGCTCGTCGTTGAGCGGGGTGTCGAGCAGCAGCCCGCTCATGCCGATCACTGCGTTCATCGGCGTGCGGATCTCGTGGCTCATCGTGGCCAGGAAGCTGCTCTTGGCCTCGTTGGCAGTCTCGGCGGCGGCGCGCGCCTCCTGGGTCTCGCGGAACATGCGCGCGTTCTGGATCGCGATCACGGCCTGGTCGGCGAAAGTCTTGATCAGCGCGATCTCTTTCTCGGTGAATGGCCGAATCGGAAAACGTGCGACAGCGAATGACCCGATGCCCTGGCCCTTCCATACCAGTGGCACGAATAGTTCCGAGTGATCGCCCATCCACAAGGTGGCATCGCGATGCCCCGGCGGCACCCCTTCTCCATTCAGAATGTCAGCATAATGCAACACCATTCGCTTGTGGGCCGCATAGCCATGCAACGTGTTGCGCACCGTCGTCGGGAATGTGCGCTGCAGCCACCCGATCACCTTCGGGTACATGGCGTCGTCTGGAAACTGGGGCTCGCTGTTGACATGCAGATGAACCAGGCCGTCTTCCCCGATCAATCCAATATTGACGAAATTCGTGTCCAGGATCCGCATGGCATTGGACAATATCTTCGCGAATACCGGCTTGTTGTCGGCCACAGACTGGCTGATCACCTGCAGCACATCGGCAGATGCCGTCTGCTGCACCAGCGCCTCCTGCGTTTCGTTGAAAAGGCGCGCATTCTGGATCGCGATCACCGCCTGGTCCGCAAAGGTCTGCAACAGTTCCAGCTCCTTAGGCCGGAACGGACCGGTGGAGCGCGCGACACCGATTGCGCCGATGCCTCGACCATCCCAGAGCATTGGAGCGAACATCAGTGAGGTATAGCCGATGCGTGCAGCCATCTTGCGCAACACGCCCGGCACGTCGGCACCGTGCACCAGATCCGGCCAATGCATGACACGGCGCTCGCGGATCGCCTGACCGGCAGGGGTACGCTCGACGGGGGCCGGGAAGGTCGCGGCGACGATGTCGCGCGCCTTGCCAATATAGGCGCCGATGCGCAACATGCCGTTCTCGTCGACCAGCAGCACGTCGAGTTCGTCACCACCGAACAGGTGCTGGCAGCTCTGCAGGATCTTGTCAAATACCGGCTGCGAGTCGGACACCGAACTGCTGATCACGCTGAGGATATCGGCCGAAGCTTTCTGCTGCTCCAGTGTCTCGGAGACGTCCCGGTTGCGCGCCTCGAGTTCGTTGAACAATCGGGTGTTCTCGACCGCGATGACAGCCTGATCTGCAAATATCTGCAATAGCGTGAGCACCTTGTCGGGAAAGGCGCCGGCCGCCAGGCGCCCTACCGCGATCGAGCCGATGGCGCGACCGCCCTGCAGCATAGGCACGGCAAGTACGCTGCGGTAACTGGTCGCGGTCGCTGCGTCGCCCAGCCCATAGTCTGCATCGAGCAAAACATCGGGGATCTGAACCGGTTTGCCAGCAAGGATGCTGCGGCCGTGCACCGAACTGAGGTCCGGCCTGCGCGGAAAAGAGCCTCGCAGCACGATCTCCGCCTGTGCCACAGTGCCATGCCAGCCCAGCATGTGCACCAACTCGCCATCGAAACGCGCAGCGCCTCCCATGTCGGCACCACTGAGCACACACGCGCGCTCGGCGATCGCCTGGAACACCGGTGTAACATCGGTCGGCGATTCGCTGATGATGCGCAGAATGTCAGCCATTGCCGTCTGTCGCTCCAGCGCCTCGCGTGTTTCCTCGAACAGCCGTACGTTCTCGATCGCGATCACGGCCTGGTCGGCGAAGCCCCGCAATGAGGCGATCTCCATGTCGTTGAACGCTCCGACTGTCGTCCGGGCCACAGAGAGAACGCCAATGCATTCACCCGCACGCAGCAAAGGCACCATCAGCGAAGATCGAATGCCGAAGCGCCCATATTGCAGGTTCTCGTCCACCGGCCGCTCGACACTTGCCCAGTCCGGCACATGGAGCAACTGGCCGCTTGTAAATACGCGACTCGGATAATTGGCTTGCGGGTTGATCGTATTGCGCTTGAGCGAACGCGTCCACCCTTTCGCCGCACCCTCACCGCTCACGGACATGATCATGAAGTCGTCACCGTCGCGCTGCAATACGGCGGCATGTTCACAATTCAGAAGACGATAGGCCGTGTTGGCAATCGCGTCGAACACTGGCTGGACATCATCGGGCGACTGGCTGATCACCCGCAGGATGTCGGCACTGGCGGTTTGCTGCTGCAGCGCCTCCTGCGTCTCGTTGAACAGCCGCACGTTTTGAATGGCAATGAGCGCCTGGTCGCGGAAGGACTCCGCGATCGCCATCTCCTTGGTTCCGAATGCGTGTGCCCGACTACTTGCAAATGCCAGCAACCCGATGCACTCCTCGCCACGGAGCAAGGGCAGGTACAAGGCCGATTCGATCCCGAACTGCGCGCGAATACCGCGTTCGTGCAGCGGCAAGTCGAGCACCGACCAGTCGGGCAGGTTCAACACGGCCCGATCGACGATCGCCCGCGATGGAAAATTGAGCGCCGGCTCTAGCGGCAGTTGCGCCGGCCCCATGTCGCCGATCGGCCCCGCGGGCGTCGCGCCGGCCGCCGGCGAAAACGTTGCACCGTCGCATCGAAGGACGAATGCGCTATCGCATCTGATCAGGCGAATCGCGCTCTGCACGATAGCATCGAACACCGGTTGCACATCGATGGGCGAGCAGCTGATCACGCTCAGGATGTCGGCACTCGCGGTCTGGCGCGCCAGCGCCTCCTGGGTCTCGTTGAACATCTGCGCGTTCTGGATGGCGATGACAGCCTGGTCGGCGAATGTCTTGATCATCCGCGCGTCCTTGTCGGAGAAGGGGCGCATGTCCAGATGCAAGGCTGCAATCGTTCCAAAGGTACGGCCGTTGGAGACCATCGCAGCGCTGAGCATCGACCCGTTGGAACCGACGGCGATCGAGGCAGCCCGGATGCTGTCCGGAACATCTTCGCCGAGTTGCATGTCGGGCCAGTACGACGCCACGCCCGTCAACAGACCCGGTCCGGGTGCAGGTCGCGGGAACAGCGAACGCAGCGCCTCCGTTTTCTGACCGCTGCCCGCCGCATAGTGCAACCTGCCGTCGCCACCCAGCGCGGTGATCACCAGTTCCGAACCGGGCCACAGACGATCCATGCTGACGCAGATGGCATTGAACACCGGTTGGGCGTCGGCCACGGATTGGCCAACGACATTGAGCACAGCAGCCGACGCCTGCTGCTGCTCCAGAGCGTCGGTCACCTCCTGGTTGCGCGTCTGCAGCGCGTTGAACATACTGGCGTTCTCGATCGCGATCACGGCCTGGTCGGCAAATGTGTGCAGCAACTGCACATGGTGCTCCTCCCAGGACCCCGGCGCCTCGCGCGTTACCGCAATCATTCCGAGTACCGCGCCGTTGCGCATCAAGGGCACGAACAACATGGCGCGATAACCGCGTTCACGGGCGATCCCGCGCAGCAGATCGGGCACGCCCGGGTCGGACTCGGTGTCTTCGATGCGCGCCATCTGGCCGTCGCGCACCATCGCGAATGGCGGAAATTCGGCGATCGGGCGCGGGAACATTGCCGTCAGCAGCGCATCGGCCTGGGGGTTCGTCGCAGTCAAGGACACCAGTTGCAGCTGGCCTTCCACGATACGGAAAACGGTGGTCGAAAAGCCTGCCATCAGGCGCTTGGAGCTTGCGGCAATGGCCTCGAACACCGGCTGCACGTCCGACGGCGAACCGGCGATGACCTTGAGTATGTCCGCTGTCGCCGTCTGCCGCTCGAGCGCCTCCTGGATCTGAACCAGATGCTCGGCCTGCCGGGTCAGATGGGCCTCGCGCGCCTGCGCCAATTGCAGCTGAAGCGCCTGGCTGCGCTGCGCATGGAGCCACTGCGGCAACAGCACGAAGCTGCAAAAGCCCAGTAGGTTGAAGACCGTGAACAAGCGCTGCACCACGGGCGACATCGGGTTGCCGGTCGTGGCGAAGCCCTCCCCGATTCCGACGGCAAGCACCACGCCGACGCTCGCCAGCACCCAATACCGGGTGCCGCGCGCATTTTCGATGGTCGACGCCAGCAACAGCGGCACGAAAGCATAGGTGAGTACGTAACCGGAGGACGCAAACCCACCCAGGGCCAGGTGGATGGACGGAAGCGCCAACACGGCCAGCGCCATCGAGCACCGACTGGCCCACTGGAAACTGCGGGTTTTGGCATACCACAGGCAGATCAACAGTTGGCCGATGCAGGCGCCCATGCAAATCTGCGCCGCAGGGACGGACCCGACGGCCAGATAGAAGATGCCGTAGAACAGAAAGGCCGGGACCAGCGCCAGGTTGACGATGGCAACGACAAAACGGCTGGAAGCCTGCTCGGGGACATCGCCAGGCTCGCTCGAGAAGGCCACGAACCAGTGCTTGAGCCTGGTCCCGAACCCGGCAGCGTTCATTGGAGTACCTTCGCCCTCCGGGCTGCGGTTCGAGCTTGCTTGGGAACAGCCCGGCCCGGCGCTCATCGATCCTCCCCCTCGGCCAAGGCCTTGCGCGGCGATGCCAGCAAGGCCTCGACCAGCGCATCGACCCGGATCGGCTTGGTCACGTAGTCGTCCATGCCCGCCGCCAGGCAGGCCTCGCGGTCGCCCTGCATCGCATTGGCCGTCATCGCGATGATGCGCGGGCGCTTGTCCACCGGCCACTTGCCGGTGATGCGCCGCGACGCCTCCATGCCGTCCATCTCCGGCATCTGCACATCCATCAGGACCACATCGTAGGTCTGCCGTTCGACACACTCGATCGCCTCGACGCCATTGCTGGCCAGGTCGGCCCGATAACCCATTTGTTGCAGCAATCGCATGGCCAGCTTCTGGTTCACCACGTTGTCCTCTGCCAGCAGAATACGCAGCGGGTGACGCTGGGCCATGCCAGCGTCAATTTTCGGCTTCACCGGAACGGTCGCCGGCTTGGGCGCGTCGCCATCGCCGAGCAGCCCGACCAGCGTGTCAAACAGCTGCGACTGGCGCAGTGGTTTGCCCATGTAGGCCTGGAACAGGCCCTCGTTGTCGCCGGCCTCGCGCCGACCCAGTGAACTGAACAGCACCAGCGGCAAGTCGGCGCGCATCGCATGAATCTTGCTCGCCAGCGTCAGGCCATCCATCTCGGGCATATGCATGTCGAGTACCGCCAGATCGAACGCCTCGCCCTTGCCCAGCCAGCCCAGTGCGTGGGCCGCAGACTCGGTATCGCGCACCACCATGCCCCATTTGCAGCTTTGCAGCGCCAGGACCTTGCGATTGGTCGCGTTGTCATCTACGACCAGCATGCGTTTGCCGGCCAGCACCGGCTGTTGACCGATGAAATCGCGCCGATTGGACGACGGCGACTCTGCCAGCGGAGCGACGATGGTGAACGAGAAGGTCGATCCCTTTCCAAGGCCGGCGCTTTTGGCGACCATCGTGCCCCCCATCAATTCGGCCAAGCGCTTGCTGATGGCCAACCCCAGGCCCGTGCCGCCATATTTGCGCGTGGTCGAAGAATCTGCTTGCGAGAACGACTGGAACAACCGCGACATCCCTTGCTCGGACAGCCCGATGCCGGTATCGCGGATGGCAAATGTCAACGCCACACCACCTTCGGCCGGTTGCGCCGTCACCGTCAGCACCACCTCGCCCTGCTCCGTGAACTTGACCGCATTGGCCAGCAGATTGAGCAGGACCTGGCGCAGCCGCGTCACGTCGCCGTTGACCGCCACTGGCACCTCACCCTCAAAAAGATAGGCCAGATCGAGCTTCTTCTCGGCCGCGCGGGTGCTCATCATGTCCAGCGCCGCCTCCACGCATTCGCGCACATCGAACGGATGCACCTCGATGTCCATCCGACCGGCCTCGATCTTGGAGAAGTCCAGGATGTCGTTGATGATGGTCAGCAGCGCGTCGCCGGAATCGCGGATCGTCGACGCAAAGTCACGCTGCTCGTCGTTGAGCGGCGTGTCCAGCAACAGCCCGCTCATGCCGATCACCGCATTCATTGGCGTGCGGATCTCGTGGCTCATCGTAGCCAGGAAGCTGCTCTTGGCCTCGTTGGCGGTCTCGGCCGCGGCTCTTGCCTCCTGGGTCTCGCGGAACATGCGGGCGTTCTGGATCGCGATCACGGCCTGGTCGGCGAAGGTCTCGAGCAGCGCCACTTCCTTGTCGCTGAACGGAACCGGCGGAGCGCGCAGGATATAGATGGCCCCGACGCCATTGCCCTCCCATTGCATCGGTGCAAAAACCTGTGCGTAGTTGCCGATGTCCAGCCTGCGGGCCACGTGGCGCACGCCGCGAGGCACATCGGGTCCGTGCAGCACATCGTCATAGCGCAGCACCCGGTGCTGGCGCATCGAATTGGTCACTGGCTCGTCGCCCAGCGGCAGCGGGAAGATCTGCGCCAGACCCTCGACCGCACTTCCACGGTGGGCGGCGACGCGCATGACGGAATTTTCCTCGTCGATCAGCAGCAGGCCCTGCTGGGTGCCGGCAAAAAGCCGCTCGCAACTCTCCAGTATCTTGTCGAACACCGGCGCAGTGTCTGCCACCGAACTGCTGATCACCTCCAGCACCTCGGCCGTCGCCGTCTGCTGCTCCAGCGCCTCCTTGGTGTCGTTGAACAAGCGCGTGTTCTGGATCGCGGTCACCGCCTGGTCGGCAAAAGTCTTGAGCAGGTCGAACTGGTGCTCGGAGAAAACGCCTGGCAGAGTGCGCGTCACGCTGATGACACCGATCGCCGCGCCATCATGCAACAGCGGCACCAGGATCTGGCTGCGCCAACCCCTTTCGCGCGCCAGCTTGCGCAGGCCTTCGGACATGCCCTGCGCAGTTTCCGTGTCTTCCACGAGATAGGGCTTGGCCGTGATCAGCGGCTGGTAGATCGAGTCCGAACTCAGCGGAGCCGGGAAGTAGCTCAGCAATGTTCTGTCGCCCTCCTCGCTGGTCTTCGTGTAGGCCGCGCAGTGAACCGTGTCGCCCACCAGCCGCAACATGGTTGCGGAAAACCCGCCGATCAGCCTGCAGGCGCTGTGCACGATGGCATCCAGAACCGGTTGCACGTCCTCGGGCGAACTGGCGATGACGTTCAGGATCTCCGCCGTGGCGGTCTGGCGTTCCAGCGCCTCCTGCGTCTCGTTGAACAGGCGCACGTTCTCGATCGCGATCACCGCCTGGTCGACGAAAGAGCGCATCAATGCGATCTCCCGTTCGTCGAACGCCCGCGCAATGCCGCGCGACACCATCAGCACGCCGATGCATTCCGCACCGCGCACCAGCGGCAGCGACAGCGAGGCGCAGATTCCATAGTGGTCGTGCACCATCTTCTCGTGGGGCGGGAGTTCGATCGCCGACCAATCGGGAATGTGCAGTATCTCCCCACTCACCAGCACCCGGGAAACAAAATTCTGCGCCGGGTCGACCGGAAAGACAGCCGTCTGTTCGCGCAGCGCGATCTGCTCGCCGTTGCGGTGGAACGCAACCATGGACAAGGTGCTCCCCCTGCGCAACAGAACAGAAGCCGCGCGCAAGGTCGGCAACAGCCGGCACGACGTCGCCGTGATCGCCTCGAACACCGGGACCACATTCGTGGGCGACTCGCTGATGACGCGCAGGATGTCGGCCGTGGCGGTCTGGCGTTCCAGCGCCTCCTGCGTCTCGTTGAACAGGCGCACGTTCTCGATCGCGATCACCGCCTGGTCGGCAAAGGTCTCGACCAGCGCAATCTGGCGCGGCGTGAAGGCCTCGACATGGTGCCGCCACAGCGCAAACACGCCGACCGGCCTGCCGTCGCGCAACAGCGGCACCGCCACGATGGAGCGATAGCGTTCCAGCGACTTTCCGGCATAGGCGTATTCGGGATCCGCCTCGACATCCAGGATATGGATCGTGCGCGCTTCCAGCGCAGCGCGCCCGGTCGCCGCGCCGCGTCCCGGGGCGATCGGGTGCGATTTCACATAGTCGACAAACTCCTTGTTCGGGCCCGCCGACGCCGCCAAGTGCATCACGCCGCCTTCCTGGCGAAAAATCATGCCGGTCTGGGCACCGCACAGTCGCACCGCGCTTTCGACCAGCGTGCGGAACACCGGCTCCAGCTCGAAGGTCGAGCGCGAGATGACCTGCAATACCTCGGAGGTCGCGGTCTGGTGTTCCAGCGCCTCCTTGGTTTCGCTGATCAGGCGCACGTTCTCGATCGCGATCACGGCCTGGTCGGCAAATGTCTTGAGCAGGTCGATCTGGCGTTGCGACGTGGCGCCCGGTTCGCGCCA
>JANNKH010000034.1:0-1845 GCA_031396205.1 Rhodoferax sp.
GCTTGTAGCCTGCCTTCGGGCGTGTGCCGCGAGCCATGCTAGCCAGCAGGCGCGGCGAAAGAAATACACGGTCACCGGTATCCCGGCCTAGGGAAGGTCTGCATAACTCCGCCCGCTTCGCGCTTCACCGCCACGATCCGAACTGAGACCATACGCCCCATGAAGCAAATTGACCTGGGCCTGAACCTGGCGAGCAAGCGCACGCGCAAGCGCGAGTTCCTGGGCGAGATGGACCGCGTCGTGCCGTGGGTCGCGCTCGTGGAGTTGATCGTTCCCTTCGCGCCCGAGGGCAAGCAGGGCCGCCCGCCGTTTGCGCTGCACACCATGCTGCGCATTCACTTCCTGCAGCAATGGTTCGGCCTGAGCGACCCGGCGATGGAAGAGGCCTTGCACGACGTGCCGCTGTACCGCGAGTTCGCCGGCCTGGACGGCTGGACCCAACGGCTGCCCGACGAGACCACCATCCTGCGCTTTCGCCACCTGCTGCAAAAGCACAAGCTGGCCGATCAGATGTTGGCCACGGTCAACGAGCTGCTGCGCAGCAAGGGACTGATGCTGCGCGCGGGCACGGTGGTCGATGCCACGCTGATCGGCGCACCGAGTTCGACCAAGAACGCCGCGGGCCAACGCGACCCCGAGATGCACCAGACGAAGAAGGGCAAGCAGTGGTACTACGGCATGAAGGCGCACATTGGTGTGGACGCCGAATCGGGCCTGGTGCACACCGTCAAGGCCACGGCGGCCAACGCCAACGACGTGACCCAAGCCAACGCGCTGCTGCATGGCGATGAGACCGATGCGTTCGGCGACGCTGGCTACCAGGGGGCGCACAAACGCCCCGATGCATCGGCGACGGTGAACTGGCACATCGCGATGCGCCCGGGCCAGCGAGCGGCGCTGGACAAGACCCAACAGCTTGATGCGTTGATCGACCAAGTCGAGAAGATCAAGGCCAGCATTCGCGCCAAGGTCGAGCACCCGTTTCGGGTGATCAAGCGCCAGTTCGGCTTCGTCAAGGTGC
This sequence comes from Rhodoferax sp., assembly GCA_031396205.1. GTDB lineage: Bacteria > Pseudomonadota > Gammaproteobacteria > Burkholderiales > Burkholderiaceae_C > CAISIP01. Next base: position 1,022 of record JANNKH010000034.1, read on the forward strand.
GCTACCGCGGCTTGGCCAAGAACAACGCGCAAATCAAGACGCTGTTCGCGCTGAGCAACCTGTGGATGGCGCGCAAAAAGCTCGTGGCACTGGATGGGCAACTCCGTCCGAGAACGATCGCAGCGGCGTGAACGCGGCCGCAAACGACCTCCAGCAGGGTGAATCGACGAGGGCAGATATCGCATTGGCTCGGTTTGCCTTGCGCGGCTTTGATTTGACACGTCACCGCCAGCTATCACCACTGGATGTGAGTTGTGCAGATGTTCCCTAGTCTTTATGCTCGCACCAGTACTGTCAAACATAACTGCATGGAGCGCGCCTTCGGGGCCAATATAGATTTTCAGGCTCGCACCGGATTGGAATGTAGCGGTTACTATTGCAGGGGGCGACCCGTACCGATGAAAAAGATTCTCGGTGTTGAACTCCATGCCATCGATGGATGGCGCCACGCCGGCTTCTCGCATAGGTACGTCGCCCCAGCCTGGCGGGTTGCGAATACCAAGGGCCAGGTAGCGCGACGACGCGATCGATACCAGGCGGAGCGCATCGACTAGAGTCGACTTCCCGGCGTTATTCTTTCCGACAATGACCGTGCACGGACGCAAAGGGACCGTGTGATCCTCGAAGCATCGGAAATTCTGCAAGCGCAACTGAGTGAGCATGGTTGTCTATGCGGTCTAACGAGGCTGTAGAAAAACCATCCCCGCAGTCTGCCGACGAGGCACGGCTATTGCAAGGCAAATGCATCGCAATTTCCCGGTGCACCACGATGGCCCGCTACAAGACGATCGACACCAGCCCGCGCTTCCTGGCGGTCGACCTCC
>JANNKH010000082.1:0-68401 GCA_031396205.1 Rhodoferax sp.
AGGCGCCGGTGAATCACCGGGCCCCGGCCGCCAGCACCCGGCGCTGGGCCATCAACAGCGCGGCAATCGCCACCGCGCTCAAGACCAGCAGCAGCCACAGGCCATGGCGGTAGCCCACCTGCGGCTGCCACAACAAGCCCATGACCAGTGGCGCCGAGGCCCGCGCCAGCGCCAGCGGCACACCCAGGGCCCCGTTGAGGCTGGCCACATGCTCACGGCTCACATATTGCGCAATGGCCGTGCCCTTGACGATGGTCAGCATGCCGTTGCCGGCGCCAAACAGCAACACGAAAAGCAACACCAGCGCCAATGCGGCGGACCCGTTGCCAAACAAGGGCGCGAGCAGCAGGCAAGCCAGCCCCAGTGGTATCAGACCGGGTATGAAGCGGTTGGCTGCGTGTACGTCGAAGCGGTGCTCGAAAAAATACAGCAGCAATCGCCCCAGCACCTGGATCACGCCAATGCTGGCCGGCACCGCAATGGCCCAGGTCTCTGCCATGCCGCGTTCGCGCAGCAGGCTGACCAGGTGCGCCGGCAGGGCTGCCGTGATCGCCATGAACAGCACCACGAACAGGCCCACCAGCAGAAAAGGGGCACCCACCATCAGGCTGCGCAGCGCAGCCGGCGCCGCCGCGGTCGTGGCAAGCGATACCGAACGTGGCGCATCGCGCAGCAGCCGTGCATGGATCGGCAGGCAAACCAGGAACTGCAGGCTGGCCAGGGCCCACAAGGCGCCGCGCCAGCCCCAGGCGGAGATCAGCCAGGCCGTGAACGGAATGAACACGGTACTGGCCAGGCCGCCGAGGAAAGTCAGCGTGATGATGGCACGCCGAAAGTCGGTCGGGAAACGCCGCGTGACCACCGCAAACACCGGCGTGTACAGGGTGGCCGACATGGCCACGCCCAGCGCGGTCCAGACAAGGTAAAAACCGGTCAGGCTGGTGACGAAACCATGCAGCATCAGGCATGACCCGGCCAACACCGAGCCGAACATCATGACCAGCCGCTCATGGCCGCGATCGATCCAGCGGCCGATGGCGTAGCCGCACAAGCCCTCGGCCAGCAAGGCCAGGCTGAACCCGACGGAGGTCTGCGCCCGGTTGACTGCCAGCTCCTGTTCGATTGGCCCGATCAGCAGCGCGAAGGTATAAAAAATACTGCCCCAGGTGATCAACTGGGCCAGTGAAAGGCCCACGATCAGGTTGCGTTGCGCATCGCCGCGCATGTCAATGGCCAGGAAGATGCACCGCCATGGATCCAGTATCGGTCCTGCCGTTGCGGCTGTCCGCTGTGGACCTGGCGAACGGTCGCAGGCGACGGCGCATCGCGTTCAGACGATGCCGGCGCTCCGCAAATCGGCGATGCGCCGGGCATCCAGGCCCAGCTCGGTCAATACCTCGTCAGTGTGCTCGCCCAGTGCCGGCGGCGGGCGGCGCACGACCGGCGGATAGTCGGTCAGCCGCAGCGGACTGGCGACACTGCGGATCGCGGCAATGCCATCCTTGGCCGCCAACCCGGGCGCGCGCTCCTGGCGCACGACCAGGCCGCGCGCCTGCACCTGCGGGTCGGCGAAGGCATGGGCCAGGTCGTTGATCGGGCCGCAGGGCACGGCCTTGTCTTCCAGCAGCGCGATCCAGTCGGCGGTATCGCGCTGGCGGGTGACCTCTTCCATCATCGGAATCATGACCGCCCGGTTCTTGACCCGGCCCGCCATGCCGGAAAAACGCGGATCGGCACTCCATTCCGGTTTGCCGACGGCCTTGCAGAAACGGCTGAACTGACCGTCGTTGCCGATCGCCAGCAGCACCGCGCCGTCACGGGTCGGAAAGTCCTGGTACGGCGCCAGGCTGGGGTGGCTGTTGCCCTGGCGCATCGGCACCTTGCCGGTGTTGAGGTAACCACTGGCCTGGTTGGCCAGTGTGGACATGCCGACATCGAGCAGCGCCATGTCAATATGCTGGCCTACGCCGGTGCGGTTGCGCACCTCCAGCGCCGCCAGGATGGCCGCCGTGGCATAGACGCCGGTGAACAGGTCGGTCAGTGCCACGCCCACCCGCAGCGGTCCGCCGCCGGGCTGGTCGTCGGCGCGTCCGGTGATGCTCATCATGCCGCTCATGGCCTGGATCATCAGGTCGTAGCCAGCGCGCTCGGCATACGGGCCGCTCTGGCCAAAACCGGTGATCGAGCAGTAGATCAGGCGCGGGTTGAGCGCCTGGAGGCTGGCGTAATCCAGGCCATAGGCCTTCAGACCGCCGACCTTGAAGTTCTCGACCAGGATGTCGCTCTGTTGGGCCATCTGTCGCGCCAGCGCCTGCCCCTCGGGCCTGGACAAATCCAGCGTGATGGAGCGTTTGTTGCGATTGGCGCTGTTGAAATAGGTCGACTGCGTCGTGTCGTTGCCGTCGGCATCTGGCATGAACGGCGGGCCCCAGTGGCGGGTGTCGTCGCCTTCGCCGGGTCGCTCGACCTTGACCACGTCGGCGTCCAGGTCGGCCAGCATCTGGGTGCACCAGGGACCGGCCAGCACACGCGACAAGTCCAGTACCTTGAGATGGGCCAGCGCACCCCGGGTGTTGGCGGTTGCGTCTGCCATCTCAGTTCGCGAACGCGGCAATACCGGTCTGGGCCCGGCCCAGGATCAGCGCATGGATGTCGTGCGTTCCCTCATAGGTGTTGACCACCTCCAGGTTGACAAGATGCCGCGCCACGCCAAATTCGTCCGAGATGCCGTTGCCTCCCATCATGTCGCGCGCCAGCCGCGCAATATCGAGCGCCTTGCCGCAGGAGTTGCGCTTGAGGATCGAGGTGATCTCGACCGACGCCGTGCCCTCGTCCTTCATGCGGCCCAGGCGCAGACAGCCCTGCAGGCCGAGCGCAATCTCGGTCTGCATGTCGGCCAGTTTTTTCTGGATCAGCTGATTGGCCGCCAGCGGGCGGCCGAACTGCTTGCGGTCCAGCGTGTACTGGCGCGCGCGCAGCCAACAGTCCTCGGCCGCACCCAACGCGCCCCAGGCGATGCCGTAGCGCGCCGAGTCCAGGCAGGTGAACGGGCCTTTCAAGCCCTGCACTTCGGGAAACGCGTTCTCCTGCGGGCAGAACACGCCGTCCATCACGATCTCGCCGGTAACCGATGCACGCAAGCCCACCTTCCCGTGGATCGCCGGGGCCGACAAACCCTTCATCGCCTTCTCCAGGATAAAGCCGCGAATCGGTCCGACCTGGCCCGATTCGGAGACCTCCTTGGCCCAGACCACGAACACGTCGGCGATAGGGCTGTTGGAAATCCACATCTTGGAGCCGCTCAATTTGTAACCGCCGGCAACCTTGTGGGCGCGGGTCGCCATCGAGCCGGGGTCGGAACCATGGTCGGGTTCAGTCAGTCCAAAGCAGCCGATCCACTCGCCGGTAGCCAGTCGGGGCAGGTATTTCTGCTTTTGCGCCTCGGTGCCGAATGCATTGATCGGCACCATCACCAGCGAGGACTGCACGCTCATCATCGAGCGGTAACCAGAATCGACCCGCTCGACTTCGCGCGCGATCAGGCCATAGGCCACATAGCTCAGGCTGGGGCCGCCGTACTGTTCGGAGATGGTGGGTCCGAGCAAACCCAGCTCCCCCATCTCTCGGAAGATCGCGACATCGGTCGTGCCATTGCGAAAGGCCTCGGTGACGCGCGGCAGCAGCTTGTCCTGGCAGTAGGCCGCGGCCGCATCGCGCACCATGCGTTCGTCGTCGCTGAGCTGGGACTCCAACAAAAAGGGATCCTGCCAATTGAATGCCGCGTAGGCCATAACGGTGCTCCTGTATCGATCGAAGAAACCCCGATCGTAGTGGCAGGCGGTGCATCGGACAACCGCAAATTCGGAATCCAGACATGCGGTTAGCGCATATCACGTTGTACCGTGTCTGTCAGCCTCATCGGTGCTTCGTTTCGATCAACTCATTGACCGATCGACTATTTGTCGCAGCAACGGTTCCAGTGCAGATGTTCTAGTTGTGTATATTCTGCACACCATGCGACGCAAGATACCGTCCCTGCAGGCGCTGGCCTGCTTCGATGCCGCCGCCCGCCATGAAAGCTATACCCGGGCTGCGCAGGAACTGGCGCTGACCCAGAGTGCCGTATCGCGCCAGATCACCGGCCTGGAAACCTATCTCGGCCAGTCGCTGTTCCGGCGCACCCGCCACGGCGTGGCGTTGACCGAGTGCGGCAGCGCCTACGCGCGCCAGATCGCCCCTCGGCTGCAGGCGCTGGAACGGGACACGCTCGAAGCCATGTCGGGCCAGGGCGCGCAGCAGTCCCTGCTGCTGGCGGCAGTTCCCACCTTCGCCAGCCGCTGGTTGATTCCACGCCTGCCCGGCCTGGCGCGCGAATGCCCGCAACTGGTGGTGCATATCGAAACCCGGACGCGGCCGTTCCTGTTTGCCGACACCGACTTCGATGCCGCGCTGTATGCCGGCACGCCGCAGCAGGTCCGGGACTGGGCCGGCACCCGCTCCACCTTGTTGCTACCGGAAGATCTGGTGCCGGTATGCGCGCCCAGCCTGATCCCGGCAGGACGCCGGATGCTGCCCGGTGAACTGGCCGACATGCCGCTGCTGCAGCAAAGCACCCGACCCCATGCCTGGCGGCAGTGGTTCCATAGCGCATCGGTGCTGGCGCCCAAGGCATTGGCGGGCCCGCGCTACGAATTGTTCTCGCTCACCGTGGCCGCGGCGGTGTGCGCGATGGGTGTTGCGCTGGTGCCGCGCCTGCTGGTCGAACATGAATTGGCCAGTGGCCAGCTGGTGCAAGCCTGCGCGCACGCCCTCATTGCCGAACGCGCCTACTACCTGGTGACGCCGCAACACCGTGACCGCAAGGCGGCGCTGGAGCACTTCATGGATTGGCTTTGGCGCAACGCCACGGCCGAGCAAATGCAGGTCTGAGACCCTTTCACCGTTACAACCAAAGACGGACGCCTTGTCATCGTCGATAATTTCGATGTAAAAGAGTTGCGCTGGCAGGCGCAATTACCTGACCAGCCTACAAACAGGAGACCACGATGGCGACATCGGGCAAGAACGACACGCTGGGTTTCCCCACCCTTCGATGGGAAGAGGAAGAGCAGGCAACCCGGCCTATGCCGCTGCATGAGTTGCCGCGCCAGGTCGGTATTGACAACGCCATGGCCATCGTCGCCCGGCGCCATGAGCGTATCGCCAAGGCGATCACCGTTTTCTGGGGCTCGCAAGACTGCGTCGACTATATTGACAAGCTGGTCATGAGCGGCGGCGACGGACTCGGCAACGCGCGCGTGGGCTTCAAGCCGGAGGTGGTGTCGGCCTTGATGAGCCTGATCAGCCTGCACCAGATGGACAAATAGGTCCGCGCGCCACTACCCCGGCAATCCGCGCGAACGCGCAAACCCGACATACCAGTCCAGGCAGGCCGGATTGGCCATCGCTTCCCGGTTGACCACCTTGTCCAAAGGCTGGCCCAACAACAATTTCTTGATCGGCAGCTCCTGTTTCTTGCCCGACAGCGTGCGTGGTATTTCCGGCACCTGGAAGATCGCATTGGGTACGAAACGCGGCGACAAGGCGGTCCTGATGGACTGGTTGATACGACCGCACAGGGCCTCGTCCATGTCCAGCCCCTCGCGCAGCACCACGAACAGCGGCATATAGCTCTCGCGTCCCAGGTACTCCAGGTCCACCACCATCGAGTCCAGCACCTCGGGCAGCGCCTCGACCGCGCTGTACAACTCGCTGGTGCCCATGCGCAATCCGTGCCGGTTGATGGTGGCATCCGATCGGCCGTAGATCACGCAGCCTCCATTGGCGCCGACCTTGAGCCAGTCGCCGTGGCGCCAGACTCCAGGGTACATGTCGAAATAGCTCGACAGATAGCGCGCATTGTCGTGGTCGCCCCAGAAAAACAGCGGCATCGACGGAATCGGTTCGGTACACACCAGTTCGCCGACCGCGTCCCGTACCGGCTGACCGTTCTCGTCCCAGGCCTGCACTGCGCAACCGAGCAGACGGCATTGCATCTCGCCCGGCACCTGCGGCAACTCGCGGTTGCCGCCGATAAAGGCACCGGCAAAGTCCGTGCCCCCGGAGATGTTGCACCACCAGATATCCTGGATGTGGCCCCCACGCTCGCCCACTGCGTGTGGCTCCCTGCCCCCCAAGGGGGCCTTCGCGCCTTGGGACGTCCCGGCGTCGCTCACAGGGCCCCCACGCTCGCCCACCACTGCGGCGTGGATCTTGCGAAACTGCCGGGTTCCCCAGTTCTGCACATCCTCGCTCAAGGGCGAACCGGTGCTGCCCAGCGCACGGACCTGGCGCAGACCATCGATCCCGGGCAGGTCGATGCCCGATTTCATGCAGTTGGCAAAAAAGGCAGCGCCGGCACCGAAGAACGTGACGCCCGACTCGGCGGCGAAACGCCACAGGGTGGTCCAGTCGGGGGCCAGGCGCTGGCCGCCCGCATCATGTGAGAGACCGGCTGGACTGCCATCGAAAATGCAACAGGTCGCCCCCAGCAGCAATCCCGACACCTGCGCGTTCCACATCACCCAGCCGGTCGAGCTGTACCAGTGGTAGCGCTCACCCAGGCTGTTGGCGATATAGCTGCAGCCTACGTCGTTGTGCAACCCCACCAATTCCATCGTGACCAGGGTCGCGCCGCCGTGGCCATGCACGATGGGTTTGGGCAATCCGGTGGTGCCGCTGGAATAGACGATCCACAACGGATGGTCGAACGCCAGCCAGACCGGTTCGAAAGCTCGGGTCGCGTCATCGTCGCGGCCGATGGCCTGTGCGAAGTCCCCATGGGCCAGGGTGGTAGCGGCGCTCGACAGTGTGCCCAGGTTGTCGAGCATCAGCAGATGACACACCGTCGGCAACGCGGCCTTGAGCTGGGCCACCACGGCCAGCCGGTCCTGGTCCTGGCCGCCATGGGTCACGCCGTCGCAGGCGATCAGCACCTTGGGCTCGATCTGGCGGAACCGGTCGAGCACCGCGTTTACGCCCATGTCGGGCGCGCAGATGCTCCACACCGCGCCAATGCTGGCGCTGGCCAGAAACGCCACGACGGCCTCGGGCACGTTGGGTAGATAGGCGGCGACACGGTCTCCCGGTTGCACCCCTTGGGCCAAAAGGTGCAAGGCCATCGCGGCGACCTGCTGGCGCAATTGCGGCCACGCCATCACACGCGGCCCGCCGTTGCCCAGGCTCTTTTCCCCGTGGCTGACAAGCGCCGGCATGCCTGCCGCATGCGCGGCATCCACATGCCGCAGCGCCTGACGGGCATAGTTGATCTGCGCGCCGGGAAACCAGCGCGCGCCGGGCATGCAGCGCTCGACCAGTACCGCGCTATGGGGCGTAGGCGACTGCAGGTCGTAGTAGTCCCACAGGCTTTGCCAGAACCCCTCAAGGTCGGTGGTCGACCAGCGCCACAGCGCGTCGTAATCATCGAAGGACAGGCCGCGCTCTTGTTGCAGCCACTGCTGGTACAGCCGGATCTGGGGCACAAACGGGGGCAGGTGTGCAGCACGCATGGGCCAAGCGTACCCCACCCCCGCGCTTTCGGCTCTGGGTATCGGATCAGGGTTTGTACGGGTGTACAAATAACTTGTACAACCGTTCAATACTGGAATGGACGCCCGATCCCGCTCGGCCAAGGCCGCGCGATCCACTGTGGATCGTGATGCCGATCCACGCCCGGACCGGCGCCAGGCTATTTTGCTGGCAGCGGAAAAACTGTTCGCGCAAAACGGCTACCACGCGGTGACGATACGCCAGATCGCGATCGAAGCAGCGGTTCCGCTGGCGCTGGTCGGGTATTACTACGGACAGAAGCATGCGTTGTTCGAAGCCATCTTCGAGCACTGGAGTCCCACCATCGACGAACGCCTGAATGGCTTGCTGCTTGCGGTGGATGCTGGCGGCCCCGAACTGTTGCGCCACATCGTCGAGGCCTTCGTGCAGCCGGTGCTGCGCATGCGCGCCAGTGCCGAGGGCGAGTTCTATGCGCTGCTGGTGGCGCGTGAACTCAGTTATGCGTCGCCCGAAGCCGACCGGGTGTTGCGCCGGCATTTCGACCCATTGGCGCATGCCTACATCGCGGCCCTGCAGTCGGCGCTGCCCCATACCAGCATCGGCGATTGCGCCTGGGCCTACCAGTTCGCGCTCGGCGCCCTGCTGCACCACATGAGCGACCAGCGCGTGGCCCGTCTGTCGCTGGGAGCCAGCACGCCAAATGACGTGGCCGCGCATCCGATGCTGGTGCGATTCATCGAAGGCGGCATCCGCGCCGCCCTGCCGCCCATGGCATCGCGCGCGTCGCCACTCGGCGCGCCCCGCTCCGCTTCTTCACCCCGCCGCTCAACCCAATGGAGACACGCATGAAACCACTTCGCCGCACCCTTTTGTCCGCCGCCGCTGCCGCAGCACTGGCCACGCTGGCACACCTTCCCGCCAGCGCGCAGCAGGTCATCAAGCTCACCGCCACTGCCGGTCATCCACCGGTGTTCCTGTGGGTCAAGACCATGGACGACGTGTTCATCGGCGAGGTCGACAAGCGCCTGGTGGCGGGCGGCAACAAATACAAGATCGAGTGGACCAAGGCCTGGGGCGGCACGCTGATCAAGCTGGGCAGCGAGTCCAAGGGTGTGGCCGACGGCATTGCCGACATCGGCCTGGTCAGCACCATCTTCGAGGCGGCCAAGTTCCCGATGCAGAACGTGACCTACTACACGCCGTTTGGCAGCGACGACGTTGGCCTCATCAGCAAGACCATCTCGGACATGCAGACCAAGATCCCGGCCATGGCCGACGCCTGGAACAAGAACGGCCTGACCTACCTCAATGGCATGGCACTCGATTCGTACCATATCTGGACCAAGTTCCCGGTCACCAAGATCGAGGACCTGCAGGGCAAGAAACTCAGCGCGCCGGGCCCGGCAGCAAACTGGGTCAAGGGCACCGGCGCGGTCGCAGTCGCCGGTACGCTGAACAGCTATTACGAAGACATCAAGTCCGGCGTGTCGGATGGCGCAGTGGTGTTCGCCACCGGCGCCGGGGCAGCCAAGCTGCATGAGGTGGCGCCGTATGTCACCAAGGTCAGTTTCGGCTCCCAGTTCTCGGGCGGCATCGCGGTCAACAAGTCGCGCTTCGAAAAGCTGCCCGCCGAAGTGCAAAAGGCGATGCAGGAGGCTGCCGACGAGTGGTCGGCGCAGTACGCGAAGATGCAGTCGGCAGCGGTCAACACGGCGTTGCAGAAAATGACGGACGCCGGCGCCAAGATCAGCGAACTCGCGCCAGCCGAGCGCAAGCGCTGGGCCGACGCGCTGGGTCCGGTGGCCCAGACCTGGAGCGCCGACGTGACGGCCAAGGGCGGTCCGGGCAAGGACGTGCTCAAGATGTACACCGACGCACTCAAGCGCAGCGGCGCCCAGCTGCCGCGCGACTGGACTGCGAATTGAGCACTCGCAGGCCGGTTGCCGAAGACAGCTATGGCACGCGCTTGCCGTGGCAGTTCCAGCGCCTGGGCAAGCTGCTCAATGCGCTGGGCACACTATGGATCATCGCGTTGATGATGCTGATCAACACCGACGTGCTGGGGCGCAACCTGCTCAATGCGCCGGTGCGGGGCGTGACCGAACTGGTGGCCCTGTCGATCGTCGGCATCGTGTTCCTGCAACTGGCCGATACCCTGCATAGCGGGCGCTTTACCCGCGCCGATGTGCTGCTGGCGCGGCTGAAGGAAACACGGCCGGTGTTTGCCGCCCGACTGCAGGCGCTGTACCACGTGGTCGGCGCCGGTTTGATGGGTGTCATATTGTGGGCCGCCTGGCAGCCGCTGGTCGAGGCGATCCGAATCCGGCAGTATGTAGGCGCGATTGGTGACTTCACCGCGCCGGTCTGGCCGGTGCGGCTGATCATGCTGATCGGGTTGTGCGCGACGCTGATCACGTTCCTGCTGCTGGCCTGGATCGACCTGCGCCGGGCAGGCGCCATGCAGTCCGACCTGACAGGTCAGGCCTGATGAGCGCCGCCGGGCCGTTCCCAAGGGCGAATTCCGTAATGCGCAGCGCGGAGGATGTCTGATGAGCAACGCGGTCATCGCCAGCGGCTCGCTGGTCCTGATGCTGCTGCTGATCTGGGGCGGCCTGCATGTGGCGGTGGTGCTGGGACTGGTGTCGTTCGTCGGCGTGTGGCTGATCCGGGACGATGTGTCGGTCGCGGCCAACCTGCTGGCGGCGGCGGCCAGCGATGCCATCAACAGCCATATCTTCGGCGTCGTGCCGCTGTTCGTGCTGACCGGCTTCCTGGTCGCCAAGGCCGATGTCGGCAAGGACGCCTTCGAGGTTGCCAACCAGATTTTCCGGCGCCTGCTCGGTGGCCTGGGCATTGCCACCGTGGCGGCCAATGCAGTGTTTGCCGCCATCACCGGCATATCGATCGCGTCGGCCGCGGTGTTCACCCGGGTCGCGGTGCCGCAGATGCTGCGCTTTGGCTACCGCGGCGGTTTTGCCACCGGCGTGGTGGCCGGCTCGTCCGTGCTGGGCATGCTGATTCCGCCCAGCCTGCTGATGATCCTGTATGGCTTCTTGTCGGGACAGTCGGTGGGCGACATGTTCACCGCCGGTATCGTCCCCGGCCTGCTGCTGGCCTGCGCATATTGCATCGGCATCGTGCTGATGGCCTACCTGTGGCCTGCCATGGTGTTTGAAAACGGCGTACCGATCCCGGTCCAGGACCAGGACCTGATGGGCACGCTCGAGTTGCTGCAGAAACTGCTGCCCAGCGTCGTCATGATCGTTGCGGTACTGGGTGGCCTGTACGCCGGTTTCTTCACCGCCACCGAAGCCGGCGCAGTGGGAGCGGGGCTGGCGCTGGTGATCGGCCTGCTCAAGCGCAAGCTTGACGGCCCGGGATTTTGGAGCGTACTCACCGAGACCGGCCATGTGACAGTGGCGGTCAGTTTCCTGATCATCTGCGCCAGCATCTACACCCGCATGCTGGCCATGTCGGGCATGCCGCAATTCCTGGTCGAGACCATGGCGCAGGCGGGCCTGGGACGCACCGCCTTCCTGTTGCTGTACGTGGGCATCATCATCGCGCTGGGCACCATCATCGACTCCTCGTCGATCATGCTGATCGTGCTGCCATTGATGCTGCCGATCGCCGAGCAGTTCGGCATGAACCTGGTGTGGTTCGGCGTTGTGACGGTAGTCGCCGTCGAGATCGGACTGCTGACGCCGCCGTTCGGCCTGTCGGTGTTCGTCATCAAGAGCACCCTGTCCGAGCCCGGCATCTCGCTGGGCGACATCTTTCGAGGCACCATGCCGTTCACGCTGATCATGCTGGTCGTGCTCGGCCTGTTGATGGTGTTTCCGCAGATCAGCCTGGTATTGCTCAAATGAACGCAGCGGCCCGCTCCCTCGGCGAACACCAGCGCGCGCCATGGCCGGGAGCCTGAACCATGCCAACCACTTCGTCCACCCCCAACCCACTAACCGGATTTACGGTGGATCGCGCTGCGATACGCACCATCGGGCACGACCTGCAGCGACCGGAATGCATCCTGGCCGAACCCGACGGCAGCCTGTGGGCGGCCGATGCGCGTGGCGGCGTCACGCACATCGCCGGTGACGGTACCCAGCGCTTCATCGGGCAACGCGCCAACGACCGGTTCTCGCAGGCCGCGGTCGATACCTCTGACGCTTTCGAGGCCAAGTTCACCCAGGGCACCTTGCCCAACGGTCTGGCGTTCGCCGCCAACGGTGACATCCTGATCTCCAACTTCGGCACCGACCTGCTGGAGCTGATGACGCGTGACGGCCACACCCGAACCCTGTTCGACCGGATCGAGGGCCAGGCGATCGGCAAGGTCAATTTCGTGCTGCGCGATTCAAAGAACCGCATCTGGATCACAGTGTCGACGCGCGTCAACCCATGGACCAAGGCTGCGGCCAGCCGGGTGTGCGACGGGTATATCGCGGTGGTTGAACCGGGCAAGGATATTCGGGTCGTCGCGGACGGTTTTTACTTCACCAACGAGATCCGGTTCGATGCACGCGAGCAGTGGCTGTATGTCGTCGAGACCACCGGCCCCTGGATCACGCGCATGCGGCTGGACGAGTTGGCTCCCGATGGCGTTCAGCTGAAGGACCGCGCGGTATTCGGCCCGGCCAAGCTCGGCGGGCCGCCGGACGGCATTGCGTTCGACGCCTTTGGCAATCTGTGGTGCACGCTGGTCATGGTCGACCAGTTGATCGCGTTGACGCCGCAAGGTGACACCCTGGTGCTGCTTGACGACGGCGACCAGGATGCCAGCCGCAACCTGATCGAGAAGATGGCTGCCGGCACCGCAACGCCCGACGACATGGCGCGCGCGCGCGGAACCGTCGCGCCCTGGATGGCCAGCATCACGTTCGGTGGCCCGGATCTGCGCACCGTCTACCTCGGCAGCCTTTTGGGCACCACCATTCCGTATTTCCGCTCTCCGGTGGCCGGCCTGCCGATGGTGCACTGGAACCAGGAACTTTGACGCCATGGGACGCATCCGCGGCAGCACGGGTTCCTCAAGCGCTGGAACGACACGCTGGCCACATCGCTGGAACCGCACCCGTTGGCGATCGCGCAACAACACCTGGCGCCGCACGGCTGGACACCCGGCAATCACCAATCTTGACCCTGACAGGAGATAAACACCATGCCCCGTACATTCGTCGACCTCTCGATCTTCCTGGAAAACGACGTGCTCAGCGACCCACCGGCGTTCGCACCCAAGATCGAATACTTCACGCACGAGAACACCTTTGCACAGATCGAGCCATTCTTTCCCGGCCTGAAAAAAGAGGACCTGCCCGATGGCGAAGGCTGGGCGGTGGAGACGGTCAGCCTGTCGACCCACAACGGCACCCACCTGGATGCCCCTTACCACTTCCACAGCACGATGAACAAGGCGCTGGGCAAGCCGGAAAAATCGATCGCGATCCACGAGGTGCCACTGGAATGGTGCTTCCAGCCCGGCGTCAAACTGGACTTCAGCCAGCTGCCCGACGGCTACGTCGTGACCGCCGCCGACGTAAAGAAGGAACTCGCACGCATTGGCCACACCCTGTCTGCGCTGGAGATCGTCGTGGTCAATACCCGCGCCGGCAAGCGCTATGGCCAGCCGGACTATGTCGCCTCGGGTTGCGGCATGGGTTATGAGGCCACCATGTATTTGCTCGAACGTGGCATCCGGCTGACCGGCACCGACGCCTGGAGCTGGGACGCGCCGTTCGTGCACACCGCGCAGAAATACGGCGCCAGCCACGACGCCTCGCTGATCTGGGAAGGCCACAAGGCCGGTCGCGACATCGGCTACTGCCACCTGGAGAAGCTGCACAACCTGGAGGTGTTGCCGCCGACCGGTTTCTTCATCTCCTGTTTCCCGCACAAGATCCGCGGTGCCTCGGCCGGCTGGACCCGCGCGGTGGCGATCTTCGACGAACGGCTGACCGCTGCAGCCTGAACCGGGCCCGACACCCGCATGCAGCAACGTAACCATACCCACAACCCCGGCGCGGCAAGCTGGCTGGCCTCGGCCAACATGCCCGGTTGTGATTTTCCGATTCAGAACCTGCCGTTTGCGGTCTTGCGGCGCGCTGGCAGTGACGAGAAATTCCGTGGTGGCGTGGCCATTGGCGACCAGGTGGTCGACCTGGCCGCATTGGCCGCCAGCGCGGGCCTGGGCGGGCTGGCACAGCAGGCCGTACAGATGTGCGCGCGCGACGCGCTGAACGATTTCCTGGCGCTGGGGCCAACGGCCTGGCAGGCGCTGCGCCATGCGCTGTTTGCCTTGCTCGACCAAGACGCCACCCCCGACATGGAGAGCATCGCGCGTAGCTGCCTGGTGCCACAGGACACCGTGGAATTTTCGTTGCCCAACCGCATCGGCGACTACACCGATTTCTATACCTCGCTGGACCATGCGCGCAATGTCGGCAAGCTGATCCGGCCTGATGACCCGGTGTCGCCGAACTTTCGCTGGATGCCGATCGCCTACCACGGGCGGGCGTCGAGCATCGGCGTCAGCGGCCAGCAGTTTCATCGCCCGATGGGACAGGCGATGCCAGCGGGCGCCACGGCCCCGGTCTACGGCGCGTGCGCGCGGCTCGACTACGAGCTCGAGTTGGGTGTGCATATCGGCGTCGGCAATGCGCAGGGCACGCCGATCCCATTGGCCGATGCCGAATCCCATGTCTTCGGTATCTGCATGCTCAACGACTGGTCGGCGCGCGATATCCAGTTCTGGGAGATGAACCCGCTGGGCCCCTTTCTGGGCAAGAACTTCGCGACCACCATCTCGCCGTGGATCGTCACCATGGAGGCGCTCGTTCCGTACCGACAGGCCTTGTCCCGGCCCGACGGTGATCCGCAGCCGCTGGCCTACCTCGCGGACGACGGCAACCGGCAAATGGGCGCCATCGACATCCAGCTCGACGTCTGGCTGCAGACCACTGCACGCGCGGACCGGGGCGACCAGCCGGTACGCTTGAGCCGCACCAGCTTCAAGCACCAGTACTGGAGCGTGGCGCAGATGGTGGCGCACCACACCGTGGGCGGCTGCAACCTGGCGCCCGGTGACCTGCTGGGCAGTGGCACCATCTCGGGTCCGGGTCCCGAACAGGCCGGCGCGATGATCGAACTGAGCAAGGGTGGCAGCGAGCCGATTGCGCTGCGTGGCGGCACGGGCGAACCCGAAGAACGGCGCTTTCTGCACGACGGCGACAGCGTGATCTACAGGGGTTGGTGCGAGGCGCCCGGAGCGGTACGGATCGGATTCGGCGAATGCCGGGGCACGGTGTTGCCGGCACCCGCAGCGCAATAGGCGGTAGGACCATGCCGTTGCCGACCCCCGAACTCGCATTCATCGCCGACCTGACGGTGCAGGTCGCCCCGCCGATCGAGGCCGGCATGGTCAGCGGCCTGAACAGCCGCGGCCGGCGCCGCATCGTCCCGATCACCGGCGGCAGCATGACAGGTCCGCGCCTGCAGGGGCGGGTGCTGCCCGGCGGCGCCGATTTCCAGATCGTGGTGTCCGACACCTGTGCCGAGCTGGACGCGCGCTACCTGATCGCGCTCGAGGGCCCGGAGCATGCAGGCCAGCATATCTTCGTGCAAAACCGCGCGCTGCGCCGCGGCAGTACAGCCGACATCGCGCGACTGGTTCGCGGCGAGGCGGTCGACCCGCAGGCGATCTATTTCCGCTGCGTGCCAACCTTCGAGGTGTCTGACGAGCGGTTGCGCTGGTTGACCGAGAGTGTTTTTGTCGGTACCGGCGCGCGGTATCCAGACCGGGTGGAGATGCGGTTTTTTCTGCTGCACTGAGGCGTTGAAGCGCTTGGCAGCGTAGTGGCCAGCGCCACTGGCTCCAGGCTGCCGGGAAATTGCGCGCCACTGGCGTCGCGTTGTCGAACTTCGATCCGCGCTGGCAAGGACATGGTGGCTGCGGGGCCGTCTGGACGGGGTCACCTGGCTGGCAATCGGCCTGTCATGCCTTGCGTGGCCGGCGCAGCACGACGCTGCCACACAGCCGGTCATGCAGGGTCTGGCGCCGCGTGTTGAAGGGTTGCATCAGGTAGCCCAGGCCGGCGACGTAGTTCGACACGAAACTCGCGAAATGGCGCGCGGTCGCCCGCGCGAAACTCAGCCGGTGGCCTTGCAGGTCGGTGACGAATATGCCCACCAGCCGCATACCCGGAGTACTCCCCCGTGCACCGGCAAGCGACAGCGCATGGTAGATCCAGAACAGCAGCAGCAGCAGACCTATCATCGCCGCACCGGCGAGCTCGTCTGAAAAGCTGTCGACATCGACATCGAATATCGCCAACGCAATGCCGACGCCGATCAATAGCAAAAGAAAGGCGAAAGAAAGGCACACCCAATCGGCCACATGCGCCAGCGCACGTTGCCAGAAAGTCGCATAGACGGTCTCATACACGGTCACGGCATCGACGAACCCGGCTTCGGACATCTTTTCCAGGTCCTCGACCAGTTTGCGGGCGGCCCCGTCATGGCGATCGATGGATCGCAAGGAGGCGTGTCGAAAAAACCGCTTGTACAGCGGTGCCAGCACCAGGTAGGCGAGCGCGGCCGGTATGCCCGTCAGCATCTGCAGGATCAGGTGTTCCCACTGACGGACCAGGCCCCAGCGTTCGCCCCCATCCTGGACCGAGACGAACATGCGGAACACATCACTGGCGAAATCCTGCACCTGGTGCGATGTCTGCAAGGCCAGGAATATGACCAGCGCCAGCACGACGGGCACCAGATTCCAACCGCCACGCCAGCGATGGTCGATTTCGGCTTCGAGCTTTTCGGCGATCTGCACCCCGCGGCTGCGATCCAGAAAACCCATCGCCGATACGTAATCGCCCTGGTACTGCGCGGCCCACGCGGGCGTCGGTTCATTGTGCTCGCGCCAGTGCAGGGCGCCGCGCAGATCGGGGTCGCGCCACAGGCTGGCCTGCTTGGCGTCGTAGAGCGCGGCTGTCTCGACCACCCGCCGGTACATGCGCGCCGAACCGGCCTCCTCGTCGGCCCAGACGGCAAGACGCTCCCACACCCGCAACAGGCTCTCGTGGGAGATGTCGATGACCGAGTCCGGCTCCAGCGCCTCACCCAGTGGCGGCATCAGGAACGAGCGGCTGGGCTTGCGGAAGCGATCGATCACGGCTACCAGCTCGGCCTGCGAGGCGCCGGTGGTCGCGCACAGGGTGTCGAGCCGGGTCGGCCGCCGGATGCCGCGCGGATCGGTTCCCTTGTCGGTCAGTGCCTTGAAAACCCGTTCGCAGGTACGCCGCTGACGCGTGTCTGCCAGTTCACCAAAGGCCTTTTCGGCGTGCCGGTCGAGCGCATGCGCCATGCCCCCGATGGCTTCGTAATGCGCCAGTTCGATGCCACCCTGGGCCCCACCATCGTTTTCCCAGTTGGCCCAGGTCCGGTTCAGGGCGTGCTGCAATATCGACAACTGGTCGGGGTTGTCGCCCACGTCGTTGAGCAGCCGCGTCTGCAGGACCGGGCTGATCGTGGCGCGCGCCACGCTGACCGGACCGGCAATGGCGGCACGAATCTCGTCGCGCGTCAGCCGTGGCACCAGGTACTGGCCTTCATTGATGGCTTCGGGCAGGCCATGAAACTGCGCGCACTCGCCAAGGAAGTCCGACCGCATGGTCAATACCACATGGATCGGCAGATCCCGTTGCGCGGCGGCCTCGAGCAGCATACGCACAAATGCGACAGCATCCGTGGCAGGTCCATGCGCCTGGGTCGGCGCCTTTTGCGACACGCCACGATAGCGGAAAAGCTCCTCGAACTGGTCCACCACCAGCAACAGGTGCTCGCCCGCCGGCAGGCGTGCCTGCTCGACGATGTCCACCAGCCCGAGACTACCCAGGCGCAACGTGGCCTCGACAAGCTGTTCGAGCGGCATTTCAGCCCGTGGTCCGCTTTGGAACAGCACCCCTGGACGCGCCAGTGCCCGGGCCAGGGCGCCAATGGGGTTGTCGCCAGGACGCAGTTGCGCCATGCGCCATGCCGAGCCGGCTTGGGACATGTAGCCGCGGTGCAGCGCCGGACGCAGCCCGCAATTGACCAGCGAGGACTTGCCGCTGCCCGACGTGCCCACCACGGCCAGGAAACGCCGTACGGCCAGTTTGTCCACCATGCGGTCGACCTGGTTCTCGCGACCGAAAAACAGATGCTCCTCGTCCGGCCGAAAGGGCCGCAGACCGGGAAAGGGATTGCGCACGGCCGTGGCAGGCAACGGCCCGGCTTGTGACGCGGATTCAGCCACGCTGCATTCCGGCCAGCGCTTGCAGGAACGGCGCCACAGCCGCTGCGCTGAAGCCCTGCATGCCGTCAATCACATGGGGTTCGATCATGTCGAGGCAATCGGTCTTGGCGGATGTAACGGGTTCGGCCAGCCAGGTATACACGAGCAGTGGCCGGCCGGACCGCAGCGCCGCCGACTTGCGCAGGTCGCCGTCAACCGTGGCCCGCCACGCCTCGGTGCCGGCGCCATGAAACACCAGCACGGCATCGCACTGGGTCAGGCGCTCCTGATTGGCGCCGCGCACCGCGCCGGCATCGCCCTCGAACACCGGCGTCTGCACGTCCAGGCCCTGCTCCTTCAAGAAGCGGCGCAGCGGGACGGTGCTCTTGCGATCACGTTCGTCGCACACCAGATACACCAGGCCTGCGCCCCGGGCATCGCACACGGCCGCGGGCTCGGCAGGGGGCGGGTTCTCGATCTGGTCCAGCGCCGCCTGCACCGCGCCTTTGACAGCCTCGAGGTCGGCAACGATGACGTCAGCGGCAAACTGCGCATCGGCGTCGCGATGCAGCATATCGATGAATCCCTGCTGGCGCGGATCGGTTGTGCGGATGCTGTCGGGCAGCGAGATGACACGGCGCAGCGGCGCGCCGCGTGCCTGCTGGACGGCCAGCTGATTTTGCAGCTCGGCCACCGACTTCTGGCTCTCGCCGTCGCACACCGCGCCGTACAGACTGCCGACCAGGTGAATCGACAACGCGCTTTCGCAGAGCAGCCGCGCCACCTCGGCTGTGTACTGTTCCTCGTCGTTGGGCAACTGGCTCTCGGGCACCACGCGATAGCCGCGCATCTGCAGCTCGGTCCGCAATGCTGAACGGTCATCGCGGCGGTCCTTGCTGCATTCGGCCAGGTAGACCATCGGCCTGGGCCGTTCCGTCGATAACGCGGGACTGTCCTGGGTGCCTGGTTCGGGCAAGGCGTCGAGCTTCTTGACGAGGCTGGCAATACTCTGGGCCAGGCGCACGCACTCGTTGGCAAGCTTCGGACCCAGCGCCGGGTCGTAGGCGGGGTTGAGCTCCTTTTCAACACCGTTCGGATCGCGCACGTAGAAGTCGAATCCCAGCGTATCGCGCATCGGCGCAGGCAGCGGCTCCTGGCTGTCCACCGGCAGGGCAATGACCTTGAAGATGCGCGACTTGTTGTCCACCTGCAGGCCACCGCTGTGTTGCGCCGATTCGCAGAACGAATGCGCCTCGCGCAGGCACCATTCCGACTGCACATATCGTGGGCTGACCACGGCCACCAGAGCGGCTGTTTCGGGAAACTGCGACAAGATCTCCTGCGCGAATACGTCGTTGCCCTGCAGCTTGGCGTCGCGCCAGATCTCGGCCTTGCGACCCAGACGCATGCTCAGGATCACGTCCAGTGACGCGTGGAAACGGTTGACCCAGCCGATGTCGTCCCCGGACACCGGCTGGTTGTCGAGATGGGCATAGCTGATGAACAGGTGCTTGCGATATTGCATCGTTGCGCGTCCTCCGATCCCCGCGCACGAGTCATCGTAGACGCGAACCGGGCACGGCGCAAGCCGCTGTCCGGACCCTGTCCCGCCACGCGCGCCGGGTCATGGCGCCTCGCCAGCGCCACCCGCTCGGCCCGCGATCCGGGCTGGCATATGCGCGGCGACTGACCTGTGCCGCGCATCGGTGGCCCGGAGATCGCCAGACGACACCTGGGACATCATGCGGCGGCACTACTCCCGCCTGCGCACAATTGCACAATTGCACAATAGGGACTGAGACGACAGGCCATGAACATCACCGATTCAAATCCCATGCGCATCTGGAAAAAAGCCCTATCCATCGAAGACCTCACCAACAGTCACCTCGACACCGCAGTCGCCTGGCTCGGCATGGAGTTCCTGGAGGTTGGCGACGATTTCATCCGTGCCCGCATCCCCGTTGACAAACGCACGCGCCAGCCCTATGGCCTGCTACACGGCGGTGTGTCGGTGGTGCTGGCGGAAACGCTGGGATCGTGCGGCGCGGCGTATTCGATTCCGCTGGGGTATCGCTGCGTCGGCCTGGACATCAATGCCAACCATCTCAAGGGCGCGACCAGCGGCTGGGTCACCGGCGTCACACGGCCAATCCACATCGGGCGCAGCACCCAGGTGTGGCAGATCGACATGCGCAATGACGCCGGCGCCATGACCTGCGTCTCGCGCATCACGATGGCGGTGCTGGCGCCGCGCTGAGTCGGGTTCGGCCGGCGGCTGGCGCTCAACCAGGCTGCGGGTAATGTTTTGTAAAGCGCAGGGCCTGCGTCATCTGCAGCTGCTGTAATTGCGTTGAAATACACAAGCCCCGCTTGTGCCCGCCATGCCAGGCTGCCGCAGCAACACCATGCCCCCCAACTCCACGCCAATCCCCCGCTCGGTGCGGCGCCGGTCCGCGATCCAGGCGTTGGCAATCCCTGCACTGTGGAGCGCGGCAGCCGCGTGGCGGCGCGGCGTTGCTGCGGTGCCGGACGCCTCGGCCCCAAGCGCATCGGCTGCGGCCTGGCGCGCGTTGTCGCGCGTCGGTTATGGGCCCACCGCCCGGCTCGCGCAGGCGGTCCACGACATGCCCAGCGCCCGCACATGGGTCGGCCAGCAGGTCGATACTGCATTCGCCGCCGCCCGGCAGGCACCGCATATTCCGCCGGAACTGGCGGGATTCAATGCGCCCCTGCCCGAACTGTTCGAAGGCGCCCGCAAGGAGCGGCAGGCGCGCCAGCAGATCAAGGCCGATGCGGGCAACGGCATTGAAGCCCCGAACGGTTCCCGCATCGACTTTCTCGCCGACAAGGACCCGTTGTATTTCAACCGCGCGATGGTGCAGCAGGCCGCTGCCTGGCGGCTGCACAGCGCCAGCCATCCCGAACGGGAAAACCCGCTGCTGGCGCGGCTGACCGAGTTCTGGTTCAACCATCTCAATGTCTATGCCGGCAAGGGCACCGTGCGGCCGTTTGTCGGGCACTACGCCGTGAACGTTGCGCGCGCGCACGCGCTGGGCAAGTTCGAGGACCTGCTGCTGGCCAGTGCCCGCCATCCGGCGATGCTGTTCTACCTCGACCAGTTCCAGAGCGTGGCCGACGGCAGCCGTGGCCTGGACGGGCGCGCGCGCGGCCTGAACGAGAACTATGCGCGCGAGCTGATGGAGTTGCACAGCCTGGGCGTGGATGGCGGGTATGAGCAGGCCGACGTGCGCGCCCTGGCACGGGTACTGACCGGTTGGACCGTATCGCCCCGCGAGGCCAGCGGTTTTCGCTTCGCGCCGCGCCTGCACGATGGCGGGCGCAAGCGGATCCTGGGACAGGATTTCCCACGGGGCCTCTTGGGCGCCGGCGAGCGCGAGGGTGAGGAGGCGATTCGCATGCTGGCGCGCCACCCATCCACCGCCCAACGTGTCTGCACGCGACTGGCCCAGTTTTTCGTCACCGACCTGCCCACAACAGAACTGGTGCAATCACTCAGCGCCACCTTCCTGGCCAGCCAGGGTGACCTGCGCCAGGTGATACACCAGCTACTGGAATCACCGGATTTCTGGGCCGGCGAAAACCGCCTGTTCAAGACCCCGATGGACTTCGCGCTGTCGGCACTGACCGTGATGCAGGATGACGCACCCGGCGCAATGGACAGCGCCTCCGGAGCGCCGGAGCGCCGCAGCATGGTGCTGGCATTGGGCTTTCTGGCCAGCGTCGGGCAGCCGCTGCACGGCTGGCAAACGCCCGACGGCTATCGCTTCGATGCAGCGACCTGGCTGGCACCGGAAGCGCTGACCCGGCGCGCCGATTTCGCATTGGCGCTGGCGCGCCAGGCGCCCGAACCCGCATTCCTCCGGCGCTACCTAGGCGCCGCAACCCTGGACAGCATCGCCAAAGAGGTGCCGGCCCTGCGCGTCGGCCTGATGCTGGCCAGCCCCGATTTCATGTACAAATAGCGCATGCACGAGGGGAACCCATGACCGTCCTGCACCACCGCAACAGCCGCCGCCAACTGCTGCGCTGGGGCGCCGGCCTGTCGGGCGCATGGGCCGCGCCGATGGCGTTCGCGCAAAGCGCTGGACCGTCGCTCAGTGGCAATGGCCGGCTGGTGCTGCTATTGCTGCGCGGTGCCTACGACGGCCTGTCGGCCTTGGTGCCCTATGGCGATCCGAATTACTACGCCCAAAGGCCCAACATCGCCATTGCGCCACCGGACGGCAGCCCGCAGACCACGCTGCGGCTGGATGCGCTGTTCGGCCTGCACCCGGCCATGGCCCCGCTGCTTCCACTATGGATGCAAGGCGTTCTGACCGCCATTCCCGCGGCGGGTTCTGCCGACCCCGGCCGTTCGCACTTCGATGCGCAGCTTGCCTTTGAACAAGGCATGGCCGTGAGGACCAGCACTGCGGCGGGCTGGATGAACCGTCTGGCGGCGCAGGCCAACGCCGGGGCCAACGCGGCAGCGTTGGGAGTGGGCGAAGCCAATCCGGGGATTCTGTCCGGCAGTGCGCCGGTGCAGCGGGTGGCCCGCGGCCCGGCCGCGACCCGACCCGGCGCGCTGGGCAATGATCGGGCGCGCCAGGCGGTGCTTGATCTCTACACCGGGCAGGACGCGTTGTCGCGCAGTTTCAGGAGCGGCGCGCAAAGCCGCATGCAGACGGCGGAAACTTTGGGCAATGCCATGGTTGGCGAGGCTGCAACGGCCGCCAACACCATGGCCGCCGCCAACAATGGCGCCGGCCCGGCCCGCGGTCTGGTGCTCGATGCGCGCCACCTGGGCACACTGATGCGCAGCAACCGCGGATTGCGGCTTGGCTTCCTGTCGGCCGGCGGTTGGGATACCCATGCCAACCAGGGCAACGCCAGCGGCGCGCTGGCCAACAACCTGGCCGACCTGGCGGGCGCACTGGCGCAACTGCGGCGCGACTTTTCCGGGCCCGACGACGTGGTGGTCGTGGCCAGCGAGTTCGGTCGCACCTGCGCCGAGAACGGCACCCGCGGCACCGACCATGGACACGGCAATGCCATGTGGCTGATGGGCTCGCGGGTACAGGGCGGCCGCTGGCATGGCGCCTGGGACGGCCTGGCCGTGGGCAACCTGCATGAGGGGCGCGACCTGCCGGTGCGCAACGACTACCGCGCGGTGCTGGCGCAGGTACTGCGCGCGACCCAGGGACTGGGCCCGGCAGAACTCGACCAGGTATTTCCTGGCCTGGTGTGGGACCGTTCGCTCGACAGCATGTTCAGGGGCTGACACCGCCTGCCAGAGTGGCTCGGCAACCGCGGCTGCGCGAAGGCGGGCTATCGGACACAGTGGCAGAATGCGACACCCGGCCGCATCCGGCCCCGCAGTCATTCGTCCTGCGCTGCCCCGCGTGCCATCCGCTCGCTCTTCCAGTACACGTCGTCGCCCACCGTGCCATCGGTGCGGTGGCGATTCAGCACCCGGGACAGCACGAACATCAAATCACTGAGCCGGTTCAGATACTGGCGCGGCGTGGGCTTGAGTTCCTCGCGGCCCTGCAGCGCGATCACCGTGCGTTCGGCGCGCCGCGCCACGGTGCGGCAGATGTGGGCCTGCGACGCTGCGCGGGTGCCGGCGGGCAGGATGAACTCCTCCAGCTTGGGCAGCGCCTCGTTGTGTTCGGCCAGCGCCTGGTCCAGCGCCAGCACCGCCTCTGGCTTGAGCAGCTCGAAACCGGGGATGCACAACTCGCCGCCCAGGTTGAACAGCTGGTGCTGGATCTCGACCAGCAGCGTGCGCACCCCGTCGGGCATTTGCTCGCACAGCAACAGGCCGATGTGCGAGTTGAGCTCGTCGACATCGCCCATCGCGTGCACCCGCAGGTCGTTCTTGGAAACCCGGGTGTTGTCGCCCAGGCCGGTGGTTCCATCGTCACCGGTGCGGGTGGCGATCTGTGTGAGGCGTTTTCCCATGGTGTCTTGACTCCTGTTGAGTCCACCATTGTCGCGCCCGCCGGCGCGTCGGTCCCGAAGGCCCGGCCTAACGCATCCGGGTCGTGATGAAATTGACCTCGACGCGCCGGTTCGGAAGCAGACATTCCAGCTCCTCGGCACGGGATGTGAACTTCCCCTGGCAGGCATTGACCGGTTCACGCTCGCCCCGCACCGCGGTACTGATCAGCGCACCCGCTATGCCCTTGTCCTGCAATAGCTGGCTGACGGTCTGCGCCCGGGAGCGGGCCAATGTCTCGTTGTAGTCGGTATTGCCGGTGCGGTCGGCATGGCCGACGAGCTGCACCTGCACCAGGGTGCTGCCGACCTCGCCCGCGCGGCGAACAGCCGCGTCCAGGCGCTCCAGCGTCAGGGCCCGCGCCTGGTCCGCCTGGTAGCGGTCATGGTTGAACAACACGTTGGCCTGGAACTCGAACGGTTGTGGCAGCGGCTTGGGCGCCATCAGCACCGGCGTCGGTGTCGGCGTCGGCGCCGGGGGTGGCACCACCAAAGCGGCCACCGGTGCCGCAGGTTTGGGCAAACAGGCGTCGGCCGTCGCAACCGCATGCGCCAGCGCATCCTCGGCCATCTGCACATAGGGCCTGGCATGGCGCCAGCCCTGCTGCTGGTGCTCGTTGCCGGCATGCACCAGTTCGACCTCGGCGCAAGCCACCTGGTCGGCCACGCATTGGAGGCCGGCATGGGACTTGAGCCTGTCGGCAGCGGCCCACAGGTCGGGGCGCAGCTTGTCCGCATGGTTGACCAGCCGGGTGTCCATCGGCAGCGGTACCGCGCCGCGCTCCATCTGCTGCACCAGGGTCAGGGACTCGGTCAGCGCCTCTTGCGGATAGGCACTGCGGTCATTGCGGCTGTATTCATGGAATGCGGTATCGAGCCAGCACTGTGCCTTGGCCAGGTGGTAGTCGCGCAGCGGTCGGCCCTTGTCGTTCAGCACGCGGATGCGCGCCTGCGCCTGCTCGAAGGTCTGGTAGTCGGCGTGGATCGCGCGATCGCTGATGCGCTGGTCCGCAGGCGTCAGCGTCTGCGCCGACGCTGTCGCGCAGACCAGCAGGGACACCAGCGCGAGCTGCCGCAGTGGTTGGATACGGGTGGATTTCATGGTGATCGGGTCTCAATGGTGGCAAGGGCTGCGGCGCATCAGTTGCCGCGCTCCAGCGTCCGGTTGACGGCCGGTTTGTCGCTGCGGAAAAGGTCTTCATCGAACTTCCAGCGCAAGCGGATGTAAGCGCCTTTGCGGGTGTATTCGGAGCCCGTCAGGTCGCGGTCGTAAAAGCCGCTCCAGTTCACCCCGGCGGCCAGCCACAGGTTGGTCTGCACCTGGTAGCCGAGCTCGGCGCCCTGGGCCCACTGGCGCGCATTGCCGGTGTTGCTCAACAGCACGCTGGTCATCAGGGAGCCGCTCCACTTCTCGGTGAAGTCATACACCATCCGGCCGCCCAGCAGCAGCGCGGAGTAGGAATCGCGCACGCTGTCGATGTCCTCCTTGACCCACTTGGCCGCGACACGACCGGTCCACCACCAGGGCCGACTTGGATGGTAGTCGGCATGGGTCGATACGATATGCGCTCGCCGCTCGTTGCGTGGCGACACGCTGCCGTCCTGCTCCAGCTTGTACTCGTACCGTGCCAGCGCATTGACCCGATTCGTGTCGGTGTCCCGGTAGGCCACGCCGATCTGGAACCGGTCCTGCACCAGGTCGCCGGTGTTTCGGTTGTCCTGCACCAGCAGGTAGTTGCGTGCCAGCAGTGTCCAGTCGCGGTCGAGCTTGCGCGCCACCATCAGGGTTGACAGCCAGCTGTCGTTATCGGCAATCGAAGCGCTCGAATCGGCGCGGCGCCATTCCAGCCGGCCCGATACCCGCCACAGCGGATGCGCGCTCCAGTCGGCGCCGGCCGTCAGCGCGGTGGCCTGCTGGCCGCCACCGGACAACACCACCAGGCGCTCGGCGCTGGTGCTCAGGCGCAGACCATCGGACACATCCCAGACGTTGCGCACGCCCGAGGCCAGATGCAGATCCTGTGCATTGATGGCGTCGCGCATCCGGTACTCGCTGAAGAACTGGCCACCGGCCATGTAGTCGGTCTCCAGGCCCGCTACCAGCACATTGCTGCGCGACGACGGGCTGATCGAATAGAGCGAAGACAAGCCCGATTGCGCCTCCAACCGGCCATAGAGCCTGGTGCGCTCGGCCAGCTGGTAATCGGCGCCGATCGCCGCACGCCGGCGCGCGTCGCCGTTCACGGCGACCTCGATCTCGCCACGCAGGCCGAGCCTGTCGGTGGCACGGTAGCTGGCGCCCAGGCGCAGCGTTCGCGCATCGAGTGTCTCGGGACCGCTGGCCGCGCCACTGGTGGTCGGGAACACCGCGCCGTTGTTGACCAGCGGCACGCCGGTGGCCGGGTCGATTGCGCCGGAGCCATTGCCGAAGAAGCCGCCGCCGTTGCCACTGAAGATCGAGCCTGTATTGCCCGCGCCCAGCGGCGCGGTCACCGGCTGCGCCACCGACAGGCCATTGCCGTTGGCGCTGCGTTCCTCGTGGATGTCGCGCAGCGCGATATCGAGCGTCAGGCGTTCGGTGGCCTGGTAGGACAGGCCCAGTTGCGCGCCGCGGCGCTCGGCATTGCTGATGCGATCCTGCGAGCTGACCGCCTCACCGTACAGGCGCACCCGTTCGCCGAGCGGCGTCTCGCCATACACGCCGGCATCACGCCTGCCACCGGCAAATGCCGCGGCCTGGTTGTTGAAGCCCGCATCACTGCGCGCGGCATAGGCACGCAACTTGTTGCTGCCATCGTCATGGCGCAGCTCGATGCGCGCCGCGTTGCCACTGATCTCGCCCACGGCTGCGCCGAGCGCCGGCGTGACATAGCTGTTGACGCCGGTGGTGTTGACGGTCGAGGTGGTGCGCGCCACTTCCAGCACCAGCCAGGTATCGGGACCGAGCTTGAGCCCCAGGTTGGCGCTACCCATGCGAAAGGGCGCCAGCGGGTTGCGATCGCGCACCAGCGAGCCGCCGACCTGCAGCGCATCGTTGACATGGAACTGGCCATCGGCGCCGATCAGCCAAAACGAGTCGCCTCCCTGCTCGACCTCGTAGGTAATGCGCACCGATACGGGATTGAGGTTCGCATCGACCGAGGGCACCGGCTGGCTGAACAGGATGCGGCCGGAGAATGGCTCGAACGTGTAGTCGACGAAACGCGTCAGCGGCGAGGCGCTCAGGATACTGGCCGGCTGGTTGCGGTCACGCACCACCCGTTCGACCTTCTCGCTGTTTTGCAGGCCGCTGTTGTTCGATACCGCGTACGGTCCGGATACGCCACGCCCGGCGAACTCCTCGATCACCTGCTTGAGATTGTCGCGTGCCGCAAAAAAATTGGCATGGTAGCGGTCGTTCTCGCCGTGCAGGCGCAAGCCGGTTACGGTGCGGTTGTAGTTGCCGAGCTGGCGCAGCTGCAGACCGGCCGTCGCGCCGCCGCCACTTTGTTGCGAGAAGCCCGCGCCGGTGCTGAAGTCACCGAACAGCGCGTAATGCCGGCCCTTGTCGATGCGCACATACAGCGGGCTGGTCGAGCGCGCGTCAAAGCCGCGCACCGATGCATCGCCGTAGACCGGGTACATCTGCTCGGGATGGATGTCGCGCAACAGGCGCTCGCGGGTGTCCTTGTCCGAGTCGTAGGCCGCTGTCAGCAGGTACTCGCCCTTGATCATGCCCTTGATGAAGAACGCGGTGCGATAGGCGTAACTCGACTTGCCGTTGTTGAACTGGTATTCGAACTTGCGGATCTCCTGCTCGAACACATCGGCATTGCGCGGCGCAGCCAATTGCGCGTTCGAGCCACGGCCGAAATGGATCACGCCCTCGATCAGGCCCACTGCCAACAGATCGCGCAGTTCAGGCAGGAACTGAACGGTGCCGCTGGCCTGTTCGCGCCCGGCGGTCACCCGCACCTGAACGTCCATCGGTTCGGCCGGCGCCAGCAGCTCGAACTCGCCGCGGCCGGCGACCACCTTGAGCTGGGTGCCGGGAATCACCCGTTCCAGATCGCGCCCGCCAGCACCGAGTTCGTCGGTTTGCGCGCCAGGCAGCAACAACCGGCCCCCACTGGCCTCGATGGTCACAAACGCATCGTTGGTGGCTTGCTTGCCGTCTTTCGTCAACAGGCGCACGGTCAGGCGCACCCGGGACTGGCCGTCGGCCGGAACGCCGTTGCGGTCCAGCTCGACCACGATCCGGTCGACCAGGGCGTTGACGCCGTAATCGACCGGCCCGATGGTCTGGCTGAACACCGACGGTCGACTGGTTGGCTGGGGCTGCGCCCAGGCTGGCGCGTGGGCCAGCAACTGGCCCATCGCCAGCGCCACGGCCAGGGCGCGCCACCCGCGGGAACCGATCAGCATGTCAGGGAGTCGTTCAGCGCGGCGCATAGATGCCTCCGCGTCTGTCGTTGTTGGCTGGCGCGGCCGGCACCGGCACTGGATCGTTCGGATTGGGCGGCGGACCACCGGGTCTCTCCGGCGCCCGCGGCGCCACCAGCGTCTGGTTCGCACTTTCGGTCGCCTGCGGTGGCGACTGGGCCGGCTTGCTGTCGAAGCGCAGCACCGCACCGGGTCGGGTCTCTTGCTGGGGCACGACCACCTCGCCCTGGGTGCGGCGCGCCTTGACCTGTTCGAGCACGGTATTGGCGCAGCTGCCCTCGATGAAATCGGCGCGGTGCAACTCGCCGTTGCGCAGGTCCAGGAACAGGCTGCCGGCGTCGCCCGCATTGCGGTTCGACGATGTGGTCAGGCGCGCACCGCGCGGCAACGTGCTGTTGTCGACCTTGAGCACATGGGTGCGCGGCTGCAGGTTGCAGATGCTGTACTTGCCCTCGGAGTCGCTGACCAGGTAGCTGCCGTTCTGGAAGTACAGGCGCACGCCCGGAATGCCGAGTTCCTCGCGGTCCTGAACATGGTTGCCGTTGCAGTCGACGAACACCTTGCCCAACACGCAGGCCTCACTGGTGAACACGCCGCCGGTCACCCGCACCCGCCATTGCGCGGCGTTGGAGACGAACGGGCCCGAGCGCGCCTGGGCCCGGTTGATGCCGTTGCCCTGCTGGGCGCCGACTGCGACCCGCACCCGGTAAGTCAGCGTGGCCGTGCCGCGGGCGGCAATGCTGCCCAGGTCGTAGGTAAGCACCGGGCCGGCTCCACCGGCCGGGTTGGCCACCGCCACGCCACCCAGACGGCTGGTGCCTGCGATGTAACGGAAACCCGGCGGCAGGGTGTCCGTGAGCACCACGTTGTTCAGCACGCCCAAACTGGTATTGCGCACCGCCACGGTGTAACGCAGGCTGTCACCGAGTTCCACCACGCTGGCCGAGCCGGTCTTGCTGATGACCAGCACATTGGCGCCGAACGGATCGAGCGGAATATGGTTGTTCAGCACATTGGCCGAGCCCGGCACCGTGATGTCGAAGTTAAAGAAATGCTGGGTCGTGGCCTGGTTGCCGGGCGCCAGCGCGGCAGTGCTGGCCGGGCAGGTGGCGGGGTCATGCACCGGGCTGGCGGCACTCGGTGCACCACCCTGGGCCTGGATCAGCGCCGGGTCGGGCGCGCCCGATACCGTGACCGGATTGGCGCACACCGGTATCAGTGCCGATGGCGCGGGGATATAGCCCGCCGGATAGGTCGTCAGCGCCAACGCATAGCGCCCGGTCGGTGCGGTCGCGTTGAGCAGGAACTGGTAGAAGCCATCCGGGCCGGTGGTCAGCACGGCGCTGCCACCCACCAGGTCGAGCAGCGGGTTGAAGCCGGCCGGGCCGGTGATGGTGACCACCGCGCCAGCCACCGGCAGACGGGTCAGCGCGTCGTACACGACGCCCGCCGGGTCGAGCGGCAGGCTTTGCTGCACCGTGGTGACACCGGCCACCAGCGTCAGGCCGCTCAGCGTGCCATCGGCATTGCTGGCGCCGGCCGGATTGGCGCCTGATCGGATGCCGGCACCGGTGTTGGTGTTTCCACTCATCACGCCATTGGTGTAGTTGATGCCGGTCTCGTTAGGCACCGGGCGCCCGAACACCGTGCCACCCGAAGGCTCGCGGAACTTGACCTGGTAGCCCGCACCTGGCGCCAGCGCGCCAAACTGGTAGGCACCGGATGCATCGGTCGTGGTGGTACCCAACGACACGCCGCCCAGATACAGCTCAACGGTCCAACCCGCCACTAGCGGCTCGCCCGGGTCGCGGATACGGTCATGGTTGGTGTCGCGCCAGATGGAGCCACTGACCGCCGCAGCCACATCGATGGGCGTCGGATCGCTGGCGCTGTTGTTGCCGGTCAGGCCGTTGGGTTCACCGCCGCCGCTAACCACCACCTGGTTGACCAAGACCTGACCTGCCAGGCCGGCGGCGACCGCCACCCGCACGACCACTGGCGGCGCATTGCCCGCCAGGGCGACGACAGCCGCCGTCGTGCAGGTAACGGACTGCGCCGCGCCGGCACAGGTCCAGCCGGGACCGGTGGCTGACACCAGCGACATACCCGCCGGCAGGGTGTCGATCAGCGTAATCGTGCCGCTGCTGGCCTGGGCGCCGATGTTGCCCACGGTGAGCGTGTAGTAGCCGCTACTCGAGCCCTGCGCGAAGCTGGCCGGTGTGTGCGTCTTGCTGACCCGCAGATCTGGCGCCAAACCCGCGCGCTCGGCAAAATTATTCGATGCCGACACCGTGTTCGGGCCAGACAGGTTAATGCCGCTGATGGTGCTCGGCGCCGCACCTACCACACTCGCCACACCACCGGTGCTGCCGACGGTGGTGATGCCGTCGGTCGTGCCGGCAGGTTGCTGGGGCTGGGTAATGGCGTAGCTGTTGCCTTCGGGTACACCGTCAAAGCGGTAGCTACCATCCGGATTGGTCACCGTGCTCAGGCTGACCGGATTGCCGTTGATGTCGTTGCCGGTCAAAAACAATGTCTGGCCGCCCAGGCCATTGTCGGTTGGCTCGAAACTGCCGTTGTTGTTGTAGTCGACGAACACCTGACCCGAGACGCTGCGCCCATTGGGAATCTCGGCAAAGTTGTTGCCCGAGCTGGTGGTGTTGGGGGGCAAGCCGATGTTGCTGATGCGACTTGCGGCGACTGCGGGCGCACTGGCCGCGCCTGCAGTGCCGCCATTGCCGACCGCGCCCGCAGTCGTGATGCCATTGCCGGTGCCGGCAGGTTGGGTCGGTTCGCGCACGCTATATACGCCCGGCGCCAGCCCGGCGAACCGATAGTCCCCGTTGGCGTCGGTGATGGCTGTACTGATAACCACGCCGCCGGCATCGAGCAACTCGATCGTCACGTTAGCCAGCGCCGAGTCGGCGCCGTTTTGCACAGCATTGTTGTTCTGGTCCAGGAACACCCGGCCTTCGATCGTGGACGGAATGATCTCGGCGAAATTGTTGTTGCCCGAGCCGCTGATTTCGCCGCCGACACCATCGCCGTTCAGCACGATGGCACTGATCTGGCTGCTATTGGCATTCGGGTTGCTGGCGCTGCCCGCGATTCCGGTGCTGCCGTTGATCGGGCTCACGGGTCCGGCGGTGGTGCTGCCGTTCGTAGTTCCGGTGGGCGCCACCGGCTGGCAGACCGAGTAGGTGCCCGCCGGCAAAATGGCAAACAGGTAGTTGCCCGCCGCGTCCGTGGTGGTGGTTGCCACCAGCCCACCCGCGCAGGTCGGCCCGCTGCGCAACTCGATGCTGTTGCCGGCGATCGGCATGTCGACACCACTGTCAAACACGCCATTGGGTGTCAGGTTGTTGTCGGCAAACACCCGGCCCGACACATAGCCCAGGGTGCTGACCTGCAAGATCGCCTGGGTAGGCTCCTGGTTGTTGCCCAGCGTTGTTTGCATGGCGCCAGCGGGAATGGTGTTGGTATGGACGCCGGCTACCGCGGCAGTGACGTTGACGCTGACTGAGCAGCCGCCGGCCGCAATGACCTGGCCATTGGCGAAACTGACACTGGCAGCACCGGCCGCAGCAGTAATCGCCCCCACACCGCCCGGACAGCTGGTCTGTACACCCGGGACGGGCGCCACCAGCACACTGCCCGGCGCGGTCGGCAGGTTGTCTGTAAGAACCGCAGTCGTTGTGGCCGCAGCGGCATTGCTGTTGTTCAGAAAAATAGTCAAGCGGGACGCAGCGCCCGGGGCGATCACCGGCGGCACGAACTGCTTGCTCACGGTTGGCGGGTTCGATACCACCAGCCGCGCCCTGGTGGGCTCCTCGTTGGCCACGCCTTCGGTCGTGGTCACTGCGCCGCTGCCAATCGTGTTGGTATAGCTGCCCGAAATATTGCTCAGCACCCGAACCGTCACCGTACAGTTGCCATTGGCCGGCACGGTGCCACCACTGAGCACCACTGAGGTTGCTGCCGCTCCCGCGGTCACGACGCCCGGGCCGCAGCTGGTGGCGGCATTGGCCGGCGTGGCCACGACCATGCCCGCGGGCAGCGGGTCTGAGAACGCCAGTCCGGTCAAGGGCACCGCATTCGGATTGGCAATGCGTACCGTCATTAGCGCAAAGCTGCCCGGCGGTTGGGTCGCGGTGCCGGTCGTGAAGCCGCCCGGGTTGCCTGTTTCCAAGGTGAAGGCGTCCAGCGCCTTGATCACCACCAGCGGGGTGCGCGCGCGCACGATGTCGCTTGTCGGATCAGTGTTGGTGATCGGAACACCGCCCGACGTGCCGGTGATGGCGCCTGCCGCAATGGTGTTGGTGTAGTCGCCCTGAGCGGTCACCAGCACGTCGATCTCGCCGGTGCAGCTAGAAACGGTTGCCCCGATGGCGGCGGGCACGATGGCACCGGAAATCCGCACCTGGTTGGTCGCCGGTGCGCTGATGGTGGCTCCGACGCAGGTAGTGACCGGATTGGCACCGGCTGGAACGGTCACGCCGGCCGGCAGGTTGTCGGTGACCGCGACATCGGCCAGCGACACTGCCGTCGCGTTGTGCAATGTGATGCGCAGCCGCGCGCGTTCGCCTGGCTTGACAACATGGGGTATGAAGTTCTTGGTGATGCCGACATTGGCTTGGGTCGACAAGCTAGTCTGGGCCGCGCCGAAGTTGCTCAGGCCCTGCACGGTCGCGATCGCACCGGCCGGAATTACATTCGTGACGCCACCTGCAATGGTCGACGACACATTGAATGCAACCGTGCACGATGCGCCCGCGCCCAGCGTGGCGTTGTTGACCGTGAAGGAACGCCCGCCGGCCACGGCGCTGACCGACGCACCCACGCAGGTCGTGCTGCCGGCTGGATTGGGCGCGATGACCATGCCGTTGGGTGTTCCGCCCGCAAGGCCGTTGGTCGTGAAATGGTCGGTCATCGACAGGCCGCTGACCGCCACGCCAGCGCCGGTGATTGTCACCGTCATGCGGCTGACCTGGCCTGGGAAGGTCAGCGTGCCCGGATTCGACGCTTTGGCAACCGACAGGGGTGCCGGCGCCGTGAACAGCAACGTGCCGACAACCGGCGTGGTATTGATGACGCCGCCCGCGGCCGTGATGTTGCCGGCCGCAATGGTGTTCATCCAGCTGGCGGCGCCGGTGGCGATCACGTCGAACACCAGTTCGCAGTTGCCGCCGCCGGAGATGCTGGCGCCGCTCAGGCTGACGCTGTTGGCGCCGGCCACGGCGGTGATCGCCACCGGACCGGCACAGCTGCTGTAGGCCGCCGCCGGATTAGCCAGCACCATGCCTGTGGGAAATGGATCAGTGATGCCCAGCTGGGTCAGCGCCACCGCGCCAGAATTGGATACCCGCACTGTTACAGTGGATTTCCCGCCGGAGGCCACCGCGGTGGGACTGAACAGCTTGGTCGCGCTGAGCGAGGACGCGAAGGTGATCGCCGCATTGCCAGTAACCGGATCGACCGGCCGGGTGGTTCCATCGGCCAGCGTTTCGGTGCCTGCCGCTGACACCGTGTTGTTGTAAGTGCCTGCCGGCGCAATGACATCGACCTGCACCGTGCAGCTGCCGTTCGCGCCAGCGCCGCTGTTGGCCCGCGCCGGTACCGTACCGCCATTCATCGTGACCGAGCTGCTGCCTGAGGCCGCCGTGATGCTGCCCGCGCCGCAAGAGGTCACTGCATTGGATGGACTCGCGACCCGCATCTGGCCGATGCCGCCGTTGGTTGGCAGCGGATCGGAAATCGACGCGTTGGTAATCGGATTGGCCGAGCGGTTGGTCAGCGTCATCGTCAGGCGCGTGATCGCTCCCTCCGAAAGCGGACCGGCCGGCGCAAACGCCTTGGCAACCGCCATTACCGGACGATCGACCGTGCCGCTCGGCGTCGAACTGGTGCCGGCGATGGTGCTGGCATTGCCCGGATAGGTCACGCCGCCATTGGCGATGGCATTGACCACCGCGGAGCCAGCGACCGCGTTAGGGTCGGTCATGGCCCAGAAGGTGACGGTACAGCTCGACGGTGTGCTGGGATTGACCCGCGCCGGTACGCTGGCGACTGTCAACGTGGCGCTGGCCGAGCCCAACCCCCCAGCCGTGGTGGTGACCGCGCCGCATCCGCTCGACACCGTGGGCGAGTAGTCGATGCCGCCGATGGTGCCGGTCAGGAAGGTCTGGCCGTTGCTGAAGTTGTCGGTAATCGCGACGGCATTGCGCGCCGAGCCCGAGAAGTTCTGCAGCGTGACCTGGTAGCGCACCGGGTTGCCCGGCGCTGGATTGGCGGGGCTGGCCGACTTGAGCACCCGCAGGTCGTCAACCACCAGCAGCGAGGCCGATACCGATTGGCTGACGATTCCCGGCGCGGTGACGCCGACCGCGCCAGTGGCTATCGTGTTGGTGTAACTGATCGGTACGCCCGGCGTCTGCGCGAAGGCGTCAAAGTTCGCGGTCACCGTGCAACTGCCACCGGCGGGGATGACGCCTCCGGTCAGGCGCACGCCGGTCGTGCTCAAGGCGCTGGCCGCGCCGCCCGCGCAAGTGGTTGACTGGCCAGTGACCTTCAGGCCGAAGGCGTTGAGATTGCCGGCGCTTGTGCCGTCGATCGGGTCGTCATCGAACGTGGTTACGGTCAGCGGCGTGGTGCCGCTGTTGGTCAGCGTGATGGTCAGGCTGCCGGCTTGTCCGCTGGCCAGCGCATTGCTGGAAAACGCCTTGGCCACCGACAGCGGTGAGCGCGTGGTGATGCTGGCGCTGGCGTTGGCTGGCGGCACCAGGCCCAGGTCATTGCTGAACTGGCTGTTGCGGTCGATCGTGTTGGCCGCCAGGACGGAAAACGCGCCGTTGGTGGTGTTGGCAACCACGTCGACGGTCATGGTGCAAATGGCGTTCGCGGCAACTGTGCCGCCACCGGCATTGACTGAAAACGCGCCGGGGGCGGGATTGAATACCGGCGCGGTCCCGCCCGCGCAGCTCGCAGCCGCATTGGGCACCGGCGCGACCCGCAAGGCGGGGGTGGCGCCCAGCAACGGGAACAGGTCGGTGATGTTGAAATTGGGCAGGCTGATACTGTTGGTATTGGTCACCGTCAACGTCAGCCTGACCGGTGCGCCGCCCAGCACAACGGTGCCGTTGCCAAATGACTTGGCGATGGTCGGCGGCGCCACGCCCCGCACACCAATACTTTGGGTGACTGCGCCGGCATTGGCCACCGCGCCGCCACCGTCGGCGCCGGTGACCGACGCGCTGGCGATCGTGTAGCTGTAGCTGGCGACTGCGCCGGTCGACGACCCGGCAGTCACTGGCACCACAATCAGGCAATTGCCGTCGACACCGCCAAAATTCGCGGGAATCACACCGCCGGCCAGCGCGATCACCTGGGCGCCAGGGGTGACATTCAGTACGCCGGGGCCCGCAGCTGTCACATTGCCGTCAGGGTCGGTACAGGTGTAGGTTGCCGCGCCAGCGATGCGCAGGCCGTTGGGCAGTGTGCCGGGCAGGGTATTTGGCGGCTGATTCGGAAAAGTGACCCCCGTGACCGGGGTGTTGGCGCTATTGGATAGCTGGATGCGCAGGTTCGTGACTTCGCCCGGGAATATGGGGTCAGGGCCGACCAGCGTTACCGACGCGCCCAGCGCCGCCAGCGCAGCGCCAGGTGCAGATAGCAGCACTGCAAGTGCGCATGCAATCAACCAATCCGCGCGCAGAGAAATACGTTTCATCGAAGGCCCAAGAATGCAAGCGCGAGTCTAGGTAGATCCACGCTCAAGGACTGTAAACAAAACGCAGTGCAATCTGAAAACCACCAGTGCCCGGATGCTCGATCTCCATTGCGGCATGATGTTTCTGCGCCACAAGCTGCACCAGGGCCAAGCCCAGGCCATGACCCTGTCCGGATGTGCCTGACTTGCCTTGCGAATAGCGCTCGCTCAGCGCGGCGAACTCGGTCGGCGCAATTCCCGGGCCCTGGTCGTGCACTGCAAGTACGCAGGCGTCGAACTCGCGCCGCAGCGACAGTGTGACAACCCCGCCGCGTGGCCCATGGCGCAACGCGTTCCAGCCCAGATTGAGGATTGCGCGGCGCAGCAGGCGTTCATCACCCATTACCAACTCCAGGTCGGCATCGCAGCGCCGTTCGATGCGCCCGCCCAGGGCCTGTGCGTCTTCCCACAGATCGTCGGCACAGCTGTGCAGTACCTGCACCAGGTCGACCTCGCGAAACTGCGCCCGGTCCACCGCCTGGGCGCGGCCCATCAGCAGGAATTGCTCGGTCAGGTCGAGCGAGCGCCGCGCGCAGGCGTCCACGCGCGCGATCATCGCCTGATGGTCGGCCGGACTGCCGAGCCGCAACTGGTCTGCCAGCGCGCGCAGGGACACCAGCGGCGAGCGCAGGTCGTGCGCCAGGTGGCGCATCATGTCGTCGCGGTACTGGCGGGTCTGGTTGGCGTCGCCACCGACCGCAAGAGCGGCCGCCACTTCGTCCACCGCATGGGTGATGGCGGCGATCCGGTCTTCGACCGGATCGAGAAAATGCGGTCCGTCCGTCACCCTACCGGTTCGCGCGCCCGGATGCAGCAGGCCGGCAATGCGCTCGGTCTCGCGGGTCATGGTCGCCAGGCTGGCCTCCAGTCGGCGCCAGCTCCACAAGGGATAGGCCAGCAGCACGGTGGCCATCACCGTCGCCGGCGACCACCACCAGCCACTGGCCAGCATGCCGGCCCAAGCCGCCAAGGGCGTGCCCAGAACCAGCGCCGTCGTCACCAGCAAGGCGCGCCGCGGCGTCAACAACAGCAACGAGACCAGATGGGCCAGCACCAGCAGCAGTGCCAGCCCCAGCTGCCAGTAAGCAGGCACCGGCTCACGCAGTCGGCCTGCGCGTTCGGCATCGAACACATTGGCCACGAACTCCACGCCGGGCATCGCGCCGTTGACGCCGGCCCGCGGCGTCACCACCGTATCACCCAGGCCGGTCGCAGTGGCGCCGATCAATACCGTCTTGCCGCGCAGCCGCTGTGCGTCGACACGGCCGTCCAGCACATCGGCCAGCGCCAGCCGGGTGAAGTGGCCCGCCGGTCCGGCAAACGGCACCAGACGCTCCTGGGCCGCGGACGCATGGCGGGACAGATCACCATCAGTGCGCATGGCCAGCAACACCAGCGCGAGATGGTCATATATCGTGTTGCCATCGTGTTCGCGCGCCTGGAAACGCCGGGTGACACCGTCGCCATCGACCAGCGCCTGCGCATGGCCGAGCCGGGCCTTCTGGGCGAAGGCCGGCAGGGGTCGAATCGCCGGCGCACCCGGCCTGGGCATGTACACCGGCAGCACGACCCTGCCGTGGGCTGCGATCGCGGCGGCCAGGTGCTGGTCGGCCGAAAGGTCCTGTGTTTGCGGCTCGGCGAGGATCACGTCCACCAGCACCGGACCCGAGCCAGCCTGCGCCAACACCTCCAGCGCCTGGGCCAGCCGGTGCCGTGACCACGGCCAGCGCCCGACCCGCGCCAGGCTGGCTTCGTCGATCGCCAGGATCAGGACGTGATCCGATGCGGCCCGACCACCCCAGACGACGCCAATGTCATACAGCCAGTTGTCGGCCCGCTCGAACCAGCCGGCGCGTTGCGCCGCCCCGAGGAAGACCAGCAGCGCCACCGACAGCATGAACCATTCGCGCAGATGACGACCCGCCGATCCGCTCATGCGCGCCCCCAGCCCTGGCTTCGCCAGTCCCACCGGGGGGGAGCAAGAAAACCTGGGAGCGGCCCGCGTTTCATAGGCCGCCCGCATCCCAACCCGGTCGGACGCGCCAGCGCTGCGCGCCAAGACCGCAAGCCCGCATCGCGGCCAACCCCGGTGGCGTCACAACAACGGCAGCAACAGGATCAACAGCAGGTACCACGGATGCGATGGCACCGGCTCCGGTGGCACGGGCAGCTCAAAGCGCTGCGTCGCCGACCATGGACCCTGACTGCCGTCGGGCAGCACCAGCCGGGTGCGCACATGGAAAACGCCCGGCTTGGGATCGGGCAACACCAAGCTGGCACCGGGCACCACCTTGTCGAAGGCAGGCTGCGCAAAATCGGCCGTCGGCGCGACCTGTACCTGGTGGCTGTAGCCGGCCGGGCCAGACCAGGCCAACTGCAATCCGCCGCCGCCCATTTGCGGCGGCGCCACAGACGACGGCTCCAGCACGGTGAAGGTCGCCGGGTCGCCGAACGGTCCTCGGCTGCCGTCGGGGCGTTGGGTGGCCAGCCGCCAGTGGTAGCTGCCCGGGGCCAGTGCCGGCTCGAACACCTTGCGGCTGCCTGGAACGCCGGGCTGGTCCAGAACCAGATCGGAGAACTGCGCGTCACGTGCCACTTGCAGATGGTAGGTCGGCGAACCGGGCAACTGGGCCCAGACCAGCGGGGTGCCGGAGATGACGCTGCCACCGGCGGGCGGCGACAACCTGAGTGGGGGCTCGGGTCGCGCCCGCAGCGCAAACGCCGTCTGCGCATCCGCGCCCTCGAGATCCTGTGCGTCGGCAGCCCGCACCCGCAGGTGGTAGTCACCATCGGGCAAGCCTGCCAGCAGCCAGGTCGGGTCACGCGTCTTGGTGTTCTGCACCAGTTGTACGAAGGCGCCATCGGTGGCGACCTGCCAGCGCCAGCCTGCGGCCCCCGACAGCGTTGCCACTTGCAGCAATTGCGATGTGCGTTCGATACGTTGCGGGATCGTCGCCAGGTCGGGTGCCGGCAACAGCTTGACGACATTGCCAAGCTGCCCGCCCTCGGCCCGCAGGCCTGAGCCCTGTGCGATCTCCACCGCCGCCGGTCCGGCCCCTTGCGCCTCGACCCGACCCTCGAGCACCTCATGCCGGCTGGCCTGCGCATCCTGCGCCACCCGGAACCGGGTGCCGCGCACGGCCGTCACCACGCGTGGCGTCTTGACATCGAAACGGGATGCCGGATGGGGCAAGGGTGTGACCGTGGTCTCGACCGCGCCCTGGTTCACATCGATACGGGATGCGCGCACGCCGCCAAATGGCGTCTCCCGCGACAGGCCCAGCGTGGCCTTGGTCTGCGGCGCGAACACTGCCAGGGCGCCATCAACAAAACGCAGCGTCACCGCGCCCTCGGCGCCGGTATCGAAACTGTCACCCTGCGCCAGTCTCATGCCGGCGGCCAATGGGCCGCGGTTGCCCTGCACGGCGCCCAGCACATAGATGACCTCCACTGGCAGCGAATTCCAACGCATCCAGTCCAGCGGAATGCGCAGCTGCGCCCCCGGTTGCAGGCGGCGCGGGTTGCGCACCCGGTTCAGACGCGCCAGCTCGGCCCAGCGTGCCGGCTGCTCCAGGTAACGCGCGCCAATGCCGATCAGGGTGTCGCCGGTGCGCAGCGTCAAAGCCAGCGTAGTTGGTTGCTGGGCGCCGGCCAGGCCCGGCAAGGCGCCCGACAACGCCAGCAGCCAGCGCGCGGGCCAGCGCGCTTCAGGCCAGTGATTCAAGGCGGTAGCCATGGGCATAGACCGAGTTGATGCGCAAGCCGTTATCGGCCAGCTGCAACAGAGTGCGCAACTGGCTGACGTGGATGTCCAGCGTACGGGTCTGCACCATGTCGTTCAGGCCCCACACGGCTTCGAGCAGGTACTGGCGCGACAGCAGCCGACCGGTATTGCGGAACAGCACCAGGGCCAGTTCGAACTGGCGTTGCGTCAGCTCCAGAATCTCGCCATGCAGTCGGACCATGGCCTGGGATGGGTCCAGCTCGTACGGGCCCACTGTCAGCGCGCCACTGCCGCCGGCTCCGTCGGCGCGGCGCTTGAGCGCGTTCAGGCGGGCCAGCAACTCGGCCGCACGGGCTGGCTTGACCAGATAGTCGTCGGCGCCGTGGGCCAGCGCCTGCACGATGTCTTCTTCTGCATCGCGGCTGGTGACGAACAGAACCGGCGTATGGTTCTCGAGCTGGCGCACCCAGTCCAGCACATCCAGGCCGGTCATGTCGGGCATCATCCAGTCCAGTACCAGCACGTCGAAGGTTTCGCGCACCATGGCCTGGATGAACCGGGCGCCGGTGGTGTACACCGCATAGGTGTGACCGGCCTGTTGCAGCACCTGGGTCACCAGGGCCGCGTGGTCCGCATCATCCTCGAGCACAGCAACTCTCACAACGGAGCCCTTCCTTGTTGTTCGCGCGCCTGACCTGGCCAGTGCGCCTCCCGAACCCCGATTATTGCGCGATCGGGCAGCCGATCCGGCGACCGCATGTTAGCCAGCAGCCATGGCGCCCTGTCAAGGCCGTGCAGCCGACCCGTCTGGCGGCGTACACTTCAAGCGAGTATCAGGAGACACCCGATGAATGCCCCTGCCAGCACCAGCCACCTGTTGCCCGAGGTCGCCCAGCGCGACGTGCCATCCGCTTTGATCGACGCACTCAAGTCCCTGTTCGCCGAGCGCTGTTCGACCGCCCTCGTAGTGCGCGAGCAGCACGGACGCGACGAATCCTCGTTCGACGTGCCACCGCCGGCGGCCGTGGTGTTCGCGCAGAGCACCGCCGAGGTGGCGCAAGTGGTCGCGCTGGCCAGCCAGTTCAAGGTGCCTGTGATTCCGTTCGGCGTCGGCTCATCGCTCGAGGGCCACCTGCTGGCGGTGCAGGGAGGCATCAGCATCGACATGGGGCGCATGAACAAGGTGGTGTCGGTCAACGCCGAGGACCTCACCGTGACCGTGCAGGCCGGTGTAACGCGCAAGCAACTCAATGAGGAAATCAAGAGCACCGGGCTTTTCTTCCCGATCGACCCGGGCGCGGATGCCAGCATCGGCGGCATGAGCGCGACCCGCGCCAGCGGTACCAACGCAGTACGGTACGGCACCATGCGCGAGAACGTGCTGGGGCTGGAGGTCGTGACGGCCAGCGGCGAGATCATCCGCACCGGCACCCGGGCCAAGAAGTCGTCCGCGGGTTACGACCTGACGCGTCTGTTGGTGGGCAGCGAAGGCACGCTGGGTGTCATCACCGAAATCACGTTGCGCATCTATCCGCTGCCCGAGGCGGTGTCGGCGGCGATCTGCTCCTTCCCCAGTATCGAAGCGGCGGTCCGCACCACGATCCAGATCATCCAGATGGGCGTGCCGATCGCGCGCGTCGAGTTGATCGACTGCAACGCAGTGCGCATGGTCAATGCACATTCCAAGCTCGGTCTGCGCGAGGAGCCGATGCTGCTGATGGAGTTTCACGGCTCGCCCACGGGGGTGCAGGAGCAGGCCGAGACGGTGCAGGAAATCGCCAGGGACCACGGCGGCAACGCCTTCGAGTGGGCCAGCACACCGGAAGAACGCACCCGCCTGTGGACGGCCCGGCACAACTTCTATTTCGCAGCCTTGCAGTCGCGACCCGGTTGCAAGGTGATTTCGACCGACACCTGCGTGCCGATTTCGCGGCTGGCTGATTGCCTGCTCGATTCGGTGGCCGAGGCCGACGCATCGGGCATTCCCTATTTCCTGGTTGGCCATGTCGGCGATGGCAACTTCCACTTCGGGTACCTGCTCGATCCGGACAAGCCTGAGGAACGGGTCACTGCCGAACGGCTCAACCACCAGCTGGTCTCGCGTGCGTTGCGCCTGGAAGGCACCTGCACCGGCGAGCACGGCGTGGGCCTGCACAAGATGGACTTCCTGCTGACCGAGGCCGGCCTCGGAGCGGTGGACATGATGCGTACCATCAAGCGCGCGCTCGACCCTCATAACATCATGAACCCCGGCAAGATATTCACGGTGTAGCGCACCCGGCACGGTCGGATATGCAAGCTCCGGCTGGCGCTCGCGAGTTGCTGTACTGCATTTGCCCGGGGCAATGCCAGCCATGAGGCGCGCGCGCGGCGCCATCGGTCCTTGGGCTGTCGTGATCATGCAACTGACGGCTGGGCTTGCCGGATGGATCGGCGCGGGCGAGGCGCAGGAGCGCCAGCAGGTCGAGGTCAATGGTTCCGCTGCGGGCACGCAAGCGTGCGCCGGCGCACAGGAGGTCCGCCAGGCCCGGCGCGTGGTCACGCGCGATGACCAGGTGCTGGAAGACCGGATCGTGGCCCTGCCCGATAGGCTGGCGCCGCCATGGCGCAGCGAACGGGTTGCGTTGCGCTATGTGATCGATGTGTCGGCCTGCACCGGCCTGTCCAGTGCGGCGCTATCGCTATTTCGCGTCGGCGCACCGTATGTGGCAAGCGCACCAGGCGTGCCGCTTGGTTCACTAGTCGCGCAAAACGGCTATGCGCCAACGGGCGCCAGCCCAGGATCCGCCACAACCATGCGGGCAGCGCCCATCTTCAATGGCCGGATCCCCAACCTGTTCGCCCTGCCGCAGGGCGCGCAGACGATCGAAATCCGATTGCTGACCTTGCCCTACATACCGATCGGGCTGGCCGTGGCGGCGCTCGGCCCGACCAATGCCCTGCTGCCGATGGCGGTGGCGGATGCGGACCGGGTGATCGGCTACACCGACGCGGCCGCCGGCGTGTTGCTGGTGCTGGCACTGATGGGCGGCGTGTTGTGGCTGCAACGCCGCCACGACATGGGGTTTTTGTGGATGACACTGGCTTGTGTGTGCTGGAGCGTTCGCGCCCTGGCCTACTTCGACCGCAACATCTACCTGCCGCCGATCTGGTTTGAGCAGCTCAACCCGTTCAACATCCTGCTCACGGCCGTCGCCCTGTGCGCCGCAACGCTGGCATCGATGTTGCGGCCGGTCACGCCCAGCGGCAAGGCCGTATTACCCGACTGGCGGCGGCGACCGCACCAGGCGCTGGGTGTCGCGGTCGCCAGCAGCGCCGCAGCCCTTGTGCTCAGCGTATGGCTGGGCAGCGGCTCGATGCTGGCGCGTACC
This sequence comes from Rhodoferax sp., assembly GCA_031396205.1. GTDB lineage: Bacteria > Pseudomonadota > Gammaproteobacteria > Burkholderiales > Burkholderiaceae_C > CAISIP01. Next base: position 43,104 of record JANNKH010000082.1, read on the forward strand.
TACACCCAGTCGTGGGCGTTGGGACTGTCCATCGCCACCATCTGGTGGATCTGGAGCGGACGGATCCGCCTGGCGCGACTGCACCGATTCACCACCATCAGCGCCTATCTGGGCCTGATCGCCTCCGCTGCGCACGACATGGCGCTGGTCACCGGCAGCATCGCGCCCACCGGGCCGAGTTACCTGTTCTGGGGATTCACCGTGGTCCTGGTGGTGTATGCGTTGATCTCGGGCGACTACATCATCACGACCTTGAATCGGGCCGAGAACAGCAACCTGGAACTCGAACTGCGCTTTAACCGCAAGTCAGCTGAACTCGAGCAAAGTTACCAGCAACTGCGCAAGACGGAAATGGCTGGCGCACTGTCCTCGGCACGTCTGCATGAACGCGAGCGATTGCTGCGCGACATGCATGACGGCCTGGGCGCACAGTTGATGACGGCGTTGCGCGGCGTGGAACGCTCGGCGCTGAGCCGCGACCAGATTGCGCAATCGCTGCTAGACGGCATGGACGAATTGCGCATGCTGATGGACAGCGCCGACATGGGCTCGGACCTGTCATCGGCGCTGGCAGCCTGGCGCAACCGCTGGGACAACCGCCTGGGCGCGGCGGGGGTGCAACTGCATTGGCACCTGGACGACTCCATCGACGGCCTGCAGCTCGACAGCGACGCGTTGCTGCAGATCATGCGAATTCTGCAGGAGGCGGCGACCAATGTCGTCAAGCATGCGCAGGCTCGCAACCTGCATGTACAGGCCCGGTTGCTGCGGCTAAACGACGAAACCTGGCTGGTGATCGTCGCGCGCGACGACGGTTGTGGCCTGCCGCAGCAGGACCCGTTGCGCAGCCAGCGCGGACTGCGCAACATGGGCCACCGCGCGACGCAGATCGGGGCGCGACTGAAAGTGTCCAACACAAGCGAGGCCCTGCACGGCTGCCAGGTGCTGCTGGAACTACGGACTGATCCGCCTACGGTGCGGCCGGAGCGCCGGCGCCACGCGCGCACGCTGCCCTCGGTCGCCGCCAATACCGGCCCGCTCAGCTGACCAGGCCGCGCCGGGCGGCCTCCACCGCGGCTTCGGCCCGCGACGAGATGTCCAGCTTGCGGTAGATATCGCGCACATAGCTGGTCACCGTATGGGCGCTGATGCCGAGCAGAGCGGCTGCCTCCGGCACCTTGTAGCCCTTGCCTATCAGGCGCAGTACGTCGACCTCGCGATCGGTCAGCTGTCGTTGCGGTCCGGACGGCGGCGGCCCGGTTTCCGCCAGTGGCGGCCAACCGCTGTTGGGGCGATTCACGTAGCTGTCGGGCAGGTCGCGGAAGTGCTGCAGCATGCGCATCGCGATCGACGGCGACAAGGCTGGTTCACCCAGCCGGATGCGTTGCAACTGCGAAACCACGACCGCACTGGGCTGGGACTTGAGGATATAGCCAGTGGCCCCGGCACGCAGCGCCGGAAACACATGGGTGTCGTTATCGTGGATGGTCGCCACGATGACGGCCGCTCCCGGACGGGCCGCCACCAGTTCGCTGATGAGCTCCTCGCTGGTTCCGTCCGGCAGACCCCAGTCGACCAATGCAAGGCCGTAGGCGAATTCGGCCATCCTGTCGCGTGCCTGCACCAGCGTTGCGGCGGTGTCGACCTGGCGCACCTCGGGCAAGGCCCGTGGCAGCAACTCCGCGAGCCACTGGCGCGGTTCGTCCAGGTCTTCGACAACCAGCGCGCGCGCGAACATGGCCTCGGACAGGAGATGGTCAATGCTCACTGGACTAACCTCCGTGCTGCGCACTGCGGTGCAAGCTTGCTTGGGGCGGCCCGGCGCGGCGCTCATCAGGCAACCTCCGTGCTGCGCACTGCGGTGCAAGCTTGCTTGGGGCGGCCCGGCGCGGCGCTCATGGGTGTGTTCGGCAATGCGGTTGCGGGCCACTAGGGACTTTCGGCAATCGCCTTGGCCAGGTAATCGATCCTTTTTTGCAGGTCTGTATCGGTATCGGGGAAGCGCGTTGCAATGTCGGCAAATTCGTACTGTATCTCGATCAATGCATCGACCATATCAGGTGCGAACTGACCACCGCGCTCGTGGAAAATCAGCTGTATGGCCTTGGCATGTGGCACGCCGGCGCGATAGACCCGGTCGCTGGTCAGGGCGTCATAGGCGTCGGCGACTGCCATCAGCATTGCCGGAACCGGAATATCGTCGGCGGCAAGGCCCTGCGGGTAACCCTTGCCGTCCCAGCGCTCGTGGTGGCCATAGCTGATCTGTCGCGCGATGTCGAGAAAAGGCGACGACCCGCCGGCCCCGCGCATGATCTGGTCGATGATGTCGCGCCCCATGACCGGATGGGTACGCATCATGTCGAGCTCATCGGGTGTCAGCGCTCCGGGCTTGAGCAGGATCCGATCGGGCACGGCGCTGTTGCCGATATCGTGCAGCGCACTGGCGCGCACCAGGGCATCGAGCGTGGCGTCGGACCACTGCGCGGCGTAGGGCCCGCCCTGGCGCAAGTGGCGCGCCAGCGCCAGCACATACATCTGGATGCGGTGGATATGCTGACCTGCCTCGCCGGGTTCGGCCATTGCGGCCATGGCCAGCACCAGTGCATGGTTGAGGCCATCGTCCGACGCGGGTCCGGGCCGGGTAGCGGCAGCAAGGCTGTGCTGCCGGGAATCAGTGGGGCTCAAATCGACTCTCCGCAATGGTAGGGCTGCCTGATGTTACGCCGACTCCCTGGTCCGCCGTCTCAGGCTCTTGCGAGGGCACCGCGCTGGACCTCGCTGGTCCGAAAAGGCACCCGGTAGGCCCAGACCGGCCGACCGTCGGGCAGTTGCAGCGCCACATCAGGTTGCAGTTCGACCGCCTCGAATTCCAGGCTCACCAACCAGGCTCCTGCCGCCATGTCATCGCGAGCCTTGGCTACCGCCCGGGGCATGCTCTCGGGGCGTTGGAACAGATAGACCATGGCAAAGGGCTGCCATGGCGTGCTCCAGATATCACCATGGCGCACACGTGCCCAGGGGCAACGCAGACCACACCAGGCGCGCAGCGGCCAGCTCCATTCGATGCCGGCGAGCCGGGCCTGCGGATAGGCCGCGCGCAGGGCTCGCAATCCATGCCCCAGGCCGCAGCCGGCGTCGAGTATCCAGGCGTCGGGCGGCAACGGGACCGGTTGCGGCAGGCCCCGCAAGGCATCGACGGGTGTCGGAAACAGCGGCGCGTCGCGCCAGGCCTTGACCGGGTACACCATCAGCACCAGCACCAGCAACACCAGCCAGACCCAGCCGGGTATAACGGCGACCCCGCTGGTCACAAGCGCCAGCGGAAAGCCCGTCGCAATGATCAACCTGCGCCACCAGGTGCTGCCCGCCAGGCTGAGCAACAGGCCGAGCAGCGCAGCCACCAGCAAGGCTGCGCCCGGCGCCAGCCCCAGTCGCTGGCAAGCCATGTAGACCAGCCAGCACAGGCCCCAGGCCAGGACCGCCGGCAATGGCCAGGGCAGGCGCGGCACCATGCTGCGGGACCGAGCTCAGCGGCTGGCGTTGTGGCTAAGCTTGTCGATCAGGCCGTTGAGCTCTTCGAGCGAGCCGAACTGGATCGCCACTTCGCCCAGTTCCTGCACCCGACCAGCACGCTTGACACGCTTCTTGACCCGCACCTCGACTTCGGCGGTCAGCAGGTCCGACAGCTCTTCCTCGAGCCGGCGAACATCGCGCGACTTCTCCTTCTTGGGCTTGGTTGAAGTCAGCGCGAACTCGGCGCCAAGTTTTTTGACCAGTGCTTCGGCCTCGCGCACCGACATCTTGCGCGCGGCAATCTGGCTGGCCGCGCTGATCTGCGACGAGCGCTCCAGCGCCAGCAGCGCCCGCGCATGGCCCATGTCCAGGTCTCCTGCCATCAACATGGTCTGCACCGGATCGGCCAATTGCAGCAAGCGCAGCAGGTTACTGGCGGCGCTGCGCGAGCGTCCGACGGCCTGCGCCGCCTGCTCGTGGGTAAGTCCAAACTCCTTCACCAGGCGCTGCAGGCCTTGGGCCTCTTCCAGCGGGTTGAGGTCCTCGCGCTGCATGTTCTCGATCAGCGCCATGGCCGCGGCGGCCTCGTTGCCGACATCGCGCACCAGTACCGGCACGCTGTCCAGCCCCGCCAGCCGGGCGGCCCGGAAGCGCCGCTCGCCGGCAATGATCTCGTACACCAGCCGGTCACCGCGCGTCAAGCTGTCAGCGCTGCCGCCGTCCGGGCCCAGCTGGGCGCGCAGCCGACGCAACCCATCGACCGGATCGAGTCGGCGCACCAGGATTGGCTGCAAGATGCCCTGGGCCTTGATCGACTCGGCCAATTCGTACAAAGCGCCCTCGTCCATCCGGGTGCGCGGCTGGTATTGCCCCGGCACCATGTCGGTCAGCAACAGCGTTGCCGGCTGACCCGGTCCTGTATCGGCACCGGACGCCGGTGCTTCGGTCTGTGCGGCGGGCCCCAGCAACGCCTCCAGGCCTCGGCCCAGGCCCTTGAATTTCTTGGTCACCATGGCAATCCTCTCGTCATCTGCGTTTTCAGGAATCGTATCTACCGGGACACCTGCATTGGACCGCATGACCGGCACAAGGCCATCAGCTGCGCGTGGCCCTCGGGCCAAACACCCAGCCCGCTATCGGAATTGAGATGGCCCCGCTCGCCGCAATCGACGAATTGCGCGCCCCAGGCACCGGCAAAGTGCTGTGCTCGCTCGACGCTGCAATAAGGATCATTGCGGCTGCCCAGCAACACGCTGGGAAACGGCAGCTTTTGCAGCGCCACCGGCGACCAGCTGGCCAGCACACCCGCCAGCTCTTCGCGCTGCGGATCGCCTGGCGCAACCAGAAAGGCCGCTTTGACGCGGTGCCTCAGCGGGGAATGCGCCGCCCAGGCCGCCACCAGCTGGCAACCCAGGCTGTGGGCGACCAGCACGATCTGCGCCGGAGCGTCCGCACCGCGACCCTGCACAAGCTGCAGCACAACATCTTGCAGCCGCGCAATCCAGTCGCCCCGCAACGGATGCATCCAGTCATGCTGCTCGACCCGCTGATAACCGTAGCGTCTTTGCCACAGGCTTTGCCAATGCGCGGGGCCGGAGTTCTGCCAGCCCGGCAGCAACAAGATGGTCGGATCTGTCACGCACTACACTTTCTATAGCACCACATCACCATTTGGTATGCTCGCAGCATCCCATTACAAGGTCGCAATGCGCTTCACCATTTCATCGGCAAATGCCATGTAGGCCTGCGCACCCTTGGACGACGGGTCGAACACCACGCCGGGCAGACCATAGCTGGGCGCCTCGGCGAGCCGAATATTGCGCGGAATCACGGTATTGAACACCTTCTCGGCAAAATGGGCCTTGAGTTGGTCGCTGACCTGCTGTTGCAACGTGATGCGTGGGTCGAACATGACCCGCAACAAGCCGATCACAGCAAGGTCCTTGTTCATGTTCGCCCGCACCTGCCGGATGGTGTTGACCAGATCGGTCAGGCCCTCGAGCGCGAAATACTCGCATTGCATCGGCACAATCACGCCCTGGGCGCAACTCAGGCCGTTGAGTGTGAGCATCGACAGCGATGGCGGGCAGTCGATCAGGATGAAGTCGTATTCGGCCTCGACCTCCGCCAGCGCCGCCTTGAGCCGGCGCTCACGCCGCTCGACGCCCACCAGTTCGACCTCGGCGCCAGCCAGGTCCCGGTTGGCGCCCAAAATGGCGTACCCACAACCGGCCGCCTCCAGCTTCTCGCTGGTAACGCGGGCCTGCACCACACTGGTCGAACCCAGCAATACGTCGTAGACACTGTCCGTCAACTTGCGTTTGTCGACCCCCGACCCCATGGTGGCATTGCCTTGTGGGTCCAGGTCGACCATCAGCACCCGCTGGCCAAGCTTGGCCAGCCCTGCAGCCAGGTTCACCGTGGTCGTGGTCTTGCCGACGCCACCTTTTTGATTGGCAATACAAAAGATTCTGGCCATGCAGTCGGTCCTGTGGTCTGAGCGTGCGGGGCGGGCTTAATTGCTCACAGCCAGCTTGACGCCGAAACCGATCAGGAACAGACCTGCCAGTTTGTTCAGTACGCGCGATGCCAGCGGACTGGCCCGCATGCGCTCGGCCAGAAAATGGGTCATCAAGGTCATCGTCAGCCCGTAGGCCAAGGTCAGCACCGCGACCGTCACTGCCATAACGCCAAAGGTCAGCACGCCCTTGTGCTGCGCCGGATCGACAAACAGGGGGAAAAAAGCCATGTAGAAAACAATCGCCTTGGGGTTGAGCATGGTGATCAGGAAGGACTGGCGCACATACTGACCCGCGCGAATATGCAGCACCGGCTTGCCGCCGGCCTTGGCAAACAGCATGCGCAGACCAAGCCAGGCCAGATAGGCCGCGCCCAACCATTGCACTGCGTGAAAGGCGGCCGGGTATGTGGCCAACAATGCGGCAACACCGGCCACTGCCATCCACATCAGCACCTGGTCGCCAACGATGACGCCCCAGGTCGCGGCCAGCCCGCCACGGATGCCGCCCTTGCTGGTCGAGGTGATCAGCGCCAGGTTGCCGGGCCCGGGAATCAGCAGGAAGACGATGATGGCGATTACGAATGCGCCGTAGTCGGCAATGCCAGCCATGGGGAAATCCTTGAAGATGACTTTCGAGTTTACTGCCTTCACCCGTGGCGGACCGCACGCACGCGTATTGCGCCAGAGCCGCAGTCGCTTCAGGCAGCAGCCAAAACCGGTTCCAGCCAGACGATGCAGCGCTGGGCATCCAGACCGGGCACCACCAGTTGTTCCACGTGAAACACCCGCACGGTCGGTGGGAGCGCAGCGATTTCATGGGCTGGATGCTGCCCTTTCATCGCCATCCAACAGCCGCCAGGCGCCAGCAGACTGGGCGTCCAACGGACAAAGTCTCCCAGTGCGGCAAAGGCGCGAGAACACACCAAGTCAAACGACCCAACAAGACTCTCGACCCGGGCATGCCGGGCATCGAGATGGGCGAGGCCCAATTCAACTGCCACCTGGCGCACAAACGCCACCTTCTTGGCGACCGTGTCGACACAGGTCACTTGTACATGGGGGCAGCAGATCGCGATGACGACGCCCGGCAAACCGCCACCGGAACCGACATCCAGCAGCCGGGCATCACCTGCTTTCCCGCGCCCGAGCAAAGTGCGTCGCAACGGCTCAACAACCGCCAGGCTGTCCAGCAGATGCTGCACCAGCATGGCCTGCGGATCCCGTACAGCCGTCAGGTTGTAGACCCGATTCCACTTTTCCAGCAGCGCGAGGTAGTCCAGCAACAGCCGCAGCTGCCCATCGGACAGAACCAGGCCCAGAGCTGCGGCGCCATCGCGCAGCCCCTGTTTCAGCGATGCATCCGTCAGATCCGTCAAATGGGCACCTTGTCGCCAGCGTCTGCGTCAGCCGGCAGGTGCGATGGCGCAATACCTGGCAAGGCGGAACGATGCCTCTTCAAGTGCACCAACAACAGGGATATCGATGCCGGCGTGATGCCGGAGATGCGCGAGGCCAGCCCCAGTGTGTGCGGTCGTTGCCGGTCAAGAATCTGCCGCGCCTCCACGCTCAGCGCAGAAACCTGCAGGTAGTCGAGTTCCGGCGGCAGCACCAGGTTCTCATACGCTTCGGCCCGTTCGACTTCGCTTTTCTGCCGCTGGATATAGCCGCTGTAGCGCGCCGTGATCTCCACCTGCTCGATCACGGAGCGGCCAAACAATGCGTCTGCCAGCCGCTGACTTTGCTCGGCCGGGTGGACCCCCGCCGCATCGTCTGCCGGCCACTTCAGGTCCTGCGGCGCAAACTGGCCGCCGTTCAGCGACATCAGACTGCGGTAGGACACATCCGGGCGGCGCAACAATTCGGCCAGGCTGTATTCATGGTCGATCTCCTTGCCCAAAACCCGCACCGCCTCGGCCGGCTCGACGTTCCGGGGGTTGATCCAAATTGAGCGCAATCGCTCTGTTTCACGTGAAACAGCATCGCGCTTTCGGCAAAACGCGTCCCAGCGGGCGTCATCGACCAGACCCAGGCGGCGACCCGTCTCGGTCAAGCGCAGATCGGCGTTGTCCTCCCGCAACTGCAAGCGGAATTCGGCCCGGCTGGTGAACATGCGGTAGGGCTCGTTCACGCCCTTGGCGATCAGATCGTCGATCAAAACACCCAGGTAGGCCTCATCGCGGCGTGGCACCCAGGGCGCATCGCCCCGGCATGCCAATGCCGCATTGATGCCGGCAAACATGCCCTGGGCGGCAGCCTCCTCATAGCCGGTCGTGCCGTTGATCTGTCCGGCAAAGTACAGTCCTGCAATGGCCCGCGTCTCGAAACTGGTCTTGAGCGCACGCGGGTCGAAATAGTCATATTCGATCGCATAGCCGGGCCGCAGGATATGTGCGTTCTCCAGACCTGCCATGGACCGCACCAGGTCGTACTGCACGTCGAACGGCAGGCTGGTCGAGATGCCGTTCGGGTAGACCTCGTGGGTCGTGAGACCCTCGGGCTCCAGGAAGATCTTGTGGCTGGTCTTGTCGGCGAACCGGTGGATCTTGTCTTCCACACTGGGGCAATACCGCGGCCCGATGCCTTCGATCTGGCCGTTGAACATCGGGCTGCGATCCAGCCCGGAGCGGATGATGTCGTGGGTGCGCTCGTTGGTGTGCGTGATCCAGCACGCCATCTGCTGTGGATGCTGCGCCGCCGAGCCCATGAAGCTGAACACCGGCACCGGCCCGGCAGTCCCGCCCGGCATGCCGTCGCCCGGCTGCTCCAGGCAGCGGCTGAAATCGATGCTGCGGCCATCGAGCCGTGGCGGCGTCCCGGTCTTGAGCCGCCCCTGCGGCAGCTTCAACTCCTTGAGCCGGGCCGACAGGCTCATCGCGGGCGGATCGCCCGCGCGGCCCGCCGCGTAGTTGTTCATGCCGACATGGATCTTGCCGTCCAGGAAAGTTCCCGCGGTCAACACCACCGTGCGGCCGCGAAACCGGATGCCGACCTGGGTCACCGCGCCCACTACCCGGTCGCCCTCCACCATCAGATCGTCCACGGCCTGCTGAAACAACCACAGGTTGGGCTGGTTCTCCAGCCGGCGCCGGATCGCCGCCTTGTACAGGATCCGGTCGGCCTGGGCACGGGTCGCACGCACCGCCGGTCCCTTGCTGGAATTGAGGATGCGAAACTGAATACCCCCCTCATCGGTGGCCACTGCCATGGCGCCGCCCATGGCGTCGACCTCCTTGACCAGATGGCCCTTGCCAATGCCGCCGATCGAGGGGTTGCAACTCATCTGGCCCAGGGTCTCGATATTGTGGGTCAGCAGCAAGGTCTTGCTACCCATGCGCGCCGCGGCCAACGCCGCCTCAGTGCCGGCATGTCCGCCGCCCACCACGATCACGTCGAATTCCTGTGGATACATCATGCTGTCGTCACCTCATGCCGTGGTGCTTGCGTCGATTCGTCCAGGCATTGCACCGACAACCCCAGTGACCGCGCTACCTGCGCCAGGCGCCGGTCCGCGGTCACGAACAGGTCCACATGCGCGGCCAAGGCGCTGCCGATATGCAGCGCTTCAGTGACCCTCAGCGACCCATGCTCCATGGCCGCGAACGCGAAACGCTCGACATGGTCGTCCAGCGGCACCCGCACCATGTCAGCCACATCGCGCTGCGCCGCCGCCCAGACCCGGTCGAACTCCGGCTGCGGCAGGCAGCCCTCGCGCTGGCGGCGCAACAACGCAGCCGCTACTTCACTCTGGCAATGCGCCGCCACCAGTAGGCCGTCCGCCTGCTCGAACAGCGCCAGCACACGCTCATGACCGGCTTCGGACGCATAGCGTTTGAGCAAGGCCGATGCATCGAGCATGACGCGGGTTCCGGCCTCCAGCGGCGGCACGGCGCCGGCCTCGGCCAGGGCCCGTTGCCGGCGCTCCATGGGCGTTGAGCGCGTTTTCATGTGGACGCGCCTTCGTCGTGCTGCTCCGAGACCGCCTGCGACAGCGATACGCCGGGTGGCAATTGAACCGGAGCAAAAGCCCGCTTCCAGTTCGGCAATCGGCCAGTATCGGCATCGCGTACCGGAACCAGATCGGCCACCGGCTTGCCATGGCGCAGGATGCGCACGGCCTGCCCCTGCTGCACCTGATCCAGCACCGACGATGCATTGGCACGGAACTCACTCAAAGGCATTTCCAGCATTTTGTACAAATTTCCTATATTTTGTACATTTTAGCAGCGGTACGAGGCAGACCGCACGATCGGAAATTGGCCGACATCCATGTGGTAACACTGCCCCGCTTGGGCCAGCTGTCAAAGACCGGCACATCCGCCCGGCCTGAGCCATCCCCCGTCTGCACGACCCGCGTTCGGACCAGCAGGCCGGCCGCCGCCAGGCGTCTGGGTCTGCTTGGCACCTGTGTTTCAATCAGGCCATGAAACTACTCGTATTCGCGGGCAGCACCCGCCAGAACTCGCTCAACCGGCGCCTGGCCGCTGTCGCTGCCAGGGTGGCCGATGCGGCCGGCGCCGACGTCAGCCACATCGAACTGGCCGACTTCGATATACCGATGTACAACGCCGACCTGGAAGCCAAGGGAACACCAACCGATGTGGTGCGGCTCAAGCAGTTGATGCATGAGCACCCGGCCTGGATCGTCTGCTCACCCGAGTACAACGGTTCGTACACGGCGCTGCTCAAGAACACGATCGACTGGGTGTCAAGCCCGATCAAGACTGATCCCGCATGGAGCGACGGGTTCAAGTCTTTCCGCGGCAAGGTGGTGGGCATGCTCAGCGCATCTAACGGCGCGCTGGGCGGGCTGCGCTCGCAGAGCCACCTGGCGCCATTGCTGCTCAACACCCAGTGCTGGCTGGCACCCAAGGCGTACGCGCTCGGACGCGCCGCAGACGCCTTTGACACAAAGGGTGACCTGATCGACGAGGCGCATCGCAACAAGGTGCGCGGCGTCGTCGAGCAGGTATTGTGGGCGGCGCGCCGCCTGCAGGCCGACGCCTGACGTATCGCCGAGCCGATCCCTGCACGGTTTCCGGCGTTCGGCGCATCCGGCCTGCTTAGCCGAACGCACGCTTGCGCGGATGTCGCCGATGCAGCCGTGGCCCGTCCGGCCTTGTTCCATACTCGCGGTTTTCCATGCCCAATCCCATTGCCATGCACATCCCATCCCTGAAAGAAGTCGTCAGCGCCGACGAGTGGCAACTGCGGGTCGACCTGGCTGCCGGTTACCGGCTGGTCGCCGCCTACGGCATGAGCGACCTGGTGTTCACGCATATCGTTGGCCAGGGTTCGGCCCTGGCTTGGCCCGCGCTGCTGCGCAAACTGGAACGCATGGACCCCTGCTACAAGGATTGAATTTCGGCATAGACACGAAACCACATGGGATGCGAGCCTTACTAGCCTTTCTTTTTTGCAATAGCATGGACTCACTTTGCAAATAGTCCCTTACGCTGTTCGCTGATTGCTACGCCGACGGAAGCTCCGGCAACCAGCGCCGACGCCCGGTATCACCAGGGTGCCAATGGCCGCCCCAGCATGGCACCTCGGGTCAAGGTGACGGTCAATGCCTCCAGCGTACCGCCCACCACCAATGGCACGCCAACCGCCAGCGACGGGTGTGCGGACTCGCCGCCTGGCAGGCGACTTGGCGGCGGACGGGCCGTCGTTCTTGCCACGCGTCGCGGTCATCAACTGGTCAGTGCCTGGCTGCGGCAGATCGGCGCCACGCACAACCAGGCTGTCCGCCGCGATCCGACCCGTCAACAATGCACACAATTGCAGTCGCAGCGCAACCCGTGCCGTCGTCAGCGCGGGCCGGGTCCTGATTTCGACCCGGTCCAGCGTCACCGCCAGTACCGGTCAGCTATCCACATGCAGGCGGCCCAGCACGACCGGCACACCCAGGGCCGCCTGCGCCTGCACCCGGGCCCGGAAATTATCCGAACCGCCCCAGCGCTGCAGCAAGAGCAGGTTGGCGCCGATCGCGACGCCAAAGCCAACCAGGAACAGGAGCAGCCAACTTTGCCAACGCACCCTGCTGCGATTTTGCGCGCCAACCCGATCCGAGCCGCATCATCGTCGGCATTGCAATGCGGGGCTCTGGCCCCACGTCCTGCCGATGACGTCCCTATTTGACCCCGTACAGGCCGGCAGCCTGCAGCTGGCCAACCGCATCGTGATGGCCCCGTTGACCCGCAACCGCGCGCCCGGCGCGATTCCCACGCCCTTGATGGCGACCTACTACCAACAGCGCGCCAGCGCCGGGTTGATCATCACCGAAGCCACCGCGATCAGCCATCAGGCCCAGGGTTACGCCGATGTGCCCGGCATCTGGAGCCCCGAACAGGTCGCCGGATGGCGCCAGATCACCGATGCGGTGCATGCCCAGGGCGGTAAAGTCGTTGTCCAGCTGTGGCATGTGGGGCGGGTCTCGCATGTCGACCTGCAACCCGGCGCCCAGGCGCCGGTCGCGCCGTCGGCCATCGCCGCGAAAACCAAGACGGTGCTGATACAGGACGGCGTTCCTGCCTTTGTGCCGACGTCCGCACCGCGCGCGTTGCGGCCAGACGAACTGCCCGGCATCGTCGCCGATTACCGGCATGCGGCACGCTGCGCCATCGAGGCCGGCTTCGACGGCGTGGAGGTGCATGGCGCCAACGGCTACCTGCTGGACCAGTTCCTTCGCAGCGGATCCAACCACCGCACGGACGCCTATGGCGGTTCGATCGAAAACCGCGCCAGGCTACTGGTCGAGGTGATGCAGGCCATCACCGACGCGATTGGCGGCGGACGGGTGGCCCTGCGCCTGTCTCCGGTCACACCGGCCAACGATGCCTTCGATCCGCAGCCACAACCCCTGTTCGAGCATGTAGTGCGCGCGCTGGGACCGATGGGTCTGGCCTACCTGCATCTGATCGAAGGATCCACCGGTGCGGCGCGCGACCATGTACAAGGGGACCGGCCATTCGACTATGCCGCCTTGCGCGCGCAGTACCGCGCTGCCGGTGGCACCGGCGCGTGGATGGTCAACAACGGTTATGACCGCACTCTGGCCGAGCAGTCGCTGGCCCAGGGCGCGGATCTGGTCGCCTTTGGCAAACCGTTCATCGCCAATCCGGACCTGCCGCGGCGGCTGCGCGATGGCGCCGAGCTGAACACGCCAGACCGCAGTACGTTTTACGGCGGCTCGGACAAGGGCTACACCGACTACCCGGCACTGGCCGCCTGATGCCCCTTCGCGCCACGCAGATTGCGGCGCCGGGCTAGCGCGTTGAACCCAGCCCGATCGGCTCGGGCGCGATCATGACGATGCGCGTGAATAGCCGGTCATACAGCGGATCACGCTGGTACTTGCCGGTCAGGGGATCACAGTTGGTGGCGAACGCCGCGTCCAGCGCGGACCAGTCCTGGGCATTCAGCGACTTCTCGGCGGCGGGAAGGATCTGCGCTTCTTCGATCTGCATGTGCTCCAGGTAGAACTGCACATAGCTGCGGGCCGCGGCCTCGAAGGCCGGGCGACGTGAATCGCCCAGCAACTCCCAGGCCAGCAGATGGTGCTGCAATTCGCGCACCGCGCCCTCCCCGCGCTGGTGGTCCTTCTCCAGGCGGTCAATGGCGGGCACGGTATGCGGCGCCGCTCGCGCCACTTTCGGAAACAGCAGTTCGGACTCCTTGGGATGGTGCAGGCGCTCGGGAAACTCGTCGATATAGAAAAGCATCGCCCGCAGCACGTCGAAAAACTGGTCCGCTGCAGCATCCGGACCGCGTTGCACCATCAGCAACAATGAACGCAACATCGCCGCCAACGCAGCATGTTCGTCGCGAATGATGCGAATACTCTCGTGGACCATATCGACCCTCCTTTCTCAACGCCAGTACAGGCCTGAGCTTCTCATCACAGGGCGCGTCGGATCTTGATCCATGTCAGGTTTAGATGGTTCAGACCGCCCGCACCAAGGCTCACCGAACCAAGCCACGCATGGTACAAACGGCGAGCGCCCGTATCCGGGCGATCGTGGGAGCGTGTTGCGTGAAACTGAAGATGGCCAAGAACTCGCTGTTCGCGATCCTGCTGCGTTCGCCCTGGTGGATCAGCTTCGCGGTGGTCGCGGCCTTCGCAATGGCGTCCGGCGCGCTGCTGCCGCCGAAGTATGTCGCGTTCGGACTGATGGGCGCGATCCCTTTCCTGGTCATCGGCTCCATCGCGGCTTATCGGCAATTGCGCGCGCCCAGCGCACAGCGGGTCGAACAAACCCTGCAGCGCGTGGCGGGCATGCCCTGGCGCGATTTTCAGGACACGCTGGAACAGGCCTACCGCAGGCAAGGATTCGCGGTCACGCGGCTCGACGGCCAGGCGGCGGATTTGCAACTCACCCAGGGCGCGCAAAACACCCTGGTGGCGGGCAAGCGCTGGAAGGCCGGCAGCCACGGCGTCGAGCCGTTGCGCGCACTGGACAATGCGCGACAGGCACAGGATGCAAGCCATTGTGTCTACATCTCGCTGACCGAACCCAAGGACACGGCACGGCGCTTTGCGCAGCAAAACGCGATCACCCTGGTCTACGGGGTTGCGCTGGTGCAATTGCTGGGCATACAGCCTTAGCGCCGGACTGGCATCGGACGGCTCGCGTGCCGACAGTCCGCGTCTTTACAAACTATTGTCGTTCGCGCATCGCGCGGAAACATCTGGCGCGCACACTCGTATTCAACCTGATGTGCATCACCGCCTTCAGGTCATAAACCACCCAAAGGACTGTCACATGCAATCTATCGTCAAACCCCTGTTTGCAGCCGCGCTGCTGGCATCATCGGCCTTTGTAGCCCACGCACAATCAGCCACCCCCGATACCCGGCCGCAAGCCCATGCCATGGCGCAGCATGGACGCATGGACCCGGCCAAGATGCTGGAGCACATGGCCGCGCGCCAAGCCGAGCTCAAGGCCAAGCTCAAGCTCAATGCCGCGCAAGAGGGCGCCTGGAACGACTATGTCGCAGCGCTGCAACCACCGGCCGACATGGCGGCGCGCATGAGCCGTGACAACCGCCAGAAGATGCACCAGGAAATGCAGTCACTGACCACGCCCGAGCGGCTCGACCGCATGGCCGCGATGAAGGCCGAGCGTGACGCACAGATGACGCGGCGCGCACAGGCGACGCGCAACTTCTACGATGTCCTCACTGCCGAACAGCAAAAGGTGTTCGACGCCAATACCATGATGGGCGGTCATGGCGGCAAAGGCGGGCGTCACCACGGCTGATCCTGTGCCCACCACCTGGCGCACCCGCGTCAGGCGAGCAGTTTTTGCAACTCTCCGCTGGCCAGCAATTTTTCCACGTCATCGGCACCGCCCACGAGCGTGCCCTTGACGAACACCATCGGAAATGTAGGCCAGCCGGTCCACATCTTGAGCGCGTTGCGGTTGCGCCAGGTATTGAAGTAATTGCCGTATTCCAGATAGTGGTAGGCGACGCCGGCTGCATCAAGCAGCTTGCGTGCCTTCTTTGGCATCGGGTTCATGCCCATGCCCACCACCACTACGGCATGTGCAGCCAGCGCCGACTGGACCTCGCGCACCAGGTCTTGCCGACTGGTGGCCATCTTGTCCCGGATTGCAGGATGAATATGGGACTCGTCGAGTATGGGTCGCGCCATGAAAGTGCTCCTGCTGATTAAACTCGGCCATTATGCGGGGACCCGGGTGTACCCTGGCCGCGAAACAGCCTGTGCTCCATGCGTAAACTCCCATGGAGCGCGAGCGCCCCATCCATCGCATGCAACCCAACAAACACCCCGGCGCCAACACCGATTCCACCATCGTGGTTCGAACGGTCAGCATGTTTGCCCCACTGCAATGGCTGGCGCTGGGTTGGCGCGATCTCAGGCGTAGCGGATGGCTCAGTCTGCTGCATGGCTTTGCGGTTACCGGTTTCGGCTTGGCGTTGCTGGTCATCGCGCACCAGAAATTCTGGCTGCTGGCGGGTGCGTTCTCCGGATTTCTGGTGGTTGCGCCAGTGCTGGCAACCAGCCTGTATGCCATGAGCCGTGCGTTGGCGCACGGCCGGCCGGTCCATCCGCGGCTGCTGCACGATAGCTGGCTGAGCTGGCAGCGCTCACGCCGATCCGAGCCCGCCGGCTATTGGTGCATGGTGCGTTTTGGCCTGTTACTGGCCTTGGCCGGCACCGGCTGGGTCATGACGTCGGCCGCCTTGATCACGCTAATGGCAGGCGCGCCGGTTCAGGCACCCTTGGACTTCCTGCGTCTGGTGGTGCTGGCGCCAGACAATTACCTGTTCGAGATCTGGTTGTTGATGGGCGGCGTGCTGGCGGCGCCGATTTTTGCATCCAGTGTAGTGTCGATGCCGCTGATGCTCGATCGGCGCATCAGCGTGATGCGTGCCGTACTCACCAGCTGGCGCGTGGTGCTGGCCAATCCGGGGCCGATGGCACTCTGGGCCGCCTTGATCATGCTGCTGGTGCTGCTGGGCTTTGTGACGGCATTGCTGGCGCTGGTGGTGCTGGTGCCGGTTCTGGGTCACGCCAGCTGGCACGCCTATGCCGCGCTGGTGGACGCCAGCGCCCTGCCGGAACGCCCGCTGGGACTATGAGCCGCAGGGCCGCGCCCAAGGCGAACTCCGCAGTGCGCAGCACGCAGGGTCGTCCGTTGAGACCGGCCAGGTAGCGTCACATGTTCGGCTTTACCGAAGAGCAGATTGCATCCTTTGGCCTGACCTTCGGCCTGGGCGCTTTCATGCTCTACATGCTGTTCATCGTCGGGCATCTGGCCTGGGAGGCGAAAGCCGGCAAATTCGGCGCGTTCGTGATTTTCCTGGGCCTGGCATTCGGCATGGTCGGCTTTGTTGCCAAATACCTGATCCAGTGGGTGCTGGGTATCCAGTAACCCGAAGATCCAGCGGCGTCATTGCGCTAGCCGATAATCCGGATGCCGATCCACCAGCCATGCAGCCAAAACGCAAATGCGGCCCATGCCAGTGCGCCAATCACCAGCGTGACCAAGCTGGGCAGCAGGCGACCGGCGGGATAAAGGACAGACCCGGCTCGGTCGCGGCGCCGGGCCGCGGAAAAATTCAGCACGGCCCATACCAGGAACGTTCCGAACAGCAACACATGGGCCAGGTTGCCGTTGGCCAGCAAATGGGCCAGCGCCCACGCCTTGACGGCCAGCACCATCGGATGATGCACCCAGGCCTTGATGCTGTTGCCGGGCACATAGGCCGCCACCAGCAACACAAAGGCCACCAGGGTGAGCAGCCACGCCAGATGGCGCATGCCGGCCGGTGGACTCCACACCTGCACCGGAGCCACTCGCGCCAGCGAGAAACCCCAGACGATCAACACAAAGCCCAACAGCGAGACGACGGAATACGCAGCCTTCCACGGCTGCGCGCCAATGCGCGCGATGGTCCGGGTGCGCCAGTCGTCGGCCACGATGCGCACCGAATGCACACCCAGAAACAATGCCAGACCCAGTATCAGATACGCCATGCCCATGCCTCTCGTTGGTTCATCCTTCGGCCGTTTCAGGCCCCCAGCACCCGGTTCTTGCCCGCCCGTTTGGCCATGTACATCGCCTGGTCGGCGCGTTTGAGCGCGGAGGCGCTGTCCTCGTCCTGTGACAGTTGCGCCACGCCGGCGCTGAAAGTGATCAGCAGTTTCTCGGTCCCGGCCAGGAATATCTGCTTGGTCAGTTCACGCTGCAGCCGTACCATCGCCTCGATGCCTTTTTCAAGCGGAGTGTCGGGCAGCAAAAGAACGAACTCCTCGCCGCCATAACGCGCCAGCGTATCCTGCGGCCGCATGCAATCGCGCGCCACCTTGGCCAGGTGCGCCAATGCCTGGTCGCCCGTCGAATGGCCACGTTCGTCATTGATGCGCTTGAAATTGTCGATGTCGAGCAGCGCGACGCACAGGGCCGACGATTTGCGGCGCACCACCGCCAACTCGCGGCTGAACGCTTCATCGAGTCCCTTGCGATTGAGCGCGCCGGTCAGCGTGTCATGGCGCGCCTGGGCGCTGACACGATCGAGCTCCTGGTGCAACTTGACAATCTCGGCCTCGGTCGCCTGGGCACGTTCACGCATGCCCTGCAGTTCGTCCCGGGTGATGAGTGATTGCTGCGCAATCTTGCGGGTCGCGTTCACCACCTGCTTGACCACCGGCGTGAGCTCGGCCAGGCTTTGCGCGCCTTCGATCAGGCTCGCATTTTGCGCCATCTCCGCGCCAAACGCATCCGTGGAATTGGTCATGAGCGACAGGCGCTCGATGAATATGCGCAGCATCTGGCGCATTTCCTCCTGCGCCTCCAGCGCGCGGCCCTTGGCCTCTGACTGCTTGAGAATGACGTCGCGCAGCCTGCGCTCGACCTCGTCGAGCCGGCGCAATGTCAACGGCGGTGTGGTTGCCTGCATCAAGGCGTCGACCTGGCCCTTGAGCCAGCGGTCGTCCAGGCTCAAATCGCTGATGTTCTCCATGATCAGTCGCAGCAGATGCAGCAAAGTCGACTTGATCTCGGCCTGATCCTCGGCGGCAAACGACACCCGATGGCCGAAAGTGGACAGCAACTGCTTGACCCGAACCACATCGGCGCCGGGTTCGCGCATGACCTTGAGCAGTTCACCGGTTTGCTCGGAAAAACGGACGTCATCGGTACCCAGCGCCGGTTGCGCGAACTCGATCAACCGGGCGATTTGCTCCAGGAAGTCCGTGGTCAACGCCGGAGTCACCGCCTGTGCCGCAGTGCCGTCGGCCTTGCTGATCACGCCGGCATGGGCGGCAGCCGAGAAACCGGCATCCACCGCTTCAGTCCCGCTCGCGCCGCCCATGCGGGGGGCAAAATTGCCGTAAGCGGACAGCGCATCCTGGACACCCTGCCAATTGAGCTGGGACACCGCGTATTCCAGCAACGCCCGCTGCTTCTGCTGGCCGGGCGTATTAGCCGGCAGCGCCTGTGCGATCTTGCGCAACTCCTCGAGCGGAAACGGCGGATTGTTGGGCAGATTGCCGATCTCGTTGAAAACCGATCGGTAGTTGACCGGCGTCGGGGCCAGCTTGCGCAGGATCAACTGCTTGAGTGTTTCGCGCGCCAAATCGGGCACGGTTCTATCGACCATAGGATGCACACCTCTATCGTTGCGTCGTCACGCCGAGAAACCGCTGTACCTCTGCCACCGTGCGCGCCGGATCTTCCAGCTGCGGCACATGTCCCAACCCATCCAGCACGACCAGGCGGGCGCCCGGGATATCGCGCGCAAACCGCCGCCCGGACTCAAGCGGAATCAACCGATCGTGCGCGCCCCACAGCACGAGCGTCGGCAACCGCAAGGCACGGATCCGCTGCGACTGATCCACCGGGGGAATTGCCAGACGCTGCGCCAGTGCGCGGCGATTACCCGCACGCAAGGCCATATCGTAATACCGGTCCACCAGCTCGGGGGTCACCCAGGACGGCTCGCCAACCACATTGCGCACGCTGGCCAGAACCAGGCCGCGCGGCAACACCCACTCCAGCACGGTATTGGCCGGCCAGGCGCGGGCCATTCGGAATCCCCATGGAACCTCCAACGGCTCAAACGGATAGCCCGCCGCATCAACCAGCAACAATTGGCGAACCCGGTCCGGCTGCGCGTAAGCGGTCTGCCAGGCGATCTGGCCACCCAGCGAATTGCCGCCCAACACGAAGGATCGCACGCCGAGCCGATCCAACACCGCCATTACGAAACGCACATCGGCGTCGATCGAATAGTCCGCCTGCGGATGCGGGCCGGTCAGGCCGAAGCCGGGCAGGTCGAAACGAATCACCCGCCGCTGGCCGCGCAGGGCCTCGGTCCAGCCATCCCAGGTGTGCAAGCTGTCCGAAGTTCCATGCAAAAGCACGATCGGGTTCGGATCGTCGCGCGGGCCCTCGTCGCGCAGGTGCACCTGCATGCCGTCAACGGCCAGGAAGCGCGATGGCGGCTGTGCCCAGCGCTGTGTCAATGACGTGAGCGGCTTGTCAGGTGCCCAGACAGCCACCAGGCCGGCCAGGAAGAAAAACAGCAGGCCCGCCAACAACAGCAGCGCGGCCTTGTAGAACAAATGCATCGGGCCACTGTAACCGTGCCGCGGCAGGGCGCATCAATCCGGCTCCCACTGGGAACGCGGCCAATGCGACAGGCACAGGAACGAGCCCAGTGTGCGGCGCTCCGCTTCGGTCAGCGGGCCCTTGGCCCGCGCCGCCTTGCGGCAATGCTCGAAGCGCTCGGAGACGCGGTCAAATACCGCGTCGCGGTTGCAGACCTCCAACAGTTGCCCGGTCTGGGGCCACTCGACGGTGCAATCGTCGGCGACCACGACCAGCACATCGAGTTCAAGGTTGTCGAAAAACCCCTTCTGGCGCACGCGTCGGTCCAGAAACGCCTTGAGCAACAGCGCCTGGACATAGGCCCTCGTGATCGGCGAGCCCAGCACCAGCGGACGTTCGTCGGCCCAGCAGGTCCAGTTGCCGTCGTCATCGATCTGCACCCGCCCGCTGACGTCTTCGCGCTCGATCACCAGCATGCCATGGTCATGCAGCAGCAAGTGGTCGACACGCGCCATCGTGCCGCCCGAGCGGATGCGCAGCCCATTGAGCACATCCACCGACGTGCTGCGGCGATAGTAGCGGCGCAAGTAGTAGGCCATGCGATCCGCGGATATCCGGGCCGCAAACGCCTGCTCGTCTCCACCATGAAACGGGTCGAGCTCCTTCAGAATCATTTTCGCAAGAACCTCCCTGCCAGCTGCCCCGGTCTGGTGCGCTTGCGCGCGCCAGCCAGGATCATGTGTTTATCGTGGCGCCGTCCGCACCTGCGGCCGGTGCAAAGACTGCAGAAACCCTCCCAGGCGCCGACGTTCCGGGCCTGTCAATACGCCAGAAGTCGTTGCTGCCCGCCGACACTGGAGAATACGCTGATTCACCCGCTCATGTACCTGGTCGGTCTTGCAGACCTCCGGCAGCGGGCCCATCGCTGGCCACTCGATGCGGTCCGTATCGGGTACTGCCACCAGCACATCGAGTTCGATGCTGTCGAAAAAGCCTTTCTGCATCACATACTTGTCCAGGAATGCCTTGAGCGACAAGGCGCGCAGATAGGCCCGGGTAATCGGTGACCGGATTTCCGTCGCCGAGTCAGCGCGCCAGCGTATCCACTGGCCATCGTCCTTGATCTGCACCCGATCAGGCAGGCTTTCGCGCTCGATGATGATCAGGCCATAAGGGTACAGCAGCAAATGGTCGATCTGGGTGACCACCGTGCCAGAGCTCACGCGCAGGTAGTTGAGCACGTCAACCTCCTCGCTCTTGCCGTAGAACCGCCGCAGGTGGTAGGCCATGCGGTCCTGGGCGATACGGTGGGCGATCTCGTCCTGGGTGTTGCCAAGAAAAGGGTCCAGCTCCTTCAATATCATGGTCCGCGCGATCCCTGTTGCCTTTTTGCCATCATGTTAACTGGATCGATCCGGCCCGCGGCGCAATCGTCTCCATCGACATCCAAACCCTGCATCAGCGCCTGGTTTCACCACCGCCGTGCGCCGGGCACGCGTGCCGCCGGGTCGTGCCGGCCCTCAGGCCGCGACGCCCGATGCCCTGCGGCTTCGCACGGCCTGTGCCAGTCCCCGCAACAGCGGCACTGTCTGGTCCATGCTGATACAGGCATCGGTGACCGACACGCCGTGCTTGAGCGGCATGCCGACAACAATATCCTGCCTGCCCTCCTGCAGGTGGCTTTCCACCATGATGCCGATGATGCGGCCATCGCCGGCCGCGATCTGGCCAGCCAGATCGTGCGCCACCGCAATCTGGCGCTGGTACTGCTTGCTGCTGTTGGCGTGGGACACATCGACCATGACCTGTTCGCGCAGACCGGCCGACTTGAGCAACCTGCAAGCGGCGTCGATGTCCGCAGCGCCGTAGTTCGGCTCCTTGCCGCCGCGCAGGATGACGTGGCAGTCCTGGTTGCCGCGAGTCTCGAACACCGCAGCCTGGCCCATTTTGGTCATGCCCATGAACGCGTGCTTGGCCGCAGCGGCCAGGATGGCATCGCTGGCGACCTTGACGCCGCCATCGGTCCCGTTCTTGAAACCGACCGGGCAACTCAGCCCGGATGCCAGTTGCCGGTGGCTCTGGCTCTCGGTGGTGCGCGCGCCGATCGCGCCCCAGGTCACCAAATCGGAAATGAACTGCGGGCTGAGCAGATCCAGAAACTCGGTACCCAGCGGCAGGCCAAGGGCCAGCAATTCCAGCAACAGGCCGCGCGCCATTTCCAGGCCCTCGTTGATGGCAAAGCTGCCATCAAGATGCGGATCGTTGATATATCCCTTCCAGCCAACCGTGGTGCGCGGCTTCTCGAAATACACCCGCATCACGATCAGCAGGTCGCGCTCCAGGGCATCGGCCTGCTGCTTGAGCTGGAGACCGTATTGCAGTGCCTGGTCATGGTCATGAATGGAGCACGGCCCGACCACCACCACCAGCCGGTCGTCCAGCCCCTGCAGCACCCGCGATATCGCCAGTCGACTTTGCTCGACCAGTGCCAGCGCGTCGCTTGGCACCGGCAGCCACTCCTGCAGCAATGCAGGCGTGATCAGCGGGCGCACCGCGCCGATACGGGTGTCATCAATGCGCGTCGCATCTTGCGTCGAGAGGGGATGCACGGCGGCTGGCGCGTGGGTGGGCATGCACGAATTGTCACCATTTTGACCATTCCGTCCAGCCCGGCGCCAGTCTGGCCGCATACGCTCTAATTGCAGACTACATGCACGATTCGCCCTCCGACCCGATGTCCATACCCGCACCACCCGCACCCGAGTTGACCGGGCTGATGCGCGCCGGACCCGCATCCGCACCGGTTACGACGGGCCTGCTGGTGGCCAACATCCTGGTTTTCGTGGTCATGCTGCTCAATGGCGCCGGCCTGTGGCATACATCCACCGCGGTCCCGCTGGCCTGGGGCGCCAACTTCGGCCCGGCGACCCAGGACGGACAGTGGTGGCGCCTGGGCAGCGCGATGTTCCTGCACTTCGGGGTCATTCACCTGGCACTCAACATGTGGGCCCTGTGGGACGTCGGACGCCTGATCGAGCAGCTGTTTGGTCGCTGGCGTTTTCTGGCGCTGTACCTGGGCAGTGGCGTCATCGGCAACCTGCTGTCGCTGGTGGTCCAGGGCAATAGCGCCGTCTCCGGCGGTGCATCGGGCGCAATATTCAGCCTGTACGGCGCCCTGCTGGCTTTCCTGCTGCGCGAACGCCAGCAGGTGGACCGTGGCGAGTTCCGCTGGTTGTTCGGCGCCGCCAGCGCGTTCATCGTGCTGGCACTCGTGATGGGGTTCATGGTGACCGGCATCGACAACGCCGCCCACCTGGGCGGCCTGCTCACCGGCGCGCTGCTGGGCATCGCCTTGGCGCGCCCCTGGACACAGAGCAGCCCGCGCAGCTGGACCACCCGCGCCATCGCCAGCGCCTTAATCGCAGTCGGCGCGCTGGGCCTGGTCGCCAGCCTCCCGGCACCCAGCTACCGCCTGGGCGAGGAACTGCGGGCACGCGAGGCGATCGAGCTATTCCTGACCGAGGACCGACGCATCAGCCAGCAGTGGGAATTGATCCTGGACCAGGGCCAGAAGGAAAAGCAGTCTTTCGAGCAGCTTGCGGGCCGTATCGACGACAACGTGACCGCCGAGTACCAGGAAAGTTTTGAACTGCTGTCATCCCTGAGCCTGGACCCGGCCGCACCCTCGGCACTGACGCTGGAAATACTGCGCAAATACGCAGCGCTTCGGACCGATGCCTCGCACGCCTTGTCAGACGGCCTGCGCCAGCGCGATCCGCAGAAAATCCGGCAGGCGCTGGAGTCGGCGCGGCAGGCACCGGAGGTGGCAAGGGGGGTTGCGTCGGGGACTTCGGCTGCGGCACGGCCCGCGTCGTCGGCTGGCAAGTAACGGGGGGAAGCGCGAGGGTCGGCTGCGTTGACGGGCGCAAGCTCAAACCTGACTTGTATAGTGGGTTAAAAGCCGCGCAGGGTGCTGCCCGGCGGAAGGACCATCGAGGGCAACCCAGTCGCCGTCGGCGACGGCATCCCGCGCACCGACAATCTGTAGAGGGTGTCAAAAGCCAAGAAAGTACCCTGTTGTGAATCAACAGGTTAGCGGTTGTATGCCACCCATAAGGCTAGACAGTGTCGGGCATATGTCGAGAATCGGCGGCCTCACCATGACCCGGCGGGATACAAGAAAACCACCGCTTACTTGCCACCCATTGACGAATTTGACCTGCGAGTATGGTAACGGAAATGAGCAGAGGATGTCGCACCAATTTCAGCCGCGAATTCCTTCGCAATGTCCCAGGCTTCAATCAGGATTAGTATTCAGACCAAAACTACTCTTCGCTCGGATCGGGCTGGCATGAAAAATCTCCCGCAAACTGAAACGCCGAAGGAGCGGCCACTCGGTCGGGGCGCCTGGATGACGCAAAGAGACTGATTGCGGACTTTGAACATGCCCTCGCGAATTCGTAAAGTTGGCCAACAGCGGTCGCTCAACTTCGGTCGGCGACGAAACGTCTGCCCCCAAATCTAATCCCGTCGGGGGTCTGCGCGATTTGCTACAACCTTAAGCGTTGATCGTTACAAGCGCATCGCTCCCCAGGACGCAGTCGTCTGGCAGAAGGTCTGACTGCTTTACCTTCTCGCGGGCGGCGGCTTCGTCTGCAGTAAAGAGGGCCAGCACCAAGTCCCGCTTTGCGCGAGTGCAGCAGACGTAGAGAAGCCGCCTTGTGCGAGCCAAGACGTTGTCCTCGCCGGCATTTAGCTTTTGTTCATCGTTGGCACTCAGCGGCGCGATCCTGAAATACTTCTCGTAGTTATAGAGATTGAAATCGCTCTCCTCCTCGTCCATAACAACGAGGACCCGGTCGAATTCGGCACCCTTGACTCCATGCTGCGTAGCGAAGGGAGATTCAGCAGCCACGTACCTTCGATACGGCCACATCTCCGCGGCGCTGCACTTCAGGAAAGCCTGTACAGCTGCGTCAGTGGACGCTGAACCTTCCCCGTCCGCCATTTCGTCAGCGATTTTCGCGGATGCGGCCGGTCCCTCGGCGCCGGCCACCTCGGCTTTCTCCTCTGGCTCTTGGACAATTAAGTCTAGTGCGCGCTCGTAGCGTTGGTCCAGCGAAAAGAGTCCGAACTGTCGGAGATGTTCAAGAACCTCCCTGGTGGTCGCGCCACCCCGCGCG
>JANNKH010000022.1:0-106015 GCA_031396205.1 Rhodoferax sp.
CCGACGGTGCAGTTATCGCCAATGGTGGTGGGGCCGGTGATGACGGCGGAGGGGTCGAAGGTGCAGTTGCGGCCCACCTAAACGACGGCCGAACAGCGCAGCACCTGTTTCTGCTCGAGCAGGGCCCGCCAGAGCCCCATCGGTGAGCGTCTGGGCCAGGGCCCAGTCCACGCCGGCGACGCGCGCCAGCGAGACGTATTTGCCCACCGCGCTCTTGGAGATCTTGAGGGTTTGTCCGATCTCGTTGTAACTCAGCCCCGCCCGCAGGTGCAGGCGCAATGTGTCTCGAATTCGGCGCATAGTGATTCTGGTTGTGGGCATCGGCTTCAATCGCAAAAGGCGTCAAGCCTAGGCCCGTTCAAAAAATCACTTGCGCACCCTCCAATCGTCCACGATCACGCTGAAACAGCGTCCACGATCAATTTGAAACGCCGTCCACCATCACACTGAAATGCCGTCCACGATCAGCCTGAAACGCCGTCCACGATGGGCTGGAATACGCAACTTCCCGACCACTGACACTTGAAGACTGACGGTTGACTTTAGCCGCCGCCTGTATGACAGCGGCCCGCGACATTTCCGACGTTCTCGGATAAACTGATATTCAGAAGGCTTCACCATCCCGTGCTTCCTCTGATCCGATAGCTATCGTTGGTCTCAGAACATTAGAGAGGGTTGAAGACGGACAGATAAGCAGGCGTGACACGTCGCCTGCGAATCTCGCGTTGGGATTGACTCCGCTTGCTTGGACGCAATAAGCGGACAGGGACTTCAGGATCGATTTTGGCGACTTCGCCTGCCAAGGTGCTGGGTTGCACCATCCCATAGTCGCTTCTGCTTCGCGCCGACGAGAGGATTCAATGAATCGACGTTTGTGGCTCAGCTCATTCAGTGGCGCATTGCTCGGTGCCCCCATCCTTGTGTTGGCACAGCTAGGCGGCAGGACGTACCGTATCGGCGTTCTCGGAGTCTTGCCGACCGAACCCAACGATGTCGAAGGTGTTCGCCTAAACGAGCTGTTCCTGCAAGCATTGCGCGACCGCCGCTACGTCGAAGGTGACAATCTTGTCATCGAGCGCCGATTCTGGGGTGGGGTGGTTGATCGGCTGCCAAAACTTGCTGCTGACCTGGCTGGATTGAAGCTCGACGCGATCATTGTCAACGCCAATCCGGCAGCCAAAGCAATGAAAGAAGCCACATCAACCACACCAATTGTCATGCTACTGGTGAGCGATCCGGTCGGCGCGGGTCTGGTTTCCAACCTATCGCGGCCGGGAGGCAACCTGACTGGGATCACCGACATCCAGGAAGATCTGACGCTCAAGCGTATTGAGCTTCTCAAAGCGGCGATACCGAAAGCTGGGCGCGTGATGGTACTGACGTCCGACCTCGGCGGCTTTGACCCGGTTCAACTGGCGGCGATCCGCAAAGAGCAAATCAATTCTGCGCTTGGCATGGGCGTTTCGCTGGCCCGGCTCGACATCCGGGCAGCGGCCGACTTTCCGGGGGCCGCTGCGGCGATCGAGCGCGAGCGACCTGATGCGATATTCCTGGATCACCGGCCGATCAATTTCTACCTGCGCAAACAGATCGCGCAATTTGCGATCGACCACCGCCTGCCGACGATGGGCAGCCAACGCGAGCAGGCGACTGCGGGCATCCTGATGTCGTACGGCACGAGCACTGCATGGCAGGTCCGCGAATCCGTGGATTACGTCGACAAAATTTTGAAGGGCGCCAGGCCCACCGATCTGCCAATAAAGCAACCGACCCAGTTTGAGCTCGTCATCAACTTAAAGACGGCCCGGGCGCTGGGCGTCACCCTCCCGCAGGCGCTGCTGCTGCGGGCCGACGAGTTGATTCAGTGAATGGTGAGATTCGTCGACGATGGCGTAGCCGTGGAATCACCGGTCCAGCCTGAACCTGCCGATCAATTGTCGGCCGGCAAACCATCTGCGAAAAATCCTGTCATTTGCCGCCGAGTTACTGCTGACGGTGTCAACCTCACCTGTATGACTGCATTGGAGGAACACCATCGAACGACTCTTGATGGTCGGGACACGACGACCAACATGAAACCAGGCCATCCTGCAAGCGGTCATCGGTACCGCGGAATGGGAAGCCAGCGGACGTCCGCTATCTGGCGCTGTTTTCGATGGTCGCTATGACTGCAACGGGCACGAACCTGCCATCCCCGTAAGTCGGCTTTTCAGTTCGCCGGTGATCGGCGATTTGGATGCCGGAAACGGGTTGCTCGCCGATGACGCCTCCTGGCCGGATGCAGGTGCGTCGTCCATCCATGACATCGCCACATTGCCGACCACCAACCTGTACATTCAACGCCTGCTCTGGAGCAGGCAGATCAAATAGCCGGATGACCGGGTTCAGTCGATCTTGGTCACCCGCAAAGCGATTGACGCCTGCGCCTGAGCCTGAGAAAGAGCATCCGGGCCACCTGCCCAGTCGGCATGCGACGCCCGCATGTGGCTGTGTGGACGGCACACGTTGCCCTTGTAGCGACAACTGCACGCAGTCCATGCAGTCGTCGATCAGACCCGCAACGTCAATGTCAGGCGGTCGCCAACTGCTCCAACCCCAGCCGCGCCAGCGTATCCGGCGTCGGAATGCCATCGGCCGTCCAGCCACGCAACTGGTAGTACTCCGGCAGCATCTCGGGTATGCGTGCAACAAGGCCCTTTGCGGTGCCGCTGGGTGCCGGCTCGGTCAGCAGGCGCTTGGGCAAGGTGTCGTCCTGCATCGTCAGGCCGGCGGCCAGGTTGAACTGCCGCTCCAGGTTCCAGATCCGCTCGCCCGTTACGCGCATGCGCGCTGCGGTCCAGCCGCCACCGACAGCGGCGTCGATCTGGCCGGCATACAGTTCTTCCGTCACGCCGGAATGGCTGGTGAAGGAACACAGGCCGGTCGAATCAATCGCCGCGATGAAATCCTGCGACTCCTTGACCACCTTGGCCTTGCCAGCGATCTCGGTCGAGCCAAAGTCGTGGCCATAGGGGTTGGCGCGCAGATGGCAGGCGCCGCGGTTGCTGGTCGCATAGGCCAGGCCCATGCCCTGCATGCCTCGGCCGTCGTAGGCGGCGAATTCCTGGCCCTTGACCGCCATCGACAATTCGGGGCGGCCATATTTCTCGCACAACAGTTTGGAGCCCAGCGCGATGTCGCGCCCGAAGCCCTCGCCCTTGCCGGTCATCTCGGCCAGTTGGCACATCGCCCTGGCGTCGCCGAACTTCAGCGACATCCCGCCGGTGTCCTTTTCGGTGATGACGCCGAGCTCGAACAGCTCCATCGCAGCGGCGATCGAGCCCCCGAGCGAGATCGGATCCATGCCGTATTCATTGCACAGGAAACCGGCGAAGGTGGCTGCGTCCATGTCGTCCACGCCGACCGAGGCACCGAGCGCATAGGCGGTTTCATATTCCAGGCCACCGGAGGCACCGTGGTATTCGGGCCGATCCTTGACGCTGAAGTGCGCCGGATCGATATGGCAGATGCGCCCGCAGCCAATCGTGCAGGCAAAACAGGCGCCGTTACGGATCAGGTTGGTGTGGCCATTCTGGTTGGGCTTGTTCATGTAGCTGGCGTTCATCTTCAGCAGGCCCTCGAACTGCACCTCGCGGCTGTTGCGGGTGGGCAAGGCGCCGAACGTGCCGGTCACATCCATCATCGGGATCGTGCCGAAGCGGGTCAGCGACTTGCGCCCTTCGTTGTTGGCCAGTGCCTTGGTGGCGGCCTGCACCGCCGTCATGAAGGCCTTGGGGTTGACGGGCGTCACTCCCACCGTGCCGCGCACCGCGATCGCCTTGAGGTTCTTCGAGCCCATCACCGTGCCCACGCCCGAACGCCCTGCCGCGCGGTGCATGTCGTTGACGATGCAGGCATAGCGGCAGCCGTTCTCGCCCGCCTGCCCGATCGATGCGACCCGGATCAGCGGATCCTTGTGCGCCGCCTTGATGGCCGGCTCGGTGTGCCAGACGGTCTTGCCCCACAAGTGGGCGGCATCAACCAGTTCGGCCTTGCCGTCTTCGATATACAGGTACACCGGCTTGGGCGAGCGGCCCTGCAGGATCACCATGTCCCAGCCGGCCTGCTTGAGTTCGCCGCCGAAATGTCCGCCCGAGTTCGAGCAGGCGATGGCGCCGGTCAGCGCACCCTTGGTCACCGCAGACCAGCGCCCACCCGTGGCGGCCATGGTGCCGGTCAGGGGCCCGGTGGCGATGATCAACTTGTTGTCGGGCGACAGCGCGTCCACTGCCGGGTCGATCTCCTCCATCAGATACTTGGTCGCCAATCCGCGCTGGCCCAGGTATTGCTGCGCCCATTCCCGGTTCAGCGGTTCGGATGTGCACGTTCCCGCGCTCAAGTCGACCCGCAATACTTTGTGATGCCAACCCATGGTGGATACCTCCTGTGTCGTTGAGCCCCGCCGATGCCAGGCATCGATGCTGGGGAGTGAATCCTGCCAGTCTAATCCAACGGCCCGGGATCGGCATCGGCGGGCGCCTGCCCGTCGATGTAGTACCAGCGTCCCTGCTCTCGCACGAAGCGGCTGACCTCGTGCATACGCTGCGCCCGACCCGCATCGCGACAGCGCGCGACGAACTCGACCACGCCGGCATCGCCGCGGGCCTCGCTGTGGCGCACCTCGAGCCCCAGCCATTTGAGCGGAAACAGGTCCATCTCGCCCGGTGCCGTCGACCCATGCCAGGTGGCCAGCAGGTAGTCCGGCAGACCGCGGGCATAGGCGCTGTAGCGCGAGCGCATCAGCGCCTCGGGTGTTGGCGCATGTTCGCCCAGCACCAGACCCGCATGCCAGCGACCACAGCAGGCAGCGTAAGACAGGTCCGCGCCACAGGGGCACGGCGTGCGCGCATCGGCAAGATTTTGCTTCACGACTCCCCCAGTGTGCTGACGAATGCCGATGGATCGGGACGCAGGCCGTCGCGCGGTTTGTTGCGCGCAACGGTTCCGACGTTCACGCAGCACACCGCCACTTCGTCGTCGCCCAGGCCCAACAGCGCCCGCAGGCGGTTGGACGCCATCGCCTTGCCACTGGTCAGGCCGCAGCCATATCCCAGCGCATGCGCACCCAGCAAAAGGTTCTGGATGGCCGCGCCCATCGATACCATGCGCTCCAGGGATGGCGTGTCCGGCTCGCGCGCGCCCAGGCACGCCAGGGCCACCATCAGCAGCGGCGCACGAAACGCCTTCTCGCGCGCCGACGCGATCTGCTGCTCCGTGGCTGCCGGATCGCGGTCGGTCAAGGCCATTGCGAACACCTCGGCCAGTCGATGGCGTTGCCCCTGTGGCACGATCACGAAACGCCAGGGCGTCAGTTGGCCATGGTCGGGCGCGGCGGCTGCGAGCGCCAGCAAGGCCTGCAGCTGCGCCACGTCGGGCCCGGGCGCGATCAGGCGCTTGGGGGTGACATTGCGCCGCGAGTGCATCAATGATTGCGCCAACGACCAGACCTCGCCCGCCGGCTGGTTGTGCGGCGCGACTTCCGCACTTGCGCCATGCATGTCGCTCCCGACGGTTTCCCGCATCATGCCCTTCGTTCCTTCTTGCGCGACCATCGCGCCACTGCCCGTATTGTGCGGGCTGTATCCCATCGATGCGACAGGCGTTCCGTGTGATGATCGACACCTGCACTGCAACCCAAGAGAACTCCCCCCATGGCATCCAACCACGACGACCTCAGCATGGCGCTGTTCTGCGATTTCGAGAACGTTGCGCTTGGCGTGCGCGACCTGGGCCACGAGAAATTCGACATCAAACCGATTCTGGAGCGCCTGCTGCTCAAGGGCAGCATTGTCGTAAAGAAGGCCTATTGCGACTGGGACCGCTACAAGGGCTTCAAGGCAACGATGCACGAGGCCAATTTCGAATTGATCGAAATTCCCCATGTGCGCCAGTCGGGCAAGAACTCGGCCGACATCCGGCTGGTCGTCGACGCGCTGGACCTGTGCTACACCAAGTCGCATGTGAACACCTTTGTCATCATCAGCGGAGATTCGGACTTCTCGCCGCTGGTGTCCAAGCTGCGCGAGAACGCCAAGCAGGTGATTGGCGTGGGCGTGCGCCAATCCACGTCGGATCTGCTGATCGCGAACTGCGACGAGTTCATCTTCTATGACGATCTGGTGCGCGAAAGCCAGCGGTCGCAGGCGCGTCGCGAACGGCCGGAAACACAGGCGCCGACACGGCGCACGCCCGACGAGGAGAAGCGCCGCAAGGACGAGCTTGATGGCCGCCGGCGCGCCGGCATCGAACTGGCGGTGCAGACCTTCGATGCGTTGGTATCCGAACGGGGCGACACCGGCAAGATCTGGGCCTCGGTGCTCAAGGAGGCGATCAAGCGCCGCAAGCCCGATTTCAGCGAATCGAACTACGGCTTTCGGGCTTTTGGCAACCTGCTGGAGGAGGCACAGGCACGCGGCTTCCTGGCATTCGGCCGCGACGACAAATCGGGCGCTTACGTATATCGCAGTGCCGCAGCGCCGGTGGCGGAGCTGGCATCCGAAACAGTCGTGGCGGCAGACGCAGGCGCGCCAGTCGACGATGACAGCGCCGAGCGACGTGAACCGCGGCGCCGGGGCAGCCGCGGCGGACGCAACAAGTTGCCGCCCTCTGCGGTCGACCAGCCGCTGGCGCGGGCGGCCATGGTCCCGTCCGCAGTTGCCGACCCGGAATCTGGCGACGACGCACCATCGGCGGCGGATACCGCCAATGAGACAACGGCGCCCGCCGAAAAAGCTGCCCGCAAGACCGCCGGCCGCAGCCGACGCCCACGCAAGCCGGCGGAGCCCAAACCCGCATCCGACTGAGCAAGCCCTGGACAGAGGCCAGTTTGAGCGGTTCGGCGGGCACCACCCGACGCATCGGCTGGTCCGCCAGAGCCGCATACAACGGCGCGTTCGCCAAGCTCGATTGCCGCTGGCAGGCCGGATCCCACGCGCCACTGTGCCATGATGCCGGCCTTGTCCGGTCCGGCGCGGCCGTGCTCCGCGGCCTGGCGCACGCCGACGAATCGGGGACAATGGCCCCTGCCGGCACATGCCACGACAACTTCACACTGAAATCAACTACCGTCCGTATGCGCAACCAGCCTGCCACCGGCAAAGCTCCCTTCGAGGCGGTCGATGTTCTGCGCCAGCGTGTTCCCGGTTTTCAGCCCCGCGTCGCGATGGTGCTGGGCTCGGGTCTGGGCGGGTTGGCCGACCAGATCGCCGACGCGGTGACCATCGCCTACCGCGACTTGGCGGGGTTTCCTGTCTCCACGGTGCAGGGCCATGCCGGCGATCTGATATGCGGCACGCTGGGTGGTGTGGCAGTGGCGTGCATGAAGGGCCGCAGCCACTTTTATGAGGGCAAGGGTGCCGACGTCATGACCGCGGCGATCCGCAGCTTCAAGCTGCTCGGCTGCGAATCGCTGCTGCTCACCTGCGCCGCGGGGTCGCTGCGCGCCGAAGCCGGCCCCGGCAGCCTGGTGGCCATCAGCGACCATATCAATATGCTGCCCAGCAACCCGCTCATCGGCATGAACGACGAACGGTTCGGTCCGCGTTTCATGAGCATGGCCAACGCCTACGATGCGCAACTGCGCCAGATGCTGCAGCAGTCGGGCGCATCACTGGGCCTGCCCTGGCATGAGGGCGTGTACCTGGCCACCAGCGGTCCCAGTTTCGAGACGCCCGCCGAGATCCGGATGATGCGCACGCTGGGCGCCGACGTGGTCGGCATGTCCACCGTGCCCGAGGTGATCTCGGCACGCCACTGCGGCCTGCGGGTGCTGGCGATCGCCACCATCACCAACCTGGCCGAAGGCATGTCCGATGTACCACTGTCGCATGACCAGACGCTGCACTACGCGGCGGTCGGTGCGAAAGACCTGACCCGGTTGATCCCGGCCTACCTGCAGCGCGTGGCTGCCACGGTTTGAGCCGCCATGGCGCGGGCCTTCTTCTTGAATCGGATGACATGACGAACGCCATTGCCCGCAATACCGGCCTGCCGCTGGACCTGTCCCTGATCGAATCGGTGCGCGTGAACCAGAACGCGGTCGTGCGCCGCGTCCAGTC
The DNA here is from genome assembly GCA_031396205.1 of Rhodoferax sp. Lineage (GTDB taxonomy): Bacteria > Pseudomonadota > Gammaproteobacteria > Burkholderiales > Burkholderiaceae_C > CAISIP01. The sequence goes on from JANNKH010000022.1 coordinate 8,097, forward strand.
GCTGGCGGCCCGGCGGTCGCAAAAAAGGGAGTTCCAGGCCGCCTGGCTGGTGCGCGCGATCCAGTGCATGGATCTGACTACCCTGTCGGGCGATGACACGCCCGGGCGGGTCGCGCGCCTGTGTGCCAAGGCGCGCCAACCGCTGCGCAGCGACCTGATGGCTGCGCTCGGACTGCAGGAACTGCACACGGGCGCGGTGTGCGTCTACCACGAGATGATTGCACCAGCGGTGCGCTGCCTGCAGGGCCACGACATCCCGGTGGCCGCGGTGTCGACCGGTTTTCCGGCCGGCCTGTCCAGCATGGAGACCCGGCTGCGCGAGATCACGCTGTCGGTCGACGCGGGCGCGCGCGAGATCGACATCGTGATCAGCCGTCGCCATGTACTGACCGGTGACTGGGCCGCGCTCTATGCCGAGATGCAGGCGTTTCGCGCCGCCTGCGGCGATGCCCATGTCAAGGCCATCCTGGCCACCGGCGAACTGCAGACCCTGGAGAACGTGGCCAGGGCCTCCTGGGTCTGCATGATGGCCGGGGCAGACTTCATCAAGACATCCACCGGCAAGGAGGCTGTCAATGCCACGCCCGAGGTGTCGCTGGTGATGGTGCGGGCGATCCGCGACTACCGCGCGCTAAGCGGCTGTCAGGTCGGCTACAAGCCCGCGGGCGGCATCTCCAGCGCCAGGACTGCGCTGCAATACCTGACGCTGATGAAGGAGGAACTCGGCGATGCCTGGCTGCAGCCGGCGCTGTTCCGATTTGGCGCATCGAGCCTGCTGACCGACGTGGAGCGCCAACTCGAGCATTTCGTAACCGGCCGCTATTCCGCTGTCCATCGGCACCCGATGCCCTGAGCCACCCCATTTGCGCACCACACCATGCCCACCATTCACGACATCCTCAGCACCATGGATTACGGCCCCGCACCCGAATCGCCCGACACCGCGCTGGCCTGGCTGTCCGGCCAGAAGAACCGGTTCGGGCTGTACATCAACGGCAAATGGGTGGCGGCCAAGGAACGGTTCGAGACGCGCAACCCAGCCAACGGCAAGCTGCTGGCACAGGTCGGGCAGGCCGGCAAAAAGGACGTAGACGCCGCCGTCGCGGCGGCCGCCTCTGCGCTCAAACCCTGGCAGGCTCTGGGCGGCCATGGTCGGGCCCGGCACCTGTATGCACTGGCGCGCGCGCTGCAGAAACACAGCCGCCTGTTCGCGGTGCTCGAATGCCTAGACAACGGCAAGCCAATCCGCGAGACCCGCGACATCGACATTCCGTTGGCAATCCGCCATTTCTACCACCATGCCGGCTGGGCCCAGCTGCTCGATACTGAACTGGCGGGCTACCGCGCCATCGGCGTCGTGGGCCAGGTCGTGCCGTGGAATTTCCCGCTCTTGATGCTGGCCTGGAAGATCGCGCCGGCGCTGGCCTGCGGCAATACCGTGGTGTTCAAGCCGGCCGAATTCACGCCCCTGAGCGCCTTGCTGTTCGCACATATCTGCACCGAGGTCGGGCTGCCGCCGGGCGTAGTCAGCATCCTCACCGGTGATGGCGCCACCGGCCAGGCGATGGTGGCTCATCCCGGCATCGGCAAGATCGCCTTCACTGGCTCGACCGAGGTCGGGCGCCAGATCCGCCAGGCCACTGCCGGCAGCGGCAAGAAGATCAGCCTGGAATTGGGTGGCAAATCGCCCAACATCGTGTTCGCCGATGCCGACCTGGACAGCGCGGTCGAGGGCGTTGTCGACAGCATCTGGTTCAACCAGGGCCAGGTGTGCTGCGCCGGTTCACGCCTGCTGGTGCAAGAAGGCGTACAGGAGCGATTCCTGGACAAGCTGCGCCAACGCATGAAGACCATCCGCGTCGGCGATCCGCTGGACAAGTCGACCGACATGGGCGCGCTGATCGACGCCAGCCAGCACCAACGCGTGGCGCGGTATGTATCCCTGGCCCGCGACGACGGCGCCACCATCTGGCAGTCCGATGCCGTGTTGCCCAGCGTTGGCTGCTTCTATCCGCCCACGCTGATCTCGGACGTCAGCAGTGCCAGTATCGTGGTGCAGGAAGAGATCTTCGGGCCGGTGCTGGTAGCGATGCCGTTTCGCACGCCCGCCGAAGCGGTGGAACTGGCCAACAACACGGTCTACGGCCTGGCGGCCAGCGTCTGGAGCGAATCCATCAGCCTGGCGCTGGATGTGGCGCCCCGGCTCAAGGCCGGTGTGGTCTGGATCAACACGGCCAATCAATTTGACGCCAGTTGCGGCTTTGGCGGCTACCGGGAGTCGGGCTTTGGCCGCGAAGGCGGGCGCGAAGGATTGCTGGAATACCTGGTGTCGCGCGACGACGATGCGCGGCCTGCGAAGCCGACGGCGACCAAGGCCGCCCGGCTTGTCGCCTCGGCTCCTGGCATTGACCGAACTGCCAAGCTGTATGTTGGCGGCAAGCAGGTGCGACCGGACGGGGGCTACAGCCGTACGCTGAGCCTGAACGGCCGTACGGTGGCTGTCATGCCCGAGGGCAATCGCAAGGACATCCGCAATGCGGTCGAGGCCGCGCGCAAAGCCGTCGGTTGGGAACGAACCTCGGCACAGGGCCGCGCGCAGGTACTGTATTTTCTGGCCGAGAACCTGCAGGCGCAACGCGAGCGCTTCGTGCAGACCCTGTCGCTGGTGCAGACCGCGCAGCAGGCCGCGCCGGAGTTCGACGCCGCGATCGAAACCCTGTTCTATTACGCGGCCTGGGCCGACAAGTTCGACGGCCAGGTGCACCAGCCGCCGATGCACGGCATCGTTACCGCGCTCAACGAGCCGCTGGGAGTAATCGGCATCGTGTGCCCGGACGAAGCGCCCTTGCTCGGGCTGTTGGCGCTGGTGGCGCCGGCGATTGCGCTGGGTAACCGGGTCGTGGTGCTGCCATCGACTGCATTGCCGTTGATCGCCACCGACCTGTACCAAGTGCTCGACACATCCGATCTTCCCGATGGCGTGGTCAATATCGTGACCGATGCGGACAAGACGCTGTCGGCAGTTCTGGCCAACCATGCGGACGTCGACGCGCTGTGGCGCCATGACGGCGACGCGCCGGGCTGTGCAGAGGTCGAAAGACTTTCCGCCAGCAACCTCAAGCGCACATGGGTCAGCGGCGGTCGTGGCCGTGACTGGTTTACACCCGGCCAGGGCCGCAGCCAGGAGTTCCTGCGTCAAGCCAGCCAGGTCAAGAACATCTGGGTGCCGTACGGCGTGTAGTCCCGGGTTTCAGGGCCGGCCGTCCGCAAAGGCTTTGTACGCCTTCTCGAAACTGACCCTCACCCTGATCTTCTCGGCGTTGACCGGGGCGCGGATCGCGAACCGGGATTCACGAATGTCACGGTAATGGTATTGCGCGAGCGGCATGCCGCCAGCGCTGACAATGCTGACCACATGGGCTTCATGGGCCAGCGCGCCACGCGCCACGACGACCGCCCGTTCACCGTTGACAAGTTGCACATAGGTGCCGGGCGGGTAAAAGCCAACCGCCGTGGCCAGCGCGGACGCCAGTATCGGCGCCGTGCCCGAGCCGTCGAGCACCATCGAGCGCGCAGCGCCAAGCGGAGACATCGCCAGCCGGGTCCTGCGCGCCGCCAGTTTGGCCACGAACAAGTCTGCCAGGCGCAGCAAATGGCGCAACGGCAGATTGGCTGCCACGCCGGCCGCGGCATCGGGTTCGTGGTGCCAGCGCACGATGTCCAGCGCATCCTCGTCGTCCATGCCGATGCCACGCAGAATGTCCACGCTGAGCTGCGGATGGTCCCGGATCAGCATGCGTTGGGCCTCGCTGGGCAGCGCGTTCTGATTGGCCAGGCTGTCCTGGGCCCTCGCCATGCCGATATTCATCACCATCGCTGCGCGAAACAGCGACTTGCGCTGGAGCGCTGCCATGCTCGCCTTTGCCGCGGTCAATTCGCATACCACTGCCGACAACAGCGCATGCGAAGCGCAATACCCCAGCGCCGGGTCGCCCAGTGACTGGAACAGCACAAACAGACATTCATCGGGCTCGCGCGCGAGCAATTCCAACGCCCTGTGCCGCACGGCTTCCAGCCGTCCGATCGGTGAAGGCCCCGCGTCGCTCTGGTACAGAAGGAACTGCAGCCGGTCGCGCAGCTCCATCCAGCCACCGGTCATGTCGTCATCCTCGTCCAGGAAATCGGTATCGGGGATATCACCGGGCATGGTCAGGCGTGACATCTCTTCGGCGCTGCTGCCATCGCGCAACATCGCCTGCAGCATGCGCTCATAGCCACGGGTCCATGCCAATGCGTCGCCTTCGGTCATCGAGGCCTGATGGGCGGCCAGCATCTCCCGGTGTTGTTCCGACCGCAGGCTGTGGCCCCGGCGCAACAGCAACTTCCCCGTCTTGTCCCACAGGTCCACGGGGATTGTCTTTCCTATCGCCAGCAGGTCGACGGGGACGGGTACGTATTGCATCAATGAAGGTTCCACTAGTCCACGTACCGTGCAGCCGCAACGCCGTGGCGTCAGCCAGGCAAGCCACAGGGGCCACCTGATCATATTTCAACTTGAGCGCCACACGACTTTTTGGCTGATCTGATCGCCCGCGCTGCTCCGGAACTGACAAAAATCCAACGGTATCGCGCCCCATCGGCCTTTACGGACCGGCGCCTGGCCACGATGGCCGTGGCAGTACACGGGCCTCGATCATGGCGGCAGGTGGTGCGCCGCCGTCGTGGCCGCGCGGCCGCGCATGGTTCTTTCGGACCATGCCGATTGCCAGTCGAGCGTCATATTGGCCTCCTAGACTGACCACCTGTTCAAGGCGCCAGACGCGTTATCCAACCCGTCCGGTCCCGTCGTAGCGTCGGCAACCCGGTTGTCTGTGGCGCTGATCCCACGCTTGCCGGCTTCACAGCGCGACGTCCATAACCGCAAACCCGGAGAAGTCCTGCATGATCCGCGCCCGCTCACGCTTTCCCGCCGTCCTGGCCGCGTTGCTGATGGCCGCAGTGCCGCTGGCAGCGCAAGCCTGGTGGAACCCGGACTTCAAGCAACGCACGGCGATCACACTCAATACCGGCGCCGCCGGTGTCACTACGAGTGAGGCCATCAGCGGCGTGGCAGTGCCGGTACGACTGCATTCAGGCAATTTCGACTTCATCGGCGCCAAGCCTGATGGCTCCGACCTGCGCGTGCTGGCCGCCGACGACAAAACGCCCCTCAAGTTCACATTCGAGAAGTTCGATGGCGCCGCAGAACTGGCGGTCTTGTGGGTGCAGGTGCCACTCGTCGCACCGGGGTCGGACAAGAACCTGTTGTATGTGTATGCCGGCAATCCGGCAGCGACGGCGCAGGCAGACATACCGGTGGTCGACAGCGGCGCGGTCCTCACGCTGCGCTTTGCGCAACCCGATGGCGTGGCACGCGACGCGGGAGGTGGCACGCTGGCGGCCAGCAAGCCAGTTCCCGTCGACAACAATGGCCTGATCGGACCCAGCGCGAAATTCGACGGTACACAGTTACTGGAATTGCCGGCTGGCCAGCAGGTCCAGACAGGCCCCGCAGGGGCCTACAGCATCAGCCTGTGGACCCGCCCGACAGCGCTCGCAGGAACACTGTTCGAGCAGGGCCCGCTTCGCATCACGCTTGACGACGGCAAGGCGGGCGTGCAACTGGGCGCCCTGAGAATGGTCGGCGGCAACCTTCCTGCGTCGACCTGGGTCCATCTCGGCCTGACACTGGGCGCCGGCAAGGCGATACTGTATGTCGACGGCGTCCAGGCAGCACAGGCCGACCTGCCGGCCAGGCCCGAAGCTGTCAGCGGGCCGATCAAGATCGGCCAGCGCTTCAATGGCCTGCTGGACGAACTGGCCATCGCCACCGAGACGCGCAGTGCCGACTGGCTGAAATTCACCCGGGCCACGCAGGGCGCGGATGCCAAACTCATCGCCGCGCAGGTGCAACAACCGGGCGACGCCCAGGAGGGCAGCAGCGAGCACGGCGGCTACATCGGCATCCTGGTGAAGAACCTCACGGTTGACGCGTGGGTTGTGATCGGCATCCTGGGCGTGATGTTCGTCGTCGCGTTATGGGTCATGGTGGTAAAGGCTATTTTGGTGCTGCGCACCGACAGCGCCAATCAGCGCTTTATCAGCGGCTTTCGCGCAACATCCGACGTGATGCAGGTGAGCGGCGCCACGACACACACACGCTCGTCACTGGCGCGTCTGTACGATGCCGGCCTGAAGCAGCTGCGCCAGCGCAACATCGGCCAGGAAGGCGCCAAACCCCTGTCCGGCGCTTCACTCGATGCGGTCAAGGCCTCGGTCGACGCCGACCTGGTACGTGAAAACCACCGCCTCAATGCGCTGATGGTGCTGCTGACGATCGCCATCTCCGGTGGTCCGTTCCTCGGCCTGCTCGGCACGGTTGTCGGCGTCATGATCACGTTTGCAGCGATCGCGGCGGCCGGCGACGTCAACGTCAATGCCATCGCGCCCGGCATCGCCGCGGCCCTGTTGGCCACCGTCGCCGGTCTGGCCGTGGCCATCCCGGCTCTATTTGGCTACAACTACCTCGCCTCCAAGATCAAGAACATCTCGTCGGACATGCAGATCTTCGTCGACGAGTTTGTCACCCGGGTGGCCGAGAACTACGGTGAACGCTGACATGCGGGTATTTGCCGCATGAGCACCGCCGGGCCGTTCCCAAGGGCGAATTGCGCAATGCGCAGCATGGAGCATTCCTGATGAGCACCGCCGGGCCGTTCCCAAGGGCGAATTGCGCAATGCGCAGCATGGAGCATTCCTGATGAGCACCGCCGGGCCGTTCCCAAGGGCCAATTGCGCATTGCGCAGCATGGAGCATTCCTGATGAGCGCCGACGTCAAGGACGACAACCAGCCCTACGACGAGATCAACGTCACCCCGATGCTGGATCTGGCGTACGTGCTGCTGGTCGTGTTCATCATCCTGACGACCGCATCGGTGCAGGGCGTGCGCGTGAAGTCGCCCGAAACCAAGTCCATCAGCAACCTGGCCAAGCCCCAGACGCGGGCGGTGACCATCACCGCCGACGGCACGCTTTACCTGGATGCGTATCCGGTCACCATCGAGCAACTGACGTCGCTGCTGGGCCAGTACAAGGCGGGCAATCCGAACCTGCCCGTGGTACTCAAGGGCGACGCCGAGGCGCCCTACGAGAAGGTGCTGGAAGTCCTTGCGGCTGTGAAGCGCCTCGACATCGCCGAGATCGGACTTGTCACCAAGCGTGCGCCCTGAAGCCGGGAATCGACGATGCAGATCCAGGACGAGTCCAAGCCCTACGACAGCATCAATGTCACGCCGATGCTGGACCTGGCCTACGTGCTGCTGGTGGTCTTCATCCTGATGACCACTGCGACTGTGCAAGGCCTGGCGATCAGCCTGCCCAAACCGTCCGCCACGCCGCCCACCGAGCGCCATCCGGTGCATGTGCTGCGCGTCGACGCCGATGGCGGTGCGCGACTGGACGGTGTTCCCAAGACCGACGAACGGGTGCTGTCCGAGCTGCAGGCGATCCGCGCGCGCGATGCCAAGTCCACCGTGGTGCTGCAGGGCGACGGCAAAGCGCTCTTTGCGCGCGTGGTGGCGATGATCGACCTGTGCAACGAAGCCGAGATCGGCATGAGCCTGGCAACTGCCAGGATCGGGTTCTAACCATGCGTCGCGTTGCCTGGTTGCTGACATTGTTGCTGGCCATGGCGTGGATGGCCACTGGCTGCAGCGAACGCCCGGATAAGCCGCGCAAGCCACAGATGATCAAGCTGCTGCCAGATACGCCACCGCCACCACCGCCACCGCCCAAGCCGCAGGACAAGCCGCCACCCAAACCCGAGGCCAAGCCGCAGCCGCAAGATGCGCCCAAACCGGTACAAGCGCCGCTGCCACAGGCGCTCAAGACCGACGAAGCCGCCGGTGCCGGACCCGGCAGCGGCCTGGCGGCCGGCCCCGTGACGCAGGACTATTCGAACCAGAAGATAGGCCAGGCCACGGTGATCGGCGGTAGCGGCACCAGCATCGGAGATGCCGGTGCCAGTCGGCTGGCGGCCAACACCTTTGGCAATGCCGCATCGCGCGAGTTGAATGAATACCTGACGCGCGACAAGGATGTGAAGCTGCGCGACTACAAGGTGCGCGTCTGGCTCTGGCTCACACCCAGCGGGAGCCTGCAACGCGCCGAGCTGGTCGACAGCACCGGCGACCCGCAGACCGACGAGGCGCTGCGCACGTCGCTCAACCGTTTCCCTGGCACCCGCAATCCGCCGCCGCCCAAGTTGCCGCAACCGATGCGGGTGCTGGTCTCCAATCGACTTTTAGGATGAGTTCCATGTTTCAACGACGACCCATTCCGGGCCATGCCGCCCTCGCGTTGGCGCTGGCGAGCGCGGCGGCCAGCGCCCTGTATCCCGCAACCGCGCTGGCCCAGGGCGAGCGTGAATCGCTGGTAGCCGTGCGTGAGACCACGCTGGCGCTGATCGAGTTGCTGGTGGAAAACGGTACGCTCTCGCGCGAGAAGGCCGATGCGATGCTGGCGCAGGCCCGCGCGCGCGCCGCCGAGGCGCTGGCCCAGGCGCCACAGCCCGAGACGCCGGTGGTACGGGTACCGTACGTGCCTCAAGTAGTGCGCGACCAGATCCGCAGCGAAATCAAGGAGGAGGTGCTGGCGCAGGCCAAGATCGAACGCTGGGGCGTTCCGAATGCCACTGCGGAATGGACCGACCGCATATCCATCTCCGGCGACCTGCGCCTGCGCGCCCAGCGCGACCGGCCGGGCTCGAACAACCTGTCGCCCCAGGACTTCCTGGTCGCATCGCTCAGTGGCACCACGCGAGCGGCCGATTTCGCGACGGGCACTGCCACAGGACTGCCGACTGGCAGTACCCAGGACGACCTGGACCGCATGCGCCTGCGCGCCCGCCTGGGTATCAATGCCAAGATCAGCACCACCGTGACCGCCGGTCTGCGCCTGGCCACCGGCAGCAGCAGCGACCGTGTATCGACCAACCAGACGCTGGGCCAGAACTTCAACAAGTACCAGTTCCTGCTCGACCGCGCCTTCGTCAAGCTCGACCCGGTCGAATGGGCCAGCGTGAGCGCCGGGCGTTTTGCCAATCCCTGGTTCAGCACCGATCTGGTGTGGAGCGACAACCTCAATTTCGAGGGCGTGTCGGCCAACGTCAAGTGGCCGCAGGACGCCGCGGCCACCTGGCGGCCGTACGCCACCCTTGGCTATTTCCCGGTCCGCCAATCCTCCGGTGCCGTGCGCAGCCGCGCCATCCTGGGGGCCCAGGTCGGCGCGCAATGGGAACCGAGCGAACGCACCAGGGCCAAGTTTGGCCTGGCCCAATACAGCTTCAACAACTTCGCCGGCCAAATCGACCCGGCCTACGACGCCATCTCCGGTCCGCAACGTGGTTATGGCCAGTACCAGTATGAAGCCGGCCTGCGCCAGCGCGGCAACACCTTGTTCCTCACCAACAACCCGCAGGAACTTGCCGCCGGCCTGACCCCCGACAAGGCGCTGTGGGGCCAGGCATCCAAATTCCGGCCGCTGGCGCTGACGGCAGCGGTCGAGTTCTCGCACTTCGCACCCACCGTTGTCAGCCTGTCGGGCGAATTTGTGCGCAACACCGCCTTTGATCGGCAGGAGATTTTCAAGCGCACAGGCGTACAGGTCAGCGACGCGCATGCCAATGGCTACGGCGTGCGCGGCACTATCGGCGCGCAGCAGGTTCGTTATGCGGGTGACTGGCAGCTCAGTCTAGGCTATCGTTGGCTGGGCAGCGATGCTGTTCCCGATGCCTTCGTCGACAGTGACCTGGGCGGCGGAGGAACCAATGTGCGCGGCGTCACCGCCGCCGTGGTCTACGGCATCGCGCGTGACACCCAGCTGGGACTGCGGCTCCTGTCGGGCCGCACGATCTCGGCGCCGACGCTGCAGCCGGGCCAGAAGGACGGGTATTCGATCTTCAGCTGGCAGGTGGACCTGAATGTCAGCTTCTGATCTGCCCCGACGATTGCCGCGCTACCTGGCCGCGCTGGCGTGCTGCGCAACGCTCGCGTCGGCTTTTGGCCAACAAGCCAGTCGCGAAGAGGAACAGGTACGGCGCTTGCGCCTGCAGGTGCAGCGCTTGCAACAGGACCTGGCGACCGAACGCACGGCCGCACAACAGGCCAAGGCCGAAACGGCGAGCGTTGCGGCAGAGCGCGATGCAGCTGCGACCGTACGCGATTCGGCCCAGGGGCAGCTGCGCAATGCCCGCTCGGCGATAGCGACCGAGAAGGAGCGTAGCGCAACCCTGGAGCAGCAACTTGCAGCCGCGCAAAACCAGGCGGTCACGTTGCAGGCGCAGCTGGCGCAGTCGCAGGCACAACTGCGCGCCAGCGGCGAGCTGGTGATCACGATGCGCGCCGACGCCAACGCGCTGCAACAGCGGCTGCAGGCGCGTGACACCGCCTACGGCGAACTGCAAACCCGCCACGTACGCCAGGCCGATGGCCTGCGCATCTGCATCGCGAGCAACCTGGCGCTGCGCGACATCGGAACGGATCTGCTGCAGCGGTATGCCAACAAGACCGTAGCCGAGGTGGTGGCGCAGAACGAACCCTTCCTGCAGTTTCAGCGTGTGAAGCTCGAGAACCTTTTGCAGGGTTATGAGGACAGGCTCGACCAACTGGCCGTTCCGCCCGCCGCAGCCAAGGTGCCCGCCCGTGCCCCCTGAATCCACCGGCTCCTCCTTGCTGCGACTGGGCGCAGCGATGCTGCTCTACGGCATGGCGGCCAACCTGGCATGGGCCGAGGAGGAGGATCGTGCATTGCAGGGTTTTGCCCGACCGGCACCCGCGGCCGTGCGCAAGGCACCGGTGCTGCCGCTCGAGTGGGAACGCAGTCTGCTGGCGCCCGATCGCTTCGGCCCGCCGCTGCTGCGCGCCGGCGACGCGGCGCTGCTCGCTGCGGCCCGCCAGTCGCGCTGGACGGAGGTACTGGAACTGCTCAAGAGCGGTCGTTCGGGCGCCAACGCGCAGGACGATATCCACGGCAATGCACTGGTCATGGCCGCACGCGCCGGCCGGGAAGACGTGGTGCGCGACCTGCTCCGACGCGGCGCCAATTCCGAGCGGCTGGGCGAAGACGGATTCACGCCGCTGGGCATCGCCGCGTTTGCAGGCCATCGCGCCATTGTGCGCGTGCTGCTGCGTGCCGGCGCGGACCCTGTGCGCATGGGTGCGACCGGGCAGACCGCATTGCATCTGGCCGCCGTGACCGGTCGCACCGGTGTCATGCAGGCGCTGCTGCAAGCCCGTGTCGACATTGAGGTACTCAACAGCCAGCGTGAAACCGCACTGGACGTGGCCGCAGGCGCCGGCCAGCAGGATGCAATGGATCTGCTGATCAAGGCCGGCGCCGATCTGCAACGGGCCGGCCGTCGCTGACTCTTCATGGTCCGAAAGAACCATGAATCGGAGTGGGTCCGAGGTGATGCTGTCATCTACACCAGGCAAGCTCACCGACATTACAAGAAGCTGGCCGCAAAGAGCCAAACGGACTACACATTGGACCCCTTTCAGCTCGCCCCGGTCACATGTGCTATCTAAAGTCCCCTTGACGACTGAAACACAGTTTGTCCGATTTTCAAACCGATCCCTACAAGGAGTAAAGAAAGCATGAAACTCAAACTCAACACGGTGGCAATGGCTATCGCAATCACTCTGGCCACCGGCACGGCCAGTGCCGCAATTGACCCCATCGGCGCAGGCAGCCTGGGTAACGGCTCCGTGCTGTTCGTTGCACTGGACGCCAACAGCAACACCGCGCTGACCGTGGACCTTGGCCTGAACATAGCGGACTTCATTTCCGGCGCATCGCGCACGCTGGCGGGCACTTCCATCACCTGGAACTTTGGCACTAACACGGTCAACGATGCTGCCATCACCGGCAACAGCTGGGATGCAGCCTTCAATACCTTCAAGAACACGCAAGCCGGTGGTGACTTGCGCTGGGGCGTGGTCTCGGGCGACAGCGTTAACGGCGCCAGCGTCACGGCAAGCAATTCGCTTGTGGGTCGCGGCATATTGGCCACGGGAAATCCGACCGTGACCGAGATGACCAATGCCAACACCAGTTCCCCGACTGGCAACGCGCTGGGAGTCCTCAACAACTACTACGCCGCCGTGTCCAACTTCGGCAACTTGATCTCGGCCAACAACGGCGCTGCCGCGACCGACTCCTCCTCCGGAGCGGGCGGGGCAGGCTATGTCGGCACCAACATGAGAGACAACTTCGGCGGCTTCCTCACCTGGAGCTATCTGGTCGGACAGAACGAGACTTCGGCCTTCCAATACCAGCAGCAAGTCGTGGCCAACCCGGTGGTGTTTCAGATCGGTGATCCGTTTGGCACGGACGCCTTCTCGGCGAATGCCGGAACCTTCGCGTTCAATGTCGACAGTGGCCAATTGTCATTCAACGTGAGCGCCATACCCGAAGCCGAAACCTACGCCATGCTGTTGGCGGGTCTGGCCGTGATCGGGTCGATCGTCCGTCGCCGCAAGTCCTGAGCAAAGTCCCGGCCGCAGGAAGCGGCGTCATTTCGAAACTCAAGTGCCCCGAGCACAAACGGGGCGAGCCTTTTCACGTCTTTTTCTGGAGATTTTTTCATGAAACTATCCAAAGTAATGCTGGCTGTTGCCACACTGGCCGTCAGCGCCTCTGCCATGGCCGCTCCTGCGAGCAGCCGTATCGCCATCTCGGCCGGCGCATCCGCGACCCGGATCAACCTGATCACTGCGGTGAGCAACTTGTGCGTCAGTGGCGGTGGCGTCGCATCGTCGCTGGGTTCTGGCAACTTCCGCGCAATCGTTTGCGCCGACACAGCCGTCACCGAAGGCGCCGCAGGAACTTATGTATCCAAGCCGAACGCGAATTTCAGGAACTTCGCTGGTACCAATTTCGCCGAGTTCCGCTTCAACACCGAAGGCTCGTTCAGCGCCGTGCTGATTCTCAACGGCGCAACCCCGCAGGTGCGCGATCCCGCCGCTGCTGCGGCCAGCGCTGTCTATCCTGCTGGCTCGGTCATCGTCGGTGGACTGCTGGACATTGCTCCTGATCTAGGTTTCCCTCCCGCGACCATAGGTACCAACACGCTGTTCCCGGCAACGGCAGTGGGCATCGCCCAAACGTTTGGTGTAGCGGTCAGCAGTTCGCTCTACGGCCAGATGTTCAATGACCAAAAGGCTACAGGTTTTCTTCCGGCCGCATGCGTTGTAGGTGACACTGCCTTGCCCTATTGCGTTCCCTCCATTGGCGCGGCTCAAATGGCAACGATCATGGCGGATAACCCGTTCAACGCGGCTTATACCAAAGGCGCGAACTTTCTGGCCAGCACGATCCCCTCAGGTGACGAACTGCGCTATATCCGTCGCGTAGACAACTCCGGCACCCAGGCTTCGGCGCAGAACTATTTCCTGGGCCTGCCTTGCTCCAAGAACGAATTGGCGATCACGCCGCAACCCACGACCGACGACGAAGCGGGTGGTCTGAGGGACGCCCTGATCGGCGCCATCCGCGTGCTGGCAGCTCCCGGTACCGGCGACGTCATTGCCGAACTGGCCGGTGCAGGCTACAGCATCGGCGTCGTGTCCGGCGAAAACATCCCGGCCGGCAACTGGCGCTGGCTGCGGGTCAACGGCGCCAACATGGCGGAGAACGCCAATCCGGCGGGCAACAGCAACACGGCCACGATGAAAAGCGGCAAGTACGACTTCTTCTTCGAGAGCGTCTACATGGGCGGCAGCGCAGCCGGCAATGCGTTCTGGAGCACGGTGTCCACCACGTTGAACACCTTGCCCGGGCTGCCTGGCCTGGTCAACAATGCCGACCTGACGGCCGGCTATTCCAAGGGCGGCCTGGCTTGCGCGCGCCCGGCGTCGAACTGACAGCCGGTCCAACGGTCCGTTGCGATGCGCCAAGCGCTCGGACGGCAGGTTGAACCCCGTCCCAGGCGACCCGGGAATCCCCGGGTGGTCTGGCGACAGGCCCCTTCGGGGGCCATTTCTCTTTTTGCACTATCTTGATTTTTCACATCCTTTTTCTGTATCCGCGCATGCTCGCCTGTGCTTTGGCCATCGGCGTGATGGCATGGCACGCAAGTGCTGCCGCGCAGACCGCCGCCACCGGTAGCGCGGCATCTGTGGAACCGCGCTTCGACATTCTTGCCTACGTCGTGGAAGGCGATACCGTGCTTGGCAGCGATGCCATTGAACGCGCCGTCTATGCTTTCCTGGGTCCCCAGAAAACCGCTGCCGATGCCGAAGGTGCGCGCAAGGCTCTGGAAAAGGCCTACCAGGACGCCGGCTTTCTGAGCGTCAACGTCGTATTGCCGGCGCAGCGCGTGGACAACGCCAGCAGCGAGTTGCGCCTGCAGGTGGTGCAGGCGGCGGTCGACAAGCTGCGCGTCACCGGTGCGCAGTTCAGCCTGCCCAGCCGCATCCGTGATGCCGTTCCCAGCCTGGCGCCGGGCGTCGTACCGAACTTCAACGACATGCAGGAGGAACTTGGCCAGCTGTCGCGCGAAAGCGGCGATCGCGAGATCACACCCATCATCGCGGCGGCCGACCGTCCGGGCGCCATGAACGTCGAGCTCAAGGTGCAGGACAAGCTGCCCTTGCACTACTCGGTCGAACTCAACAACAAGCAGTCGCAGAACACCCGGGCTGGCCGGATCGAGGCCGGCATCAGCTACGACAACCTGTTCCAGCGCGGTCATTCGGTCGGACTGAACTGGCTCTATTCCCCGTACCGGCCCAGCGAAGCCAACATCCTGTCACTCGCCTATCAGTTCCCCCTGGGAGGCCAGGGCGACAGACTGAGCTTGTCAGCGTTGCATTCGGACAGCAACACGCCCACGCCGCTGGGAGGCGCCACAGTGGCGCGCGGTGACACCTTGCGATTGCGCTGGCGCGACGCGCTGCCGGGTCTCGACGGTCTCGATCATGCCCTGGCTTGGGGCATTACCCTGCGCAACCTGAAAGACAGCAACCAGGCCGTGGGTGGATTCACCGTTGCTGCGCCATTGCTGCGTTACCCCACGTTCAATGTCGGCTACGAACTGGACCTGTCGGGACCGGTCGTGGGCGATGTTGCCGGCCGCAACACCCGTCTGCAAGCCGACCTGACCGTGAGCCTGCCCGGGCTCAGCGGCCGCAATGTCGATTGCAACGGCGTCATGCTGGACCAATTTGGCTGCAAGCGCAGTGCGGCCCAGCCCGGCTTCCAGGTGCTGGGACTGAGCCTGACCCATCGCGAGCCGTTCGGCGGATGGTCGCTGAACGCCCGCCTGCAAGCGCAACTGGCGGACGCCCCTTTGATACCTTCCGAGCAGGTCGTTTACGGTGGTTTCGATTCGGTCCGCGGCTACGACGAAGGCGAACAGGCCGGCGACCTGGGTGCTGCCCTGCGGCTGGAGCTGCAGACGCCCGGCTGGGCCCCCAGCGACCGGATCGCACTGCGCGCACTGGCGTTCTACGACCGCGCCACACTGCGCCGGCTTGAACCCCTGCCCTCCGAACAGGCCCGTGTGAACATCGCCAGCGCCGGCGTCGGCCTGATGCTGGAATCGTCGTTCGGCCTGCGCGCCACTGTGTATTGGGCGCGCATTTTGCCGCGTGGCGGCAATACCAATGGTCGTACCCAGCGCTGGGAATTCGCGCTGCGCCAGGCTTTCTGACGCTGCCGCCAATTCACCTTGCCGCACCCGCGACCACAAAAAGGATCCGCGACCATGAATCAACACCTGTACCGTCTGGTCTTTTGCCGCCGCCTCGGAATGCGCGTGGCTGTGGCCGAACATGCATCGAGCGACGGCAAGGTCGCGGGCGGTGTCCGCCGGCGTACCCGCTCCATACTGCCTTGGGCCGCCGCAGCAGCTCTGGCCCTGACGGCTGCCGGCGCAGGGGCCCAGAGCCGGCCGCCGGTAATCTTCGCCAGCAAGCTGCCGGCGCCTGCGAACCCGCTTCCGGTTCCCTATGGCAAGACGTTCCTGTCCAACGGCAATCCCGTCAACACCGCGCCGCGGCCGTTCGCCTACAACCCGGCCAATGGCGTGAACTCGACGGACCTGGCCACCGTCGGCGCCGTGGGCTGGAGCGTACAAGGCAAGACCGCAACCTTCGACCAGGGAAATATCGACCGGGTGATCCTGAACTGGGACAGTTTCGATATCGGTTCGGGCTACAGCGTGCATTTCAAGCAGAATCAGGACCCGGCGAAATATGTGTCGGCACTCAACCGCATCTGGAGTGCCGACCCGTCGCTGATCCTGGGCTCGCTGACGGCCGATCGCGAGGTGATCCTGCTCAATGCCAACGGCGTGTACTTCGGTCGCGGGGCGCGCGTCGACACCGGAAAGTTCGTCGCCACCTCCCTGGCGATTGCCGACAGCGTCTTCGACAAGGGACTGCGCAACGTCACCGATGCCAGCAGCGTCTTCACCGGCGCCGGCACCGACTACCTGCCAACCAGCCGGAACAGCGCAGTGACCGTCGAGGCCGGCGCCGAACTGCGCAGCGCCGCCGGCGGCGACGTGCTGCTGTTTGCACCGCGCGTCACCAACCAGGGTCGTATCGAAACACCGGGCGGCCAGACCGTGCTGGCTGCCGGCGACAAGGTCTATCTGATGAGTTCGTCCGACCCGAAGCAGCGCGGACTGATCGTGGCGGTGGATCCGCTCAAGGTGGCCGGCAGCAATGACAACGACAGCGGCCTTGGCATCGTCGAGAACTCGGCAACCGGCAGCTACCGGACCCTCAATGGCGCGACCGTGGACGACAGCGCGCCCGACAGCACGACCGGGCTGGTCCGTCGGATCAATGAAATCCGCGCCGAGAGCGGCACCGTCAACCTGGTCGGACTGACGGTACGTCAGAGCGGCACGGTCAACGCGACCACGGCGGTCAAGGGGGCCAATGGCGCGATCTACCTGCAGTCCATGGCATCGACCACGGCACTCGTCGGCGGCAACCAGACCACGACCGCTGCCAGCCGCCGGGGCCTGACCACAGAGGCCGGCAGCCAGGTACGTGTCGGCGCCGATCTGGGCTCGGTCGCGTTGGGCGCAGGCAGCGTGACCGCCGTGCTGCCCGACGCGAGCAGCGCGACGCAGATCGACGCGGAAACCTTCAACAAATCGATCCTACGCGTGGAAGGCGCTGCCATTCACGTCGCGGAACGCGCCCGTATCGAAGCGCCTTCCGGGACGGTCGAGCTATTGGCTGCGCAAAACAGTGTGAACAGTCCCCTTTTCGATCGCGGTCTCACCACGTTGCCGGCCCCAGACAATGCCAGCCGCATCGTGATCGCACCCGACGCCCGTGTGAGCGTGGCGGGCCTGCGCGGCGTCGCAGTGGACGGTGCGCGCAATCAGGGTGCGCAGCGCTTGTTCCGCATCGAACTGGCAGACGCTCCCGTGCAGCGCGCGGGCCCTCTGTATCGCAGCGAAGTCTTCTTCGACCTGCGCGACGGGGGCGACGTGACTGCCGCCAACGTGGCTGGCGCCGCTGCAGCCATCCAACGAACCGCGAGCGAGCTGTCTACCAGCGGTGGCACGCTGCGCATCGAAGCCGAAGGCGCGGTCGTGGTTGGCGCCAACGCGCAGCTCGATGCTTCTGGCGGTTCAATCCATTATTCGCAGGCCACCTTGCGCGACACCCTGGTGGCGCAGGATGGCAACGTCGTCCTGTTCAAGTCGGCCAATGGCGGCATCGCGATCGACAGTGTATTGGGATCGACCCAGGCCAGACGGTCGCCAGCCTATTCCGAGGGCGCGAACGGAGGCTCGATATCGATCAGTGGACGGCAGTTGGCCCTGACCGGTGTGGTCAAGGGCGACGTCACCGAGGGCGATCGCCAGCGCGATGGCAGCAGCGTGCGCGCCACGCCAAGCGGACTGACGATCGGGCGCCTGGTGGGTGGCGCGTTCTTCTACCTTGCGGAACTGGAGCTGGTGCCCGGTGGAGCCGTCACCGTCGACCCCGGTCTGTTCATGTCACCACTGACCGGATCACTGAGCACTCTGCCAGGCGTGGCGACCCTGTCGGTGTCGGACCTCAACCACAGCGCAATCGGCTCCTTGACCTTGTCAGCCGGCAGGATCAGTCAGTCCGAAGTCGCCGACCTCAAACTGGGCATCCAGGGAAAACTGGAGATGCGCGCCGACACGATCAATCTGACGGGTCGATACAGCGCTCCCGGCGGCAGCATCAGCCTCGCAACGGTGCGCGGTGATCCCAACCCGGGTCAGTCGGATATTGGCAACATCCACATCGCCAATGGCTCGCATTTCGACGTAAGCGGATCGTGGACCAACGACACCGCGGCCACGGCGGGCAGTCCCGGTGCCGGCATCCAGACCCGGGGTGGCACGGTCAGCATGACGGCCGCACGCTCGCTGCTGATCGGCCGCGGCAGCACGATAGACGTGTCGGGCGGAGCGCGACTCGCGGGCAACGGCAGCGTCAGTCGCGGTAACGCTGGTGCGATCACCATGGCCACGGGTCGAACTGAATTGTTCGATTCCGAACTGGCAATCGCAGGGGTCGCTCTGCGCGGTTTCGACTTCGCCGCTGGTGGCTCGTTGACCATTGGCGCGCCGGAGCTGACCGTTTCCGATGCCGCAACCAATGGATTTCTGCTGAGCCCTGATTTCTTTTCATCCGGTGGATTCGGCAACATCGCGGTGAATGCCTTTGGCGACGTGCGTGTCGCATCGGCAACCCGGTTGGAACCAACACTGCTGAACTGGCAGTTTGCGGCGGGTTATCGCAGCGCTCCGAGTGGGCACATGACGGAGCAGGTCGCCGTGCCGCAGCCGGTCGACGAGCGACTCGCCGAGCGCAAGCCGGTCAGTCTCAGCCTGGCAGCGACCCGCCCGCTCAATCCGGCGCGCGGACTCGCCGGCAGCAACCTGACGGTTGAACGCGGCGCTGCGATCTCATTGCAGGCTGGCGGCAAATTGGCTCTGACTGCCACACGCAACATGGAGCTGGGTGTGTCCGGCAGTGCTGTGCTTGCCGCGACCGAACTGTCGGCGCCGGGTGGCCAGGTCAATCTGGCTATCGTTGGTACGCGCGGCGTGGCTTCGGCGCTGGACACCAGCGCGGACAGCGCCGGATTCCTCGACGATCAAGTCTTGTGGATCGGTGCCGGCACGAACATATCGGCTGCGGGCACCGCCAAACTGCGTCCCGACACCGGCCCGGTGTATCTGTTCATGGGCAACCCCGGCTCGCGAGGGACCGCGCCGGGCGATCGGGTCACCGGAACAGTCTATGGTGGCGGCAGCATCCATCTGCAAGCCCAACGCGGATATGTCGTGGCCGATGCGGGTTCGACCCTGTCGGTGGATGGCGCGGCGGCCGAAATCGGAGTTCCCGGTCTGCCCAATCCGGTGCGCGTCGCCAAGGCTGCCGGCTCGATCACTGTCGCGAGCCCGGAAGGATTTGTGCTGGATGGAGCCATCACGGCACAGGGTCCGCGTGATTCAACCGGTCGTGCCCTTGCCGATGGCGGCCAGATCGATCTTGCGGTGGGTCTGGGCGGTGTGTACACCGTCACGGCGGGCACGCTCTACCCCGGCGCGCTGGTGGACCTTTCGGGAAACCCCGTTCCTGGCGCACAACCCAAACCGCGCCAATTGGTCATTGCAGACTTCGACGGCCTGCTTGCGCAACGGGGCGCAAGCTACGGTGGCAACCTGGCCGCTGCGCTGGACAACGGCATTGGCTATGTGCCGACGGCATTGCTACGTGATGCCGGGTTCTCGGCGCTTCGCCTGGGCGCCGGTGACCTGATTCAGTTCGACTCCAGCTTGCGGCTGGAAAGCGCCCGGCGGATCGACCTGGATGCGCCGGCGCTCAAAGGTCGACCGGGCGTCGACGTGTCATTGAAGAGCGGATACATCTCGCTGGGTGACAGTACCTTCAGCCGGATCGGCCGCCCCGCGGACACCAGCGCCGTCGCCGCCTCCGCGGGACAGCAAACCCGGCTGCATCTGGAGGCGCCAACCATCGACGTTTTCGGAAACTCCGGTTTTCAGGGGTTCTCCAACGTGGAGCTCGATGCCGGCGCGACGCACGGTGGTGAAGTGCGCCTGATGTCCTTGATAACAACGAATCTGCTTGCCACCGATGCGCCGCGCTGGTCGCTCAATTTTGCTGGCGATCTGGATATCACGGCCGCTCAGGTATTTGCGGGTACCGGCAGCAACTTCACGCTCCTTGGTTTGCCCGCCGCGGACGACAATGATCCCGGAAGCCGCCTGAGCTTTCGCCGCGGTGCGACCGGCGGCGCGCGCACTATCCCGCTTTCGGTCTTCGGCAGCTTGACGGCCCAGGCCACGACCATCGCGCAAGCTGGCGTCCTGCGCCAGCCCTTCGGCGCCATCACGCTCAATGCCCAGCGTACCCTTACCCTGGGTGCGGACAGCATCACGTCTGTGGCTGCCGATGGCTCCACGCTGCTGTATGGCGAGACCGTCAATCTGTCGCAGTGGCTGGCAGGTACTGACTTTGCCACCCGGCTGCCGGTTGACAAGGCGATCACGCTGTCTGCCAGCAATCTGGTGACGGCCGACACGGCGATGTTGAACGCGGCGGGTGGTGGTGACATCACGGCTTGGGAGTTCTTCCCGGGCGTCGGCGGCAGCACGGACTACTTCGAGACCGAGGGCCTTTACGCCGTACTCCCCGACTATGCGCAAGTACTGGCAACGGGATTCGCCGGAGGTCCGCTCAACGCCGCACAGCGTGCGCAAAAGATCGTCATCACGATGGATGGCTCGAACCTGAAGCGCGGCAGCTATACCTTGCTTCCGGCGCGCTACGCCTTGCTGGGTGGCACGCTACCCAACGGCGCATTCCTCGTTCAACGCGCGCCTGACCAGGGCAAGACCGTGCTGAATAAGCCCATTGTGCAGGACGACGGCAGCGAGATAGTCACCGCCTATATTGGCAGCGTCGGTTCGGTCAATGTCGGCAACCCGGGCGAGCGCTTCGTGATCCAGCCGCAGGCCACATTGGAGGCCCGCAGCGAGATCCGCATCTCCAGCGTCAGTGACCTGCTCCGCGCCGGCGCGGCGCGGCAAGGCACGGTCAGCGCACCGCCGTTGCCACGCGATGGAGGCCGCGTACTGGCAGCGGTGACGGGAACCGAGCGCTCGACCTGGAATGCGGGACTGGATTTGCGAGCCAACGGTGGCCGCGCAGGCCTGTTCGACGTGTCGGCGCCCAGACTTGCGCTGGTGGATGACCTGGCCAAGACGCCGGCCGCAAGCCTGGGCATCAGTGCCCAGGTGATAACCGATAGCGGGGCGGGCAGCGTGCTGCTGGGCGCCAGTCGCACTTTGGCGGCCGCCAGTAATTCCGACCTGCCGACTTGGGTCATCGACACGTCGGGAACGCAAGCGCTGACGGTCGACATCGGTCAGCGTGCACTGGTGTTCGAAGAACTGGTTCTGGCGGCCAGCGACAACATCACGCTGGCCGACGGCACCCATCTGAGCGCGACCAGGCTGGGTACCTTGGGCGCCAGCAGGTTGACCGCAAATGCAGACGGCGTACTGGCGCTCGTGGGTGCAAATTCGGTTGGTTTCACACGCACTGCCGCCGCCCTTGCCACCGGCGACTTGGTCGTCGGAGCGGGCTCCGTGTTCGAGGGAGCCACGGTAAACCTCGATGCGACGGGTTCACTGCGCATCGATCCAACGACAAGACTGGTCACACAGGCGCTGGAACTGGGAGCACGCGCCATCGTGGTCGGCAGCGACACCGCTGCCGCCCCGCGCGCGACGGTTCTGTCGGGCGAACTGCTGGCAGCCGCACAGGGCGCGTCATCACTGACCTTGCGCAGCTACAGCAGCATCGACTTTGTCGGCGAACAGGACTGGGCGCAACGCGAGGGCACTACCGCGACCCGCGTTCAGGAGCGACTGGTATTGGACGCACCCATGGTGCGCGGCATCGCAGTGGCCGGCGGAGCGCCGCCACGCACTGACATCGCGGCCCGCTCGATCGAACTGCGCAACAGCAGCGGCTTGGCAGCGCCTGCGCCTGCCGGCGAAGGAAGCCTGACCCTGCAGGCGATTCCCCCATTGAAATTTGGCACCACCGGTGGCTTGACCATGGGCCCGGGCGAAGTGGCATTGGGCTTTGATTCAGTAGCGCTGCGCTCCACCGGCGACATCGTGCTTCACGGTGCAGGCGCAACCATCGCACAGCAGGACCTTCAACTCAGCGCAGCCAGACTGACCGGCACCAGCACAGCCCGGCAATCGATTTCTGCCAGCGATGGTGCTCTCGCCATCATGACGGAGTCTGCAAGCAAGACGCTGGGCGAGCGGGTCGGCCAGGGCGCGAGTGTCTCTGTGCGTGCGAAGACGGTACGCCAGGATGGACGCATTGAATTGCCCGGCGGACTGCTTGGCGTTGTCGCCAGCGGCAACGGCAACGGCAGCGGCGACCCGGCGATCAGCATCGGCGTCGGATCGCTGACATCCGTGGCAGGGTTTGGCCTGACCAGTTCCGACGGTTTCGAAGTCTTTGGACGCGCCGGAGCCATCGACCTGAAGGCGGACTTGGGCGGCATCGACCTGCTGGGGGTCCTTGACGTCAGTGCCGCGCGTCGTGTCGATGGTAGCCCTGGAGGCGGCAGTGCGGGCCGCATCTCTGTGCAGGCGGCGGGAGCGGGCGGCAACCTGGTGCTGGCCCGGACCCTGCAGGGCGGCACGGTGCATAGCGGTGAACTGATCGGACAATCGGGTGCCGGCTCTGGTGATAGCGGTGGACGCCTGTTGGTAGACCTGCAGTATGTCGACGGTGCGGACGCAATCGCCCGGCAGGCCGCAACGGGCGGGTTCGACACAGAATTTGCGCTGCGCGCGCGCCTGGGCAAGCTCGAACTCGCAACCGATATCAGGTCGAACAAGATCACGCTGAGCGCCGATGCGGGAAAGCTCGCCGTTGGCGCTGCACGGCTTGACGCGGCAGGCCCGAGCGGCGGCGTCGTGCAATTGAGCGCCGGTGACGACATCACCATTGGTACCGGCTCCTCCGTGACTCGGATCGATGCGCGCTCAAAGCGTGAGGGTGCCAACGGAGGCGACGTGCTGGTGTCGAGCACCAGCGGGCGCATCACCATCGCGCCGGGTGCGTCCATCGACGTTCGCGGCGACGATGGGGCTGACGGCCGCATTGTCTTGCGCGCCCAACGCGGCGCCGACAACGCAAGTATCAAGGTAGACGCCCTCGATACAAGCCAATTGATCGGCGCGCAAGTCGACATCGAAGCGGTACGCCGCTACAGCGGCATCACCACGGTTGCCGCCGGCAACAGCAATGGCACCACCCTCGGACAGGCAACGGTGCGCAATGACAGCGCAGCGTTCATGAACGCCAAGACCGCGGTGCTCGACACACTGGGTGTCCAAGCGGCCGACGCTGGCCGCGTAAACCTGCGCGCCGGCGTCGAAGTGGTCTCCAGTGGCAACCTGACCATCAATGGCGACTGGCAACTCGCCAACGATCGCGCGGGCGGGGACGCCGGCTTCCTGACCCTACGGGCGGCAGGAAACCTGGCTGTCAACGGCTCGATCAGTGACGGTTTCAGCACCGCCACCAGCACCGGGGTCATCAATGACAATGACCGGTCGTGGTCGTATCGGTTGGTCGCGGGCGCCGATCTGAACGGCGCCAATCCGCTGGCGGTCCAGGACCTCGGTGACTCCCCCACCGCAAGCGGAAACCTCACCATCGCCAGTGGGCGCCTGTTGCGCACCGGCGCCGGATCGATCGAGCTTGCTGCCGGGCGTGATGTCCTCTTTGCGGCCGGATCCGGCAACACCCCGCAGGGCCTGGTTTATGTAGCGGGACGCAGGGCGGCCGATCAGTCGGACGTTTTGTCGAGCCTGTTCGGGCGCCAAAGCGCAAAGCCGACCTTCACCGAACAGGGTGGGCGGCTGAGCGTCCAGGCACAGCGCGATATCGTTTCAGCGGAAGCCACACAGCTCATCAACAATTGGTTCTGGCGCAGTGGCCTTGCAAGCACATCGGCCGGCGAGGCTGACCTGTATTCCGTCAACAGTCAGTTGGCATGGTGGAGCGAGTTCAGCCGGTTCCGCCAAACAATGGCTTCATTTGGCGGAGGTGATCTGACCGTGAGCGCTGGTCGCGACGTCGTCAATGTCCAGGCCATGGTGCCAACGTCAGCATGGGCAGGCAGCCGCGTCATGGCGACGGCAGAAATGCAGATTCGCAATGGCGGTGACCTGTCCGTCATGGCAGATCGGGATGTTCTTGGCGGGCAATTCTTCGTGGGACGGGGAGAAGGCAAACTGGCGGCCGGCGGATCGATCGCCATTGCCGCGTCCAACGCCCGACTGCAGGCCCCCGCCCTGGCACTGCTCGATGGGGGATGGAAACTGAAGGCGCGCGACAGCATCACGACCACTGGTGCCTTCAACCCGACGGCGATGAATGTGCCCAACGCTGACAACCGGAGCCCGGTTTCCGGCTTTTTCTACACCTGGGGCCCGGACGCCGAATTGAGCCTCAACGCAACCGTGGGAACGATCAATCTGCTGGGTTTGCCAAGCACCCAGGTCAGGAACTACGGGCTTACCACCGGGGCTGCATCGCCCGACGTATTTGCGCGCGTCATGCCAGCCACACTCAAGGCAACGGCGGCAACGGCAGATGTCCAGATATTCACGCAGTTCAGTGGGGGCGGCCTGTTGTTTCCGTCTGCCATCAGCCAACTCGAACTTTGGGCGGGGCGCAACATCTCCCTGGGTGGAACCGGTGTGGTCAACCTGGCGATGGCCGATGCCAGCCCGACGCTGTGGCCCAGCGCCAACAATCCGATGTCGGGGTCACAGGCAGCCTCACAACTTGCCGGCGCAGACGGCCTCATCAACAACGCACTGACAGGTGCCATCGCGGGTGCAGCCTTGCACGCGATGGACGATGCGCCGGTCCAGATTCACGCGCTCGGTCAGTTGGAGGTCGGCGATCTGTCGACTTTGACGCTGGCGAAACAGGCTCGGATCACTGCGGGCGAGGACATCCGGTCACTGCGCCTCGTGGGCCAGAACCTGGCTCAGAGCGATCTCACCTCGATCACAGCAGGTCGACATTTGCTGGCCGGGCTCACCGGGAAAGTAGCCATCGGCGGACCCGGCGCGCTGGAGGTGATCGCGGGCACCGAGATCGATCTTGGTTCCTCTGAGGGCATCTCGACTTCTGGCAATCAAACCAACGCAAATCTGCCGGCTGGCGGTGCATCGATCAAGATCAAGGCAGGAGTGGCCGGTACGCTCGATCTGGCGGCATTCGATCTCGCCTACCTGCAACCGAATGCAGGAGGTAGCGCACGCTGGCAGCAGTATCGCAACGATCTGGTTTCATTGGTTGGCCAGGCTTTGGGCCAGCCCATCACTGATTTCGACGCCGCATGGAACCAGTTCAAGACCTTCCCGACACGCGAGCAGGCCGCGTTCGGCAACAAGGTGCTGGCCGCCGAGTTTGGCGCGACCTACCTTGTGAGCCCTGCACCGTCAGTGCCACAGCTGGCACAGAGCCTGCAAATGGCTTTCGCGCGCAACAAGGCCAATGTGCTGCTCGCGGGCAACAAGGCTCTGGCTTCCAACAGCTCGCTGACCCTGCCGGGCCGCGAAGTCCTGCAAGGCGCCGAACTCGCCTCCTACCTTGCCGAACTTCGTTCGCTGAGTTTCGCCGATCTCGACCTCGATAGCATTGTTCCTGCGCTGGCAGCGACGCGCTCGGATATTGTCAGTGGATGGCAGAACACGATTGCGGCCAGCCTCGGCGGCACCGTATCCTCTTTCGAATCGGCCGCGGCGGCGAACCCGCTGGATCCCTCCGTGCTTGCGTACCGAGCCGCCTTGCAGGACTTTAGCGGTCGCGGGTTCGAAAGCTACCGAGACCGCGCGCTGGTTGCCGAAATCGCCAGCGCCGGTGCTGCGGCAGCCCAGTTCGGCCGCAAGTCGCTGCCGATGCGCCTGACACTGTATGACGAGGCGTTCCGAGTGGCGGAACTGTCGGGATTGGGCAGCTTCGAGTCGCGGCCAATCTGGGCTGGCCCGGCACCCATTCTCAATTACGCTGGCACTTTGGCCATGACGCAAAGCTCCGTTATCACGGAGCGCGGCGGCAACATCTTCCTCGCGAATGCCGGTGGTTCCATCGAAGTTGGCTTGAAGGAAAACAGCGCTGGCAGCGCAAGTTCTGCCAAGGGTGTGATCGCCCTTGGCGGCGGCGACATATTCGGATTTGCCAAAAGTGACTTTCAGGTCAATACGCAACGCGTATTCATTGTCGGCGCGGGTGACATGAATGTCTGGTCTTCGAGCGGAGACATCGACTCGGGGCGCGGCGCCAATACCGCGGTTGCGGCTCCTCCCTTGACCGCCAGGCGCTCGGTCGACGGCGTCGTGTTCGAGGTCGCCGCCACGACGACTGGCAGCGGCCTCGGCATTTTGGCGGATGCCGCCGGCAACCGCGCGGGAACGATCGGCCTGTACCCCGCCTTCGGAGAAATCCTGGCCCTCGACGCCTTCATCCGGGCGCCCTTGGTCGTGCTCGGCTCGAGCATCCAGGGCGCCGACAACCTGCAGTCGGCATCGGTCGGTGGCGCTGCAGCGCCGGTCAGTGTACCGCCACTGGCCGTGGCGGCACCGACATCGAACGAGAGCCGCAGCGCCGAGACACAGAGCCGCCAACAGTCGCAACAGGAACGTACGCGTAGCGCACTGCTGACGGTGGAACTGCTGGGCCTTGGCCCGGCAACGCCAGAGGAGGAATGCAGCGAACAGGACCAGCGCGACGGCAAATGCACAAAGGCCAAGACGAACTGAAGTTGTGCTGACAATCCTCATCGACTGCTACAACGCGCCTGCCAGGCGTGGAACCGAACAGCGGCTGACGGCTAACGGCTAACGGCTAACGGAAATCATCGGCGATGTGAATCGGCGCCATGAGACTGGACGCGCCGATCGATGCGGGATGGCGCCCCGCGTTCACATCTGTGTCACCTGCGCCGGTGATGATCGCCCTGCGTCAGGAACGGTTGCCGATCGGGTCAACCAACCCAATGCCTGCGCGAGGAGCCTCACACTATGCGCCATTCTTCCCTCCCCATGATCTGGGGCCTGACAGCGCTGATCGCCGCCTACGCATCCCAAGCCGATTCGGCTGCGAACAAGCCGTTGGTCGAGGTGCCACGTGTTGCCACGGTCGGCAACTTGTCTGCTGCAGGCACGGCCGTCGCAAGCACGCCAAGCGATAGCGCCCGGTTGCCAGCGACGCCGGGTTCCACCGGTTCCATCCAGGGCATTCAGGATATTTCGTCGATGACCAGCGCGAGAGACAGGCGCGCTGCAAAGTAAATCGGATCTGAGAGCCAGCTCCCGCCGATCTGCCCGCCCTGCAACACCGTCAAGGTTCCGGCGATCGAGACACCGGCGACGCGCAAGGTATTGGCCGCCGCAAAGTAGAAGTCTTGCCCGGCTGATCCGAATGGCCCATGTTTTGCAGCCTGCCGTGCCATGCAAGCTACACGATGCGGACCTAAATTGGAGGTCGTAGCGGACAAACGCCAAAACTGCCAACAGGCGGCAGGCGTCTGCCCGACGCTCCACCCAATCACCAAGGAAACTCCATGGGTCGTCCACACCAGATCAAGCCACTTGCCAGCGGCACCAACCGGCGCAACTTTCTAAAGCGCTCCCTTCCTGCGGCGATGGCTGCGTCCGCTGCACCGTTGCTGCTTTCGGCAGGGGCCCGTGCTTTTGCAGCGTCCCCTGACGATGTGTTCCAGCATGGTGTGGCCAGCGGAGATCCGCTATCGGACCGGGTCATACTCTGGACGCGCGTCACACCACGCATTGCCAGGTCCGTTGTCGCTGTGGGTTATGTCGTAGCCACCGACCCGGATATGCGCAACGTCGTCAGGCGCGGCAACACCAAGACCCATACCAATCGGGACCTGACCGTCAAGGTCGACGTAACCGGACTGCAGCCGCAGACAAGCTACTACTACCGCTTCAGTACCGAAGGCCAGAATTCGCCCGTTGGTCGCACCCGAACGCTGCCCCTTGGTGACGTCGACAGGCTGCGTATGGCCGTGGTCAGCTGCTCGAACTTTGCCTACGGCTATTTCAACGTCTACCGCCGCCTGGCCGAGCGTGCCGACATCGACATGGTCGTACACCTGGGCGACTACATCTACGAGTACGGCAATGGCCAGTACGGCAGCGCCCGCCCTTGCGAGCCGGCCGGCGAGATCGTCACGCTGAGCGACTACCGCACGCGCCACGCACAGTACAAGCGGGATCCGGACTCGCAGGCCATGCTGCGTCAGCACCCACTGGTCGCGATCTGGGACGACCACGAAACCGCCAACAACGCCTGGGTCGACGGTGCAGAGAACCACCAGGGTGTCACAGAGGGCAGCTGGCCGGCGCGGGTGGCGGCGGCCTTGCAGGCTTATTACGAGTGGATGCCGGTACGTATCGTCGACGCCACGATGCCCCGCCGTAACAACCGTAGTTATGCCTTCGGCGACCTGGTGGACCTGATCCTGCTCGAGCAACGCCTGGGCGGACGCTCGGCGCAACTGGGCAGCAACATCGGCAGCGCCGCCGGCTATTTCATCCAGAGCGGTGCGTATACCGATCCGGCCCGCCAGTTGCTGGGTGCGGAGCAGGAGGCCTGGCTGTTCGACAAGCTGCGCACCAGCACCGCCAAATGGAAATTCATCGGCCAGGGTGTGATGTTTGCGCAGGTCAAGGTGCAGGGCGCTCCCAATTCCGCCGGCGCTGGCGTGTTCTTCAACTCCGACGCGTGGGACGGTTACCAACCGGCGCGCAATCGCGTCTACGACGTGCTCAAGGGCGGCGCAGGCCAGCCGCCGGTGGACAACGTCGTGATCCTGACCGGCGACATCCACAGCTCCTGGGCCGCCGACCTGTCGCAGGACCCGAACAACCCGGACACCGCATCCGGCGGCTACAACCCGGCTAGCGGCGAAGGTTCGCACGCGGTGGAGTTCGTCGGCACCTCGGTCTCCTCGCCGGGAATCGACGACCCGGCCATCGCCGCCGGGACGATCGCCGCTTTGAGGCCTGCCAATCCGCACGTCAAGTACATCAACCTGAACAAGCGCGGCTACATGCTGATCGACGCCGATGCCAGCCGCTGCGTGTGCGAATGGTGGCATGTCGACACTGTCGCCAGTGTCAGCAGCGACGAGGCATTTGCCACTGCATTCGAGGTCCGCGACGGCAGCAACCACCTGGTGGTCGCATCACAGACCGCGCAGCACGTCAATCCCCCCGCCCTTGCGCCCTGATGCGCACGACCATCGACATTGATTTCCAACTTTCGGAGCGCACCATGCCACGCCATCCACTTTCCGCCGCCCTGCTGGGCGCCGTCCTGTCCATCGGCGCCGTCAACGCCGAGGCGGGCGCCTTCAACTTTTCCGGAGACCTTCGAAACAACACCGACCGCATCAACATCGCGTTCGACGTGCCTGGCGGCGGCGAGGTCAAACTCTGGACCGACTCCTGGAACAACGGTCAGAACTTCGACCCCATCTCGGTGTTGTGGCGGCAATCGGGCGCCGACTATGTGCGGGTGCAGGAAGTCGACGACGACCACACGATTGCAGCCGGTCAGGGCTTCTACGATACCGGCATGGCGTTTGGCCTGCTGGCCGCGGGGCACTACCTCTATACGGTAGGCGCATCGTTCGTGGAGCCCTTTGCCAGGGGCAACCTGTTGTCCGAGGGCTATGCGCAGGACGGGACCACCCCGATCCCCATTGCCTTGTGGGACCAGCCCAGCTACGACATCAACGCCAACGACCAGAAAGGCAGCCTGTACAGCATCCACCTGAGCGGTGTGCAGGGTGCGGCGATCGCAGCGGTGCCCGAACCCACCAGCGTGGCGATGATGCTGGCCGGGCTGGCCATCATGGGTGGCATCGCACGGCGTCGCAGCGGAGTGAACCACCCATCCGAAGTCGCGGTTTGACCGGCGACGGCCACCGCTGGATGACGTTTAACCCGATCGAGATGGGAGAAGCCATGCGCTGGTTCAAACCGAGAATGCAGAGCATCTACAACATCCTGGGCCAGGCTGACCGGCCCACTCCGCCCGCGGCCAAGGCCCGGCTCGAAGCGGTGCGCCACAGCATGCTCGACATCATGACCGCGGCCGGCCTCGATGTGCGGCGCATCGACCTGTTTACGAAGATCCGCTTCGCATTGACGGCCGAATCGCTGTGGTACGCCCGCAGCGACCTGATGTTCGCGTTGTCGGGCGTGTTGGGCGAAGAACGCGCCCACGCCCACATCATGGAAATCACCCGGCAATTCATCGGTTTGCTGCCCCAGGCGCGCCAAGCCACACGGACCCGGCGACAACACTGACGTTTCGCCGCCAAGCCAGTCCTTGTGCCCTGCCACATCGGCACTCTTAAACCTGACGCGGCAGCGATGACCAGCTTGAGCCGATCGGACTATCGGCAGGCCGGTCCTGATTCACGCAACGGTAATCCAGATCGACGACAGTGGCAACGGCAGTCGCCGACCGGCCCGTGCGACACACACTGAAACAGATTCAACCAATCAAGCAAGGAAAACCGATGTTCCACCTCAAAGCAATCTCTGCGGTCACATTGACGGCGGCGCTGGCGGCCCCCGCCTTTGCCACCGACGTGGCGCTGCCCAGCGCAACCGGCGAGTCCGGCTATGGTGCCTGGACACAATTTAGCGTCGATGAATTCAGCGCGCAGACGTTTGGCGTGGAATGGATCGACAACGCCAATTCCTTGAGCCCCGACTTCGGTTCTCCGCTGACATTCACGTTCACGATCGCCCCTGGTTCGACCGCTAGCCTGACCGTGGTCGACGGCGGCTTCGCCGGTGACACATTTCGGGTCACCAATCTCGGCAGCCTGCTGGGCAGTACCTCGTCCGTGGCGCAGACCCGCTACGACACTGCGCCCGACATCGGCCTGGACTTCGAAGCCGCGCTCGCGAACTCTGCGTTCAGCCGCGCAACCTTTGCCCTGGACGCCGGCAACTACCGCATCAGCGGCGCGCTGGATCAGTCGGTGCTGCTCGACAGCACGCCGCTCAATGCCACCGTAGGCGCCGTGCGCCTGACCGTGTCGGCCGTACCCGAGCCATCGACGGTCGCGATGATGCTGGCCGGCCTGGGCATGGTGGCCAGCCTGGTACGTCGCCGCCGCAGCTGATCGCACACCCACACCGACCTCTGGAGAACCCCATGAAACTGCGCAAACTCGTCTCGGCCCTCGCTGCTTCCGCACTGTCCCTGTGCCTGGGCGCCGCGATCGCAGCCACCCCGGCCCCGTTCGTGGTCAAGCTGATTGGCTTCAATGACTACCACGGAAATCTGAAGTCGCCCGGTACGTTCGGTGTCAATACCACCATCCCGTCCACACAGCGGCCGGCTGTCGGCGGCGCCGAGTACCTGGCGGCCTATGTCGCGCGCCTCAAGGCGCAGAACCCGCTGAACGTGGTTGTCGGCGGCGGCGACTTCA
This sequence comes from Rhodoferax sp., assembly GCA_031396205.1. Classification (GTDB taxonomy): domain Bacteria; phylum Pseudomonadota; class Gammaproteobacteria; order Burkholderiales; family Burkholderiaceae_C; genus CAISIP01. Next base: position 39,763 of record JANNKH010000022.1, read on the forward strand.
TCGGTGCGACACCGCTGATCTCGGCGCTATTCTTTGACGAACCTGCCGTCGAAACCCTGAACAAGATCGGAGTCGAGTTCAGCTCCGTTGGCAACCACGAATTCGACAAAGGCAGCGCCGAACTGCGCCGCCTGCAAAACGGTGGCTGCAAGATGACCAACGGCGTCGTTGAACCCAATAGCTGCAAGGGGCTGGGCTCGCGCACGCCCGGCAGCTTCGACGGCGCAAAATTCAAGTGGCTGGCGGCCAACGTCATCGAGACCGCCACGGGTCGCACGGTGCTGCCGCCTTACGGCATCAAGACATTCAACGGCGTCAAGATGGCCTTCATCGGCATGACGCTCAAGGGTACGCCCGGCATTGTGACGCCCACCGGCGTTGCGGGTCTCGCGTTCCGCGACGAGGCCGATACCGTCAATGCGCTGGTGCCGCGCCTGCGCGCGCAAGGCATCGAATCGATCGTCGTGCTGGTGCACCAGGGTGGCTTCCAGACCAGTCCCAATGTCGGCGATATCAACGGCTGCGACGGCAACCTGATGAACACCAATGGCACCGACTCGGATATCGGCAAGATCGTGGCCCGGCTCGACAATTCGGTCGACCTGGTTGTCAGCGGCCACACCCATGCCGCCTTCAACTGCTCGGCCGGCACCGTCGACGTGCGCAACCTCGGTGGCGTTGTCACCAGCACGCCGCGTCCCACCGGCTTGCCCAACAAGGTCGGCCGTCTGATCCCGGTGACCAGCGCCAGCGCCTTCGGCCGGGTCCTGACCGACGTGGACCTGACCATCGACCCGGCAACGCGCAACGTGACGGCCGTGGCCGTGACGAACCGCCTGGTGGACCGCACGGATGCCGACATCAACACCGCCATTGCCTCTGATCCGTCGGTCCGGGACATCGTGGCCGGCTACGACACCCTGGTATCGCCACTGGCCGCCCAAGTCATCGGCAGCATCGCCGGTGCACTGCCCAACAGCGCAGGTCCCGATGGCCAAATGCCAGCCGGCAACCTGATCGCCGACGCACAGCTCAAGGCCACGCAACCGGCACCGCTTGGCGGCGCCGTGGCGGCCTTCATGAATCCCGGTGGTGTGCGCAACCCCGGCTTCACGGCTGCCAGCTATCCGCATGACGTGAGCTACGGCGAAGCATTCACGGTGCAGCCGTTCGGCAACAGCCTGGTGACGATGACGTTGTCCGCACAGCAGATCAAGAACCTGCTCGAGCAGCAGTTTGTGGGTTGCCTGGGCCAGGGCACACAGCGCATCCTGCAGGTGTCCAACGGCGTCAAATACCAATGGAGCGCTTCGGCGGCCGCCTGCTCCAAGATCCGCGAGTTGTCGATTACGCCGACCGACGTGACGAGCGTCCCGCCGACGGCTGCTGGCGCGCCCCAGGTGCTGGTCAGCAATGGGGTGGTCCTGAATCCGCTGGAAACCTTCCGTGTCACCGTGAACAACTTCATGGCCACCGGCGGCGACGGGTTCTCGGTGTTGCTGGGCGGGCAGAACGTTCTCGGTGGCGCACAGGACATCGATGCGCTGGTCGAGTATCTCTCCAGCGGGTATGCCGCTCCCGCAGGCCCGTACGACCAGACCGACCCCGTTTTCGGGTTGCCGCGCGTGGTGCGCCTGCCTTGAACCTGCACCGGGTCAGCGTTGTGATGGGTGCGGCGGTATGGATGATGGGCGCTGCACTGGCCCATCCCGAAGCGGCGGCGCCGCAGCAGTCCGCGGGTCGCTCGGCTGTATCGCTGACGGACACCCGGGTTGGGGTTGGCAGCACCGACCGGATGGCGGCGCGCGAAGCCCTGCTCGAGGCAGCAGAAACGGCGTTGGCGCGCGGCATGGTGGCGCCAGCCATCCTGGGGTTCGAGAAGGCGGCCATGCTGCTGCACGCCGCCGACAGCGAAATGGGTCTGGTGCGCGCCTGGATGCAGGCAGGCGAATACCGGCGCGCGTTGGCGTTCAGCGCCCACACCTCGGGCGCGCACCGCGACGCGCCTGACGCCGCAGCCCTGTATGCCTGGACCCTGCGCCTGGGCGGACAAACCGATTTCGCGCGCAAGGTGCTGGACGAGGCGCTGCAATCGGCGCCAGACAACGCGGTGCTCGAGGCGGTGCATCAGGCGTTGGGGTCTGCGGCGCCAACAGCGTCTGAATTGATGCTGGCCCTGCCCCACCGCATGGCACCGCAGTCCACGATGCAAGACGACCGGGCCCAGCCACCACCCGCAGCGGCACGGCTATTGTCCAGTGGCATCCTGCTGGACCAGGGCCGACGTGCACTGGTGCCCATCACCATCGTGGACGGCATGCGCCAGTTGTGGGTACGCAATGGTCTGGGCCGTACCAGCGCGGCCGTGGTCGAAGCCACACCACAGGCGCCGGACGGAACCGTGCTGGCGGTGTTGCGCCTGTCCAGCCCGCTGCAGGTGGAGACGACGCCATGGGCCGAGCGCGATCCGTTCGCCGGCAGCCCCGGGTTCAGCGTCGCCTACGCAGCCGGCAGCGCGGCGACTGCCGCATGGCCGTGGTTACACCAGGGATTCTTCGGCAGCCTGCAGGGCAGCCTGGGCGCTCGCAGGCTCGGCATCCCGTTGCCGGCAAACGCCAACGGAGCCGCCGTATTCGATAGTCTTGGTCGACTGGCCGGCATCGCCGTGAACGACACGAACAGCAAGCCTTTGCTGGTGCCGGTGTCTCTCTTGCGCGTGGCGCTGCGCGATACCCTGGAACCAACAGCCCCGGTGCCGCAACCGGCCAAAGCCACCGGCGCGCGCATGCCGATCGATGAAGGCTACGAGCGTGCGATGGGCGTAACCTTGCAGGTCATCGGACTACCGTGACAACGGCACTCTTAGGCCCCCTATCGGGGGCCGGTATGGTCCGATCGAACCCTATTCGGGCGGGCAGCTCCGTCGGGATGTCATGTGCACTTCCTACCATGCGTGCAATCGGTCGGCGCAATGCACCGAACCATTGGAGTCTTTGATGACCTCTCGCCTCCCGCTGCCCGCTCCGTTCCGACTGCGTTCCATCACCTCGGTCCTGCTCGTCCTATTCGCCGCGACCATCAGTTCGGTGGCCGTTGCAGCCAGTGACCTGATCATCTCGGAGTACATCGAGGGCAGCAGCAACAACAAGGCGATCGAGTTCTACAACGGCACAGCCGCGCCAATCGACCTGGCGGCGGGCGGATATACGCTCAGGATGTATTTCAACGGCAATACCGCCGCGGGCACGACGGTCAACCTGGTGGGAACGGTAGCAGCCGGCGGCAGCTACGTGCTGGCACAGGCGAACGCATCGACCACCATGCTGGCCAAGGCCGACCAGACCAACTTCGGTGCCTGGTACAACGGCGATGACGCGCTGGTGCTGTCACGCGGCGCCACCATCATCGATTCGATCGGTCAGGTCGGATTCGACCCTGGCAGCGAATGGGGATCCGGCGTAGCCAGCACGCAGGACAACACCTTGCGGCGCAAGGCCAGCTTTGCGGCGGGCGATACCGATCCGTTCGACGCCTTCGACCCTGCGCTCGAATGGGAAGGCTTCGCCACCGACGACACCTCCGATCTCGGTCTGTACGCCGGCGCAGGCGATGTCGACCAGCCGCCCATGTTGCAGTCCATCGTGCCGGCCAACGGTTCCGCCGGCGTGGCCGCGAATGCGAACGTGACCATCGGCTTCTCCGAGCCGGTCGCCACGAGCGGCAACTGGGTCTCGCTGCAGTGCTCCAGCAGCGGGGCCAAGACCATCCGGATCAGCGCAGGCACCAGCAGCGTCGTGCTCGATCCCGACAGCGACTTTGCCCCGGGAGAATCCTGCACGGTAGCCGTGCTGGCCGGCAACGTCACTGACCTGGACGGCACGCCCGACAACCTGACGGCCGACATCGTTACCAGCTTCCAGGTGGCCGGTGGAGCTACTGGCTGCGACGCGCCATTCACACCGGCCTACGCCGTCCAGGGCGGCGGCAGCGCCACAAGCCTCAGCGGGATCGTCACGACCCAGGGCGTCGTCATTGGCGATTTCGAGGGACCGTCCCCGGCGCTGCGCGGCTTTTACTTGCAGGACCTGCAGGGCGACAACGACGAGGCGACCTCGGACGCCGTATTCGTCTTCAACGGCAACAACGACAACGTTCAGCTTGGCCAGATCGTGCGTGTGACCGGCACGGTGGGCGAGTTCCAGAACCAGACCCAGGTGAGCGCAAACACGATCGCGATCTGCGGCACCGGCAGCGTGCAGCCGGTCGACGTGTTGCTTCCGATGGCGTCTGCGGACGACTTCGAGCGCTACGAGGGTATGCTGGTGCGCCTGCCACAGACGCTGACCGTGACCGAGCACTTTCAGCTCGGCCGCTTCGGCCAGGTGGTCTTGTCCTCTGGCGAAAGGCTGCGTCAGCCAACCAACATAGCCCTGCCCGGCGCGGACGCGCTCGCGGTGCAGGCGGCCAATGACCTGAACCGCATCATCCTGGACGACGCAACGAACGACCAGAACCCGGACCCGATCGTGTTTGGTCGCAACAACCAGCCGTTATCGGCAGGCAATACCCTGCGCGGCGGCGACAGGACGAGCGGCATCGTGGGCGTGATGACCTACACCTGGGCCGGCAATGCGGCCAGTGGCAATGCCTGGCGCATCAGGCCCCGCAACGCACTGGGCGCAGCAGTTCCGGACTTCGTGGCGTTCAACCCCCGCCCGACAGCAGCGCCAGAGGTCGGCGGCAGCATCCGCGTGGCAGGCATGAACGTGCTGAACTACTTCAACAGTTTCAGCGCATGCACCGGCGGCGTTGCCGGAGTGCCCACGGATTGCCGCGGCGCCGACAACGATGCCGAGTTCACGCGTCAGCAGATCAAGACCATTGCCGCGTTGGTGCAGATGCAGGCCGATGTGGTCGGACTGGTAGAAATCGAGAACGACGGCTATGGCGCGGGCAGCGCCATGCGCAACCTGGTCGATGCGCTGAACGGCGCCACCGCGCCGGGGAACTATGCCTTGCTGGATGTTGACGCGCGCACCGGGCAGACCAATGCCATGGGCACCGACGCGATCAAGGTCGGCTTCATCTACCGCCCGTCAACGGTGACGCCGGTGGGAACGACTGGCGCCCTGAACAGTGTTGCATTCCAAAATGGCGGCGACGGTACGCCGCGCAACCGCCCTGCGCTGGCGCAGGCGTTCCAGCAGGTTGGCGGCGCGGGTGCCGCAGAGCGCTTCATCGCTGTGGTGAACCACTTCAAGAGCAAGGGCAGCGCCTGCGACGCGCCCGATGCGGGCGATGGGCAGGGCAATTGCAACGGGGTGCGGGTCAACGCGGCGAACCTTCTGCGCGCCTGGCTCGCAGGCGATCCGACCGGCACGGCCGAGCCTGACATATTGGTCGTCGGAGACCTCAACGCCTACGCGCAGGAGGACCCGATCCGCGCTTTCACCACGAACGGCTGGCAGAACCTGCTCGACAGCCGCATCGGCGCCGACGCGTACAGCTACGTCTTCAACGGCCAGTGGGGATACTTGGACCATGCACTGGCGACCGCCACGCTGGCCGCCCAGGTGACTGGCGTCGCCCAATGGCATGTCAACGCGGATGAGCCCAATGTGCTGGATTACAACACCGACTTCAAGTCGGTTGCACAAATCAGCGACCTGTTCGCCGCCGATGCCTACCGCAACTCTGACCACGACCCGGTCATCGTCGGCCTGAACCTGGTGCCAACCGGAACCTGCAGCCTCCCCGACACATCGCCAGTCGTCCTGTTCGGCAGCACAAGCACCGGCGTCACCAATCGGGTCGTCGACAAGGGCTGCACCATCGATGACCTGATCCTCGACGAACAGTCCTGGACCAGCCAGGCGGCGTTCCTGGCACATGTATCCAAGGTCAGCTTCGACTTGCTGCGCCAGCGCATGATCACCGCAGCCGAGCGCAGCAGGCTGATGGTCGCCGCGCGCGCATCGGGCGTGGGCGCCCCATAGGCCGCCCAATGGACTCTTCTGTTCCTGACCGCGCAACCGACGCCGAGAGTTCCAGAACCATGACGAAATTCTTCCCCAAAACCCTGTTGCTGGCCGCACTGGTAGCCAACGCCTGGATCAATGTACACGCGGCCAGTTTCGAACGCGTGGACTACCAGGTCTCCGGCGGCTACAGCGCGGTCACCAATGGCAACCCGGTCGACGACCCTTTTACTGGACTTGTCGCAACCGGCGGGCGATGTCGCGCTATTCGGTGCACAGGTATTCACGGCCACGCTGGCAAACGGCACGCTGGAGCATGGCTATGCCGCCGAAGCCAGCATGCGCTTTTCCCAGGCGCAGACCGACCTGCGGATGAGCCTGAGCCATTCGCTGTCGGCCATGGCTGCCGGCTCTCTGGATGTTGCCAGCCACCAGCAGGACGCCTTGATCGACCTGAGCGCCGTGACGCTGCGTGTGGCCGGTGGCGTCGGCGAGACGGCTGGCTCCGCGGTCATGGTGCGCTTCTCCGGCAATGCCAGTGCATGGACCGAACTCAATGCCCCGGCCCAAGGCGGATACCTCGGCCTGGGCCTGTCGGTTGCCCGCGGCAACGACGTGGTAGGCGAATACCTGTGGGATGTGACCCAGACCGGCGACCAGACGGTCGACTTCAGTTTCGCCGCGACGGTGGGTGAGCAACTGAGCTTCAGCGGCTACCTGTTGTCCGGGGCGAGCCTGGATGCTGCCCCGTTTGCGACCGGCCCGAGCGCGTACAGCCTGGTCAACACCGGCGCCAGCCTGGCTGGCGACTTCACCATCAGCGCGGTGCCAGAACCGCAAGCCTGGGCACTGCTGCTGGCCGGCATCGCATTGGTCGGTGCGCGCACGCGTGGCCGCTCCCGCACATAAATGATCAACCCACCCGCCGGCACTGCCGGCTTTTTTCAAGCAAAGGAAGTTCCCATGAAGAAGACCCTGTTGGCCGGCGCCATTGCCGCTCTGGCCACATTCAACGCCAGCGCCTTGACCGCTGGCGACCTCGCCTTTACCGCGTTCAACGCCGACGAGGACGGCTGGTCGATGGTTGCGCTGGCCGACATCGCCGCCAATTCGACCGTATTTTTCACTGACAACGAGTGGTCTGGCATCGGGTTCAACGGCGGCGAGAGCTACAGCAGCTGGAGCAGCGGCGCCGGCCAGATCGATGCGGGCACCGTGATCCGCTTTTCCTCGATCGACAGTGCCACCTTGCTCGCAGCTTCCGTCGGCAGCTTCGCGCGCCAAGCCGTCTCCGGCAGCAGCAACTATGGCATCAGTGCGGGCGACGAAACGGTGTATGCGTATATTGGTTCGTCGGCGACCGCGACGCCCACGACCTTCCTGGCCGCCATCAGCAACGGTGCATTCGAAACGGCTGCCTCGGGTTCGCTCGCCAATACGGGCCTGTCCGTCGGAAGCGGCGCGGTGCAACTGACCGCCAGTTCGGACTATGCCGAGTACGCCGGCGCGCGCAGTGGTCAGGCCAGCTTCGCCGAGTACAAGGCATTGGTCAGCAATGTGGCCAACTGGAATGTGCAGGGCGACGGCAGCTTTGCGGCCAACCTCCCGAACACCAACGCATTCACGATCAGCCCCGTTCCGGAACCCGAAAGCTTCGCCATGCTGCTGGCTGGCCTCGGTGTCGTGGCAACGATGGTGCGGCGTCGCAAGTCGGCCTGATCCGGCAATGGAAAGCCCGGGTGCGACGCGCGCGCACCCGGGTGCCGTAGTGGCCCGATACGGCTTGTGGCGCAAGGATGGATCCCGTCACCGCGTCAACGGAAATCACCCGGCGCCAGCAGGCGCAGCGCCTCACCCCTACCAACCGCCTGTGCCCGATTGCTGACATTGAGCTTGCGCAGTATCTTTTGCACATGGTTCTTGACAGTCGGCGTGCTGATTGAGAGGATCTTGGCAATGTCATCGTTCGTCTTTCCATTCTTCACCCATTGCAACACCTGGATCTCGCGCTGTGACAAGGGCCCCTTGGCAGGCGGCTTGTCAGTCCTGGCAATGCCTTCCTCGGCCAACATGCGATACAAGGCCATGTGCAGATGGGGCATCAGCAGGTCGAGCAGGTAGGTCTCGCGAGGCCCCGCGGGCCGGGCCATTCGCACGAACACGAAGAAGCTTCCGAACTCCCCTTTCACCTCGCGCGGCCCATGGGCCAGCACATCGCCGAAGTCGTAGCCATTGGGGCCGACAGTCCGCGCAGCCGCATGCGGGCCAGCACCAAACGGATTGGTGACCTGCGGCGCGAACCGCCTGCGCGTCCATCCGTCGACCAGGCGTGCGAGTAATCCGTTTGCGGGGTCTGCCACCACCTGCTCGACCTTTGCATCGAACAGGCCGTTGGAGAACGTTTCGTGACGAAAGCGCATGCGTGCAATGTCGCCATGCGCGCATATCAGGGTTTCGTGCGGTAAAAAAGTCTGCAGCGCGCCCTGCGCCCACAGGTAGAACTGGAACCGCTTGCGTATCTCCAGCGACTTTTCGATCGTGTCGAAAAGCCGCTCCTGCTGGTCGCTGTCGAGGCTGCCAAACTGCGTCATCGCGGCGCCGCCTGTTCCTGGCGCGCCGCGCCGTTACGGATCGCGCCCGTGCGTTGCCGAAAGTGCGACGGCCCGCTCATCGATCGACCGCCCCGCTCCCCGTTGCCGTGTCCGCTGTGGCTGCGGCGCCAGGCGCCGCCGGCGCGTCATGGCCGAAGACCCACGCGTCATAGCGGCTCGCCCCTTCGAGCCGTGCGTCACGCTGTGCGAACGCAAACCGGCGAAAAGGCGTTCCTTCGGCCAGACTGTGCACGCCGACGATGCGCCCACCGGCGCGCAGCAGACCCCATTCGGTGCCCCCCGTCATGGGGTCCCTGTACACCTTGCGCAGATGGCGCAGCGGAGCGGGAGAGCGCCGGTCTTCGACCAGATCCTGCAATTGCAGCGGATACTTCTTGACGCCGTCTGGCGCATGCTCGTAATACGAGCCCAGGGCCTGGCGGAACTGGTTACCGATAAACAGCAACTCCGCCTCCTTTTCGCGTTGCGCCACTGTCTGCCAGACCTGGCCGGCCCCCGCCAGTGCCAGTCCCAGTGCGGCGACTGCGAACAACACCAGCAGGTAGCCGAAGCCCCGTTGATTTCGACGACCGCACTGCCGCGCTTCACCAATCCGCATAGGGCTTCTCCTCACCACCGGCGCCGCTGCGGATATCCGACACGCCGCTGACTTCACCGGGCGGCGCAACGATGGTCCAGTTCTCGCTGCTGTCGCTGACCGGGTCCACCGGCCGCTTGCGCAGATAGCGCCGGTTCACCAGTTCGTCGAGTTCCGCCGGGTAGCGTCCGGTATCGGCATGGAACTTGTCGATCGCGTCGCGCACCACAGACAGCGTTTCGCGCAGCGCGGCCTCGCGCGCGCGGTCCAGGTGTGCGAAATAGCGCGGCGCCGCGATGGTCAGCAGCGTGGCGATGATGGCCATCACCACCAGCAGTTCGATCAACGTGAATCCGCGCCGCATGTCACCATTCCCGGTAGGAAATGCCATTGAGCCCGACCCGCCCGGACAACGAGAAAACGTCGAACACATCGTCGCCTTGCGTCGGCGCATCAGATGGACTGGCATAGGCACGCTTGCCCCAGGTGTCGGCCGCACGGGCATCGACCTGCAGGTAAAACGGATCGCGCGGAACGCGGCGCAGAAAATAGATCCGGCGCTCGGTCGGGCTGCGCGCATCGGCGACGCCATCGGCCAGTTCCTCGAGGGTGCGCGGATAACCCGACCCATCGGCGCGGCGCTCCACACGCCCCTCGTCGGAGGCGCGCTTGTACGCATCGAGGGCCTCGCGGATCTGCCGCAACGCGGTGCGCAGTTCCTGCTCCTTCGATCGCTGTGCCGTCAACGCCGTCAAGGGCACCGCGATCGATGCCAGGACGCCAACGATCGCAACCGTCACAGCCAGCTCGATCAGCGTGAATCCGCGTGCCCGCTGCATCATTGGCCTACCTGCGGACCGCTGATCGTGATCGGACTGGTCGTTAGCGGTAGCTTCAACGGACTGGTGACGGAAGGCACGGCGGCGGCCGGCGCGGCCGCAGTGCCGCTCGCCCCTGGTGGCGCCACCTGGGCCGTCCCCGACACCGCACCTGGCGCCGTGTTCCGTGGCGCTCCCTCAACGGGCGCCGGAGCGCTGCCTGCCGCGTCCGGCTGCGCAACACGGGTTATGGTCGCCGCGGCGCGTGTCGCCGCGTTGGGCTCGGTTGCGTCGTCATCAGCGCGATCGGCCACGCTGTCCGCAGCGGCCGCGGGTGGCTGCGCTGGTCTCGGCGCCCGAGCGACGCTCGCAGGATTGGATGACATCGACAAGGTGCGTGGCGGCGTCTTGCGCAGCTGCATTGCAGGCGCGCCCACGGACTGATCGGAGCCGGCCGGCACGGTGACCGACTCCGCCGTCGGGCGCGTCAGATTGCGCACGACCCGCGGCGTGATCAGCAGCACGATCTCGCTCTTGTTGCTGTTGTCGCGCCGGCTGGAGAACAGACGCCCGACCAGTGGAATGTCACCCAACCCGGGGACGCGATTGGCGCTGCTGCGCTCCTCGTCACTGATCAGGCCTGCCAGCACCTGGGTCTCGCCATTGCGCAGCCGCAGCACCGTGGCGGCGCTGCGCGTGCCGATCTGGTAGGCAAGCGAGTTCGCCGGACCGGGCACCTCGCGCGCGATACTGCTGACCTCCAGCCCGACCTTGATCGAGACCTCGTCATCGAGCGAGATGGTCGGCTCGACCTCGAGCTTGAGGCCCACGTCCAGGTACGACACGGCCGCCGCAACGCCGACGTTGGCGGTCGAGGTGGTGGTGAACACCGGCAGCTTGTCGCCGATGTGAATCTTGGCCTTTTCGCGGTTCTTGACGCGGATGCGCGGGTTCGCCAGCAGGTTGCCGTCACCCGACTCGTTGCGCAGGTTCAGCGTCAGCGCAGGGTTGGTCACGAACGACGTCAAACCGGCACGATTGCGCAGATCCACCAAGCCCGGGGCAAGGGTTCCCCCCAGGTTGGTCGAGGTCTCGGTGACACCGCTGTTGACAATCGTCGAACTGGTGGTGGGCTGGAGCAGGCCATAACCGATCTGGTCCGGGAACCGCAGACCCAGCTCTTGCAGCTTGCCGCGCGTGATTTCGAGCACTTCGACATCCAGCATCACCTCAGGCTCTGCCAGGTCGAGCGACTCGACCAGCCGCTCGGCCAGACGCACTGCGTCCGGCGTGTCCTTCATGATCAACAGGTTGAGCTTTTCGTCGGCAAATAGGTCCCGTGTCTTGACCAGCGCCCGAACCATCGCCATTGCCTGCTTCACGTCGGCATTGGCCAGGTAGAAGCTGCGCGTGACCAATTCCTCATACTGCCTGGACTTGGCCGGCGTGTTCGGGTAAATCAGCACCGAGTTCTCGTTCAACAGCTTGCGCTCGAGCTGGTTGCTGGCCAGTACCAGGCGGATCACGTCGTCCAGGCCGGTGTTGCGCACGAAGATCGTGACCCTCGTATCGGGCCGCACGTCCTTGTCGAAGACGAAATTGATGCCCGAGCTGCGCGCCAGCACCTCGAACACCGTCTTGAGCGGTGTATCGCGGAACTCGATCGTGATGGGTTTGCTGAAAGCCGGACCCAGTGCCTGGACGGGCGCGCTGGAACGCATGTCGAGTTCACGCAATTGCTGCATCAACTGGCGCGCCTGCGGCTGGGCCGGGCTCTCCACCAGCACGCTGCGCACGACGCGCTCGGCGGTCGCGTTGTCGCCCTTGACGAACGCCTCTTGCGCCTGGCGCAATGCACCGTCATGGCGCCGTTGCGCCTCCAGGTCCGCAAGGCCGGTGCGGGCCCGCTGATTGAACCCATCGAGCCGTTGTGCGCGCTCGTACAGGGCCTGGGCCTGCTCGGTATTGCGCGCACCCTGCTGCATCTGCGCCTGGGCGAGCAGTTGCGCCGTGGCCTGGTCGCGCTCGCGAAAGTACTGCGCACGCAATTCGCGGTCATCGGGGAATTCGCGCATGGCCAGCTCCAGCCGCAACACGCCGTCTTCGGCGCGACCGTTGGCGGCCAGGATCCGGGCCTCGTTGATGGCCGGGTTGGCGGCGCAGCCGGTCAACAGGATCACCAGGGCAAGGGCGGCCCACGGGAATGGGGAATTGCGGTACTTCAATGGGCACTTCCAAATGGCAGGTATTGCGTCTGTTTCAATGGACCGTAGACCAGCGTCATGCGTTCGGTCGTGATGTCGACCACCTTGTAATCTGCCACCACGTCGCCCCGGCGCAGCAGATGCGTGCGGGCATCCTGCGTGACGAAGGCCATAACCTCACCGTCGTCCAGCAACTTGCCCAGATAGCGGAATGGAAGCGGCGGCGCAACCGGCACCGACGCTGGCGCTGCAGGCGCCTCGGCAACCGGTGGCGGCTGCCAGTTGCGCGCCGCGAACAGGTTGTTGTCCGATGGCGCGTACGGCGCGCGTGTGGCCACCGGCCGCGGCGTCTCGGGCGTCCCTGGCGATGGGGGGCGCGGCACACGCGTCGACCGGGGCCCGGGCGCGGTCGCACTGGCTGCCGATTCCGGCGCCACCACGCCGGACTGCGGCAGGTCTACGAACGAGACGACGATGGTCGAAAGCAGACCCAGCCCCAACAGCACATGGCGCAGCGCGGGCATTCAGGATGCCCTCATGAACAGCGTCAGCCGTACGCGCGCATCCACGGCGTCCCTGGCCGCATCGTCGCGGCGCAGGCTGAGTTCGTCCAGCGACGCGGACGGCACCGCGTTCATGACGTCGGAGAGCCAGGCGCGCAGGCGCGGGTAGTCGGAGCGGGCGGGCAACGTGATCTGGTAACGCATCAGCTGCGCGCCCGCGTCCCGTGACAGGCGGTATTCGCCTTGTGCCAGCGTGACGCCGTTCGCATCCGCAGCACGCTGGATCATCGCGATCGCCTCCAGCGCGCCGGCCGCTGTGGGCAGACCCGCGTAGAAGGCGGTCAATTGCCGGCGCTGCGTCTCCTGCGGGTCCGACGATCGGCTGCGATCGGCATGCGCCGAAGCGAGCGCCGCATCAAGCGTGCGCACCTGGGTTCGCACGGGTGGTGTGGCCAGTAACGCCACGCCGGCCGCAACTGCCATCATTACCAGGGCCAGCGGCAGCGGCCAACCGTGGCGTGCGATCTCAAAACGCCAATGGGCCGCCAGCAATCCCGCGTTCACAGTCCAGGGCTCCAGGTGACGTCCAGCGAGAAACGGATCACCCGGACTGCGCCGGCCATCCGCGCCTCGTGTCCGGACAGCGTGGCTGACCCGATCCGGGGCGAGGCACCCAGCCTGCTGACGTAGGCCAGTACGTCGGCCATCGACTTCGCCTCACCGGTCAGGCGCAAGCCACGCCCGTGCCCCTGGCTTTCGACGCTGAGCAGCGCAACCGGTGCATCGGCATGACGCTCGAGCTCCTGCAGCATGGCGTCCCACGGAAGGCGCAATCGAGCAGCGATGGAGTCCACGGTGGGGATCTCGGCAAGCGGCTGCGCAGCCGGCTCGGCGCGCCGCAGCGCAAGCGATTCCTGCCGCTGGCCCCGCTGCATGCGTGCCTGCCGGGCTTCGAGGCGCTCGAGATCGTTGCGCGCATCGAGATAGTCCGACAGCGTGACGCCTACCGTAACCAGTCCGGCCAGCAGCAGCACGACGCAGGCCAGCGATACCGGACGACGCCGGCGAATGAAGTCGATGTCCAACGGTTGAATCATGGCGCCGCGAGGGGGAACATCAGCATGGCCGGCCTTCAGACACCCAGCGCCAAGCGGCGGGCGTCGGAACCAAGGCCTGCCAGGCCGGACGGACACAGCCAGGAAAACGGCAGCTCGGCGCTGGTGGCCGGGGGCGCGCCGGTACCTGCCAGAAACAGCTTGGCGGCGGCAGGCACGCCACCCGCAGCCACACCCATGCGGGCCATCAGGCCGGGCAACACCGCACGCCAGTCGCCATCGAGCCGCTGCGCGCGCAACGACTGCCATGCGCCGGCACGCAGCAGGCCCAGCGTCAGCCAATCGGATTCGATCAGCCCGAACCAGACCGTGCCGGCGCCCAATCTGGCGCGCCAGTGGTCCACCGCATGGCCAAAGTACGGCACCACCAGATCCAGCTGCGCACCCGTCCGCGCGCAGGCGGCGTGCAGCGCCTGCACCAGTGCCGCATCCACCGCGCAGGCCGGGGTTGCGCTGCCCGGCGGCTGCAGCGCGATCATCACCTGCCATTCACCTGCGGCCTTGCCGAAGGTCTCGGCATAGCGCAATTGCGCAAACGCCGCCAGTTCACTCTGGTGCGTGAGTTCTGGTCGCCATGGCAACAGCTGCCAGCGCAACAGGCTGGCGGACAGCACGACCTGTACCGTTGGCGGCCGGCCGGTCTCGGCTGCCAGCCACTGTGCCAGCCCGTCGACCGCGTCGCGCCAGGGCACGCGCTCCACCGGGGCGGCGCAGGCGATGCTGTCATGGTCCACCGCACGGCGCGGCCACAGACCCCGCAACCGGACGCGCACCAGTTGCCGCGCCGAAACGCCGATGCGCCAGCACGGACGATCAGGAGACCACACGGTTCAACTCCTGCAAGCTGGTTTCGCCATTGCGCACGAGGTCGAGGCCGACTTCGCGCATCAGCCGGGTTCCTTTTGCGCGCGCCGCCTCCTTGATGCGCCGTACCGGTTCGCGCGTCACGATCAGTTCACGCAACTCGTCGTCCAGCAGCAGCACCTCCGCGACGGCCTTGCGCCCACGGAAGCCGGTGCCGCGGCACTGCGCACAGCCGCGCCCAGCGCGGAAACGGAAGTCGCCCGGCCCATCGATACCAGACGCCGCGAGTAATTGCGCATCCGGCAAGTCATCCTGCATGCAGGCCTGGCAGCTGACACGCACCAGCCGCTGCGCGACGATGCCGTTGAGTGCCGCGACCAGGCTGTAGGGATCGAGTCCCATGTGGGTGAAGCGACCGAGCACATCGAAAACGTTGTTGGCGTGCACCGTCGTAAGCACCAGGTGTCCGGTCAGTGCCGCCTGTACCGCAATCTGCGCCGTTTCTCCGTCGCGGATTTCGCCCACCATGATCTTGTCCGGGTCGTGACGCAGGATGGAGCGCAAGCCACGCGCGAAAGTGAGGCCCTTCTTTTCGTTGACCGGGATCTGCAACACGCCCGGGAGCTGGTATTCGACCGGATCCTCGATCGTGATGATCTTGTCGTGTCCGTGGTTGATCTCGCTGATCGCTGCATACAGCGTCGTCGTCTTGCCACTGCCGGTGGGCCCGGTCACCAGCAACATGCCATGCGGTTCGGCGGACAGACGCCGCAAAGCCGCCAGCGTGGCTGCGTCGAAGCCGAGAACCTCCAGCCGCAGCCCGGCGACCTCGTCGGACAGGCGTTGCCGATCGAGGATCCGCAACACTGCGTCTTCGCCATGGATGCTGGGCATCACCGAGACCCGCACATCGATCTCACGGCCGCCCGCAGAAACCTTGAAACGGCCATCCTGCGGTACCCGCCGCTCGGCAATATCGAGTTCAGCCATGACCTTGACACGCGAAATCACCTGCTCCGCACTGTCAGTGCCCTGCGTGCCGCCGACGCTGGCCAGAACGCCATCGATGCGGTACTTGACGAATATGCCGGCCGGCGAGGACTCCAGGTGAATATCGCTGGCGCCGGCCTTGAGCGCGTCGTACAGCGTCGAGTTGACCAATCGCACGATCGGACTGCTGTCTTCGCTGATGCTCTTGATCGTGATGTCTTCGGCGCCGTCGTCGCGCTGCGCCGCACGGGCCAACGAGACGATGCCGTCCATCGCGCGCAAGGTCTCCTCGTGGCGCGCCAGGTAGGCGGCGATGTCGCCCCGATCGGCGAGGCGCACATCGAGCCTGTCCTGCACCAATTCCCCCGCCCAGTCGCGCAGGTCCAGGTTGAACGGATCGGCCACCACGAGAACAGTGGCTCCGCTGTCAGCGTGGAACAGCAGGCATTCGCGCCGCAGCGCATGGCCGTATGACAGCAGCTCGAAGGCCGGGCGCAGGTGGTCCATGTCGGCCAGCGTCACCACCCGCATGCGGGACGTCGCGGCGAGCCGGGTGGTGAATGCGCCGGCCTCCCCGGAGCATGCCTGTGCCAGTGCCTCCAGCAGGGTCCCGCCATCGCGATGCGCATGGACCCGCGCCGCGTCGATCTCGACATCCGAAAACGGGGCCGCCAGCAGTGCGGGAGCGAGCGGCGCGTTCATGGGACGCTGTCGGCCAGTTGAAAGATGGGCAGATACATCAGGATCACAATGCCGCCGATCAGCAGGCCCATCAGCAACATCATCACCGGGCCGATCAGACGGGTCGCCCATTCGGCCCAGCGCGCCATCTCCTCGTCGTGGAAGGCCGCGACACGTTCCATCATGTCACCCATGTTGCCGGCCCGCTCGCCGACCCGCAGCATGCGCACGGCCACCGCCGTGGTCAGTCCTGCGGCCTCGAATGCATGCGAGATCGAATGGCCTTCACGAATCTGCCGTGTCGCCACGCTCAGTCGCGAGCGCAATGCGGTGCTCAGCAGGCCCGCGACCATGTCGAGCGCAGGCACGATCGCAATCCCGCCGCGCAACAGCATGCCCAGGGTCCTGTAGAGCCGTGCCAGCTGGTAGACCCGCATGCGCTCGCCCACGGCCGGCAGGCGCCACAGCTGGCGTACAACCGCATGCAGCAGCATGCGTGCGCCGCCGCGCAGCATGAATACCACCAATGCGATGGCACCTAGCAGCAACAGCGCCCCATACTTCTCGACCACCTGACCCCACTGCAGCAACAGGCGCGACAGGAAGGGCAGATCGCCGCCCATGTCTTCATAAATGTGCGAAAAGCGCGGTACCACGTAGCCCATCAGGAACAGGATCACCAACGTGCTGACGGCGACCAGCAGTGCCGGATAGATCGCCGCACTGACCAGCTTCGCGCGCAACAGCTCGAGCTGCGTGGCGTAGTCGATGTACCGCCCCAGGGCCTCGCCCAGGCTGCTCGTACGCTCGCTTGCGCGCACGGTCGCGACGTACAGCGGCGGAAAATCGCGCGCCTCCTGCTCCAATGTCGCGGAAAAGGGGCGCCCCTGGCGCATGCCG
Organism: Rhodoferax sp.; assembly: GCA_031396205.1. Lineage (GTDB taxonomy): Bacteria > Pseudomonadota > Gammaproteobacteria > Burkholderiales > Burkholderiaceae_C > CAISIP01. The sequence continues at coordinate 56,945 of JANNKH010000022.1, forward strand.
GTGACGATACGCTGCAGCACCTGGCGAACGTCCGCGCGCGGCTCCTTTTCGGTCAGTGTTTCGATCGCCTCGACAATCGTGATGCCGGCGTCAAGCAGCGACAGAAGTTCGCGGCTGAACAACAGCAGCGGAAAACCGGAGGCGCGCGGCGTGCGCAATCGCTGGACCAGCGGGGGCCGCGCGACAGACAGGACCGCAAACCCACGCGCCTTTGCCAGACGGGCAGCGTCGCTGGCGTCCGCAGCATCGAGCAACGTGACGCCAACACCGGCGTCGGCCTTGAGGATCTTGACGGCAAACTGCATGGCTACCAGTTGACGAGGTCTTCGGCCTCGCCCGTACCACCCGGCTGGCCGTCCTTGCCATACGAGAGCAGGTCCAACTCGCCATGCTCGCCAGGAAACTTGTACACATAAGCGTGGGACCACGGATCCAGAGGAACGGCCTTCTTGAGATAGGGACCCGACCAACGGGTCTCGCCCACCGGCCGTTCGTTGAGCGCAGCCAGACCCTGTTCGGTCGACGGGTAGTGTCCGACGTCAAGACGGTATTGGTCCAGCGCCTTTTCCAGCGAATCGATCTGCGCACGCGCGGTCTTGACTTCAGACTTGCCGATCTGCGCGAACAATCTGGGCGCCACAAAGCCGGCCAACATACCGATGATGACCATCACCACCAGCAGCTCGAGCAGGGTAAAGCCGCAGGCTGCCAGCACCAAAGAGGAACGACGAGGAGAATTCTTGCTCATGGGTGAGATTGATAGCGCTGGCGATCCGGTTCTCGGATCCAGCACAACGACGGCATGCGAGGAGAGACCGCAGTATCGAAGCCGCATATGACAAAAGCGTTACCGGATACCCTGATGCGCTTTCATGACAGCTAATAGAGATTGGAATAGTTCTATCGGATCGTCTTCCTGGAGCATTGGCCTGCCAGAACCACGCGCGCGTGTCACATGCATGGCACATGGGTGACGCACAATACCCGCCATGTTCGACCGCCCGGAAACATCCGCACCGCAGCACCGCGAGTACCGCTGCGCCAATGGCTTGCTTGCGACCATGGCGCTGGTGTGGTCGCTGTTGCACATGCAATGCGCAAGTGCCGATGTGTTTGCGTTTCAGGCTGACGACGGCGTCGCGCACTTCAGCGATCAGCCGACCGATCCTCGATACCGGCTCCTGATGCGCACCGGTGAACCTGTCGCCCGACAGCCGGCGGTCGCTGCGCCACACCTGCTTGCAAACAGGGTCGCTCCGATGTTGGCGGCGGCAATATCTGCTGCGGCGCAGGCCAATGGAATCGAAGAGGCCTTGCTGCATGCCGTAGTCAAGACGGAATCCGGGTATAACCCGAGCGCCGTGTCGCCCAAGGGTGCAATGGGCTTGATGCAACTGATGCCGGACACGGCGCGTCGCTATGGGGTCGCAAACCCACTGGATATAAGGCAGAACCTGAATGGCGGCGCCCGCCATCTCGGCGAACTGATGCAGATGTTCCCGAACAAGCTCGAACTCGCCCTGGCAGCATACAACGCCGGGGCCGGGGCTGTCATCTCGCATGGCCGGCGCATCCCGCCGTACGCCGAAACGATGCGCTACGTGCCGACCGTGATGCGCAACTACGGGTTGTTGCGTCGCGCAACGACCGAGCGCTAGACCCGCTCCGCGCTATTGCCCCTGCGTAGAAAAGCTGTAGCCGCTACCGCGCACGGTCTGTATCAGGATGTCGTGTCCACCCCTGCGTATCGACGCGCGCAGGCGGCGGATGTGCACGTCGACCGTACGCTCCTCGCCAAAGAAGTGATCGCCCCAAACCTGGTCGAGCAGTTGCGCGCGCGAATGCACCCGATCTGCGTGCGTCATCAGGAAATGCAACAGCCGGAATTCGGTCGAACCCAGTTCCAGTTCCTCGTCACCCAACATCACACGTTGGGCGATCGGCTCAAGGCGCAATCCGGAAACCTCAACCGCGTCATACGTGGTCTGAGGCGCCCGGCGACGCAATACCGCGGAGATTCGTGCCAGCAATTCGCGCGACGAGAAAGGTTTGGTGACATAGTCATCAGCGCCGGCTTCAAGCGCCGCGACCTTGTCCCGCACCTCCAGTCGCGCCGTCAACATGATCAGCGGAACAGACCGCGTTCGCCCGTCGCGACGGATCCACCGCACCAGGTCGATGCCGGACATGCCCGGCAGCATCCATTCGAGGACAACCATGTTCGGCAATTCGGCGCGTATTCGATCCTGCGCCTGTTCCGCATTGCCGGCCTGCAGCACGCGGTATCCGGCACGCCCCAGGTTCACCGAAACCATTTGCTGCACGGCATCGTCTTCATCCACGACAAGAATTCGCGCCGACATGGCAAGCTTTCCGAATTGAAACGAAACGAGCATAGCGAAGGAATGTGACGAAAGAACTGCAGAAAGCCGGGGACCTGTTGCGGCGCTGTCCAGAAAGCCGCGTCACTGACGTCGAGGTCGACCAGCGCCACCCTACGAAGAAACTGGCTGCGCCGATGGCAGGCCTGCAGTTCGTCAGCCGGCATGCCAGACACAACGAACAAGATGGCAGGATCGACGAAGCTCTGCACGGTTACTGCGCCGGCTTCAATCGAAAATCTCGTTGAGCCAGGACTTCTTGCGACTGCGCTGGTGGCGCTGGCCATCGCGGTAGTCGGAGTCTTCAAAGTCGGGTTGTTGGTGCCGCCTCGCCGCTGGCGCAGAAGCCGCAGCGGCGGGTGTGGCTACAGTGGCTGCCCGATCCAGCAGCTTGTCGAGTTCACCCCGGTCCAGCCAGATGCCGCGACAAGCGGGGCAGTAGTCAATTTCGACACCCTGTCGGTCCGTCATCACCAGGGTTGTGTCGGGGCAGCTAGGACATTTCATTTGGTTCTTTCGTGAATTTGATAAGCAAGGCGATGAGCGCTGGAATACATGGGGCAGGACTCATTGGATCCACGCCACTGCGCTCCCAATCAGGCTCATCGCGCCCACGGCAGCCAGCAGTCTGGCATCGCGCCGGTTTCGTTCCTTGTATGCATGCCATGCGGCATACAGAATCGAGAACGCCACTACAAGTCCGCCGATGGCCCTATCCGGAACAATGAGATCATTCATTGGAGCCACCGAAACCAAAGAGACTCAGCAGACTGGTAAACAAATTGAACACCGACACATACAGGCTCACGGTGGCCATGAGGTAGTTGGTCTCGCCGCCGTTGACGATGCGGCTGGTCTGGAACAGGATCAAGCCCGCGGACAACAGGGCCACCATGGCCGATACCGCCAGCGCCAATGCAGGTATCTCCAACAGCATGACTGCAATCCCGGCGACCAGCGCAAGCACCATGCCGACGAACAGAAAGCCACCCATGAAACTGAAGTCGCGTCGGGTCAGCAGTGCATAGCTTGAAAGCGCCAGAAAGGTCGCACCGGTGGCGGCCAAAGCAAGGGTCACGGTTGGTGCGCCGCCGGGCAAAGCCAGGGAATGCGTCAATAACGGCCCCAGCGTGTAACCCATGAAGCCCGTCAAGGCAAATACCACGGGCAAGGCCCAGGCGCTGTTTTGCAGCTTGTGCACGGCGTACAGCAGGCCGAAGTAGCCCATCAGCGTGATCATCAAGCCGGGTGCTGGAAGTTGCAGCGTGAGCGTGGTAACGGCCACCCCGGCGCTGAAAAGCAGGGTCATGGCCAGCAGCGCGTAGGTGTTGCGCAAGACCCGCTTGATCTGGTCGGACTGGGAAACACCGCAAGGTGCCACCACAGCCCGATAGTGTGCCGGGTTGCTTGACGGCAGGGGTGAAGGTGCGTTATTCATGGTGTCTTTTTTTTCAAGCTGCTGGATGGTCTAGCTGTCGAGTGCAAGTCTTGCCTCGCGGCTACGCACGGGTTTTTGGGCGCGCTGCAAGCTGCGCGTCAAGGCCCTCGTGGCGCGGCTCAGCGACCGATCCAGCGCGGTGCGCCAGTCCCGCGCCAGTGACGCAATGACCACGGTGCCGGCCTTGTCGGTTTTGAGTTCCACCAGGCAGCGTTTGTCCACGCCGCCGCGCGGGCCGTTGACATCTGAGAAATGCACCTTGGCGCGCGGTACAAAGGTCGTCAGGCGGCGCAAGGCAAAGCGCACGCGCTCAACCGACAGGTCGCGCATCGGGCTGCCATCGGCATCGCGGGATTCAAAAAAAATCTGCATGGAACTTGCTCCGGTGAGTGAAAGAAGGCGCAACGGTAGCGCTTAAATTAGCGCTTAAAAAGCAGATAATTTCGCATCGTTAATCTTAAAAAACCTGACTATGAGACCTTCCTTCAATTACAAGCATCTGTATTATTTCTGGGTGGTGGCCAAGGAAGGCGGCATCTCGCGCGCGGCTGACAAGCTGGACATGGCGGTGCAAACCGTGAGTGCACAGGTGCGTGAACTGGAACGGTCCTTGGGATATGCGCTTCTCAGACCCGCCGGTCGCGGGCTGATGCTGACCGAGGCCGGTCTGGCCGCCATGCAACAGGCCGACCTGATTTTTCAGCTGGGCGAAAATCTGCCCGCACGGGTGCGCGACGCAGTGAGTTCGCCGACCGTGCGCTTGGTGGTCGGCATCTCTGACGGTCTGCCCAAGCTCGTGGTGCGCCGCTTGCTGCAGCCGGTGATCCTTGAACCAAATTTGCACCTGTTATGCCATGAGGGTGGGTTTGATAGTCTTCTGGGCGATCTCGCCCTGCACCGGTTGGACGTCGTGTTGTCGGACCGACCCGCACCCTCCAACCCCAACATCAAGCTGTACAGCCACTCTATGGGGTCTTCGTCTATCGGATGGTACGGAACGGCTGCGATGGTTGAAGCCACGCGTTACGACTTTCCGCAAAGCCTGGGCGATGTTCCCTTGTTGCTACCCACCGCACATACTGCGGTGCGCGACCGCCTAGACCAGTGGTTTGAGCAGCGCGCCATACGGCCACGGATCGTGGGCGAGTTTGCGGACAGCGCCTTGCTGAAGACCTTTGGCGCCAGCGGCATGGGCGCGTTTCCGGCGGCTGAGCGGGTGCATGAAGACTTGCTGGCCCATTACGCAGTGCAGCGCCTGGGCCCCTGTGAGGGGGTTACCGAGCATTTTTTTGCAATTGGCACCGAAAAGAGAGTGCAGCACCCGCTGGTACAGCGCCTGCTGCAGCCGATGCATTAGTGCCGCACAGTTAAAGGCGGGCCAGTGACCACGGCGCGCAAAGTGTCGCTGCGGGACCCATAACGTATATGGCGTCCAGGCTCGCCGGTGACTGGCACGCCCACGTTGGTACTACTGCAGTCTCACCCTTTGGATTGTGCGGTCGCTGTGCGCACGCTCAACAGCATGGCCAAGGCCAAGATACCCACCTCCACACCCGGTGAGAAAACCACTGGGATGTCGTAGATGTCGATCAGGCACACATCTTGGTTCGGATGCCTACCCGGCCAAATGACCTGCCAAGGCAAGATCCTGTTATGCCATCCATCTTGATGCCTCATAGCCGACGCTCGTGAGGACCCGCAAATGGTCGCTTGCGGGTGCCCGTTTTGATGGAACGGGCCACATTGCCGACGGTCAAATCTGTTTCTTCTATGACCGATCCAGCGCAGGCAGTTCGCAATTCGGTTGACCCGCTTTCAGTCTTTTGGAACTGGTCAACTTTCTCGCAAGCCGACGATCAAGAATGCATGTCAGGGATTGGCGCAGGGCAGAAGACTGCGCGATCCATCCTGGGCCAACAGCGTGGTAGAACCCCTTGCGGCAACAAAAGACCCGCAATGCTAGGAAACATGCGGGTTTTATAGATGTCGTGCAACCGCGTGAGTGGCCTGTCTGGCCTGCCCGGAGGGGATCGAACCCCCGACCCTCAGCTTAGAAGGCTGATGCTCTATCCAACTGAGCTACGGGCAGCAAGGAGGAGCACACAAATGCGATGAATGATGGTCGGGGCGAAAGGATTCGAACCTTCGACCCTCTGGTCCCAAACCAGATGCGCTACCAGGCTGCGCTACGCCCCGACGAGCCCGTATTCTATCTGCATAAGCAGGGCTTTCCGACGCCATGCCACCATGTTGGGTGATTGGTGCATGGGCTACAGTTCCTGCCATGGGACAGATGCAAGAACCCACCATCCCCTGGCTGGACGACGGCGAGGCGTTCCCGCCGGTAGCGCGCGCGCTGGGGCCGCGGTCCGATGCGCCAGGCCTGCTGGCGGCGGGCGGCCGTCTGGATGTTCCCACTTTGCAGCGCGCATACAGCCACGGCATCTTCCCGTGGTATAGCGAGGGGCAACCCATCCTGTGGTGGAGCCCTGACCCCCGCATGGTGCTGCAGGTCAAGGATTTTCGACTGCATCCGTCGATGCGCAAGACCGTGCGCCGGTTCATGCGCGCCGACCGTTGCGAAATTCGTATCGATTCGGACTTTGCACGAGTCATCGACCGCTGCGCCAACAGCCCGCGCGACGGCGCCGGGGGTACCTGGATCGTGACCGACATGCAATTGGCCTATCGCCAATTGCACCGGACCGGGCTGGCACACAGCGTCGAGACCTGGATCAGCGGCGAGTTGATCGGCGGCCTGTATTGCGTGGCGATCGGCAAGGCAGTCTTTGGCGAGTCGATGTTCAGCGACCAGCGCGATGCATCCAAGATCGCGTTGGCCGCGCTGGTCGCGTTTTGTCGCGCGCACGCAATCAAGGCCATCGACTGCCAGCAAAACACCCGACACCTGGCATCGCTGGGCGCCGCGGAAATGCCCCGCTCGGCGTTCCTGCGGCACTGCGATAACGCAGTCCGCCTGCCCTCGCCGCGGTGGCAATTCGAGCCTCTATACTGGCAGCAACTCCTGCCCGATCCGGACGCAAACCAGTGACCCACCTCAAGGATCTACCGCTCCAGACGCTGCAGTTTTATGCGACAGCGCCCTATCCGTGCAGCTACCTGAATGGCAGACAGGCACGCTCGCAGGTCGCCACGCCCAGCCATTTGATCAACAACGCGACCTACTCCGAGTTGGTCAGCCAGGGCTTTCGGCGCAGCGGCATGTTCACCTACCGGCCATATTGCGACGGCTGTGATGCCTGTACACCGCTGCGAGTGCTGGTGCAGCCATTCAAACCCGAGCGAAGCCAGCGACGTGCCTGGCGCCAACATACGCCATTGCAGGCGCGGGTGATCAAGCTGGGTTTTTCGCCCGAACACTACCAGTTGTATCTGCGTTACCAGAACGGACGCCATGCCGGTGGTGGGATGGACCAGGACAGCGTTGAGCAATACACCCAGTTCCTGCTGCAAAGCCGCGTCAATTCGCGCCTGGTCGAGTTTCGGGAGCCGGGCATCAACGGTCAGCCGGGCGCGCTGAAGATCGTCTCCATACTGGACGTCCTGGAAGACGGCATCTCGGCCGTCTACACCTTCTACGAACCGGAGGCCGGCACCAGCTATGGGACCTATTGCGTTCTGTGTCAGATCGCGCAGGCCCGTACGATGGGCCTGCCCCATCTGTACCTGGGCTACTGGATCGCGCAAAGTGACAAGATGAACTACAAGGCGCGATTCAACCCGCTGCAGATTCGGGTCAATGGCGCATGGCAAACGCCCATGGCCGGAAAAAGTGCGGCCGTGCAAGGCGATCGAACTGCATGAAAAAAAACGAGTCGGGCCAGGCCGCGACACCGACGGTGCAGGTCATCGAACGCATGTTCTCGCTGATGGACGTGCTCGCGTCGCGCGACGACGCGATCTCCCTCAAGGACATCAGCGAGAAGACCGGGCTGCACCCCTCGACCGCACACCGGATACTCAATGACCTGGCCATCGGGCGTTACGTCGAACGACCGCATGCGGGCAGCTACCGCCTGGGCATGCGGCTGCTGGAGCTGGGCAATCTGGTCAAGGACCGCCTCAGCGTGCGCGACGCTGCGTTGGGTCCGATGCGCGAGTTGCACAAGCGCATCCAGCAACCGGTCAACCTGAGCATGCGCCAGGGCGACGAGATCGTGTATGTCGAGCGCGCATTCAGCGAACGCTCCGGCATGCAGGTGGTGCGCGCCATCGGCGGGCGGGCTCCGCTGCACCTGACCTCGGTCGGAAAACTATTTCTTGCGGCCGACGACACGCAGCGGATCCGCGCATACGCCGGCCGCACGGGTCTGCATGGCCATACGCGCAACAGCATCACGCAACTTCCCCTGCTGGAGCGGGAGTTGGCAATGGTGCGCCAGTTCCACTACGCACAGGACAATGAGGAACTCGAGCTCGGTGTGCGCTGCATGGCCGCGGGCATCTACGACGACCAGGGCAAGCTGGTAGCGGGATTGTCGATTTCGGCACCGGCAAGCAGGCTCGAGGAAAGCTGGCTTGCCCCCTTGCAGGACACGGCCCAGCAAATATCCCATACGCTGGGTTTCGTGGCTGACGGCCCGCACCGGCCTTAGCAGTGCAAAGCCCCGACGGGGCTTGATCGCCCGCTCCCGGGCGCTCAGCGCAGGATGACTTGCGCCACCTTGGCGGACTCGACCCAATTGCGAACCCGCTCGGCGTCCCCCAGTCGGCTGAGTTTGCCGGCCGAGTCGAGGAACACCATGATCAGGTTGCGACCAGCGATGGTGGTCTGCATCACCAGGCAGCGACCGGCCTCGGATATGTAGCCCGTCTTTTGCAGGCCGATCTCCCAATTCGGGTTGTTCACCAGCCGATTGGTATTGTTGTATTGCAGCGTGCGGGCGCCCACCGACACTTCGTATTTCGGGGACGTCGACAACTCGCGCAAAGTCGCGTCCGCATGCGCGGTGTTCACCAGTTTGGCCAGGTCTTGCGCGCTGGATTGGTTCTTGCTCGACAAGCCGGTCGGCTCGACGAATCGGGTGTCGTTCATGCCGAGTTCACGCGCCTTGTTGTTCATCTGCGCGACAAACGTCGCCATACCACCTGGCGCGCTACGCGCCAACGCATGGGCAGCACGGTTCTCGCTGGACATCAGGGCCAGATGCAGCAACTCGCCGCGATTGAGCTCTGTGCCAACCCGCAGGCGCGAACGGCTGCCCTTTTCGGTGTCAACGTCGTCTTGCGCGATGACGATCACCTCGTCCATCGGCAGACGCAAGTCCTTCACGATCAGTGCGGTCATCAACTTGGTCAAAGACGCGATGGGCAGCACAGCCTGATCATTTTTGCGAAACAGCACTTCGCGCGTGTCCTGGTCGATCACATAGGCCACGCTCGACTTGAGATCCAGCGGATCGCTGCTGTCGTGCAGTCCAGCCACCGCACCATAAGAAGGCTTCTCGACCGTGCGCGGCGCGTAAACCACATGCTTGCGCTTGGCGGTTTCAGCGACTACCCGCTTGCTCATACTGCGCTTGACAACCTGCGGCTTCTTCACAACCGACTTGACTGCCACCCTCTTGTTGGTACCTGCGTGTGACGCTGGCACCAGCAGCGCCAGAAAAAACCCGCACACCACGAGGAAACGCGCTATTTGATTCATCTATTACCTCGGATTCGTCAATAGGGACTCGGAGCCGTTGCGGCGGCAAGCCCTCTGCGCCGAGTTTAAACAGAAAAGTGACACAAGATCAACTACTTGCGCTACATATTTCATGCTTATTGGCGAATCACGGATTTGTCCACCCTTGTGCAGGCACTCGTTCAGCTTTGCTATGTAACTTGTTGAGTGCACTCAGATAAGCCTTTGCCGACGCGACAATGATGTCCGGGTCTGCACCGACACCATTGACGACCCGCCCACTGTTTTGCAGCCGCACCGTCACCTCGCCCTGGCTTTCGGTCGAGCCACTGATGGCATTGACTGAATACAACACCATCTCGGCACCGCTGTGGACATGCGATTCGATGGCCTTGAGGGAAGCGTCCACCGGACCATTGCCAACCGACGCTGCCGTGAACTCCTTGCCGTCCACCGTGAAGACAACGCGGGCGTGAGGGCGTTCACCGGTCTCGCTGTGTTGCGCCAGGGATACAAAACCGTAGTGCTCGTTGTCGTGGGTGACGCTTTCGTCACTGACCAGGGCCAGGATGTCCTCGTCGAAAATGTCGCTCTTGCGATCGGCCAGCTCCTTGAATCGGGCGAACGCCGTATTGGTGTCGGCCTCACTCTCCATCGCCACGCCCAGTTCGACCAGGCGCTGCTTGAACGCGTTGCGCCCGCTGAGCTTGCCAAGCACGATCTTGTTCGCGGTCCAGCCGACGTCTTCGGCACGCATGATCTCGTAGGTGTCGCGCGCCTTGAGAACGCCATCCTGGTGGATGCCCGATGCATGCGCAAAGGCATTGGCCCCCACTACCGCCTTGTTTGGCTGCACGACGAATCCGGTCGTCTGGCTCACCATCCGGCTCGCCGCGAGGATGTGCAGCGCATCGATGTTCATGTCCAGCCCGAAATAGTCCTTGCGGGTTTTCACTGCCATCACAATTTCTTCCAGCGAACAGTTCCCCGCGCGCTCACCCAGGCCATTGATGGTGCACTCCACCTGGCGCGCACCGCCAATCTTGACACCGGCCAAGGAATTGGCCACCGCCATGCCCAGATCGTTGTGGCAATGCACCGACCATACCGCCTTGTCACTGTTCGGAATGCGCTCGCGCAAGGTCTTGATGAACGCGCCATACAGCTCGGGAATGGCATAACCGACGGTATCGGGCACGTTGATCGTCGTCGCACCTTCGTTGATGGTCGCCTCGATCACACGGCACAGGAAATCGACGTCACTGCGATATCCATCTTCCGGGCTGAACTCGACATCGGCCACCAGGTTGCGCGCAAATCGGACCGACTGCCTGGCCTGCTCGAAGACCTGGTCGGGCGTCATGCGCAACTTCTTCTCCATATGCAGGGCAGAGGTCGCAATAAAGGTGTGGATGCGCGCGTTGTTGGCGCCCTTGAGCGCCTCGGCCGCGCGGGAGATATCGCGGTCATTGGCACGCGACAAAGAGCATATGGTGGAGTCCTTGATTGCGTTGGCGATGGCCTGCACCGCCTCGAAGTCGCCATTGGAACTGGCGGCAAAACCGGCTTCAATCACGTCAACCCGCAGACGTTCGAGCTGGCGGGCGATGCGCAGCTTCTCGTCTCGGGTCATGGATGCGCCGGGCGATTGTTCGCCGTCGCGCAAGGTGGTGTCAAAGATGATCAGCTTGTCGGTCATGGAATTTTCCTCTGGACTCAAAAGGGATACGGCACCCGCTATTGGACGACGGCAGCTTTCGCATTCACGCCTCGCGCCTGTGCCGTTGCCAGCGGCGGTTCGTAATCGGCAATTTTTGCACGCGTCAGGGCACTGGCAACCGCCTTGAGCGAGGCGGCTACGATATTTGCGTCGACTCCGACGCCGAACAGGGTCTGCCGCTCGTCGACTCGCAGTTCCAGATACGCTATGGCGCGCGCGTTGGCGCCCGAGCCCAGCGCATGCTCGTGGTAGTCGAGCACCCGCACTGCATGGCCCGTGGCCTTGTTGACACCGTTGACAAAGGCTTCGATCGGTCCATTGCCATTGCCCTGGACGGTGTAGCCACGATCAGCCAGTTGCATGCGGGCGCTGATCGCAACACGCGCATGGGCCGGCGCATCGTCGTCCTCGCTGAGGTGGTGGGCGCCAACCGTCGGAGTATCCAGGGCGTATTCGCGCCTGAACACCTGCCAGATATCGGGCGCCGTCAACTCCTTGCCGCCGGCGTCCATGACCTGCTGCACGACCTGGCTGAACTCAATCTGCAGCCTGCGCGGAAGTTCCACGCCATAGTGTGTTTCCAGCAAGTAGGAGATTCCGCCCTTGCCGGACTGGCTGTTGACCCGGATCACCGCTTCATAGCTGCGCCCGAGGTCGTGCGGATCGATCGGAAGATACGGGATATCCCACGCCGGCTCCACCGCCGCGCCCTCGCGGCGCGCTGCCAACGCCTTCTTGATGGCGTCCTGATGTGACCCGGAGAACGAGGTATAGACCAGATCGCCGACATACGGATGACGGGGATGGACTGGCAACTGGTTGCAATACTCGACCACACGGCGGATCTCGTCGATGTCGGAAAAATCCAGTCCGGGTGAAACCCCTTGCGAGTAAAGGTTGAGCGCAATATTGACCAGATCCACATTTCCGGTACGTTCCCCGTTGCCGAACAGGCAGCCCTCGATTCGGTCGGCTCCCGCCATCAGGGCCAGCTCACCGGCGGCGGTTCCGGTACCCCGGTCATTGTGCGGATGCACCGACAACACGATGCAGTCCCGACGTGCCAGATGGGTGTGCATCCACTCCATCATGTCGGCGAACACATTCGGTGTGGAATATTCGACCGTGGACGGAAGGTTGATGATGCACTTGTGCTCGGGTGTCGGCTGCCAGACCTCGGTCACCGCATCGACGACACGGCGCGAGAACGTCAGTTCAGTCCCGGAGAAATGCTCGGGTGAATACTGGAACGTCCATTGCGTTGCGGGCTGCCCGGCTGCCAGCCGCGCGATAAGGCGCACATTGTCGAGCGCAAGTTGCACGATCTGTTCTTCGTCCATTCCGAGCGCGACCCGCCGCATGACCGGCGAAGTGGCGTTGTAGACATGGACAATCGCCCGTTTGGCCCCGACCAGGGAGTCGAACGTGCGCTCGATCAGTTGCGCGCGTGCCTGCGTCAAAACCTGGATCGTGACGTTGTTGGGCACCAGGTCTTCATCGATGAGCTTGCGCACAAAATCAAACTCGACCTGCGACGCGGACGGAAATCCCACTTCGATCTGCGTGAATCCGATTTTCACCAGTACCTGGAACATGCGCAGCTTGCGCGCAATGTCCATCGGTTCGATCAGCGCCTGGTTGCCGTCACGCAGATCAACGCTGCACCACTGCGGCGCGCACGTCAGGACTGCGTCGGGCCAGGTTCGATTGGCAAGTCGGACCGGGGCAAACGCCCGGTATTTGCTGCTGGGTTGCTTCAACATCGTGGTTCCCCATGTGATCGAACCAGCAACATAAAAACAAAAACGGCTCGTTGCTGGTGCATACGAGCCGTTTGATCGATTAGCGCAAGCTACCGTCGTCGCCCGTACAGGGTTCCCAGTAGTAGTGCTAGCACGATCCGTTTCATGACTGCAATGTAGCACAGGAATCAGGCCCGGTCATGGCTCAATGCAATCCGCGTTCGTCGGGGTCGTTGGTCGAGGTGCTGATGACACTGGTCGGCTCGCCCTTGTAACGCCGCCACACATACACCACATAGCCGCTGACCCCATAGGCGGCAAAAAGGCCCAGCAAGGCCTTCGCCGGGTCGACGCTGATCGCGCCAATGGCCAGCGCCAGCAACACGATCACGGGGAACGGCACGCTTTTCTTGGCGCTGACATCCTTGAAGCTGTAGAACGGCACATTGGTGACCATCGTCAGGCCCGCATACAGGGCCAGCGCGAACATGGGCCAGGCCACCTGCGGCCCCTTGACGCCGAGTTCGGCCATCACCAGGATGAACCCCGCGACCAGCGCAGCAGCAGCGGGCGAAGGAAGTCCCTGGAAGAAACGCTTGTCCACGACCCCGGTATTCACGTTGAAGCGTGCCAGTCGCAGAGCGGCGCATGCGCAGTAGACGAAGGCGGCGATCCAGCCCCAGCGGCCCAGGCCACGCAATGCCCATTCGTACGCGATCAAGGCAGGGGCCGCGCCGAACGACACCATGTCGGACAAGGAGTCCATTTGCTCACCGAAGGCGCTCTGGGTATTGGTCATGCGCGCCACACGGCCATCCAGGCTGTCGAGCACCATGGCGCAAAATACACCGATCGCAGCCATGTCGAAGCGGCCGTTCATGGCCATGACGATCGAGTAAAACCCCGCAAAAAGCGCAGCCAGCGTCACCATGTTGGGCAGGATGTACAAGCCCTTGCGCCGTTTGCGAACGACGATGGTTTCCGTCTCCACCAATTCAGAATCCGGGCCGTCAGGCATGTCGTGGTTCTCCAATGCGGTCACAGCGGTGGCCGGCACCCAGTGTAAGTCAGGCCCATCGGTGCAGCGGGTGCATTGACAGGCCCAACAAACGCAAAGGCCACGAGCGTGGCCTTCGCGTTGATCACCCGCAAAGAAGATCAGTTGCGCGACTGGTCAACCAGTTTGTTCTTCTTGATCCACGGCATCATCGCGCGCAGCGTCGCACCGACAGTCTCGATCTGGTGCTCTCCCATGAGCCTGCGGCGGCTAAGCAGCGTCGGTGCGCCGGCCTTGTTCTCCAGGATGAAACTCTTGGCATATTCGCCGGACTGGATGTCCTTGAGCACCTGCTTCATCACCTTCTTGGTCTGCTCGGTGATGATGCGCGGGCCGGTCACGTATTCGCCGTATTCGGCGTTGTTCGAGATCGAGTAGTTCATGTTGGCGATGCCGCCTTCATAGATCATGTCGACGATCAGCTTGAGTTCGTGCAGGCATTCGAAATAGGCCATCTCGGGCGCGTAACCGGCCTCGACCAGGGTTTCGAAACCGGCCTTGATCAATTCAACGGTGCCGCCACACAATACCGCCTGCTCGCCGAACAGGTCGGTCTCGGTCTCTTCGCGAAAGTTGGTCTCGATGATGCCGGCCTTGCCGCCGCCATTGGCCATGGCATAGCTCAGCGCCAGTTCGCGGGTGCGACCGGACTTGTCCTGCGCAATCGCGATCAGGTGCGGCACGCCGCCACCCTGGGCGTAGGTGCCGCGCACCGTATGGCCCGGCGCCTTGGGAGCGACCATCCACACATCCAGGTCGGCGCGCGGCGTCACCAAGCCGTAGTGGACATTGAATCCGTGGGCAAATACCAGCGAGGCACCCGACTTGATATGGGGCTCCACGTCGTTCGTGTAGACCGTTGCGATCTGCTCGTCGGGCAGCAGGATCATGACGACATCTGCAGCCTTGACCGCTTCAGCGACCTCGGCCACCTTGAGGCCGGCCTTCTCGACCTTGGGCCAGGAGGCGCCATCCTTGCGCAGCCCGACGACGACCTTGACGCCGCTGTCGTTCAGATTTTGCGCATGGGCATGACCCTGACTGCCGTAACCGATGATGGCAACGGTCTTGCCCTTGATCAGGCTCAGGTCACAATCCTTGTCGTAATAGACTTTCATTTCGCTTCTCCTTAACTGGTAAATCAAACCCGCAAAATCCGTTCGCCGCGGCCGATTCCGCTCGATCCGGTCCTCACCGTTTCCAGAATCGCACTGCGTTCGATCGCCTCGAGGAAGGCGTCGTTCTTCGACTGCACACCGGTCAACTCGATGGTGTAGCTTTTCTCGGTGACGTCGATGATTCGCCCCCGAAAAATATCGGCCATGCGTTTCATTTCCTCGCGCTCCTTGCCGACCGCGCGCACCTTGACCATCATCAGTTCGCGCTCGGTATAGGCACCTTCCGTCAAGTCAACAACCTTGACCACCTCGATCAGGCGATTCAGGTGCTTGGTGATCTGTTCGATCACATCGTCGGACCCGGTAGTCTGAATGGTCATGCGCGACAGGCTGGCGTCTTCGGTTGGCGCGACGGTCAGCGACTCGATGTTGTAGCCGCGCGCGGAAAAAAGCCCGACCACGCGGGACAGAGCCCCTGGTGTGTTCTCGAGCAGGACGGCAATAATATGTTTCATGATTGGATTCCTCTTTTCGCCGCCCTCCCCTGGTTGCGGTAACAACCAGACTTGGCAAGCAATAGACGCATCGACTTTGGGATAAGCGCCACACGGGCCGGCACAGGGCCGGGGGCGGGCGCCATGGCATTGGACCGGTGTTTACAGGTCCTCTGATCCCAGCAACATCTCGGTAATTCCCATTCCGGCCTTGACCATCGGAAACACGTTCTCGGTCGGGTCGGTACGGAAATCCATGAAGACCGTGCGGTCCTTGAGCTTGCGCGCCTCGCGCAAGGCCGGCTCGACGTCCTGCGGCTTTTCGATCAGCATGCCGACATGACCATAGGCCTCGGCCAGCTTGACGAAATTGGGCAAGGCGTCCATATAGCTGTGGCTGTAACGCCCCTCGTAATCGAGTTCCTGCCACTGGCGCACCATTCCCAGATAGCGGTTGTTCAGCGACACGATCTTGATGGGCGTGTTGTACTGCAGACAGGTCGACAACTCCTGGATGCACATCTGCACTGACCCCTCGCCGGTTACGCAGAACACTTCGCAGTCGGGCTTGGCCAGCTTGATGCCCATGGCATACGGAATGCCGACTCCCATCGTGCCCAGGCCGCCAGAGTTGATCCAGCGCCGCGGCTCGTCAAAGCGGTAATACTGCGCGGCCCACATCTGGTGCTGGCCCACGTCAGAGGTGATGTAGGTCTCGGTGTCCTTGGTCAGGCCCCACAGCGTCTGAATGACATGCTGGGGTTTGATGACGTCGCCCTTGCCCATATCGAATTTGAGGCAATCGCGTTGGCGCCATTCTTCAATGGTGCTCCACCACGCGCCCAGGGCGTCCGCATCCGGACGAAGCGCGCTCTCCCGGATCATGGCCAGCAACTCGGACAACACATCCTTGACATCTCCGACGATCGGGATGTCGACCTTGACCCGCTTGGAAATACTCGACGGGTCGATGTCGATATGGATGATCTTGCGTTCGTTCTGCGCGAAATGCTTCGGATTGCCGATCACCCGATCGTCGAATCGCGCGCCAACCGCCAGCAACACATCGCAGTTTTGCATTGCGTTGTTCGCCTCGATGGTGCCGTGCATGCCCAGCATGCCGAGAAACTTCTTGTCGCTGGCAGGGTAAGCACCCAGCCCCATCAAGGTATTGGTCACCGGATACCCCAGCATATCGACCAGCGCGCGCAGCTCGGCCGAGGCATTGCTGAGCAACACACCACCACCGGAATAAATGTACGGTCGCTTGGCCGTCAGCAGCAGTTGCAGGGCCTTGCGGATCTGCCCCCCATGGCCCTTGCGCACCGGGTTGTAGGAACGCATTTCGACGGTCTTGGGGTAGCCCGCATACGGCACCATCTTGAAGGACACATCCTTGGGAATGTCCACCACCACCGGACCCGGACGACCGGTGCGCGCAATGTGGAACGCCTTTTTCATGACGTCGGCAACGTCCCGCGCGTCCTTGACCAGAAAATTGTGCTTGACGATGGGCCGGGTGATGCCCACGGTATCGCATTCCTGGAACGCATCCAGACCGATTGCCGCAGTCGGCACCTGACCGGTGATGATCACCATCGGAATACTGTCCATGTAGGCCGTGGCAATGCCGGTCACCGCGTTGGTCACGCCTGGCCCGGAGGTGACCAGCGCTACACCGACATCGCCGGTCGCGCGGGCATAACCGTCGGCCGCATGCACCGCCGCCTGCTCGTGGCGCACCAGTACATGCTGGATGGTGTCCTGCTTGTAGAAAGCATCATAGATATGCAGCACGGCGCCACCTGGATAACCCCAGATGTACTTGACCCCTTCTGCCTGCAAGGCCTTGACCAGGATTTCGGCTCCGCGCAGCTCGAGAACGGTGGGTGCGGGCGGGCAATTGCGGGTTGCGGCACTTGCCGCTGCCGCCGAATTGATTTCGGCTTTGGAAATTTCCATGATGAACCTTTGCGAATTTCTCTGACGAAAGACCTTGGGTGCTCCTTCGCAAACGCTTGTGACGCCACGTCGGAACTTGAGGCCAATGCCACAGACGCAACCAATAATGCGCCAGACCTTGACCCGTTTGCCATTTGAACTGCAACCCGCATTATTGCACTGCAGCAGACCGATCGGTCAAGGCAACGGCAAATGGTGCCGCGACCAGGGTGCCATAATCGCCCGCGATGTCGGGCCCCGGCTGGCCCGACGGGATCGCGACCGTGGCTGCCCTGTCACTTTCACATTGGCATATTCCCATTGGCCACCGAACAAGAACTGTCCGATTTCCTGAAAGGCGTTGAAAAGCGCGCGTTCAAGCGCTCGGTCTACCATGTGCGCAATGACGAATCAGCACTCGACATCGTGCAGGAGAGCATGATGAAGCTGGCGGAAAGTTATGGCGACAAGCCGGCCGCCGAACTGCCGATGCTGTTCCAGCGCATTTTGGCCAACTGCACGCTGGACTGGTTCCGACGCAGAAAAACCCGCAGCGCCTTGTTCTCCAATATGGGGGACTTCGACGTTTCGGGCGAAGATGCCGAGTTCGACCTGCTGGATGTCCTGTCTGTTGCGGATGAGTCACAGCAGACGGAAAGCGCGCTAGATGCGACACAAAGGGCCCAGACATTGCGGGGCATCGAAACTGAGATACAACTGTTACCGCCGCGTCAACGGGAAGCCTTCGTGCTGCGTTATTGGGAAGAAATGGACGTTGCCGAAACCGCTCAGGTGATGGGCTGCTCGCAAGGCAGCGTGAAGACACATTGTTCGCGTGCCGTGCAGGCACTTGCCCGGGCATTGCGCGCCAAGGGAATAACACTATGACGAATTCACATCAATACCAGGCCGAATTGTTTCAGGAGCGGCTGGGACTCAAAATCGCCGCGCGACTGGCCGATGCCAGTGAGGCCTTGCCGCATGAGGTAACCGAGCGGCTGCGCCATGCCCGCGCGCAGGCGCTGTCCAAGCGCAAGCTTCCCCTAACCGTGGCGACCGCGGTATTGCTGCAGTCCGGCGCGGGTGCGGTGCTGGGTGGTTCGCTGAACCAGGCGCCTTGGTGGCAGCGCGCGGGACTCGCGTTGCCGGCAATCGCGCTATTGCTGGGTCTTGTTGCGATCGATTCCGCCCTGGACGATCGGGTTGCGACCGACATCGCCAGGCTGGATGCGGCCTTGTTGAT
This sequence comes from Rhodoferax sp., assembly GCA_031396205.1. Lineage (GTDB taxonomy): Bacteria > Pseudomonadota > Gammaproteobacteria > Burkholderiales > Burkholderiaceae_C > CAISIP01. The sequence goes on from JANNKH010000022.1 coordinate 75,726, forward strand.
GGACGATCTACCGCCGGCGGCCTATGCCGACCCTGGTTTCTCGCAATTTCTCAAGCTTCACCGCGCGCCGGCGCAATAGGCGGGTTGTTGACGATGACTGCATACGGCAGGCCCGTCGACGTGCCGCCGACAATGCGAAACCGGCAATGGTTACGCATGTCGCTTTTGGCATTGGCGCTGTCGATGTCCGGATGGCCGGCATTGGGCCAGACGGGCGCATCGGTGCCCAATGCACCGCAGAAGGCCCAGAATGCCGGCCCATCGAACCAACAGCCCGCCTGGAACACGCTGAGCGCAGCGCAGCAGGCCGCCTTGAGACCGCTGGCGCCAATCTGGAACGACATCAGTTCGAATCGCAAGCGCAAGTGGATCGCGCTGTCGGCCAACTACGCCAGGTTAACGCCGGCCGAGCAGGCGACCATGCATGGGCGCATGGCCGAATGGGCATCTCTCAGCGCAGTGGATCGCAATCGGGCCCGGTTGAATTTTGCTGAAACCCGCGCCTTGTCCAGCGAAGAGAAGAAGGCGCAATGGCAGGCCTACCAGGCCTTGAGTCCGGCGCAAAAGCAGCAACTGGCGGCGCAAGCCGCCAATAGCCGTGCTGGTGGCGCCGCGCCTGCGATCACACAGCGCACGCCTGGCAAATTGGCGTCGGTTCCGATCACCCGGTCGGCCGCCGGATCCGCTTCGGACAAGCGCACCTCCACCCCCGCTGTGCGACCGGCCACAGGCTCCAGCGCCGCGGTACCCTGATCCGATGCGCACGTCGCAAACCCAGCCCGACGGCCCGCAATCCAACGCCACCGAGCCACTGGCCACACCGCCCCTGCTGCGTCGCATGGCCTGCTGGCTGTATGAAGGCATGCTGATGTTCGGCGTGGTGTTCATCGCCGGTTACCTGTTCGGCACGCTCAGCCAGACCCGCAACGCGATGGACAACCGGCATGCGCTGCAAGCGTTCCTGTTCGTGGTTTTTGGCATTTATTTCACTTGGTTCTGGGCCCGCGGACAAACCCTGGCAATGAAAACCTGGGACATTGCCGTGGTCGACCGTAACGGCAAAGGCATCTCGCAACCGCGGGCATTGGCACGCTACCTGACCAGCTGGCTTTGGTTTTTGCCCCCGCTGGCTGCCGTCGGCCCGTTCGACCTGACCGGTGGCGAGATGACCGTCATCGTGGCAGGTTGGGTCGCAATTTGGGCACTGCTAAGCCGCTTTCACCCGCAACAACAATTCTGGCATGACGCATTGGCCGGCACGCGGCTGGTGACGCATCGGCGGCAAGCCGGTCGCTGAAACCGGCCGGGCAAGCCCGTTCCCGCACCACCGATACAAGACCTTGCCCGCAATGGTGTTGCACGACAATGCCCCTATGCCCCAATCCCGGACGCCACCGACGCAAGCCACCGACAGCAACCCGCAGAAATCGCGCACCGGGCTGGCGCGCATGTGGCATGCGACGCTGTATTCGATCGCCGGTCTTCGCGCCGGCTGGAGCGAAACCGCGTTCCGGCAGGAGGCGCTGGTGGCAATGGTGCTGCTGCCGCTGAGCCTGTGGCTGGGTCAATCCTGGGTCGAACGCGCGCTGCTGTTGGGGTCGGTCCTTCTGGTGTTGATTGTCGAGTTGCTCAACTCCGGTATCGAGGCTTCCATTGACCGGGTCGGTTTGCAATGGCACCTGCTGTCCAAGCGGGCCAAGGATCTGGGCAGCGCCGCAGTGCTGCTCAGTCTGCTGTTGTGCATCGGCATTTGGGGCGGTGCGATCTGGCATCGCGTGGCGCCATGACGCAACCCACGCAAAAATCCGGGCCGCCCGCGTTTTCGATTTGCGTCTACTGCGGCTCCAGGTCCGGTCAATCGCCGCAGCATGGCGATCATGCACGGGCGACCGGGCACTGGATCGGGCGCCATGGCGGGCAACTGATCTATGGCGGTGGACATACCGGGCTGATGGGAGTCCTCGCCGACGCCACGCTGCAGGCCGGCGGCACCGTCATCGGTGTCATTCCCACAGCATTGGTGGCGCAAGAGGTGGCCCATCGCGGCTGCACCGAACTGCATGTCGTCGAGACCATGCATGAGCGCAAGCGCATGATGGCCGAAAAGGCCGACGCGTTCCTGGCGCTCGCTGGTGGAATCGGCACCTTCGAAGAACTGTTTGAGGTGTGGACCTGGCGCCAGCTTGGTTACCACGACAAACCCATCGGCTTGCTCAATACCGACGGGTATTACGATGGCCTGCTGGCGTTTCTGCGTGCCAGTGTGGCGCAGCAGTTCATGAACGACTGGCAAATGGGTCTGCTGCAGCAGGGCAATGACCCTGAGCTGCTTTTGCCTGCGTTGGTGCAGGCGGCGGGTCTTTCCTCAGCCAGCCGCTTGCAGGCCATCTGATCCAGGGCTCAGACGGCGGTTTCGTCTTCCTCGCCCGTACGGATGCGAACGGTGCGCTCGACCGATGTCACGAAGATCTTGCCGTCACCAATCTTGCCCGTTCGCGCCGCCTTGACGATCGCGTCCACACAACGATCGACATCGTCCGTACGCACTACCACCTCGACCTTCACCTTGGGCAGAAAATCAACCACGTATTCAGCCCCGCGGTATAACTCGGTGTGCCCCTTCTGGCGGCCAAATCCCTTGACCTCGCTCACCGTCAGGCCGGTGACACCGCACTCGGCAAGCGCCTCCCGGACTTCCTCGAGCTTGAACGGTTTGATGATGGCAGTGATCTGTTTCATTTTCAACCTGGCATTAAAAGTGCGCACCGTCGAACAGGGCCGACGAAAGCCTGCACCCCGCTGCTGACCGCACGCAGGTAGCAACCCCTCTAGGATAGCGCGAATTGGGCGCGCCCCCGAGGGTCCACCTATTGCCGGAACTTGCTGGTGATGGGATAGCGCCAGTCTTTGCCAAAGCTGCGATGGGTGACACGGATGCCGATCGGCGCTTGCCGGCGCTTGTATTCACTGATCTTGATCAGCCGGGTTACCCGTTCCACATCGGCGGCCGCGATGCCGCTGGCAATGATGGACTCGATGGATTCATCGTTCTCCATGTAACGCTCGATGATGGCGTCGAGAACCTCGTAGGGCGGCAGACTGTCCTGGTCGGTCTGGTCCGGCCGCAGTTCGGCGCTCGGAGGCCGGGTGATGATGCGTTCGGGAATCGGCGCCTTGCCGGAGCCGTAGGGGTCATGCAGGTTGCGCCAGCGCGCCAACCGGTAGACGGTGGTCTTGGCCAGGTCCTTGATGACGGCGAACCCGCCGGCCATGTCGCCGTACAGGGTGCAGTAACCGGTCGCCATTTCGCTCTTGTTGCCGGTCGTCAGTACGATCGGTCCGAACTTGTTGGACAACGCCATCAACAAGGTTCCCCGAACCCGGGCCTGGATGTTTTCTTCGGTCGCGTCTTCGGCCTGCCCGGCGAACTCCCCCGCCAGCGCCTGTTTGAACGCCTCGAACGGTGGGGCGATCGATATCTCGTCGTACCGCACGCCCATCCTGCCTGCCATTTCGCGCGCGTCCATCCAGCTGATGTCGGCCGTATAGGGCGAGGGCATCATCACGGTGCGTACCTTGCCCGCGCCCAGCGCGTCAACGGCGATCGCCAGCACCAGCGCCGAATCAATCCCGCCTGACAAGCCCAGGATCGCACCCGGAAAGCCGTTCTTGCCGACGTAGTCGCGCACACCCAGCACCAGTGCGTCCCACAGGTCGGCGTCGGCTTCGCGCTCGGGCGCCACCGCGGCCGCCAACCGGACCACGCCACCGGCCTGGCGCGCCACGACACTGAACAACTGTTCGCGAAAGCTCAGCGCACGGCCGGCCAGCGCACCGTCGCCATTGAGTGCAAAGGAATGGCCCTCGAAAACCATTTCATCCTGCCCTCCGACCAGATGCGCATAAACCATCGGCAGCCCGCATGCCAGAACTCTTTCACGCATGATCTGCTCGCGCTCGTAGCCCTTGCCGACGTGAAACGGCGACGCGTTGATCACGGCCAGCATCTGCGCACCAGCCTGGACAGCCAACCGCGCGGGTTCCTCGTACCAGGCGTCCTCGCAAATCAGCAGCCCGACCCGCATGCGGTCGGCTCCCACACCGGCTTCGAACACGCACATGCCGTTGCCGGGCACGAAATACCGACGCTCGTCAAACACCTGGTAGTTGGGCAACTCGCGCTTGGCATAGGTTTGCACGACATGTCCCTCGCGCAGGACGCTGGCCGAATTGAAACGCTTTTGCACCGACACCGAACGGGTCCTGACGCCGCCTCCGGTGGGATGCCCGACGACCACCGCCAGGTCTTTCAACCCCGCCAATGCGGCCGCCACCGATTTGACGGCATCATCGCAGGCATGGATGAACACGGGCCGCAAAAACAGATCTTCTGCCGCATAGCCGCAGATCGACAACTCGGGCGTGAGCATCAGGCGCGCGCCATCCGCGTACGCGGACTGGGCCGCATCGATGATTTTTTGCGCATTGCCGACCATGTCACCAACGATGAAGTCGATTTGGGCCACACAGATCTTGAGAGTCATGGAAACACGAACAACAGTTAGGAGCGGGCCCGTAAAGAGCGGCACGATAGCCGGCGAGGCCTGCCTTGACACACAGTCGGCAGGGAGTCTGACGTGAGTACAGAAGATTATGTCATCGAGGTCGTCGATTCGCCGCTGGCCATCGACCGTGGCGATTGGAACGCACTGTTGGCTGTGCAGCAGGACGCCACCCCCTTCATGCGCCATGAATATCTGGCAGCCATGCATGAAAGCGGCAGCGCCACTCCCGCCACCGGCTGGACCTCGCGTTTCCCCATGCTGTGGTGGCAGCCACCATACGGACCGCGGGAACTGCATGCGGTCTGCGCCCTGTACTTGAAGAGCCACTCCTATGGCGAGTACGTGTTCGACCATGCCTGGGCCCACGCTTACCGACAGCACGGCTTGCAGTACTACCCGAAGGCCGTAGTGGCGCCTCCGTTTACGCCGGTGCCCGGCGCCCGGCTGCTGGCACGCACGGCGCAGGCGCGGCACGCGCTGCTGCAGGGCCTGGTAGGCTGGAGCAAAAAGGCGGGTATTTCATCGCTGCACCTGCTGTTCGCCAGCCAGGTCGATATGGCGGCCTGTCGCAATGCCGGGCTGATGTTGCGCCACAGCGTGCAGTTCCACTGGACCAATCGACAACCGGGCTACCGCGACTTCGAGGAATTCCTTGCATCATTGAACCAGGACAAGCGCAAGAAAATCCGCCAGGAGCGGCGCAAGGTCGAGCAGGCCGGCGTCGCGTTCCGATGGTCACGCGGCTCCGGTATTGCGCCCTCGGACTGGGACTTCTTCTACCGGTGCTACGAGCGCACTTATTACGAACACGGCAATGCACCATACCTGAGCCGCGACTTCTTCCACCGTATGGCGCGGGACATGCCCGAGAACTGGCTGCTGTTCGTGGCGCAGCGCGAGGGCTTTCCCATCGCCTGCAGCCTGATCGCCTTGACCGAAGACACCCTGCCAGGCGGCGGTCATGGCATCGCATACGGCCGGTACTGGGGCGCCCTGCAACGGGTAGACTGCCTGCACTTCGAAGCCTGCTACTACCAGCCCCTGCAATGGTGCATCGCGCACGGCTACCAGCGGTTTGAAGGTGGGGCACAAGGGGAACACAAGATGGCACGTGCCCTGCTGCCGGTACAGACCACCAGCGCACACTGGCTGGCGCATCCGGCCTTTGCCGAAGCGGTGGACGACTTCCTGCAGCGCGAACGCGCCGGCATCCGGAACTACCTGGGCGAACTGGAGCAGCACAGCCCGTTCAAAGCGGTCGCTCCATGAACCGTAGGGCCGATCCCAAGGGTCATGGCAGCGCGTCGCGCAATGGTTGCTGATGAGCCCCGATCGCCGGCCTCAGGGCTTCGCCGCAGCCTGCGCCATCATGCGCTGGGTGTCAACCTTGCGGTCGGTATTGACCCGCGCCACCGCCGGGCGCTCGCCCATGGACTTGATGTAGTCCCGCACGGGCAGCGCCGCCAACAGGTCTTCGCCATAGATGATCTTGCTGGCGCCCGATACCACCGGCAGGTGCACGATGGCGGCGCAGTCGGCCAGTGTGAACTGGTCGCCGGCCACAAACGGTTTGAACAGGGCAATCCGCGCAAATGCCGCCGCGCCCCGGGTCAGCAATTTGCGGGCGCGCTCCTTGACGACGTCGGTCACGTTGCCGCCGAAATAGGCCTCGGCGTACAAGTCGCGTGCCACCAGTTCCAGGTGTAGTTCGATGTACACCACCAGTTCGCGCACCTTGGCGGCCGCAAACGGGTCGGCGGGCAACAAGGCGTGCTGCGGGTATTGCGCCTCGATGAACTCGGCACAGGCCATCGACTCCGAGACGCAGCCGAGGCCGGTATCGAGAAACGGCACCTTGCCCATTGGAGAGCGATCCAGCACGGCCGCATCCGCGCTGCCGGTCTTGACCAGTTCTTCCTCGAAGGCAATCTGCTTTTCGAGCAACTGGAGCTTGATCTGGTTGTAGTAATTGCTGGCCGAGAAGCCGCATAGCTTGAGCGTCATGGTGAACTCCGATCCGTGGTTGCGATGCCAAAAAGAGCAATTATGCGAAGCACGCCACCACCGTGCGTCGCCTCGGGGACTTCAGACCATCGCAGGTGCGCCATTTGCGACCGCATACCGGCAACATCTGCCTAGAATGTGCGCACAACAAACCGTCCGGAGACAAGCATGCAACCAATTTCGTCACGCCGCCAGTTCATCTCGGCCAGCGCCGGCGCAGCCGCCAGCATGGCATTGCCGTTGTGGGCGCAGACACCGGCCTACCCGTCGCGGACCATCAAATACATCTGTCCGTGGCCAGCCGGCGGGTCCACCGACGTGGTCATGCGCTCCATTGCCGAGAGCGCTTCCAAGGTACTTGGCCAGGCCATCATCATCGAGAACAAGCCAGGCGCGGGCGGCATGCTGGGCGCCAACGAACTGGCCAATGCCAAACCAGACGGATATACGCTGTCGCAATTGCCGCACGGGGTTTTCCGCTTTCCGCACATGCAGAAAACCCAGTTCGATACCTTGAAGGACTTTACCTGGATCGCCTGCCTGACGGGTTACACCTTTGGCCTGGTGGTCCCAGCGGACTCGCCGCTCAAGTCGATCCAGGACCTTGTCGCCTATGCCAAGGCCAATCCTGAAAAACTGACCTACGGGTCAACGGGCAACGGCACCAGCCCCCACCTGGCAGTGGAGGAGTTTGCCCAGCGTGCCGGAATCAAGCTCACCCATGTGCCGTTCAAAGGCAACGCCGACAACATGCAGGCGGTACTGGGTGGGCATGTAATGGCGGCCAGCGATGCCACCGGCTGGGGTCCCCATGTGGACGCCGGCAAACTGCGCCTGCTGGCCACCTACGGCAGCAAGCGGACCAAACGCTGGCCCACTGTGCCCACGCTGGACGAACTGGGCTACAAGACGGTGTCCGACTCGCCGTTTGGTGTGTGTGGTCCCAAGGGCATGGACCCCGCCGTGGTCAAGATCGTCCACGACGCGTTCCGCAAGACGCTGGAGGACCCGGCTGTGTTGTCTACGTTCGACAAATACGACCAGTCCGTGATCTACATGAATACCGAGACATACAGCAAATGGGCGCGCGAGACCTTTGCGCTGGAAAAGACAACCATCGAGCGCCTGGGCCTGGCCAACAAGGGCAGCTGAGCCGCGCCCGAGCCCTTGCATGCAGCAACACGACCCTCACGCCGCCCACCCGCCCCCCAATGGATGGCTGATGGCCATGGAGTTTCGCGCGCCCTGGGAATTTGGCGCCGCGCTTGCAGCCTGGTTCGCTCTGCAACGTGCGCCTCGGGGCGATGGTCACCCGGTCATCGTTTTTCCGGGGCTGTCGGCCAGCGACGCTTCCACCTTTCCGTTGCGCAGCTATTTGCAGCGCATGGGCTACGCGCCGTCGGGCTGGAACCAGGGCTTTAACTTCGGTCCCCGGGCCGGTGTATTGCGCACGGCCAAGGAACTGCTGGAGGAGGCGGCGCAGGTTGCCGGTCGCAAGGTCAGCCTGGTTGGCTGGAGCCTGGGCGGAATTTACGCCCGGGAACTTGCCAAGCAATTGCCGGACCTGGTGCGCAGCGTCATCACGTTGGGAACACCGTTTGCCGGAAAGCACACCAGCACCAACGCCTGGCGCCTGTACGCGCTGGCCAGCGGTCGTGACATCGCGCACGAGACCGCCCAGTATGACCTGCCGCAAGCGCCACCGATGCCCACCAGTTCAGTTTTCTCGCGCACCGACGGCGTCGTGGCCTGGAAAGCCAGCCAGCAGGCGCCCTGTCCGCGCAACCCACACACCGAGAATATCGAAGTCGTGGCCAGCCATGTTGGACTAGGCCTCAACCCGAGCACCTGGTGGGCGCTGGCCGACCGGCTGGCGCAGCCAGAAGGCCGGTGGACGGCGTTCGAACGCAAACGCGGACTGCACGGCATCATTTTCCCTGACCCGAAACGCTAACCGAGGCGCCATACCCGTACGCGCGAGGCGTACGGCCGCTGCCGCGTGTCAGCCGTGCGAGCGCTGGTAATTGGCGATGCCGTCCAGGATTTCCTTGCGCGCCGAGTCGGCACCCTCCCAGCCCAGGATCTTGACCCACTTGCCGACTTCGAGATCCTTGTAGTGCTCGAAGAAATGGGCGATCGTCTTGAGCCGCAAAGGATTGAGATCTTCCGGCTTTTGCCATTGGGAGTAGATCGACAGGATCTTGTCGATCGGCACCGCCAAAATCTTGCCATCGTCACCCGCCTCGTCCTGCATTTTCAGAATGCCGATCGGCCTGCATGTCACCACCACGCCGGGAATCAGCGGAACCGGCGTGATCACCAGCACGTCGACCGGGTCGCCGTCGCCGCTGATGGTCTTGGGCACATAACCGTAGTTGGTCGGGTAGTGCATCGACGTGCTCATGAAGCGGTCGACAAAAATCGCGCCGGAGGACTTGTCCACCTCGTACTTGACCGGATCGGCATTCATCGGAATCTCGATGATCACATTGAAGGCGTCGGGCACGTTGGGCCCAGGGGTGACGTTGTCCAGTGACATGGGGGAAGGCTCTCCGTAAGTGTTCTTGCCAGGGTAAGCGGGGCAAAATCCGCCCTGTCGGTATTAGCCCCGATTTTACTGACGCCCATCTTGCAGCGGCAAAAGCGCCGCTTTTTTCAGTTACAGTGCTGCCGTTGGCCAATCGTCTCCTGACTGGGACACACGAGGAAGCAACGCAGCCGGGCATGGCGCGCGTTGTGCCCTCAAAGCAAAAACCCAGGTCCTTGGACTGAATCGGGACAAGCCACGGCCTGTCGGCCTGCCTTGTTCCCGATTGATTAGTAGGAGTGATGACTATGACGGGCAACTCGGTGCTGATTCTGGCACTCGTTTGCGGTCTCGGCGCCGTGGCATACGGTTTCTGGGCCCGCAGTTGGATACTTTCCCAGGACGCCGGCAATGCGCGGATGCAGGAGATCGCCGCCGCCATTCAGACCGGCGCGGCCGCCTACCTGTCGCGCCAGTACAGGACCATTGCCATGGTCGGCGTCGTGCTCACGATCCTGATCGCCATTTTTCTCGATGGCCCCAGTGCGATCGGCTTCGTGATTGGCGCCTTTCTCTCCGGCGCCTGCGGCTTCATCGGCATGAACGTCTCGGTGCGCGCCAATGTGCGAACCGCGCAGGCCGCGACCAAGGGCATCGGGCCGGCGCTGGACGTCGCGTTTCGTGGCGGTGCCATCACAGGGATGCTGGTGGTCGGACTGGGCCTGCTGGGCGTTACCGGGTTCTACTGGTTCCTGGTGGGCAACGGCAACCACACGCCCGATGCCAACCTGGCCGAACTGCTCAATCCGCTGATCGGTTTTGCTTTCGGCTCGTCGCTGATTTCCATCTTCGCACGGCTGGGTGGCGGCATTTTCACCAAGGGCGCTGACGTCGGAGCCGACCTGGTAGGCAAGGTCGAGGCCGGTATTCCCGAAGACGATCCACGCAACCCGGCCGTTATTGCCGACAACGTGGGCGACAACGTCGGTGACTGTGCCGGCATGGCAGCCGACCTGTTCGAGACCTATGCGGTAACGCTGATTGCCACCATGGTGCTGGGTGCCCTGCTGGTCACGAATGCGGGAACCAGCGCGGTGTTGTACCCGCTGGCGCTGGGTGCGGTGTCGATCATCGCGTCGATCATCGGCTGCTTTTTTGTCAAGGCATCGCCGGGCATGACCAATGTGATGCCGGCCCTGTACAAGGGCCTGGCGGTGGCTGGCGGCCTGTCGCTGGTGGCCTTCTATGGCGTCACAGTGTGGTTGATGCCGGACAACGCCATCAAGGCCAGTGGTACCCAGATGGCGCTGTTCGGCTCTTGTGCCGTAGGCCTGGTGCTCACCGGTGCCCTGGTCTGGATCACCGAGTACTACACCGGCACCCAGTACGCACCGGTGCGCCATATCGCACAGGCGTCCACCACCGGTCACGGCACCAACATCATCGCCGGCCTGGGTGTCTCGATGCGATCCACCGCCTGGCCGGTGATTTGCGTGTGTATCGCGATCTGGGTGTCGTATGCGCTGGCCGGCCTGTACGGCATCGCCATTGCCGCCACCTCCATGCTCAGCATGGCCGGCATCGTCGTGGCGCTGGACGCCTACGGACCCATTACCGACAACGCCGGCGGCATTGCCGAGATGGCCGAAATGCCCGCCAGTGTGCGCGAGATCACCGACCCGCTGGACGCCGTGGGCAACACCACCAAGGCGGTGACCAAGGGTTACGCCATCGGCTCTGCCGGCCTGGCCGCGCTGGTGCTGTTCGCCGATTACACACACAAATTGGAGTCTTACGGCAGCGTCATCAAGTTCGACCTGAGCGACCCGATGGTCATCATCGGCCTGTTCATCGGTGGCCTGATCCCCTACCTGTTTGGCGCCATGGCGATGGAGGCTGTTGGCCGCGCCGCGGGCGCCGTGGTAGTGGAGGTGCGGCGCCAGTTCCGCGAGATCAAGGGCATCATGGAAGGTACCGCCAAGCCCGAATACGGCAGGGCCGTCGACATGCTGACCACGGCGGCGATCAAGGAAATGATGATCCCATCGCTGTTGCCGGTGATTGTGCCGGTACTGGTCGGCCTGCTGCTCGGCCCCGCCGCTCTGGGTGGCCTGCTGATGGGCACCATCGTGACCGGCCTGTTCGTGGCCATCTCGATGTGTACCGGCGGCGGCGCCTGGGACAATGCCAAGAAGTACATCGAAGATGGCAACCACGGCGGCAAGGGCTCCGATACCCACAAGGCGGCGGTGACCGGCGACACGGTGGGTGACCCGTACAAGGACACGGCCGGCCCGGCGATCAACCCGCTGATCAAGATCATCAACATCGTCGCGCTGCTGATTGTTCCGCTGGTGATGCAGTTCCACGGACCCACGGCCAAGACCGGCGCGCTGGAAGCACCCGCAGTCGTGTCGGCACCAGCGGCCACGGTGACCGCACTTGCCCCGGCGACCTTGACCGCCAAACCGTAACGCGGCCGCGCGCCGGACAAGCTCGCGCCACCCGGGGCGCCTGGCGCAAGACCCAAGCCCGCAACCGTGCGGGCTTTTTGCTGGCCCCTGCACCATGGCCGCAGGTCGCACGGCGTGGCTTAAACTCGGTGACAGACACCCGATTTGCGGCCGCGTGCAACTGCGCGGCTCCTGTACCCGAGCAGCCATCATGCAACGCAACTTCATTGCCAACCAATCGGTCGCAAGCCAGTCGGCTCGCAGCATTCCGGTTCTCGACCCGTCGGATGGACAGGTATTCGACGAGTTGCAGCGCAGCAATGCGCGCGATATCGACGATGCGGTTGCCGCTGCGCGCCAGAGCCTGCACAGCGGCTGGGGGAAATTGACGGCAGCCGAGCGCGGTCGGCTGCTGATGCGGCTGTCGCAGCATGTCGCCGCGAACTCAGACGAGCTGGCGCTGCTGGAGCAGCGCGATTGCGGCAAGCCGGTCAAGCAGGCGCGGGCCGACGCCACTGCGCTGGCGCGCTATTTCGAGTTCTATGCCGGCGCCTGCGACAAGCTGCACGGCGAGACCCTGCCGTATCTGGACGGGTACAGCGTGTTTACCTGGCGTGAGCCGCATGGCGTGACCGGCCACATCATTCCGTGGAACTACCCGATGCAGATCTTCGGGCGCAGCGTGGGGGGCGCATTGGCCGCCGGCAACAGCTGTGTCGTCAAGCCTTCCGAGGACGCCTGCCTGTCACTGATCCGCGTGGCGCAAATGGCCGCCGAGATCGGTTTTCCGGCCGGCGCCATTAACATCGTCACCGGCTACGGCCATGAGGTCGGCGACGCGCTGGCGCGGCATCCGGGAGTGGACCATATCAGCTTCACCGGTAGCCCGAAGATCGGAACCCTGATTCAGCAGGTGGCCGCCGAGCGGCACTGTCCGGTCACGCTGGAGCTCGGCGGCAAGAGCCCGCAGGTCGTTTTTGCCGACGCCGACCTGGATGCGGTGATGCCCACCGTGATCAACGCCATCGTGCAAAACGCCGGCCAGACCTGTTCTGCCGGCTCGCGCCTGCTGGTGGAACAGGCCATCTACGAGCCCCTGCTCGAACGCCTGGGGCGCGCTTTTGCCGCATTGCGCGCCGGACCAGCGGCGATGGATCTGGACCTCGGGCCGCTGATCCGGCAAAGCCAGCTGGTGCGGGTCAGCGCATTTCTGGAGCAGGCCCGCAGTGACGGCATTGCCACGGTGGCGCAGGGGCAGATTGCGGCCGAGGCGCATGCGACCGGCTTTTACCAGGCGCCGGTGCTGCTGCGCGACGTGCCGGCCGGCCACCGGCTGGCGCAAGAAGAGGTATTTGGCCCGGTGCTGGCCGCGATGGCTTTCACCGACGAGGAGCATGCGGTCGAGCTGGCCAATGCCACGCCATTCGGCCTGGTTGCGGGTGTCTGGACCCGCGATGGCGCGCGCCAGTTCCGTATGGCGCGCAAGGTCCGCAGCGGGCAGATCTTCATCAACAATTACGGCGCCGGTGGTGGCGTCGAATTGCCGTTCGGCGGCGTCAAGTCGTCCGGATATGGCAGGGAAAAGGGTTTCGAAGCACTGCTGGGATTCACAACCCTCAAGACGGTGGCAGTGCGCCACGGCTGACGGCGCTCTGGGCAGCGAGGCCCCGCGACAGGTTTCATCATCACCGACAAGGACAGGTTTATGCGAGTCAAGGACAAGGTCGTCATCGTCACCGGAGCCGGCGGCGGCATCGGTGCCGGCATTGCGCAGCGTTTGGCCAGCGAGGGTGCCAAGGTAATCGTCAACGACGTCAACGCCGCACTCGGCGAAAAAATGGCAGCCAGCATCGTTGCTTCAGGTGGCATTGCCAGTTGCATCGCCGGTGATGTGACCGCTAGCCGGGACGTGAAGGCCCTGGTGGACGGCGCGGTGCAACGCTACGGGCGGCTGGACGCCATGGTCAACAACGCAGGCTGGACCCACCGCAACCGGCCAGCCCTGGAGGTGAGCGAAGAAGAATTCGACAAGTGCTTCGCAGTCAACGTCAAAAGCCTCTACCTGGCCACCATCCACGCGACGCCTGTGTTTCGGGCCCAGGGCGGCGGCAGCTTCATCACCATTGCATCGACCGCCGGGCTGCGCCCGCGACCGGGCTTGACCTGGTACAACGCGTCCAAGGGCGCCGCCATCACCCTGTCCAGGTCGCTGGCAGCTGAGCTGGGTCCGGACAACATCCGCGTCAACTGCGTCAACCCGGTCTTCAATCCCGACACCGGGCTGTCGGCCGAGTTCGCCGGCGGTCCGCTGGACGACGCGCGACGCGCCAAGTTCCTGGCCACGATTCCGCTTGGACGGTTCTCGACCGCGATGGATGTGGCCAATGCGGTCTTGTATCTGGCCAGCGACGAAGCGGCTTTCATCAGCGGCATATGCCTCGAGGTCGATGGCGCGCGCTGTGTTTGACTGCGCCCCGATCAGGGGCACGCGGTCGGGTTGCCCGCAGACAGGCGCGGCTACGGCAGAATCAAGCCATGTCTGAACGCGTCATTCCCCTGGTCGACCACCGCCGGGCGAGCGTCATGCCTCCCGTGGACCCGGTCCCGATGCCGGCCGACGGCCGATTGCACGACACGCTGCGGCGCCCACTGCGCGACCTGCGCATCAGCGTCACCGACCGTTGCAACTTTCGCTGCAGCTACTGCATGCCCAAGGCGGTGTTCGACAAGAACCATGCCTACCTGCCACATTCGGCGCTGCTGGAGTTCGAGGAGATCACCCGGCTGGCCCGACTGTTCGTGGGCCACGGCGTGCGCAAGTTGCGCCTGACGGGCGGCGAGCCCCTGCTGCGCAAGAACATCGAAATCCTGATCGCGCAGTTGGCGCAGCTGCGCAGCTTGGACGGCGAAGCACTGGACATTACGCTGACCACCAACGGATCCCTGCTGGCCCGCAAGGCCAAGGCATTGCGCGATGCCGGCCTGCGCCGGGTCACGGTCAGCCTGGATGGCCTGGACGACACCGTGTTTCGCAGCATGAACGATGTCGACTTCCCGGTGGCGCAGGTGCTCGAAGGCATTGCCGCGGCGCGCGACGCCGGTCTGGGCCCGATCAAGGTCAACATGGTGGTCAAGCGTGGCACCAACGAGCGCGAGATCGTGCCGATGGCGCGGCATTTTCGCGGCACCGGCGTCGTGCTGCGGTTCATCGAATACATGGATGTCGGCGTCACCAACGGCTGGCGCATGGACGAGGTGTTGCCGTCCAGCGATGTGATCCGGATGATTCAACAGCAATTGCCCTTGCTGCCCTTGCAGGCCACCAGCGCCGGCGAAACCGCCGAGCGCTGGGGCTATGCGGGGCCTGATGGACGGCATGCGCCGGAGCTTGGCGAAATTGGTGTCATCAGCAGCGTGACCCATGCGTTTTGCCACGACTGCAACCGGGCCCGCCTGTCCACGGAAGGCCAGTTGTACCTGTGCTTGTTCGCGTCGCGCGGCCACGACCTGCGTGCCCTGCTGCGCGGCGGCGCCAGCGATGCTGTGCTGAGCTCGGCGATCGGCGCCATCTGGAGCCGGCGCGACGATCGCTATTCCGAGCTGCGCAATACCGGGTCTGTCCCCACCCAGCCCCGGGTGGAAATGAGCTACATCGGAGGCTGATCCCGATGGCCTTGCCCGATGCCCCGCCGCATGCAACGGCCCGGTTGAGCGACGATGCCGCCGACCGCACGGCGCAGGTGGCGATAGCGCGCGCGCAGATCACCGGTGTGGTCCTGGCCGGAGGGCGTGGCGCACGCATGGGCGGCGTGGACAAGGGGTTGCAGCTGTTCGATGGCATTCCAATGGCCTTGCATGCCTTGCGCCGACTGCAGCCGCAGGTCGGCGCGAGCATGCTCAACGCGAACCGACATCTGGACCAGTACCAAACGTTTGGCGTTCCGGTGCATGCCGACGCGCTGCCCGACTACGCCGGCCCGCTGGCGGGCTTCGTCACCGCGCTGCAGCGTTGCACGACAGCTTATCTGGTGACCGTACCCTGCGACTCCCCGCTTTTTCCGACCGACCTGGTCACGCGACTAGCGCACGCATTGACGCACGCCAACGCGGAAATCGCCATGGCAAGTGCTCAGGAGCTCGATGGCCAGGGCACACTGGCGTGGCGCTCCCAGCCGGTTTTTTGCCTGTTGCCGGTGCGTCTGCTGCCCAGCCTGAGTGCTTACGTGGCTGGCGGCGGGCGCAAGATCGATGCATGGACCGCACAGCACACGACGGTGCTGGTGCCTTTCGACACGCCGCGCGCGTTCGCCAACGCCAATACGCTGGAACAATTGCAGGGTCTGCAGCCATGACGCGCCAGTCAATCGACGAGATTGCGTCCGAACTGCAAGGCTACGACCCGAAGAGCCTGCGCGCCAGCGATGTCGGCCTTTTTTTGGAGCGGCTCGTCGAGCCGGTATACGAGGTCGAGAGCGTCAGCGTTTTCGATGCGCTGCAGCGGGTGCTGGCGCGCGATATCGTGTCGCCGATCAGCGTGCCACCGCATGACAACTCGGCCATGGACGGTTTCGCCTTTGACGGCGCGGCGCTGCAGCCAGACAAATCCCTCAGGCTGTCGGTGGTCGGCACTGCGCTGGCCGGCGAACCCTGGCGGGGGCATGTCGGGCCGGGCGAGGCGCTCAAGATCATGACCGGTGCCGTCATGCCCGAAGGCCTGGATACCGTCGTTCCGCAGGAACTGGCATTGGCCGGCGACGGGACGGTCAGCATCGCGGCCGGCGCCGTTTCCAGGGGCGATAACCGGCGCGCGCTCGGCGAGGACCTGATGCAGGGCCGCAGTGCACTGTCGCAGGGTGAGTGGCTCGGGCCTGCCGCGCTCGGCCTGATCGCCAGCCTGGGCATCGCCGAAGTCCCGGTCTGGCGCCGGCTCCGGGTGGCCTACTTCTCCACCGGCAACGAAATCCTGAGCCTGGGCGACGCGCCCCGGCGCGGCGCGGTCTACGACAGCAACCGCTATACGGTATTCGGCCTGCTCAGCCGCATGGGTGTGCAGGTGATCGACATGGGCGTTGTCGCCGATGAACCGGCGGCGCTGGAGTCGGCCTTTGTACAGGCCGCGGCGCAGGCCGATGCGATCATCACCAGCGGTGGCGTCAGCGTCGGCGAGGCGGATTACACCAAGGCCATGATGCACAAGCTGGCAGGCTCGGCAGGCGGTGTGGCTTTCTGGCGCATCGCGATGCGCCCGGGTCGCCCGATGGCGGTGGGTCGGATCGCCGCCGGCACGGGGCCGAACCCGCGCGCCGCCGTGCTGTTTGGGCTGCCCGGCAACCCGGTCGCGGTCATGGTGACCTTTCTGGCCTTCGTGCGCCCGGCCCTGCTGCGCATGATGGGCAGCCAGGTCAGGCCTGCACCCATGTTGCGTGCGCACAGCCAGGAAGCAATACGCAAAAAGGCCGGCCGAACCGAATACCAGCGCGGCATCGTGAGTACGGCAGCAGACGGCAGCCTGCGGGTCTGCACGACCGGCAATCAGGGCTCGGGCGTGCTCAGTTCGATGGTCCGGGCCAATGGACTGATCGTGCTGTCACACGATCAGGGTGATGTGGCGCCAGACGATGAAGTTGACGTAATGGTGTTCGACGGCGTGATCTGATTCACGCCACAGCGGCAACTGGCGCCACAGGCGCAGCGCTCCCAGGATGAAGCCCGGGACCGCCCGCATCGGCATCAAGGGGCCGCGCAAGTTCGGTAGCCTCCTTCTTGGCCCCTGGCGCATGCCGGCGCGCGAACAGTGAATACATCGTGGGCACCACGAAAATCGTCAGCAGCGTCCCCATACTCATGCCACCGACGATCACCCAGCCGATCTGTTGCCGACTTTCCGCGCCCGCTCCAGTGGCCAGTGCCAGCGGCAACGCGCCGAGTACCATCGCGCCGGTGGTCATCAGGATGGGACGCAGGCGCTGCATGGCGGATTTCTGCACCGCGGCCATCATGTCCATGCCCTGCTCGCGCAGCTGATTCGCGAACTCGACGATCAGGATGCCATGCTTGGTGATCAGCCCCACCAGGGTGATCAGGCCGATCTGGCTGAACACATTGAGCGTCCCGCCTGCCCACTGCAGCGCCAGCAATGCCCCCGCCATCGACAAGGGTACGCTGAGAAGGATCACGAACGGATCGACGAAGCTTTCGAACTGCGCCGCCAGCACCAGGAAGATGAAGAACAGCGCCAGCACGAACACCAGCGTCAGCGAATCGGACGACTTGCGGAACTCCCGACTGATGCCGTTGAGGTCGGTCGCGTAACCGGGCTTGAGCACTTTCCTGGCGGTCTGGTCCATGAACGTGAGTGCCTCGCCGATGGCGTAATCGGCCGACAGATTGGCGGTGATCGTCGCCGAGCGGCGCTGCGCGAAATGGTTGAGCTCGCGCGGCACCACCACCTCGCGGATATTCACCAGCGCCGACAGCGGAATCATGGTGTCGTTCTTGCCGCGCACAAAAATGCGTTCGATGTCCGATGGTGTGCCGCGGCCGGAGTCCATGGTCTGCACGATCACATCGTATTGCTCGCCCTCGCGCTTGAACCGGGTCACGGTGCGACCACCGAGCATGGTCTCGACGGCGCGCGCGATGGCGTCCACGCCAACGCCGTTGTCGGCCGCCCGTTCCCGGTCAACCTCGAGCTTGATTTCCGGCTTGTTCAGGCGCAGATCGGTATCGACCTGCACAAATCCCGGGTTCTTGGCCAATTCGTCCTGGAACGCGCGCACTACCTGCGACAGGTTCTGGTAGCTCTCCGAGGTGACGATCACGTAGTTCACTGGCCGCTGGGTAAAGCCCTGGCCGAGTGACGGCGGAGTGATCGGAAAGGCGCTGACGCCTGTCAGGCCAGCCACCCGCGGCGTCATGTCGCGGGCCATCTCCTGCGTCGTGCGTTTGCGTTCTTCCCAGGGTTTGGCCCGGAAGAAGATGTTGCCCTGCGCCACGGTCGGGTTGCCGATGGTGGCAAATACCCGGTCGAATTCCGGGTAGCTTTCGCCGATACGCTCGATCGCCATCGCATAGCGGTTGGTGTAATCCAGCGTCGCACCGTCCGGCCCATTGACCTGGGCCAACACCACGCCGCGGTCCTCGATCGGCGCCAGTTCACGCTTGATGCTGCCCAGCACCGACCAGGACACAACTCCGCTGCCGATGGCCAGCAACACGATCAGCCAGCGCACCCTGAGCGTCCAGCCCAGCAGACGCGCGTAGCCGCGGGTGATCGCCTGCAAGCCGTGTTCCATGCCGCGGTCGAAGAAACCGGGCTTGGGATTGTGGCGCAGCAACAGTGAGCACATCATCGGCGATAGCGTCAACGCAACGACCCCGGACACCACCACCGCACCGGCCAGCGCCAGCGCGAACTCGGTAAATAGCCTGCCGGTGCGCCCCGGCGCGAACGCCAGCGGCGCGTACACCGCCACCAGCGTCATGGTCATCGCGACGATCGCAAAGCCCACTTCGCGCGCGCCACGGATGGCGGCCTGGAACGGCGTGAGTCCCTCTTCGATGTGGCGGTAGATGTTCTCCAGCATCACGATCGCGTCGTCCACCACCAGCCCGATCGCCAGCACCAGGGCCAGCAGCGTCAAGGTGTTGATGCTGAATCCCGCCAGCGCCATCAGCGCGAACGTGCCGATCAGCGACACCGGAATGGTGAGCAGCGGAATGATCGACGCGCGCAAGGTGCGCAGGAAAACGAAGATCACCAGCGCCACCAGCACCACAGCCTCGGCGATGGTGGTGTACACCGCCTTCACTGATCGGTCGATGAACACCGAGTTGTCGTTGGCGATCTCGATCCGCACGCCCGGCGGCAAATCGCCGCGCACCTTGTCCATCAAGGCACGGACACCCGCCGACAGTTCCAGCGGATTGGCCGTCGCCTGCCGCACGACACCCAGTGCCACCGACTCGCGGCCGTTGAGCCGCACACTGGAACGCTCCTCCGCAGCGCCGGTCTGCACGCGCGCGACGTCGGCAATGCGGATGGGCAAACCGTTGACGGTGCGGATCACGACCTGCCGGAATTCCGAGGGGCGCTGCAGGTCGGTCGCTGCCGTGACATTGAATTCACGCTGCTTGCTCTCGATGCGCCCGGCCGGCACCTCCAGGTTGGAGCGGCGCAAGGCGTCCTCCACATCCTGCACCGTCAGGCGATAGGCAGCCAGCCGGTCCGGGTCGAGCCCGATCCGCATGGCCAGCTTGCGCTCGCCAAAGATGGTTACGTCAGCCGCCCCTGGCGCCGTTTGCAGCACCGGTTTGACCAGTTGATTGGCCATGTCGGTCAATTGCAGCGCCGTGTGGGTATCCGAACTCATGGCCAGGAACACCACCGGGAACGATTCTGCCTCCACCTTGGCGATGACGGGTTCGTCAATGCCTTGCGGCAGGCGCTGGCGCACGCGCGAGACTTTGTCGCGCACGTCCGCTGCCGCCGAATCAGGGTCGCGGCTGAGCGCAAACCGGATCGAAATCAGGCTGCGTTCCTGCCGGCTGATCGAGGTGATGACATCGACGCCTTCGATGCCCGCCAGGGAATCCTCCAGCACCTTGCTGACCTGACCCTCCACCACCTCACTGGACGCACCGCCAAAACGTGTCTGCACGCTGACCACGGGTTCGTCGATTTTGGGATACTCCCGCACCGACAGTCGGCTGAAGGAGACTGCGCCGATCAGCACGATCAGCATCGAGAGCACGGTCGCAAAGACCGGGCGGCGAATGGAGGTTTCAGCCAGTTGCACGGGAGGCGCCTGCCGTCGTCAGTTGCGCGTGGCCGCCACCGCAGCAGACGCTGCGACCGCCACTTCGGACGCTGCACCCGCCGGCGCACTGGCCGCGCCAGCGGGGCTGCCAGCACCACCGCGTTGTGGCGGGCGTCCCAACTCCACAATACGCAGCGCTGTGCCATCGCGCTGCAAGCGCTGCTGGCCAGCCACGACGACGGTCTCGCCCTCGAGCAGGCCTTCGATGATCTCTACCTTGCCTAGCTGGCGCGCCCCGAGCTTGACCTCCTGGCGCAACGACACCAGCCTGGTGTCGGGCGGCAGCGGGCGCTCGGCCACCGGCGGCACCATCGCCACGTCAACCACCTTGACCACGAACTGCCTGCCGCCTTGCGGAACGATGGCTTCCTCGGGAACGACGATGGCCTGATCCTTGATCGCAAAGATCGTCGTGACCCTTGCAAACATGCCCGGGCGCAGCGGGGCCGGGTTGCCGCCCCCCGGCCCCGGCCCACGTGCCGCGCCCGCGCTGGAGCCGGGAGCACGCCTACCGGCGCCCCGCTCGCCCGAGCCCGCCTGGCCAGGCGCCGGTCGACCACCACCAACCACTGCCCCCGCGCTGTCCCGCTCGCTGGCACAGGGCATGGCCTCCGTCGACAACCGGTCACCTGCCGATGCGGTCTCCGCTGCCGCTACAGGAGCACGACCTGCGGCCCGCCCCGATGCCGCACCGCCCGCTGGCGGGCGATTGCTGGCGGTGCTACGCGCTTGGGCCCCCGGCGCAACCGGCGGACGCCCGGCCACAGGCGCCACGCCGCCGGAACCAGGCTTGGAGCCTGACACCGCACCAGCGGCAGGACCGCCGCCACCCGGTCGGCCGCCACCTTGCGCCATCGGTTCACCCATGGTGTTGGGCAGCACGGCCCGGACACCGACGGAACGGCCATTGACATCCAGCAGCGGATCGATCGCCTCGACCGTGGCCTTGAACATGCGGCCCGGGAACGCATCGAGTTGCAGCTGCACGCTCTGGCGCAGACGCAGCTTGCCCTGGAATCGTTCCGGCAGCCGGAAATCGGCATACATGCTGCTGACGTCCTCCAGGTTCACCAGATCGGCACCGTCCTTGACGAAATCGCCCAGGTTGACATTGCGTATGCCGACGGTGCCGTCGAACGGTGCCAGGATCGCCATGCGCGACCAGCGCGCGCAGGCCAGCGCAAGCTGCGCCTCGGCGACCTGGAGGTTCGCATTGTTTTCGTCCAGCACCCGCTGCGCAACGAAATTCTGAGCGACCAGTTCCTGGTTGCGCTTGAGGTTGGCCTGCGCGATCGATACCATTGCCTGCGCCTGCTTGACTTCGGCTCGCTGCAGCGTGTCGTCCAGCTGCACGAGTACCTGACCTTTGCGTACCTGCGCACCGTCCGCAAAGCCCAATTCCTTGACCCTTCCCGGGACCTCCGGGCGCAACATCACGCTTTGGCGCGAGCGCAAGGACCCCACCGATTGGGCATCATCCTGGAGTCGGGCGCGCTCGACCTTGGCCACTTCCACGCCAGCAGCACGCGGCGCAGAACCCGCGCCCGACGGCGCCGACGCGGCCGCAACCGCAGGCTTCGGGACACCATCGGCCGTGATCTCAACGGGCCCCTGCGGCCTGGACTGGTACCACCATGCACCCGCCGAAGCGGCCGCAATGCCGAGCATGGCGACGACCGAATAGATTACCCGTGAAGCCATGGATGGACGTGCCTTGAAAAGGGATGCAAAAGGTTGACGAGCAACGCGCCGGCGAATGTAACAGTCTTACGACAATGGCTCGATCATGCGCCCGATAGCGTACGGTGAACGTGCGTGGCAGAAATCGCGGCGACCTCCCGACCGGCACCGAGCACCAAAGCGACTCCCCGGTTAGCCAGCATATCGGCGCGTTCGTTGCCAGGTTCGCCCGAGTGGCCTTTTACCCAGCGCCAGTCGATACGATGCCCGGCCCCGGCGACAACCGCATCGAGCTTTTTCCACAAGTCCACGTTCTTGACTTCCTGTTTTGCCGCGGTGCGCCAGCCACGCGCCTTCCAGCCGGAGATCCACTCGGTGATGCCCTTACGTACATATTCGCTATCCAGAAACAACGTGACATGGCAGGGACGCTTCAAGGCCATCAGAGCCTCGATCACGGCCGTGAGTTCCATTCGGTTGTTGGTGGTTGCCGTTTCACCGCCAAAAAGCTCTTTCTCGGCTCCTGCGGACATCAAAACGGCGCCCCAGCCCCCCGGGCCGGGATTGCCCTTGCATGCTCCGTCGGTATAGATCTGGATCTGCTTCACATGTGGCTCCTGAAAACAAACTGGTGTGCCTTGCAACAACAAGTCCGGGCACGAACCGGCGCCCGCATAGCAAGTTCAGTGTCGGCGGTTCCCACGTTCTGCCCGCGACGACTGTCCGCGCCGGTTGGCAATCGACACCGGTGCATTGGCGGGTGCCTTGGTGGCCTTCCATGCGGGGCCCAAGAGGCGCATTCCCCTGACCCGTTTGGTCGCGACCAAAAAATAAGCTGCGCCAAAAATCGGCCACCAGCGCGCGCCCACCTTGTCCATCCATTGGAAACGCTCGAGCCAGCGGGGGTCGGTCACCGCGGGCCGATAACAACCGAACCGCCCGGACTCGACTTCGAAACTCAGCAATCGCAGCCAGTCGCGCATTCGCCAGTACCCGATGAACTCACCTTCGCGCGGCAAGTACATGTCGCCAAACCCGAATCGCTGGAATACATGGGCCCGGCGCTGGCGCAGGCCCCACAGGCTCACCGGATTGACACCACAAATCACCACTCGCCCCTCGGGCACCAACACCCGCTCGACCTCACGCAAGGTCGCGTGTGGGTCCGGATGCAACTCCAGCGTGTGGGGCAGCACAACCAGGTCCAGACTGTTGGCCGGAAACGGCAAGGCCGAGAAATCGCAGGCCAGCGCAACCGACTGCCGGGCTTGCCCACATTGACCATCGCCGACACCCGTGTTACCGTGCGCCGGTCTTGACGGGTCATCGGCGGCGGGAACGGCCAGATCGCGGCCATCGGACGCGAACCAGCGGTGGGGCATGCGGTTGGTGCGCAGTGCCTCGAGGTCCGGCAATCCAAGTTGCAAGGCGTGATAGCCAAAAATGTCCGCCACGACCTGGTCCAGCTGCTGGCGCTCCCAATCGAGCATGTAGCGTCCTCGCGCCGTCTGGAACCAGTCCTGCAAACCTATAATTTGGCGGTCCATGAAATTGATTCAGCGTCCAGCGCCCCGCAAATACGGCAACAAAAGGATGCACCCAGGCGGTGCTGCGATGAAGCTGGCGTCTGCAATGACGCGGCGGGCCTCCCGAAACGCGCCGCCGCGCGAGCGGCGACCAGCCCGAATTCTAGTCAGGTCGGTGGCTGCAGCGAATGGCACCGTAGCGCAGCCGGTCTTCCCTGGCCCGACGGATCGATCGGCAGGTGTCCCGCTTCAAGGGCAGCACAACAGGAGTCATCCATGACGTACGCAAGCCGGTTTGCCCTCGCAGCCTTGGTGATTTTTTTGGCAGGCTGCGCGTCCACGGGAACCGCCCCGACGGCCAATGGCGACCCAGCGGGAGCCACCACGACGGCCGTTGTTTCGCCGCCGGTGCAACACCCGCCAACGACATTGGCCGCTGCAACAAAACCTGTCGCGCCCGCCTCGCCCAGGCTGTTCCCGGCCGGTCCGCTGGCGCCGCTATCGTCCAACCAGGCACGTCCCCATGTTGTGGCCACGCTGACACCGCCAGCCGATTTGTGGGACCGCATCCGCCTTGGCTACGCCATGCCCAATTTGGACAACGACCTGGTGCGGGAACGCGAACGCTGGTACGCCAGTCGCCCCGACTACATCGAGCGCATGACCGAGCGCTCCAGCAAATACCTGTTCCACATCGTCGAAGAACTCGAGCGGCGCAACATGCCCTCGGAACTGGCCTTGCTGCCGTTCATCGAGAGCGCCTTCAATCCGCAGGCCGTGTCCAGCGCTAAGGCGGCCGGCATGTGGCAGTTCATGCCCGCAACCGGAAAGCACTTCGAGCTCAAGCAGAACGCGTTTCGCGATGACCGGCGCGATGTGCTGGCCTCGACCCGCGCCGCGCTGGACTATCTGCAAAAACTCCACGGCATGTTTGGCGACTGGCAGCTTGCTCTGGCGGCCTACAACTGGGGTGAGGGCAGCGTCGGGCGCGCCATCGAAAAGAACCGCAAGGCGGGCCTGGGCACCGGCTACGAAGACCTCAAGATGCCCGCCGAGACGCGCCTGTATGTGCCCAAGTTGCAGGCGGTCAAGAACATCGTCATGGATCCCGGCAAGCTGGGAACCACCTTGCCGGTGATTGAAAACCATCCCTATTTCCAAAGTGTCGATATCACCCGTGATATCGACGTCGCGATCGCTGCCAAACTGGCCGACATCACGTTGGAGAACTTCAAGGCGCTCAATCCATCGGCCCACCGTCCGGTTATCCTGGCCGCAGGAACGCCGCAAATCCTGTTGCCCTGGGACAACGCCGCAACATTCCGCGCCAACCTGCAGGTCAACGCCGGCAGGCAATTGGCGAGCTGGACGGCCTGGCGCGCGCCCTCGACGATGCGGCCCGCCGACGTGGCCAAGAAGGTGGGAATGAGCGAAGCCGATCTGCGCGCGGTCAACCAGATCCCGAACGGCATGGTGATCAAAGCTGGCTCTACCGTACTGGTGCATCGTTCGGCGCAAGTGCGCGAAGACGTGGCTGAGGCGGTTGCCGACAATGCGCAATTGACCTTGGGCCGGCAGGAACTGCAGGTGCGCCGAACCGTCAAGGCGCGCAAGAACGACACCATTGCGAAACTGGCTCAGCGCTACAACATCGCCGCCAGCAGCGTGGCTGAATGGAACAAGGTGGCAGCGTCGGCAACCCTGCAAACCGGCCAGCGGGTAACCGTCTATCTGCCAGCCCGCTCACGCGATGCGGCGTCAGCCGTACGCAGTGCGGCCACGCGACAACCGGGCCGCAGCAGCAAGCAAAAGCCGGTCAGACTGGCACGCGACTGAGGCTGGCGCAAGCCAGCCCTGGGGGCTAGGCACGGAACTTTTCTTTGGCCTTGCGCGCAAAATCGTTGGTGTAGACCCGTTCCAGATCCAGTTTCTCCAGTGCGAAAGCCGGGTCCAGGCGTGACAGGATCCGGATCGCCGTCTTGACGCCATCCTCCGGAATCAGGCCATCGAGTGCGATGGCCTCCCGGACCTTGCCAAACGACGCCAGATACAGGCCACGGTCGCCCAGCAGATAGGGTTCTGGCACGGCCTTGATCAGATCACTGGGACCGGCGGTCTGCAGCCACTTGAGTGCGTGCACCACGCCGTTTGTCAGGGCCTGCATCGTATTGGCGTGGTTCTGCACAGCCTGGGCCGGCGCGAACAGGCAGGCGGCGGGCATGGGCCCGCCAAATACATCTTGAGAGCCCTTGAGTGAACGGGTATCGGAGATCACGCGGATATCACCCTTTTGCTCCAACATGGTGACGACCGGCTCCAGGTGCGCGATGGCATCGACCTGCCCCGAGCGCACCGCCTGCAGCGCAGCGCCGATGCCACCGGCCTCGACCAGCCGCACGTCCCGCAATGTGAGCCCGGCCCGCGCCAATACCAGCGCCACCACCAACTGTGCTGACGAACCCGGTGACGCCAAGGCAATCTTGCGCCCCTTGAGTTCAACGATCTGCTTGAATGCCGGCATGGCGCGGGTGGATACGCCGAAAGCCACCTGCGGCGCCCTCCCCAGCAGCACAAAAGCGCGCAAAAGATGTTTGCGGGCCTGGGGTTCGAGCAGGCCTTCGAACGGGCCGCAAGCCACATCCGCAGCGCCCTCCATCACCGATTGCTGGGCGCGCAATCCGCTGCCCAGGTCGAGGATTTCCAGCTCCAGCCCCTCTGAGCCGAAAAAACCCAGCCGATCGGCGACAGTCAACGGAAGGTGCTGCAGCGAGGCCTTCGCACCCACGGCCACCACCAACTTGGCTTTCTCGAGCTTGCCCTGTCCCCGTGCGCCACCCGCGCGAAGACCGAGCGCAGACATTGCCGCGCCCAGCAAAATTGATCGCCGAACAACCCGCCGATGGAACACGCCGACTTTCCCTGTTGATTATTGTGTTTAGCCAAGGCTAACAAAGCCCATCCGGATGCGCATCGGGAACTTCCCGAGCGGGTAATTACGTAAGGGAAATCACCGCATGCAAGCACAACCCGGGCCAGGCTCAGCGGTAACCAGCAAAGAAAATCGCCACGTTGACCGCCACAGCGATGGCCCACACCAGGCTGCGCAAGCCCGCCAGGCCGGCGACGTACAAGCCGACATAGACCAGCCGCAACAACACGAAAACGGCTGCCAGCAGGTCCACCCGGGCCGGGTCCGCCCCCAACTGCAGGGCGATCACGACGGCACCGATGAAAAACGGCAAGGCCTCGAAACTGTTGGCCTGCGCGGCATTGGCGCGCGCGCGCCAGTCCGTCTGGCGTCCCAGCCAGCCTCGCGGATCATGGTTGTCGTAACCACCGTCTCGCGGCGCAGTTCCGAACTTGCCGGCTTTGGCCATACCGCCGCAGAAGAACGGCATCAGGGAGGCTGCCAGTACAGACCAGTGCGCCAGACCAAACTGCATCGACATGCTCCCAAACAAGGACCGGTATTAGCGCCGGTCCACCAGCGCATGGGCAATGGTACCCAGATCCACATACTCAAGCTCACTGCCAACCGGCACCCCCCGCGCCAGGCGCGTGATGTGCAGGCCGCGCGAGCGCAGCCCTTCGCTGATCACATGCGCGGTCGCCTCGCCTTCGGCAGTGAAATTGGTGGCCATGATTACCTCTTCCACGACACCGTCGCCTGCGCGTTCAAACAGCTTTCCAAGGCCGATATCGCGCGGGCCAATGCCATCGAGCGGATTGAGCTTGCCCATCAACACAAAGTACAGGCCCCGATAGGCGCCGGTCCGCTCCACCGCCGACTGGTCCGCGGGGGTCTCGACCACGCACAGCCGGGTCGCATCACGGCGCGGGTCCCGGCAAGTGTTGCAGAACTGCGCCTCGGTGAAGGTATGACAGCGCTCGCAATGCTTGACGGAGTCGCTGGCGTGGGCCAGCGCCACCGAGAGCGCCCGCGCACCGGGACGATCGTGCTGCAACAGGTGGAACGCCATGCGCGAGGCGGACCTCACGCCAACACCGGGCAAGCGGCGCAGTGCCTGGATCAGGCCCTCCAGCGCGTTCGAGTCAGCCATATTCGGCGACCGCTGTCAAACCGGTCGGACGCAGCGAAACAAGCCTAGCCACTAGAAAGGCAGCTTCATGCCGCCGGGCAGGCCCGGCATGCCGGCGGTCAACTTGCCCATCTTTTCACTGGATGTCTCCTCGGCCTTGCGCACGGCCGCATTGAAGGCTGCAGCCACCAGATCCTCCAGCATGTCCTTGTCATCGGCCAGCAGACTGGGGTCGATGGTGACACGGCGCACGTCATGCTTGCAGGTCATCACCACCTTCACCAACCCGGCCCCGGACTCGCCGGACACCTCGATGGTGGCAAGCTCGTCCTGCGCCTTTTTCATGTTGTCCTGCATCGCCTGGGCCTGTTTCATGAGCCCGGCGAGTTGTCCCTTGTTAAACATGCTGTTCCTTCCGTTTATTACTGCAATGCCGGCGCACCGGCGAGCGCCCTGAAGCGCCTATCCCGCTCAAACTGGCCGGATACTGCCAGCCACGATTTTCGCCCCGAAATCGCGCATCATCGATTGCACGAACGGGTCGTCAAAAATGATCTTCTCGGCCGCCAGTTGCCGCTCGGCCGCAGCGGCGGCCAGGCGGCGTGCCGGGCTGTCGGTCACCCGACCGATTTCCACCACCAGTGTTACCGCATGGCCCGCACCCTGCAATGCGGCTGCCAGCCGTTCGCGACTGCCCGGTTGCTGCAAGGCCTCACGCTCGACCCGCAGTATCCACTGATCGGTGTCGCGCCCGACCAACTGCGACTGCAGCGCCAGTTCCCGCGCCAATGCGGCGATGGCCTGCTCCGCGACCAGCTGTTGCACCGTCGCAAACCAGAAGTCACCCTCCTCGGTGGGCTGCAGCGGCAACGGCGTTTTGCCGCCATGGGCGGCCTCGTCGCGGGCATCCGCCTGCACGCGCACCGGCACTGCGTGCACGCGGCTTGCAGATGCCGACGCATCATCGTTGCGCGCGCGCGAGCCCGCCGCGGCCCAAGCCGACGGCCCGACCTGGCCCGTCTCCACCACCGATAGCCGTCGCCCAGGCGGAACAACCCTGTCCAACACGTCCACGCGACTACTGGCAGGTGACGTTAGCGCGGCTGCGGCAGATGGCGGCAGTTGCGCCACATTGACGGCACGGGTCTGATGGGCGACCTCTGTGTCAGCGGCTTGCGTCACGCCGGGCGTCTCGCGTTCCGCCATGGAATCACGCGCCACGTCCGGCCGCGAAACCGGCGCCCGCGATTCAATCAGAGTTTTTTTTTCCTGCCCTGGCGCAATCTGCGACGGCGCCTTGAACGCCAGCAGGCGCAACAACACCATCGTCAGCGCTGCGTACTCGTCCGGCGCCAGGCCAAGTTCGGTACTGCCGTGCAGGCAAAGGCTGTACAAGAGCTGGGTCTCGTCCGCAGGCATCAGGCCAGCCAGCCGGGCGGTGTCCCGAGCGTCGGGATCGGCATCATCGGACAGGCCCGGCACGGCCTGGCACACCGCCATATGCTGCAACACGCCGCTCATATCCTCCAGCACCGATGCCGGATTCAAGCCGTTGAGACGCAAATTCTCCACCGTTTCAACAACCGCCTTGCCATCACCCGCCGCCAACGCCTCGATCAGGCGCAGCACATAGCCACGGTCGACGCTGCCCAGCATCAGGCGCACCGTGTCTTCGGACAATTGCCCGGCGCCAAACGCGATCGCCTGGTCGGTCAAGGACAGTGCATCGCGCATCGAGCCGCGCGCGGCGCGCGCCAGCAGCCGCAGCGACTGAGAGTCCACGGCAACGCCTTCGGCCTGCAAAACATGGATCAGATGGTCACGCACGGATTCGGGGGCCATCGGGCGCAGATTGAATTGCAGGCAACGCGACAGTACCGTCACCGGCACCTTCTGCGGATCCGTAGTGGCCAGCACAAATTTCAGATAGTCCGGCGGCTCCTCCAGCGTCTTCAACATCGCGTTGAAGGCCGGCGTCGTGAGCATGTGGACCTCGTCGATCATGAAGACCTTGAATCGCCCGGCCACCGGCTTGTAGACCGCCTGCTCCAGCAACGTCTGCACATCGTCGATACCGCGATTGGAGGCCGCATCGAGCTCGGTGTAGTCGATAAAGCGACCGGCATCGATGTCGCTACAGGACTGGCACACACCACAGGGCCTGGACGTGATGCCGCCGTTACCGTCCGCGCCCAGGCAATTGAGCGACTTGGCCAGGATGCGCGATACCGTCGTCTTGCCCACGCCGCGGGTGCCGGTGAACAGGTAGGCGTGGTGCAGGCGCTGCGAATCCAGCGCATTGGTCAATGCGCGCACCACATGGTCCTGGCCCACCATCTCGCCGAAATGTTTCGGACGGTACTTGCGGGCTAACACGAGGTAGGACATGGGCTGATTCTAAATGGCGCCCAGTGCGGTGCCCGCGACAGCGCGCACCACGGGGTGAGCGTCCTGAAGGTCAATCCGCACGCCGTACAATCGTGGATGACGGGCCTTCCCGCATGGTAAAGCGGCCAACCGGGTCAGGTGGGGAACCAAGCAGCCCTAACTGTGGAGCCAGTGCCGGGGTCAAGGCTCGTCACCTTATTTGCCGCCGCGACACACTCGAGGCGGCGATCCAACAGCAGGCAGCGCGCAGTCGAGCGCGCCGCATCAAGCCCGCAGCATCAACGCGCG
>JANNKH010000043.1:0-34265 GCA_031396205.1 Rhodoferax sp.
GGTGAGGTCGTCGTAGACGATCAGCACGTCGCGCCCCGCCTCCATGAAGTGCTCGGCGATGCTGGTGGCGGCATAGGGTGCGATGTAGGCCAGGCCCGGCGCGTCGTTGCCTTCGGCCACCACCACCACGGTGTATTCCAGCGCCCCCTTCTCGCGCAGATTCGCCACCGCCTTGGCCACCGCCGACGCGCGCTGGCCGATGGCGCAGTACACGCACAGCACGTCCTTGCCGCGCTGGTTGAAGATGGTGTCGATGGCGATCGCCGTCTTGCCGCTCTGGCGGTCACCCAGGATCAGTTCGCGCTGGCCGCGGCCGATGGGAATCAATGCGTCGATGACCTTGAGGCCGGTCTGCAGCGGCTCGGTCACGGGGGCGCGGTCCATGATGGCCGCCGCCGGCCGCTCGATGGGCAGACGCTGGCGCGTTGCCAGGCGTGCGCCACCGTCCAGCGGCCGGCCGAGCGGGTCGATCACGCGGCCCAGCAGCGCATCACCCACCGCCACGTCCATCACGCGGCCGGACCGCTGCACTTCCTGGCCAGCATGCAGATGGGCGTAGTCGCCCAGCAGCACGACGTCGACGCCGTCCTGGTCGAGGTTGAAGGCGATTCCCGACAGGCCTTGCGGGAACAACAGCAATTCCTCGAAGCCTACGCCGGGCAAGCCGTGAACCCGTGCGATGCCGGTGCTGACGCTGGCGACCGTACCTACCTCGCGCGGCACCAGTTGCGGCTTGAAGGCTTGCAGGTGCGCGGCAATGCCGGCGAACGCACTTTGCACAACACGTTGCAGCGTGGCGGGCGCCAGCGCTGAGGTCGTCATGCGGGCTCCGTCACGCCGAGTCGTTCTTCCAGGCCCGATGACAGGGCACCGAGGTAGTCCGAAATGCTCCAGGCCAGCTTCTGCCCCTGTGCGCTGAGCTCGAGGCCGCCGACCAGATCGGCATTGGTCTCGAACTTCAGCGGTATCGGCTGCCCGAACGATTCTTCCAGGGCCGCCTGGATCGCTGCATGCTGCGGCGCCGGCAGCTCGAAGGCGCTGCGCAGCAGGGCCGGCTCTTCATCGGACACCGCCTTGAGCGCCGTGCCCAGTGTGGCCAGCGCGGGGCCTTGGGCGGTCTGCAGGCGCCCGATGAAGACCTCGCACACCCGCTGCTCCAGAGTGACCCCCGCGAGGTCGCCGAGCACCCGGCGCGCAATGTCGAACACCTGCTGCTGCGTATGGCGGGCGATCTCGGCGTGCAGGTGCTGCGCGTCGGTCAGCAGCGCTTTCGCGCGCCGGGCGCTCGCAGCATCGGCCGCCTCGCGGGCTTCGATCTGCAGGCGCTCGCGTTCGGCCTTCGCCGCGTCCCTGGCCTGGCGCAGCAGCTCTGCGCGCTGTTCGTCGAAATCCTGGTTCTTCTTCTCGAACTCGTCCTGCTGCTTGTGAGCCTTGGCCTTGGTCGCCGCAGCGTCCGCCAGTTGCGCTGCAATCTTCTTCTCCCGTGCCGCGATGGCGTCCAGCACCGGCTGGTACAGGAAGCGCTTCATCAGCCAAACCAGGATGATGAAGTTCAGCAGCTGCGCACCGACGGTGAACCAGTCGATGAGCACGGTCTACTTTCCTGCCGCCAGGGTGGCGGCGGCGACCGCAGCATTCCAGAACGGGTTGGCGAAGATCAGGATCATCGACACCACGAAGCAGTAGATGGCCGTCGACTCGATCATCGCCAGGCCGACGAACAGCGTGCGGGTGATGGTGGCTGATGCATCGGGTTGCTGCGCCAGCGACGTGAGCGCAACCGCCACTGCCCGGCCCTCGGCCAGCGCCGGCCCCATCGTACCGAAGCCGGTGGTCAGGCCGGCCATGACGATGGACGCGACGGCGATCCAGGTGAGAGAGTCCATGGCGCGTCCTTGAAGTGATGGATGGGAGAATGCGCAGCAGCTCAGGTCGCCGCCGTCGGAGACGGCTTGGACCTGCTGGTGCGCGTGGCGGCGGCGATGTACACCGCCGCCAGGATGGTGAAGATGTAGGCCTGCACCATGCCGGTGAGCAGCCCCAGTACCGTCATCACGATCGGGAAGACGAAGGGCGTGATCGACAGCAGGATGGCAATGATCATGGCGCCGCTCATCATGTTGCCGAACAGGCGTACGGCCAGCGCCAGCGTGCGCGAGACCTCGCTGATCAGGTTGAACGGCAGCATGATCGGCGTCGGCTGCACATACGACTTCAGGTAGGCGAGCAAGCCCTGGCCCGAGATGCCGAACAGCGGGACCGCCACCAGCACGCACAGGGCCAGTGCTGCGGTGGTCGACAGCGATGCGGTGGGCGGCTCGTATCCGGGCACCACGGTGGCCAGCGCTGCAGCGGCGACGAACAGGAACAACGTGCCGAGAAATCCCAGGTAGCGGCGCGGCTCCTTCAGGCCGACGTCTTCGATCTGCCCCACGATGGCGGTGACGACGATCTCCAGCAGGTTCTGCCAGCGCGAGCGTTCGTGGCCGGTGGCGAGCCGGCGCGTGATGAGCGCGGCGCCCAACACCAGTACCGCCATCAGCGCCCAGGTGAACACGATGGTGGCATTGAGCTTGAAGAAGCCGTGCTGCCAGAAGATCCACGCATCCGGTGTCAGGCGCATGGAGGTGCCCTGCACGCCGGCGGCGCCACTGCACCGGGGGTCGGTCGTGTGGTACGAAGCACGATGGCGCGCGCCAACACAAAGCCGAGCAGGCACAGCCCCAGCCGCACCGGCTGGCCCGCACCGACGATGGTGAATCCGGCCAGGACGATGGCCGTGCGCAGGGCGAGGCTGCCGAGGAACCAGCGCACTGGCGCCGATGAGGCCGCACCCCGTTGAACCGTCCACCATAGCCCGCCGAAGAAGACGGCCCCCAGCGCAGCGCCCACCAGGATCGACGCGCCTGCCGCCACCGGCGCAACAGGCGCCGCTGCCAAGGTCGCAGCCCAGGCCGCTGCCCAACTTCCAGAATCAGGCATCGGGGCCCTCCCGCTCATCGCGCATCGCCTGATCTTCCCGGGAGACCCAATGCCAGGCGTTCAGGCAGCCGATGGCCAGCCCCCCCATCAGCAGCGCCAGCGTCCACGAGCGGCCACCGGGATCGCGCTGATCGAGCCACAGGCCGAGCGCAGCGCCCAGCAAAGTCGGCACTGCCACCGACCAGCCGATCAAGCCCATCATGCCAAGTCCGAACCAGACCCCTGGCGCGCCGCTGCGGCGCGCCCTGAGCTTGCGCGCGGCTTTTGCGCCGACCTGGTCGGCCAGGTTTGGACGGGCCGGGGCCGGGCCTGGTGGCGTGCGCTTCGGGTCCTGATTCACGATGGACGAGCCTGAAGCGTCGCGAACCGCCGCACAAAGCCGGTCTCCAGCCTGGCCATTACCGTGCGCATCGCTTCGTCTTGCGCGTCCAGTGTCAGGAAATCCTGCAGGACGGCGTCGTGCAGCCGAGCCAGGTCGTGGCCGCGCAGCGCACGCCGCACCGAGATCACGACCGCCCGGCCGGTCTTGACGAGCACGCCCTCGTCCACCGCCAGGAACACTTCGCCCTGGTCTTGGGCCTCGAAAGTCAGGATGCCCGGCACCAGGGCCACAACACAGTCCAGCCGCTGCGGCAACAGTCCGAACGATCCTTGCGCCGTCTCCACGACGATGCGTGACACGCCCGTCTCGTCGGCGAGGACCTCGAACGGCAGCAGCACCCTAAGCGTCATCGAGGGCATGCGCCTCCTCGTTGGTGCGCTGCCGTCCGGACCCGAGTGTGGCCAAGGGCTTGGCCTTCCCCCTGGCGTTCCCTTTCGCCTTGGCCGTGGCTTCATCCACTGCGCCGATCATGTACAGCGCACTCTCGGGCAGGTCCTTGAATTCGTCGACCAGGATCCGTTCGCAGCCGTCCAGGGCATCCTTCAGGCTCACAAGCTTGCCGGACAGACCGGTGAACTGCTCGGTGGTGAAGAACGGCTGCGTGAGGAAGCGCTCAAGCCGGCGCGCGCGGGCCACCACCTTGCGGTCGTCGGGCGACAACTGTTCCAGCCCGAGCATCGCGATGATGTCCTTGAGCTCGGCGTACTGGGCCAGCGTGCGGCGGATGGCCTGCGCCAGCGCGTAGTGCCGCTCGCCGACGATGCCGGGCGTGACCATTTTCGAGCTCGACTGCAGCGGGTCGATGGCCGGAAACAGGCCTTCGCTGGCACGCTTGCGCGACAGAACGATGGACGCCGACAGGTGCGAGAAGGTGTGCACGGCCGCGGGGTCGGTGAAGTCGTCGGCCGGCACGTACACCGCCTGGATCGCGGTGATGGCGCCGCTGTCGGTGTTGGCGATGCGCTCCTCCAGCGCCGCCAGTTCAGTGCCCATCGTCGGCTGGTAACCCAGGCGCGACGGCATCTGCCCCATCAGGCCCGAGACTTCGGAGCCGGCCTGGATGAAGCGGAAGATGTTGTCGACCAGCAGCAGCACATCGCGGTGCTCGTCGTCGCGAAAATACTCGGCCATCGTCAGCGCCGCATGGCCGACGCGAAAGCGCGCGCCGGGCGGCTCGTTCATCTGCGCGAAGATCATCACCATCTGAGGCAGCACGCCGGCGGCTTTCATCTCGCGGTAGAGCTCCTCGCCTTCGCGCGAACGCTCGCCAATGCCGCAAAAGATGCTCACGCCCTCCTGATGGCCGATCATGTTGTGGATCATCTCGGTCAGCAGCACCGTCTTGCCGACGCCGGCGCCGCCGAACAGGCCGGCCTTGCCACCGCGCTCCAGCGGCGTGAGCACGTCGATGGCCTTGATACCGGTCTCGAACACCTCGGATTTCGTCGAACGGCGCACCAGCGCCGGCGGCTGGTGGTGCACCGAGCGCCACTGCACACCAGCCAGCGCCGGCTCGCGGTCGATGGTGTTGCCGAAGACGTCGAACATGCGCGACAGGATCGGCTTGCCGACCGGCGCCTGCAGCGGCCCGCCGGTGTCCTGGACCGGCATGCCGCGCGCCAGCCCCTGGGTGGGGGTCAGCGCGATGCCCCGCACGTGCCGCGCGTCGCGCTGGGCCAGCACCTCGATGGCCACCTGGCCGCCGCTGCCGGCGCGCAGCAAGGTGTGGATGGCTGGCAACGCGCCGTCAAATCGCATGTCCACGACGCTGCCGCGGACCGCAACGACCACGCCGGCTTGCGGGACTGTGGGTTCTCGATTCATTTGGACGGGCCCTGGTTCCACCGGTAGGACACCGACGATGTCTCCCGCACCATGCGGCATGCCACTTGCTGTCTGACCGGGACGGCAACCAGCAGCTAATCCGGCACCATCGCAGTCTGTCCCGCTCGCGCGACCTCGTCTGTGCGACACCGCACAGTGCAGTCGGCAGGGACCGCGACAATCTACGTGGATGATTCCCACACGGACGAACCTGCCGCCATGTACGCTGCGTCACCGGCGCACTGACATGGCGCACGTGTCCCACCGACCATGAATCCGGGGAGTCTGGCGCGTGAGGAAGAGTTGCTGGGTCAGACGAAGGCCGAGCGCGCAGGGGACCGCGTGGTGCGGCCGTTCCAGCTGTTCGCACAACGGCAGGCTTCGGGAGGCTTGGTACTG
This sequence comes from Rhodoferax sp., assembly GCA_031396205.1. Lineage (GTDB taxonomy): Bacteria > Pseudomonadota > Gammaproteobacteria > Burkholderiales > Burkholderiaceae_C > CAISIP01. The sequence goes on from JANNKH010000043.1 coordinate 5,588, forward strand.
CTGGGCTGCGCCAGCCTGGCGCTTGCCTGGGCCAACTCGCCGTGGACATGGGCCTACGAGCAGATGCTGGGCGTTCCGCTTGGCATCTCACTCGGCGAACAGATGTTGCGCCTGGAGCTTCGCCATTGGATCAACGACGGCCTGATGGCGATCTTCTTCTTCGGCGTCGGGCTCGAGATCAAGCGCGAGTTCCTCGTCGGTGAGTTGGCCGAACGGCGCAAGGCGATGCTGCCGATCATGGCAGCCATTGGTGGCATGGTGGTCCCGGCGTTGATCTATGCAGGATTCAATTTCAATGGTGCCGGCGCCAAGGGCTGGGGCATTCCGATGGCGACCGACATCGCCTTTGCGCTGGGTGCGCTGGCCGTCCTGGGCTCGCGCATCCCCGAAGCCCTCAAGGTCTTCCTGGTCGCGCTGGCCATCGTCGACGACCTTGGCGCGCTGCTGGTCATCGCGATCTTCTACACCGCGTCGATCGAATGGCGCGGCGTCGCGCTGATCGTCGCTTTGCTGCTGGCGTTGTGGGGTGCCAACCGCATCGGGGCCCGCCGGGGATCGATCTACCTGCTGCTCGGGCTGGGCCTGTGGGCCGGCTTCTTCATGTCCGGTCTGCACCCGACGCTGGCCGGTGTGTTGACGGCGCTGTTCGTGCCTGCGCGGGTGAAGATCGCGCCGCACGCGCTGCCGCGGGTGATCCACCGTGGTGCCGACGACATCGAAGCCCAGGCCCTGGGCAACGAGCCCGACGCGATGGATCCCGATCGGGTCGCCATCATCGGCGCGATCGGCGGCACGCTCGACGCCGCCACCGCACCGCTACAGCGGCTCGAGCACATGGTGCAGCCGTGGGTCACCTACGGCATCCTGCCGGCATTCGGATTGTTCAATGCCGGGGTCGCGATCGACGCCGAGGTGTTGCGCACGCTGCCGACGGCTGTGCCGCTGGGCATCATGGTCGGGTTGGTGCTCGGCAAATCGTTCGGCATCGGCCTGGCCAGCTGGCGGGCCGTAACGACCGGTCTGGCCGAACTGCCCAAAGGGGCAACCTGGCGGCAGCTGATCGGCACCGCCTTCCTGGCCGGCATCGGCTTCACCATGGCGCTGTTCATCAGCGGCCTGGCGTTTGCCGGCACGGATTTCGAGCGCGAGGCTCAGTTGGCCATCCTGATCGGTTCGTTGCTGGCCGCAGCGATCGGCATCGCTATTTTGCTGACGTCGAAGGCGGCGCAGGCGCCCGGCCCGCAGTGAGTGGTTGACTGCGAGACGGTTCGCAAGCGTCAGTCGCGAGGCTCGCGCAGCGCCCGTGTCGCCGCCGTGAAGGCCGTCTCGACGGCGAGCAGATCATCCGGTTCCGGCACTCCTTCTCGCGCCCTTGTGACGATCATGCCGGCGTGGCGCTACAGGCGGGCCGCGTCCGGCGCGCGTTGCACGTGGCCGGCGATCTGGCCGATGGCATCGAGCATGCGGATCGCCACGGCCGGGTTCGACCGCGCGTTTTGCCTGATCTGGTTGAAGGCCGTGTCCACGATGCCGGCATACGTGGATCCTGGCGCCACCAGCCGCAGCCGCCCGTGATCGTCGAATCGGAAGGGTGATGGCATGTCGCGTCGGGCCAGGCGGCACAGCGCCGATCCCCGCCGATCCACGCAGGCGATCGCCGTGAACGGATCGTTGATGCCCGGGGACAGCGCCCGCACCGCAATCTCGACCAACTGGTGGAAGGTTAACTCGATGTCCTGGGCGGCGGTGCGCCGGTTGCCGAACACGAAGGCGGCGTTCAATTTACCCACCAGCGTTTCAGTGACACGATCCCCCGGCCAGACCATCACCATCGCCCGGCCTTTGACGAGGTAGTGCCCGGGCCGGCGCTCCAGCCGCAACAGCAAGTCTTTCTGGCAGGCCAGATCCATCATGGCGTCGGCATCGATGAGTCCGAGCATCCGTGTGTCTGGCCAGGCATACACCGCGCCGCGCGCCATGCCGGGCATCAATGCGTGGCCTGGATGTGCCACGCCGCCATGAACATCGCCGCGACTGTCGGACCAATGACAAAGCCGTTCAGACCCAGCACCGCGATGCCGCCCAGGGTGGATATCAGCACCAGGTAGTCGGGCATGCCGGTGTCCCGGCCCACCAGCAGGGGCCGCAACAGGTTGTCCACCAGGCCGATGACCAGCACGCCCCAGGCGATCAGCGCCACAGCCGACCATGTCTGCCCCGCCAGAAACAACCACAACGCCAGCGGCCCCCAAACCAGGCTGGCGCCCAGTGCAGGCAACAAGGACAGCACGGCCATCAGCACCGCCCACAACAGCGCGCCGCCAACGCCCAGCACGAAAAATGCCAGGCCGCCGAGCACGCCCTGTAGCAGCGCGATCACCAGGTTGCCCTTGACAGTGGCGCGCAGCACGATCCCGAACTGCACAACCAGCGCCTGCTTGTGCCTTTCAGCGAGCGGGAGGGCATGCAGCACGGCACGCACGATGCCGGCACCGTCGCGCACAAGGAAGAAGGCCAGATAAACAGTGATCAGCAGGCTGACGCTGAGGCTGAAGGCATCTTGTCCGACGCTGAGCGTCTGCGTTGCGATGATGCGGCTGCCCTGAGTCAGTACCTCGGCCAGCTTGCGCTGCACGACGTCGAATTCCGACCAGCCAAAACGGGCCAGAAGTGACGTCAGGCTCTCGGGCAATGCATCGAACAGACCCCGCAGCAGCAGCGCGGGGTTCAGTTCGCCAGACTTCAGGTGCTGGACCACCATGGCGGCTTCGCGCGCCAGCGCAACCAGCACAAGCACCGCCGGCAGAATGACAATGACTGATGCGACAGTCATGGTCAACAACGCCGCTACCGTTCGGCGCCCTTTGAACCTGGGCACCAACCAGCTGAAAAGCGGCCTGAACAGCACGGCGATGACAGACGCCCACAGGATCGCACCGTAGAACGGCAGCAGGATCCAGACCAGCGCGATGGACACCACTGCCAGCAGCAGGTGCAGCGCGCGCCGCTGTGGCCGCAGCGCTGCAAGGCCCGGTTTCTCTTGTGCGCTCAAGGCACTACCAGCCCGCCAGCCGTGATCATCGGGAACAGAGACATGTCTGTGTTGCTATTTTGCAGGTGAGTGCTGATGACGAGCCTCTTCCCGCGGTTCGCGGGCGCATCGGCACCTTGGAGACGAGCGTAGCTCGCAACGGCCGCAAGTTCTGTGCGCTATCGCACGCAGGCGCAAGCCGCGTAGCGCGACCGGCATCGGCGTATGCCTTGGAATCGGCATGTCGTGCAGCGCCGGTTGAGCGCGCAGGGCAGGCCCCCTTCGTCTTGTGTCCGCCAGCGCACAGACCGGGCCCGCGCCTGGTGCTTCACTCGTGCGATGCGCCGTTCTCGAAGGTACGATGTCTGACACTCCTGCAGCCGACGTGCGGCATGCGGCAACGCAATGACTGCTGAAGTTGCACCGCCGTCAACAGTGGCGGCAGACCCATCCTCGACCGACGTCGCCGCGCTGGCCCTGGCGCTCGGCACCGACCTCGAACGCGGCCTTGGCGCCCAGGAGGCTGCCAACCGGCTGCGTGCGGACGGCCCCAACGAACTGCGTGCGCTGCCGCCCGTGCCGGCGTGGCGTCGCGCGTTGGCGCAGTTGCAGGACCCGCTGGTCTACCTGCTGGGCGCGGCGGCTGCGTTGGCCCTGGTCGCCTGGTGGTTCGAAGACCGGGCCCACCAGGGGGCGGCTGGCTGGCCGCTGGATGCCATCGTCATCACCGCCGTGGTGATTCTGAACGCGGTGCTGGGTTGGCTGCAGGAGGCCAAGGCGGCTCAGGCCGTAGCCGCGCTGGCAAAGATGACCACCGCTACTTCAAGCGTGTTGCGCGACGGCGCCGTGGCCCGTGTGCCCAGCGCCGAACTCGTCAAGGGCGACGTGCTGGTGCTCGCCGAGGGTGACGCCGTAGGCGCCGACGCGCGCCTGGCGCAGGCCGCTGCTTTGATGCTGTTGGAAGCGCCGCTGACGGGCGAGAGCGAGGCGGTGCAGAAGGATGCCGCGCTTTTGTCCGATCCTGCGGCACTGGGTGATCGACTCAACATGGTCTTCAAGGGCACGGCGGTCGCGCAGGGTACCGGACGTGCCGTCGTCACCGCCACCGGCATGCAGACCGAGATGGGCGCCATTGCCACACTGCTGGACACCACGCCCGACGCTCCGACGCCGCTGCAGGTCGAGATCGCGCATCTGGGCAAGGTGCTGGGCCTCGCGGCTCTGGCGATCGCCGCCGTCGTGGTGGCCACGATCCTGCTGATCTCGGACATCCATGGCGTGGCCGATGTCGTCACGGTACTGTTGCTGGGCGTGTCGCTGGCCGTGGCCGCCGTGCCCGAGGGCCTGCCGGCGATCCTGTCGGTGGTGCTTGCGATGGGGGTTCGCCGCATGGCGCACCACCACGCCATCGTCAAGAAGCTGGCCTCGGTCGAGACGCTCGGGTCGGCATCCGTCATTGCGTCGGACAAGACCGGTACGCTGACGCGCGGCGAGATGACGGTGCAGCGGGTGATGACGGCCTCGGGGCGCGTTGACATCACCGGCGTGGGTTACGCCCCCGAAGGGCGCGCCGAGAGCGCCGGTGCCGAACTGGCCGAAGGCCCCCTGCTCGGCGAGTTGCAGGCCGTGCTACGGGGCGGCTCCCTGGCCGGCAATGCCCAACTGCAGCAAAATGAGGCCGGCACATGGGCCATCCACGGCGACCCGACCGAAGCCGCATTCCTGGTGGCTGAACACAAGCTGGGCAAGCTGGACAGCAACGCGGCCGGGCCCACGGGCAAGGATCGCTTTGAGCGCATCGGCGAGATCCCCTTCACCTCGCAGCGCAAGATGATGTCGGTGCTGGTGGTGGACCATGCCGACGGCGACGCGCACGTACTCTTGACCAAGGGCGCGCCCGATGTGCTGCTGGCACATTGCACCCATGCCCGCCGGGGCGGAGCCACGGTGGCGCTCGATGCCGCCATGCACACGCAGGTGCTGACCGACGTGGCTGCGATGACCGATGACGCACTGCGCACGCTGGCCGTTGCGCGCCGCACGCTGGCACCGGACGCGCAGATCCCGACCGATGCTGTCGAGGCGGCCGCGCTCGAACAGGATCTGGAATACATCGGCACGGTAGGCATCATCGACCCGCCGCGCCAGGAGGCGGCCGTGGCCGTTGCCCAGGCCCGGCAGGCCGGCATCCGCGTGATCATGATCACCGGCGACCACCCGCGCACGGCGGTCCGTATTGCGGCCGACCTGGGCATCGTCGACGTCGGCGCGCCGGTGCTCACGGGGATCGAGCTCGACAAGCTGGACGACGCCGGCTTCGCCGCAGCGGTGCTGCAGACCTCGGTGTTCGCCCGCGTGGCGCCCAAGCACAAGCTGCGCATCGTGCGCGCGCTGCAGGAAGGCGGAAACGTGGTTGCGATGACGGGTGACGGCGTCAACGACGCGCCAGCGCTCAAGGCCGCCGACATCGGCGTGGCGATGGGCGTGGCGGGCACCGAGGTGACCAAGGAGGCAGCCCGCATGATCCTGGCTGACGATCACTTCGCCACCATCGTGGTGGCGGTACGCGAAGGCCGTGGCGTGCTCGACAATATCCGCAAATTCCTGCGCTACCTGCTGTCGTCGAACCTGGCCGAGGTACTGACGGTGTTTGCCGGCGTGGTGGGGGCGGGTGTCATCGGTCTGAAGGCCACGGCCACCGGCTCGGGTGGCGCGGTGGTGCTGCCGCTGCTGGCCACGCAGATCCTGTGGATCAACCTGATCACCGACACCGGGCCCGCGCTGGCCATGGGTGTGGACCCGATCGCCGACGACGTCATGGCGCGCAAGCCGCGCCCGCGCAGCCAGCGCATCATCGATCTCCGCATGGGGCTGGGCGTGCTTGAGGCCGGCGTCGTGATGGCGGTGCTGACCCTGCTGACGCTGGACCTGTTCCTGCCCGGCGGGCTGATCGAGCCGGTGGACACCTGGCTGGGCCCCGGCCCGCACAGCCTGGAACTGGCGCGCACCGCCGCATTCACCGTGCTGGTGCTGACGCAGTTGTTCAACTGCTTCAACGCGCGCTCGGAATCCGCATCCGCGTTCCGGGCAGCGTTTTCGAACCGCTGGCTGTGGGCCGCCGTGGCGTTGTCGGCAGCGCTGCAAGTGGCTGTCGTGCACCTGCCCTTCCTCAACCTCGCCTTCGGCACCGTGCCGCTATCGGCCGGCCAGTGGTGCGTGTGTGCGGCGATGGCCAGCGGGGTACTCTGGTTCAGCGAGGGGCGAAAGCTGGTGCGACGACTCTGGATTCAGCGCTCGCTTGCACCGCCCGGGCAATAAGAGCGGGGAAGCCGACCAGCAGCAAGCCAGTCGATCAAAGAATCAGTTGGCTCGATCAATCCATCAACGCCGATGCAGCAGTACCTGCGCCGCCACCGCACCCAGCGTCAGGGCGACCATCAGCCAGCCCAAGGGCAGCGGTCCGCTGGCAGGCAACAGGCCCACCGCATAGCCGGTGGCCGCGCCCGCAAGTTGTTGCGTGACCCCGGCAACGGCGGCCGCCGAACCCGCCAGTGCCGGCACGACGCCAACGGTGCCGGCCAATGAAGGCGGCATCAGGAAGCCGTGGCCAATGCCAAGCAGCACCAGAGGCAACGCAAATGCGAGTGGCGAGTCGAAACCGGTCATTCCAAGACCCAGCATCAGGGCCAGGCCGCACAGCGTCGCAATCTGTCCAAGCACCATCATCCGGCGCTCGCCCTGGCTGCGTATCAAGCGGCTGGTGAGGTAGTTGCCGACGATGTAGGTGGTCGGCACCACCATGATGTACCAGCCGACACCCTCCGGGCCGACGCCGTAGCCGCCCAGCACGATCGGCGCACCGGCCAGAAACGCATAAAACGTCGCGGTGGTCAGCGACAGGACCATGACATACCACAGGAACACCGGCTCGCGCGCCAGCCGCATATAAGCCGCGCCCATATCCGCTAGCCAATGCGACGCCGGCGCAGGCGCCGGTGGCCGTGATGGCAGGACGCGCACGGAGACCACCAGCAACACGACCGACAACGCTGCAATCAACACGAAATTCGCCTGCCAGCCGACGCGGACATGGATGCTCCCGCCGATGATCGTTGCCAACGGCGGACACATGCCCATCGCCATGCCGACATAAGCCATGACGCGAGTGCGCTGCGGACCCTGGAACAAGTCCTGCACCATCGATCGGCCCACCACCATCCCCGCCGCGCTGCCCGCGCCTTGCACAACGCGTGCAGCGATCAGGCTCGGCAGGTCGGGCGCCAGCGCGGCCAGCAAAGAGCCGAACGTGGCAACCGACATGCCGGCCACCAAAATCCGCTTGCGGCCAAAGCGATCTGACAACGGCCCGTAAACCAGTTGGAACACACCGTAGGCCAGCACAAATGCGCTGAAGGTCAGTTGCACCGTTGCCTGCTGCGCGCCAAAAATTGCGCCCCACTGCTGCATCGACGGCAGGCAGATCATCATGGCCAGCAGGCCGAACGCGATCTGGCCCAGCAGTGTGGCGATCAGCATCGCATTGCGCGGATGCATTGGCGGTGGCGACTCGCCGGTCGTTCAAGTCCTTGCATCGTGTCGCTCCTGGTTGCGGCCAATGGTGCCATGGGTCGACTTCGACCCGGTTTGCGCAATTGGGCGACCGACCTGTTGATAGTTGAATCGCAATTCGATATACTGTGTATTTAAACAGTATGAGATATCTGCTGGAGCTTGGCAAAGACCCTTTTTTACTCCTGCAGCAACACCAAGAAGGATGGCGCGACGATGAACGCACAGGAATGGGTGGCTCGGTGTTCGGCAAGACTGCATGCCAAGTGGCCGCGGCTGCAACAGGACATGCGCGACGAAGTTGCTGCCGATTTGTGGAACGACGAACGCTGGCAGCACATGGAACCAGAAATCGCGGTGGTCGAATGGCTGCGCCAGGGCGTCGACGCCCCGCGCGGCGGCGCGGTGCAATGAGGCGCGACTATCGCCTGCTCGCGACGCCCCTGCGCCAGTGGCCGTCGGCGCGGCAATTGCCTGGCCGTCGGTTCCTGCTGGCTGTCTGGGCCTGGCTGTAAAGGCCAGCGCTGGCCGCCGTTGCCGCCGCCACCCGGCCTTGCGATCGCAGCCCCCACAAAGGGTCATGCGCGCCGTATCACAGGCATGTACGCGTTGCCAGGCTGGCGATTCGGCAATAGGCTGGGCTGACAAAAAGCTCCGCCAAGCGGAAAAATATCACGCCCGGCGATGAATTCGAGAATCGATAGTCGAATCATTCACTTACGCCTCAGCAAGACGATTTCCCGGCCGCGCCGTTGACAAATTGTCACACTATCGCGCGCACAAAGTTCTTAACCTCGGGCCAAGAAGTCCAAAGATGGCTTCATCGGGGAGGGCGTAGGGCGTACTCCCGAATTCATTGCTTCCATGCATTCAAGGAGTGACCACCATGCCTTCAGCCTTGACCTATCCCGGGGTATATATCGAGGAGGTGCCCAGTGGTGTGCGCACCATCACCGGTGTCGCCACATCCATTACCGCCTTCATCGGCCGCGCGGCACGGGGGCCCGTCAACCGGGCGGTGCGGGTGCAGAGCTTCACCGAATTTGCGCGCATCTTCGGCGGCCTGTGGCAGGCCAGCACCCTGAGTTATGCGGTGAGCCATTTCTTCCAGCATGGCGGCGCCGATGCCGTCATTGTGCGGGTGTTCAACGGCGCGCAGAGCACCAGCACCGCCACCCTCACCTTGCCCACGGCCGCTGGCACGCTGGTACTGGAGGCAGCGTCACCGGGCACCTGGGGCAGCGCATTGCGCGCCACAGTCGACCACAACACGCGTGACACGACCGACACACTGCTATTTAATCTGCTGGTCGAGGAACTGGACCGCCCTGGCGGCAGCACGGTCGTGGCGGCAGAGCAGTTTCGCAATGTGTCCGTCAGTCCCACCAGTGCACGGTTCGTCGACACCGTGCTGGGCGAGGAATCGAATCTGGTGACGGTGCGCACATCGGCGCCGGTCACGGAAAGCCCGACCAACGGGACCATTTCTATCGCCGCGGCCAATGGCACCGTCATCGCGCCCAACACGCTTGGCAGCAATGGCAACGACATCACCGACACGCAGCTGGTACCTACCAATGCCACTGCCATCGCCAACCGCGAAGGCATGTATGCGCTGGATGCGACCGACCTGTTCAACCTGATGTGCCTGCCCCCGCTGACCCGCACTACTGACGTCGCCCCCAGTACCTGGGCGCTGGCTGCAAGCTACTGCCAGGACCGGCGCGCAATGCTGCTGATCGACCCGCCCGCCGCATGGACAGCCAATGCCGCCACTGCGATCAGCACTGCGGCAACGGGCGTCAACACCATGCGCACATCCGTCGGCAACGACGATGCGCGCAACGCTGCCGTCTATTTTCCGCGCCTGCGCATGGCAGACCCGCTGAGCGAAAACCGGTTGGCCGAATTTGCGCCCTGTGGCGCAGTGGCCGGCATCGTTGCGCGCACCGATGTACAGCGCGGCGTCTGGAAAGCGCCGGCAGGGCTGGACGCGTCGTTCTCGGGAGTGCAGGCTTTCAGCTACACCATGACCGATGGACAGAACGGCCAGCTCAATCCGGTGGGGCTCAATTGCCTGCGCACGTTTCCAGTGGCCGGCAACCTGGTGTGGGGCGCGCGCACGCTGGCAGGCGCCGACCTGCTGGCATCGGAATGGAAGTATCTGCCGGTACGACGCCTGGCGCTGTTCCTGGAGGAAAGTCTGTACCGCGGCAGCCAGTGGGTGGTGTTCGAGCCCAATGACGAACCGCTGTGGGCGCAGATCCGGCTGAGCATCGGCGCGTTCATGCAGAACCTGTTTCGCCAGGGCGCGTTCCAGGGCCGCAGTCCGCGCGAAGCCTACTTCGTCAAATGCGACCGAGAGACCACGACGCAGAACGACATCAATCTGGGCATCGTGAACATCCTGGTGGGGTTCGCACCGCTCAAGCCGGCCGAATTCGTGGTGCTCAAGATACAGCAAATGGCCGGTCAGGTCGATGTCTAAGGAGGAACCGTCATGGCTCAGTTCAGCGTCAACGCACAGCGTTTCGATCCCTACAAGAACTTCAAGTTTCGCGTCAAGTGGGACGGGCGCTATGTCGCCGGCATCAGCAAGGTCGGTGCGCTCAAGCGCAGCACCGAACTGGTGGAGCACCGCGAGGGCGGCGACCCTTCCACCTCGCGCAAGTCGCCGGGCCGCACCAAGTTCGAGGCCATCACGCTGGAGCGCGGCGTTACCCACGACGCGGAGTTCGAGCGCTGGGCCAACAAGGTCTGGAACTTCGGCTCCGGCCTGGGCGCCGAGGTCTCGTTGCAGGATTTCCGCAAGGACCTGATCATCGAGGTCTACAACGAGGCCGGTCAACTTGCGCTGGCCTACAAAGTGTTCCGCTGCTGGGTATCGGAGTACCAGGCGCTGCCCGATCTGGACGCCAATGCCAACGCGATCGCAATCCAGACCCTCAAGCTCGAAAACGAAGGCTGGGAACGTGACTACGATGTTTCCGAGCCGGCCGAGCCCCGCTTTACCGAACCGGCCTGAAGCCGTTGAACTCCATGCGCGGCATCAGCGAAGCCACCCTGTTGAGTCTGTGGGACAGCGGTCAGACACGCCACCCCATCGACCGGGCTTTGTTGTTGTGCGCATGGGCACGCCCGCAGCTTGCGTCCGATCAGCTCGCGCAACTGCCATTGGGGGCCGTCAACGCCGCATTGCTGCGGATGCGCGCGGCGCTGTTCGGTCCGGCCATCGAGGTGCAACTGGACTGCGAACACTGTGGCCAAGCGCTTGAACTGCAACTGACAACGGACCAATTGCTGGCGCAGGACCCGGCACACGAAGCGCTGGCGACCATCGATGTCGATGGGTACCAGTTCCGCTTGCCTGACAGCCGCGATCTCGCGGCCATAGCGCCTCTGCGCGACTCGGAGCACGCGGCAATGCAATTGCTCGAACGCTGCTGTTTGCGCCAGGACGTCGATGCGGCCGCACTGGGCGATGTGCTGGTGGACGTCGAAGGCGCGCTGGAGCAGGCCGATCCGCTGGCCGATGTGCGACTGGACGCCGCCTGCAACGCCTGCGGCTGGCGCAATGAAGCAGGTCTCGATGTGGGTGCCCTGTTGTGGAACGACATACAAGGCCACGCACGGGCGTTGATGGCACAGGTGCACATTCTGGCGCGCAGCTACGGCTGGACCGAAGGCGATGTACTCGCGCTCAGTGCGCAGCGGCGCGCGGCCTATCTGGATTTGACAACGGGTTAACGACAAAAAGAAAAGGGAGGTGGCTGGACATGAACGGATTGCTGCACCGTCTTGCCCAGCGTGCAAACGGCACGGCACGGCTGGTGCGCGCGACTGCGGTCGTGCCCGCCGGCCTTGTGTCCCTGCAGGGCGAGGCCTTGCAGCCAACGCCCGTGCACGCCGGATGGGACGCCAGCGCGTCGCCGCAACCGGAGCCGGGTGATGAACTGGAGCAGCCGGACGCTGCTGGCATCGTGCGAATCGAGCCACGCGTCGCTGCGCACCTGTCGATGGACGACCGCGCGGACGATCGGTCCGCGTTGCGTCGTGCAAACGCGCTTGCGGTTTCGGCACGGGCGCCATCGGCTGGACGGCTTGAGCAGCAGGCCGACAGGCTGGAACAGGGCACCGGGGTGCCGCCTGCCCAGACCAGCACGCCACCATCACCGGTACGCAGTCCGGTCGCTTCACGACAAGACCAGGCGCCGGACCCGGCGTGGCGCGAACGACAGCCGCGCCGGCAGGCCGATGGCGAAGCAAACGCGTTCGCAGCCATGCGCCGGGATCCGGCAGGCGGCGTGACCGCGACCACCCAGGTCCAGCCCCTGCTGGGACCGGTTGTGCCGCCGCGCGCGCCATCCGCCGCCGTCGCCGCCGTGCACCCGCGCGCACCGGCCCACGCGCGGCGGGCCGAGGAGACCACTGAGGTGCATGTCAGCATTGGCCGCATCGAGGTCACCGCGCTGCAGCAGGCACCAGCGCCCAGGAAGGTCGCACGACAGGCTCGGGCGCCCCTGTCGCTGGAAGACTACCTGGCCCGGCGCAAGGAGCAGACACCATGAGTACCGCGCTGGCCATCGCCGGTGTTACCGCGGTCTTGCGCGACCGGCTCAACGATGGCCTGGTCAACCACAACGTCACCGGCGTGCTGGGCAGCACCGTATCGGTCAGCGTGTTGCCGCCGGACCGGGTGGTGGCCGAAGGCGGCACCGAGAGCAGCCAGCTCAATCTGTTCCTGTACCAGGTCACACCCAACACCGGCTGGCGCAATGAGCGCCTGCCCTCGCGCGACGCCACCGGCACGCAGCGGCTGAGCAACCCGCCGCTGGCGCTGGACCTGCACTATCTGATTTCGGCCTACAGCGGCGGCGATCTGCATGCCGAAATCCTGCTCGGATATGCCATGCAGCTGTTGCACGAGTTTCCGGCGCTGACGCGCGAGATGATCCGCACCGCGCTCAACCCGTCACCCGATGTCGGACTCGACCTGCCGCCGGCACTGCGTGCGCTGGCCGCGTGCGGGCTGGCCGACCAGTTGGAGTCGCTGCGCATCACGCCGCAGTACCTCAACACCGAGGAATTGTCCAAGCTGTGGACGGCGACCCTGTCCAATTTCCGCCCCACCATGGCGTACCAGGTGTCGGTGGTGCTGATCGAGGCAAGCCGACCCACCCGTGCAAACTTGCCGGTACTCTCGCGCGGCGAGGTGGACCCTGTCACCGGCCGAGACCGCGGTGTTGTCGTGACGCCAAGCCTGGTCCCGCCGCTGCCCACCATCGAGGCGGTGTTGCCGCAGGACGACCAGCCGGTGCTGCGGCTGGGCGAGAACGTGGTGCTGGAAGGCCACCACCTGGACGGCAGCAACCGCAGCATACGCCTGCACAACGAGCGTTTTGGCGTCGATGAAACCCTCAACGCAAGCGGCCCCGACACCGCCGACCGGATGCTGCTGATAGTGCCTGTCGCTCGCTCCGGCGACTTCCCGGTCGGTGTCTACGACATCACTGCCAACGTGGTGCGACCGGGCGAGACGCAGACCCGCACGACCAACCGCCTGGCCTGCATCATCGCGCCCAACATCACCAACCTGCCACAGAACCTGGTGCGCGATGGCAACGGCGATGTACAGATCACCGTCGACTTCACGCCACAACTGCGACCAGGCCAAACCGTCGCGCTGTTGCTCGGGCAGGACGAGATCTTGCCTGAGGGTTTTGTTGCGCCCGTTGGTTCGCTGAACTTCATCGCCCGCGATGTCCCGGCTGGCGCACCGCTGGCCCGCTTGCGCATCGATGGCATCGAAAGCCCGGTCGCCAACCGCAGCGCGACGCCGCCGACCTTCTACAACCACCGCATCACCATCACATGAACGCACCGCTCGTGCTGGACTGGACGTCTGCCAACCAGTTGTTGCTGGTGGCCGAGTTCGCGCGCCTTCGGGCCTTGCTCGGTGACGGCGCCGTGGACGAGGCGCAGCAGCAGGTGCAGGCCATGGCACGGCAGATGCCCGCGCCGTCGGCCATCGACACCCTGGCAACACTGTTCGATCTCAGCGCGTTCGAGCGCGACCTGGTGCTGCTGGCCGCCGGCGTCGAGATGGACGGGCGCCTGGCCATGCTGTGTGCTGATGCCAGCGGCCAGCCGCAACGTGCATGGGTCACGTTTGCCCTGGCCATGGCCGCCCTGCCCGACTCGCACTGGAGCGCCATCACCCCGGTCGCTGCGTTGCGGCGCCAGCACCTGATCGAGGTGGACGCCAGTGTCGGGCTGACCAGCGGCCGGATCCGGCTTGACGAACGGGTGTTGCATTTCGTTGCCGGACTCAACTACCTGGACCATCGCCTGCGCGGCCTGCTCACGCCGGTACCGCCTGCCGGTCTGATGGCCGAGCCACACCGCGCCGCCGCCCGGCACGCCGCTGACCAATTGCGCAGCCGCACCGAACCCTGGCCCGTGTTCGTGCTGCACGGCGACGACGGCGACGCGCAACGCGACGTGGCCGCCACGCTGGCACATGCGCTGGGAATCTCGCTGTACCAATTGCGCGCAAGTGACATACCCGGTGCGTCGCTGGAGCCGACCTCGCTCGCCGGCCTGTGGCAACGGGAAGCTGCCCTGCTGGGAGCCGGACTCTTGCTGGTCCAGGGCGAAGACAACCCGATTGCCCTCGCCCATTTCATCGAGCAGATCGATGGCCTGCTGGTCATCTCCGCACCGGTGGTGCCGCGTCTGGATCGCGACATGCTGGCCCAGCGCATCGACAAGGTCGATGCGCTGGGCCAGCGCGAACTTTGGCATGCAGCGCTCGGCGCCATGGCGCCGACACTGCACCATGCACTGGACGCACTGGCCAGCCAATACCGGCTCGGGGCGCGCCATATTGCGCGCTGCGCGGCCGGCGTTGACGGCAAGGACGCAACGCACGACACCGTTGTCTTGCACACGCTTTCCCGTGGCCGGGCCGACGGCATGGACGACCTGGCGCAGGCCATCGACGCGCGCGCAAGCTGGGACGACCTGGTGCTGCCCGATGCCCCGCGCCGCACGCTCGAACAGCTCGCGGTGCATGCCCGCAACCGCATCACGGTGCACCATGACTGGGGCTTCGCCGACAAGGGCGAGCGCGGCCTGGGCATTGCCACCCTGTTCAGCGGCGAGAGCGGCACCGGCAAGACACTCGCGGCAGAGGTGCTGGCCCATACCCTGGGCCTGGCGCTGTACCGCATCGATCTATCGGCCGTGGTCAGCAAATACATCGGCGAGACAGAGAAAAACCTGCGCAGGTTGTTCGATACGGCGCAAGACATCGGTGCGATCCTGCTGTTTGACGAAGCCGACGCGCTGTTCGGCAAGCGCAGCGAGGTCAGGGACAGCCACGACCGTTATGCCAACATCGAGGTGAGCTACCTGCTCCAGCGCATGGAGACCTACCGCGGGCTGGCCATCCTCACCACCAACCACAAGGCGGCGCTCGACAACGCCTTCAGCCGCCGGCTGCGTTTCGTCGTGCATTTCCCATACCCCGATGCGATTCAGCGCGAGGCGATCTGGCGCAGCGTCTTTCCCGCCAGGACGCCCTTGGGCACAATCGACTTCGCCAAGCTGGCCCGACTCAATGCCACTGGCGGCAGCATCCGCAACATGGCGCTGGCGGCCGCGTTCCTGGCCGCCGAGGCCGGCACGTCGGTCAGCATGGCACATCTGCTGCGCGCAGCCCACCTCGAAGCGGCCAAGCGCGAGCAATCGCCCTCCGATGCCGAAACCCGGGGGTGGATATGAACCGCGTTGTGCTGCATATCGACACCCTGGTGCTGCGGGGCCTGGATCACACCGATGCGCGGACGCTCCAGGCCAGCCTGCAGGCCGAACTGCAGAAACTGCTGGCGCACCCGCACGCCGCCTGGGAACTGGCCCATGCCGGTCATCATGCACGGGCAATCGTTGCGCCCGCGGGGAACCCCCAAGCAACGGGCGGCCACGACATCGGCCAGCGAATTGCCCGCAGCATCGTGAAGGGAGGCACGCCATGAGCCCGCCGGGCTGCCCCAAGGCGACAACGCAGTTGCGGCGCAGACTGACAAATGCGCGCAGCGCTTGTCTTGTCAAAGCCAATCCCGCAGTACGCAGCAGGCAGGGTCGTCCAGTGATCTGGCGCGACGACAACTGCAGGGCATGGCCATGACGACGAGCCGCAGAGTCTCGCTCAGCCGGGCGGCCGCAGTTGCGCCGGCGTCGGTGCGCCGGCGCGCCGACGCCGCAGCGCCAGCGGCAGCGGGCTTGGCCGTCATGCGCGAGTCCTGCCGAACCAATACGACGGCGGACCCTGTGCGCAAGCTGCCCATGGGTCGTCGTGGCGACCCGCTCGAACAGGTGGCCGAACGTGTCGCCGATCGGGTCATGGCGCTGCCGTCATCGTCCGTGGCAACAGCCGCGCCGGCGGTCAGCGACACCCAGGCTCAGCGCAGGCAGCGGTCGGGTCCCTCGCTTTTGCCGGGCGCGGCGGGTCATCCGCTCGACCGCGATACCCGCAGTTTCATGGAGGCACGCTTCGGCCATGACTTCGGGGCGGTACGGGTACACACCGATGGCGCCGCAGCAGCGACCGCCGCGGCCCTGCAGGCGCGCGCCTACACGGTGGGGCAGGATATGGCATTCGGGCTTGGGCATTACGCGCCGTACAGCAGCGCGGGTCGCAGGCTTATCGCACACGAGCTGGCGCATACCGTGCAGCAGCGCCGCATGCAGCCGCTGATCCAGCGCGATGATGACGAAGCGGCGAAGAAGAAACAGCAGGTCGAACGCGAACGTGCAAAAAAGCGCCTCGAAACCTGGGCCGCCGGCCAGACGCCCAAGCCCTCGACCGATCCGTCGAGCAAGGACTTCGCGATGACCGCGCAGCAGCTGGGCAATGAAATCACCCACAAGCCGGCGCCGGACAGCAGCGATCTGCTCGAAAAACCCAGCGACAAAACCAAGCAGGCCAACTGGACAACCGCGTTCCGCGACGCCTACCAGCTGGCGCTGATGATTCTGGACACCCAGGGAACGGACCAGCGCGAAATACGCGCGGCATTGATCGCCTCCGACCTGGCCACGGCCGGCTTCACGACCGAGGCGATGGATGTCGCCGGCAAGTTGCCCGATGACAACAAAGAGAATGTCTATGAGTCGGTGGCGGCGTCGGCGGACCAGGCCAGCGCCGACCAGATCCGGACGCTGTCGACCTTCTTCGCCGCTCGCAAGGCCAGCCCCGGCGACCACCCCTTGCTCGCGCAGTTGACCGACCGGTCCGGCGCCTTTGCGAGAAAGCTCGGCAACGCAAAGTTGTTGGCCGCGCTGGAGCCGACGCTTCCCCCATATCGCAAGGACACCGACTACCGCGATGCGCTGGCGCAGATCCTGGTGTTCGACCCTGCATCGCGGGTGGCAATCTCCGAATGGCTGTGGCAGGCGGACAAGGAATACCTGTTCGAGATCTTGAACACCAAGGTGTTCGTCGAACCGGGTTACGGGGTCGAGCAGCTGGCCGATGCCAGCGGCAAGCCACGCGAATTGACCATGGACGCAGACCTGCCCTGGGTTTATGCCTACAAGCAGAAGTTCTACACCGACTACCTGGTCAAGCTCGGCGCCAAACACACGATCGACATCAAGGCGCCGACCAATCTGAAGTTTGCTGCGCTCAAGGCCTGGCTCGATGCGCAAACCGAACATATCGGCCAGGCGCTGGCCGCCGAGCACCCCAATGCACCAGAGAAAGTGACCGAGGCCTATCAGCACATGGCAGACATTTTCTTCTTCCATGTCGACCGCGGCGACGTGGTCCCGAACCGGGCCGGCAAGCTGGGCCATCTGGTTGCTGACGCGCCGCGCGCTATGCGTCTGAAGTCCGACTGCGACGTTCTCGCCACCTATGCGACGCGCCTGCTCCGGAGCGCAGGCTTCACACCCGTTGGCTACCTGGCGGTCGAGCCCGACACCGGTCCGAGCCACGCGGTGGCACTGCTGAAAAAGGCCCCGCCAGCCGCAGCGCCGGCTGCTGGCCAGGCGCCGGTGCCCGGGCCCGACCGTTACTACATCGTGAACAACAAGCAGGTGACGCCCAATGACGCGGCCGACAAGGAAGCGGCGATCAAGGCCGCACGGGACGATTCCCTGGGCGTCTACGACCCGGAACCCAATGCCTACAGGATCTATTACGAAGACGCCGGCGCCGATGGGTCGATGACCAAGGACCTGTGGACCACCGAAGAGACAGTGCGCCGCAAGGACCTCGGCAAGGACGCCCCGGCAGTTGCACCGTCACCATGAACCCAACGCCATGCACGCCCGTCCTTTTAAGGCCTTTGCGCCGCGCACGCAGTCGATGGCGGCAGCGCCGGAGTCGCACGATGGGTGATTTCGACGCACGCCTGCGCCCGCCCTCAATGGGCGGGCCGACGTCCGGCGGGCTGTTACCGCAGGTGCCCGACGTCACATTGCCGCGCCCCTCGTTGCTCGGTCCCGAGGGTGGATCGCTCACGCTGGACGGCTTTGCCTTCGGCAGCGCCGCGCTGACCAGCGCACACCAGAGTCAGCTCGTACCGTTCGCTGCACGTCTTCAGCAGTTGCTGGGCGATGCGCCGGGCGGCCGGGTCAAGGCGGTCGGACATACCGACGCGGTCGGCACCGAGGCCGGCAACCAGGAGCTGGGCCAGCAACGCGCCGACGCAGTGCAGGGCGAACTGGCAACCAACGGTATAGCCACCGACAGCATCCAGACCCACAGCCTGGGCGAAAGCGTACCGGTGGTCGACAGCAACCGGCGCGAGCCGCGCAATCGGCGCGTCGAGGTGTATTTCTCAGCCAACAGCGGGCTTCGGCTGCGCGGCCTGATGACGCAGGGACTGACCTTTCCCGAGCCACTGGCGGCGACGCAACCGAACCAGCCGGTGCCACCCGGCACCGGACTGGACCATGGCATCAAGGTCGACTATTGCACGGTTTTCCCGCAGGATTGCGACCCCAACCGCCTGCCGCCCGATTTCTACAAGCCGATTCCGGATCTGCCGGGCCGCAAGTCACGCTCGCTGACCGATAGCGTCTGGCAACCGATCGACAAGGCTCTCGAGCGGGGACTGCGCAAACTCGGGATCAATGACACCTGGAACCAGCGGCTGCGAGACGCGGCCAAGGCGGGCGCCGAGAAAGGCGCGACCAGCGCCTTGTCGCAGGCCATGGATGCCGCCAAGTTGACCGGCGAGACGCGCGAGGCGGTCGACGCGGCGCTGCGCGCAGCCGCGCAACAGAAGGTTCCATTCCAATGACCGGGTCGACCATACCCGTCATCTGTGGCAACGCCGTTGCCGCGGCATTGTCGCGTCAGCGGCGGGCCACGCGATGAACCGGGCCGCTGTCACCCAACGACCCGCCATGGCATTGCGCCCGCGGGAGCACACGAGTCATGACAACGGCCCCCATTGCGAGCCTGCTGCACGGCGACTGGACCAGTTTGTCGCGCGGCGCAAGCTACCGGGCGATGAGTTTCATTGCGCGCCGGCACGGCCCGCAGATCGACGGTCCGGCCGACGATCCTGCCACGCTTGCGGCCCAGTGCGACGGCATGCTGGCGTGGCTGCAAACCCGGTCCGATCGGGCCGCACTGGAGCACGACTATGTGCAGTTTCGCCAACATTGGTCACCGATATTCAAGGACTGAGCGCATGACAAGCCAGCCAAACATGTGCCATCCCCATCGCTGCGAGAACTTGCGTACCGCATGGGGCGATCGCCCTGGCCGGTGGAGCGACCGGCCATGAGCGGCTACAGCCAATCCCCGCGCATCGTCAAGGGCGGCATCGTTCTCATCGATCCGCAGACGGCGCAGGTGCGTCGCGTGATCGCACTGCAGTACAACCCGGAAAAGCTCTCGCGCTCGCTGCAGGTGCAGGGCTCTGGCGAGGGCGCCGAGCGGTCCGAGGCGCTGCGGCTCAAGGGCCCGGCGATCGAGACCTTCCGGCTCGAAGCCGACATCGATGCAGCAGACCAATTGGAATTTCCCGGCCAAAACCGGAATACCGTTGCCGCCGGCATAGCACCACAACTGGCGGTACTGGAGTCGCTGATCAATCCGACTAGCGGCGATCTGCTCGCCGGCAAGGCGCTTGCCGCCTCTGGCACGCTGGAGATCGCGCCGATGGAGTCAGCACTGGCGCTGTTCGTCTGGGGTGCCAATCGCATTGCGCCGGTGCGGGTGACCGAATTCTCGATCTCCGAAGAGGCGTTCGATCCGGCGCTCAACCCGATCAACGCCAAGGTCAACCTGAGCCTGCGTGTATTGTCAATCGACGACCTGGGCTTTGACCACAAGGGCGGCGGCCTGTTCATGGCTTATCTGCAGTCGCGCGAGAAGCTCGCGACCAAGGCGGCGACCTTTGGCTTTGATGCATTGGGAATAGGAGGCCTGCCATGACCGATCCGCTCAAGGCCTTCATGCAGGCCAATGCGCTGACAGCACCTGCGTTTGCGCCCGACAGCCGCTACTACGGGCTTGACACGGCGCAGTGGAAGCGGGCCGACGGTGAATTGCGGGTGTACGTGCGCCGGCGCCTGATCCCGCAGCCCGAACGGTTCGCAACGCTGCACGAGCACCGCGTGCAAGCGGGCGACCGGATCGACAACCTGGCGGCGCAATACCTGGGCGATTCGCAGCAATACTGGCGCCTGTGCGATGGCAATGGCGCAATGCGTCCCGACGACCTGACCACCACCGTCGGGCGGCGCGTGCGCATCACGCTGCCCGAAGGCGTGCCGGGAGTTGGCGATGACTAATGCCGTGCTTCTGACGCTGATGATCGGGCCGGTGATCCCGATTCCGGTGCCGGCGATGATGATCGACGCGCTGGACAGCGTCACGGCGACCACTGCCGCCGGCTCCACGAGCGGATTCCAGTTGCGCTTCAAGGTCAACAGCAAGTCCGAGCTCAACACCATCTTCCTGATCGCGGTGGGGCAGAACACCAACGTCGGCGTTCCGCCGTTGCGGGTGGTGCTGATCGTCACGCTAGGCGGACGGCCGCAGCCGTTGTTCGACGGTATCGTGACCCATGTCGAGGTGCAGGCTGGCCAGAACGGCCAAAGCGGCAGCATCACCGTGACCGGCGAAGACCTGACCCGGGTGATGGACCTGCTGGACTTCAGTGGCCTGCCCTACCCGGCCATGCCGGTTGAGGCGCGGTTCGCGCTGATCTGCGCCAAGTACGCGGCCTTCGGCATCATCCCGTTGCCGATTCCATCCTTCTTCCCGGATGTGCCCATCCCGGTAGAACGCATCCCGGCGCAGCAGGGCAGCGACCTGGCCTACATCCAGCAGATGGCCGAGGAGGTCGGCCATGTGTTCTACATCGAGCCGGGCGATGTGCCGATGACCAACATCGCGTATTTTGGCCCCGAGATCAAGGTGGGCGTGCCACAGCCGGCACTCAATATCGACATGGATGCGCACACCAACGTCGAGTCGCTCAATTTCAGCTTTGACCCGACCAAGGGTGTATTGCCGATCGTGTTCATCCAGAACCAGCTCACGCGGGTGCCGATCCCGATTCCGATTCCCAACCTCAACCCGCTGCAGCCACCGCTGGGCCTGATGCCGGCACCGATCGCCCATCTCAGGATGATGAAGGACACCGCCAAGATGAACCCGATGCAGGCGATCTCGAAGGGCCTGGCCGAGGCCGGCAAGTCACAGGACGCCGTGACGGCCAATGGCAGCCTCGATGTGCTGCGTTATGGCCGCATGCTCAAGGCGCGCAAGCTGGTCGGCGTGCGCGGAGCCGGCATCGCCTATGACGGCCTTTACTACGTGCAAAGCGTCACCAGCACCGTCAAGCGTGGCGAGATCAAGCAAAGCTTCAACCTGACACGCAACGGCCTGGTGTCGATCACGCCGGTGGTACCCGCATGACCGAACGTTATCTCGGCAAGTACCGCGGCATGGTACTCAACAATGTCGACCCGATGCAGCAAGGCCGGCTGCAGTTGCAGGTGCCCGACGTCGCCGGCCTGGTCCCGGCGAGTTGGGCCATGCCGTGCGTACCAGTGGCCGGCATCCAGAACGGCATGTTTGCGCTGCCGATGATCGGCTCGGGGGTCTGGGTCGAGTTCGAGCAGGGCAACGCGGAATTCCCGATCTGGACCGGCTGCTTCTGGGGCAGCGCCGCCGAGGTACCGGCCATGGCCTTGTTGACGCCGCCCGGCATGCAAGCCATCACGCTGCAGACGCCACTGCAAAACGGCATCACGATCTCCGATCTGCCCGGCCCCACCGGCGGCATCTTGATCAAGAGCGCCACCGGCGCCACGCTGATCGTGAATGACACCGGGATCTACATCCAGAACGGCAAGGGCGCGGCGATCACACTGGTCGGCCCTGCCGTGACGGTGAATAACGGCGCGTTGACGGTGGTTTGACATGCCTGCTGCGCGCATATCACCCACTGCCCTGCGATGGGGCCCTTGGCGCCGCATGCAGCGCCCGCGCGCACCGGGGAATCGCTGACATGCCCGGACCATTGCTTCATGTCGGCGCAACGGTGTTGTGCGCGCACGGTGGCAGCGCGATGCCCACGGTGCCAAACCCGCGGGTTCTGGTCGGCGGCCAGCCCACCGTGGCGATGAGCGGGCCCTATTCCGTAGCCGGCTGCCCGTTCAACGTATCGGGCGGTCCCGTTCCCTGCGTGACCGGGCAATGGGTCGTGGCCGCGACGCGGGTGTCCTCCAATGGCCAGCCGCTGGTGCTGATGGACAGCCAGGCAGTGTGTGCGCCCAACGGCACGCCGCTGCTGCCGGTGGCGGCGCAGACGCGGGTGATCGGGAGCTGAGCATGACACAACGGCTTTTTTTCCCCTACCAGTTCGACGGCCGCGGCCGCACCCGCGAGGCCGACGAGGCAACGTGGATCCGCGGCCTGATCGAGCAGCTGCTTTTCACCGCGCCGGGCGAGCGCGTGATGCGACCCGATTTCGGCAGCGGGCTGCGCCAGCTGGTGTTCGCGCCCAACAGCCCGGAGCTGGCAGCCACCACCCAGTTCCTGGTGCAGGGCGCGTTGCAGCAATGGCTGGCCGGCCTGATCACCGTTGAGGCGGTCGAGGTGCGCGCGGTCGATGCCGCGCTGTACGTCACGGTGCAATACGTGATCCGCCGCACCGATGCCCGCCAGCGCGAGGACTTCGTGCAAGGAGCACCGGCATGACGACCTACACCTGCTGCGATGAGAACCGCCGTGCGGCGGTCAACGCGCACGCCACCCTCAACGGCATCGACTTCCTGGAGGTGCTCGACCTGGACGCGCCCGCCGGCAGCCCGCGCCAGCACACGTTGATGGTGCGTCTGCTCAAACCGGTTCCAGCCGGGCTCTCGGTAGACAACCTGCGCATCGCCGGCGGCGAGCGCATCCGCCTCATCGGTATCGAATGGATCGGCGTCGCCAGCGCGCCGCCAGCACAGGCCAACGCCGCTGAACAGGCATTTTTCATGGCCCTGCCGGACGC
The DNA here is from genome assembly GCA_031396205.1 of Rhodoferax sp. GTDB lineage: Bacteria > Pseudomonadota > Gammaproteobacteria > Burkholderiales > Burkholderiaceae_C > CAISIP01. Next base: position 28,721 of record JANNKH010000043.1, read on the forward strand.
CGGCCAGATCGTGCTGGTGCGGACCGACTCGGCTGGTGATTTTTCAACCTACCACCTGCAACTGGGGCAAGGATCCGACAGCGACACGCCACTGCCCGGCTTTGATCCGCGTCTATCGGGCGTTGATTTTGCGTTCAAGGTCGAATGCCCGAGCGACTTCGATTGCGCGCCGGCGGGCGACTGCGCAAGTGAACCCGCCCTCGAACCCGACATCCACTACCTGGCGCGTGACTACACAAGCCTGCGCCGCCTGCTGGTCGATCGGCTCACCAGCCAGATGCCCGGCTGGCGTGACCGCAGCCCGGCCGATCTGGCCACCACCCTGGCCGAATTGATCGCCTACGTCGGCGACCTGCAGCACTACCAGCTCGATGCAGTGGCCACCGAGGCCTACCTGCATACCGCGCGCCAGCGCCGCAGTTTGCGCCGCCACGCGCTGCTGGTCGACTATGCCATGCACGACGGCTGCAACGCGCGCGCCTGGCTGCACCTGGAGGTGAGCGGCGCGGCGTTCCCGCTGCCCGCCGGCCTGCGGCTGTTGACCCGCGTGCCGGGCGCGCCGGCGCAGATCGCGCCCGGCTCAGCGGACGAACAGGCCGCCATGCTGGCCGTGCCCATCGTGTTTGAGCCCATGCACACGGCGACGCTGCGCATGGAACACAACGCGTTCACGTTCTACACCTGGGGCGATGCGCGCTGCTGCCTGACCGCCGGTGCGACACAGGCCACCTTGCGCGGCCATTGGCCCGATCTGGCAGCGGGGGATGTGCTTATTTTTCAGGAGGTGCGCGGGCCGCTGAGCGGCCTAGACGACGACGCCGATCCAGCGCATCGCCACGCGGTGCGGCTGATCCAGGTGCGTGCCTTCGACGGTGCCGACCCGTTGGTCGATCCGCTGGACGACAGCGAAGTCACCGAGATCCGCTGGCATGCCGACGATGCCCTGCCCTTCCCGCTGTGCCTGTCCGCCCAAACCGACGCCAGCCACGGCGCAATGCTGATCGATGACGTGAGCATCGCACTGGGCAACAACATCCTGGTGGACCATGGCCAGAGCGTGCAAGCGGAACCGCTGGGCGAGGTGCCAGCACCGCGGCTGCAGTTTGCGCCCGCATTAGGCGCCCATTGCGAGCGCGCCGCGCCGCAACCGCTGCCGCCCCGGTTCAGTCCCATGCTGGCGCGGTCTCCGGTCACCCGGCAAGGTACGGTGATCCAGTCCGTGCTGCAGAACGGCCTGCAGCACAAGCGCCGGGTACTGTTCGATGCCACGGCTTCGGCCGGTGCGGCACTGGTATGGCTCACCGCAGATGCGGTTCCCGCCATAACGCTGCAAGGCACATTGGGCAGCAGCAACGAGACCTGGAGCGCCCGGCGCGACCTGCTGGCCAGCGGCGCTTCAGACACCCACTTTGTGCTGGAGACCGACAACGACGGCAGCGCCCAACCGCGCTTCGGCAACGACATCCATGGCCGCCGGCCGGAGCCGGCGACAAGCTTCAGCGCCAGCTACCGGGTTGGCAATGGTCCGCAGGGCAATATCGGCGCCAACACGCTGGCGCATAGGGTGACCAATGACGGGCGCATCGTCGCGGTCACCAATCCGATGTCCGCGCGCGGCGGTGTGCAACCCGAGAACGCCGACGAGGTTCGACGCCATGCGCCCCAGGCTTTCCGTAGCCAGGAGCGCGCCGTCACACCGGCAGACTACGCCGCGGTCACCGAAAGGCTGCCCGGCGTGCAGCGCGCCGCCGCCAGTTTGCGCTGGACGGGCAGCTGGCACACCGTGTTCGTCACGGTGGACCGCGATGGTGGCGAACCTGTCGACGCCGGCTTTGCTCGCACCGCCGTCGAACACCTGGACCGCTACCGCATGGCCGGCCACGACGTGCACATGGGCGAACCGGTAACTGTGTCGCTCGAAATCGACCTGCTGGTCTGTGTCGATGACGGTTACTTCCGCAGCAATGTGCGCCAGGGCCTGCTCGACGTGCTCGCGAGCCGGGTGCGCAGCGACGGTACGCGCGGTCTGTTCCATCCCGACAACTTCAGCTTTGGCCAGACCGTCTTCCTGAGTCCGTTGTATGCGGCTGCGCGCACCGTTGCGGGCGTGGCATCGGTGCAGGTCACCCGCTTCCAGCGCCAAGGCCAGATCGACCCGACGCCACTGGCCGACGGATTCATGCCGCTCAGCCGGCTGGAGATCGCGCGGCTCGACAACGACGCCAACTTCCCCGAGCATGGCGTGTTGCGGCTCGACCTGCACGGAGGCAAGTAATGCCCACCAAACGTCCGCCTGCCGGCCCCGACTGCGATTGCTGCAGCGGCGTCGACGCTGTGACCCCGCAGCGCATCACCAATCCACCCGGTCTGTCGCAGGTGGCCTACCGCATGGGCCGTCATGGCGACTATGTTGAATCGATGCGTGCACGTTTGTCGGGCACCAACTATCCGGCGCTCGCCGCGCTGACCACACGGGAGGCGAGCGACTTCACGCTGGCCATCAGCGACGCGCTGGCCTGCTCGCTCGACGTGCTGGGCTTTTACACCGAACGTTTTGCACAGGAACACTATCTGCGCACGGCGACCGAACGCCTGTCGGTGCGCGAAATGGCGCGCCTGATCGGCTACCAACTCGCGCCGGGCGCCGCGGCCGGCACGCACCTGGCGTTCACGCTGCAGGCCACTCCCGGTGCGCCGGCAGAGCCCATCGTGATCCCTGTGGGCACGCGCGTACAAAGCGTGCCGGGTCAGGACGAGAAGGCGCAAAGTTTCGAAACCACATTTGCCACCCCGGCCCGCGCGGCGTGGAACGCGATCCCGGTGCAGCAGGCCGAATCGCGCACTCCCGCATTCGGCGACACCCGCTTGTGGCTCGCGGGCCTGGACAGCGGCCTGGCGGTGGGCGACCTGCTGCTCATCGTAGGCGCCGAGCATGAGAGCGACCCGGCCAACGAGCGCTGGGATGTGCGGGTCGTAACGGCACTCAAGACACATACCGATCGCGGCCTGACCGAGGTGCGCTGGCAGACCGGCCTGGGCCACTCCAAGCCGTTCGTGTTGCCGGCGGACAAGGGCGTGCGCGTATTCTCGTTCCGTGCCAGAGCCGCCGCATTCGGTAGCAGCGCGCCCGACTGGCGCGCCCTGTCCGACAGCATGAAGGCCGACTACATCGGCCTGGCCGACGAAGCCAACCTGCTGCGCCCGGGCGACACCGAGGAATGGCCGGATTTCAGCGTGCTGGCGCCGGTGTACCCGGAACGGCGCACCGGCAGCGGCGCGCTCGAGGCGTCGGTGTTCGCGGCCAGCTTGGACGACATCGTGGCCGCCGCCAAGGGCGCCGCGCAGGGGGCCGCAACGATGGCGATGCACAAGGCCGCCGCTGCCGGCACCGGCATCGTGCTGGCCGGCGCAGAGGTCGGCACAGCGGCCATGGCAATGACCCGCGAGAGCCTGAACGAATTGACCGAACTGACCAAACAGGCCGCCTACCAGGGCTTCATCGCCGAAGTCGATCGCGCCATCGGCGGCAGCATCGTGCTGAACTCCGGCCGACGTGCGCCGCTGGTTCGCGCGCCCGATACGATCGATATTTTTCCGGCCAACGACGCTGTTGTTGCCGGCAGCTGGGCGCTGCTGGCGGTGCCCGGGTCGGTGGAGCTCTACCGCATCACCGCGAGCAGCACAGCCAGCCGCGCCCAATACCTGTTGTCCGGGCAGACCACGCGCATGCGTTTGAGTGGCGAGTTGACCGGCGGCCGGCTGCCCGCCGCATTCGAACACGCGGTGCGCGCGCTGGCCGTGCATGTCGACAGTGCAGAGCTGCCGCTGGCGCGACCACCACTCGACCTGCCGGTCTATGGCGAACGGATCGCACTGGACACGCATGCCGAAGGTCTGGTGCCGGGACAGGCGCTCGCACTCTTTGGTAAACGCCAACGGCTTGTGCTGGCGCGCGGTGCAGTCGGCCTGGCCTTGACCGGCGAGGACGGTTCCACCCGGGCACTGGCGCAAGGCGATGACCTGCTGCTGATCGATGCGCCGGTGCGGCTGGTTGGCAGCACCCCGCACTACCTGGACCCGCAGGCCTTCGGTGCGGCGGTCGGTGACGCCAGCGTGCGCCTGCGGCTGCGGCTGCAGGATCGCGACGGACTGATCGGCCTGGTGACGTTGCGGGGCAATGACATTGCGCTGGCAGCATCGCACGGCGACGACGCAGAGCTGGCCGAGATCGTTTTCCTTGCCGCAACGAACGACGCCATCAGTCAGACGCGCGACCGAACGGTACTGACCCTGGCCACTTCAACCCGCCATTGCTACCAGCGTCGCTTTGCGCGCATCAACGCCAATGTGGCGCCGGCAACGCACGGCGAATCTGTCCAGGCCATCCTGGGCAACGGCGACGGCCAGGTGTCCAATGCGCGCTTCAACCTGACGCAGGCGCCGCTCACCTTCGTCAGCGCCAACACGCCCAGTGGCCGGGCGTCCACGCTCGAGCTGCGGGTCAACGACGTGTTGTGGCAAGAAGTGCCTTCGCTGCACGCGGCCAAACCCGGCGCGCACGAATTCGAAACTCGCCAGGACGACGAGGCCATCACATCGCTGGTGTTTGGCGATGGCGTCAACGGTGCACGGTTGCCCAGTGGCAGCTCGAATTTGCGGGTGCATTACCGCAAGGGCCTGGGTACAGCGGGAAACCTGGACGCGGGGAAACTCACTACCTTGCTCAGCCGCCCGCTGGGCGTGAGCGGCGCGCACAATCCGGAACCAGCCACCGGCGGTGAGGATGCCGAGACACTCGAGCGGGCACGCGACAACGCACCCCTGACCGTGCTCACGCTCGACCGTGCGGTGTCGATCGACGACTACGCGCATTTCGCGCGCGCATTCGCCGGTATCGACAAATCGCACGCGTTGTGGATTCCGGCCGGCCCGGCGCGCGGCGTGTTCCTCACCATTGCCGGGGTCGATGGCGCACAGGTTCCCCCATCCAGCGATACGTACAAGCGCCTGCGTGAGGCGATCGCCACCTACGGCGATCCACTGGTGCCGCTGCGCATGGCCAACTACAGCGACGTGCGTTTTGTCTGCCGCCTGTCGGTCAAGGTACTGGACACACACGAAGCCGACGCCGTGCTGGCGGCGATGGAAACCGCGCTGCGCACCCACTTCAGCTTCGCACGCCGCGCATTTGGTCAGACGGTTTCGGTCGACGAAGTGGCCGCCGTGGCCCACGGAGTCGACGGCGTGGCGGCCGTGCAAGTCAACCGACTGCACCGGTCAGGCCTTGCGCCCAGCATGGTGCCGCGCCTGTTCGCACGCCTGCCGGTGGCCTCGCTCACCGCGCTCGCGCAGGCGGCCGAACTGCTCACGCTGGCCGACGCGCCGCTCGCATTGGAGGTGATGGCATGAGACATCCTGTGTCAACCCCCTGTCGAAGAAATTGTTTTGAGCGAGCCCAGGTGCAAGGCAGGGTCGTAGGTTTTTCGGTCAGTCCAAGCGCGCCAGATGACACGCAACCAGGCGCGAGCCAGGATGCGTACGGCAT
>JANNKH010000048.1:0-2629 GCA_031396205.1 Rhodoferax sp.
CCCGCGTTGTTCACCACGCAGTCGATGCGGCCAAAGCTGTCGAGCGCGGTATCGACCATGCGCTGAGCGGCGACCGGCTCGGCGACGCTGTCGCTGTTGGCGACCGCCTCGCCGCCCAGGGCGCGGATCTCGTCCACCACCTGCTGCGCCGGGCCGGCATTGCTGCCCTCCCCGGCCACCGAGGCACCGACGTCGTTGACCACCACGCGCGCACCCTCGCGCGCCATCGCCAAAGCAATATCGCGACCGATGCCGCCCCCAGCGCCGGTGACCAGCACCACCTTGTTTTCCATCATCTTGCTGTTGCTCATGCTCTTCTCCCTGTCAGTCGACAATAGTGCAACTCCTGCGGCAAACCCCCGGGCCAACAACGAAGGGCGGGATTCTGGATCATGGCTCCATGGAGCGCGCGATCAACTCCTTCATGACCTCGTTGGCGCCGCCGTAGATCTTGCCGACGCGGCTGTCGGCGTACATGCGGGCGATCGGATATTCGCTCATATAGCCATAACCCCCGAACAGTTGCAGGCATTCGTCGAGGACCTGGCAGTTCATCTGCGTAGACCACCACTTGGCCATGGCCGAGGTAGGCACGTCCAGTGTTCCGTCGAGGACGCGCATCACGCAGCTGTCGACAAAGCTCCGGGCAATGGTGGCGATGGTCTTGCACTCGGCCAGTTTGAACCGGGTGTTCTGCATGTCGAGCAGCCGCTTGCCGAACAGCTTGCGCTCAGCAACGTAGACCGTGGTCTCGGCCACCGCGCGCTCCATGATGACGGCAGCCTGCAGCGCGATCAGCATGCGCTCGCGCGGCAACTGCTCCATCAGCTGGATGAAGCCGCAGCCCTCGCGGGTCCCCAGGAGGTTCGCGGCAGGCACCCGCAGGTCGTCGAAGAACAGCTCGGCGGTGTCCTGCCCGGTCTGGCCGATCTTCTCCAGCAGGCGGCCGCGGCGGAAGCCGGCCAGCCCATCGGTCTCGATCATGATCAGGGAGACGCCCTTGGCACGCTGCGTCGGATCGGTCTTGACCGCGACGCAGATCAGGTTGGCGTGATAGCCGTTGGTGATGAAGGTCTTCGAACCGTTGATCAGGTACTCGTCGCCCTGGCGCACGGCGCTCGTGCGTATGGCCTGCAGGTCCGAACCTGCACCCGGCTCGCTCATGGCGATCGCCCCGACCAGCTCTCCGGTGGCCATCCGCGGCAACCATTTCAGCTTCTGCTCTTCGCCGCCGAAGTTGAGCAGGTAGTGGGCGAGGATGCCGCTGTGCACGTTGTTGCTGAAGCAGGTGACCAGGGCCCGCGCCTGCTCGGTGCAAATCACCGCCTCGTGGGCGAAGCTGCCGCCGCCGCCGCCGTATTGCTCGGGAATGCTGGCGCAGAGCAGGCCCATGGTCCCCAGTTTGCGCCAGATTTCGCTGTCGGCCATGCCCTCGCGGCGCCAGCGCGCGTCGTGCGGCACGCATTCGCGCTCGAAGAACTTGCGCGTCGAGTCGCGCAGGAGTTCGAGGTCAGCGTCCAGCCACGGGCTGCGGTAGCCGTCCATGGTCTTCGTCCTCGGCCTCAGGGCCGGCCGCCGCCGCAGACCAGCACCTGGCCGCTGACGTAGTTCGATTCGGGTATGCAGAACAGGTACACGGCGCCGGCCGCCTCTTCCGCCGTGCCGGCGCGGCCGAGCGGGATCGTCGTTTCGGACGCCTTGAGACGATCCGGCTGGATGCCGACCTTGATCTGACGCCCCTCGATCTCGACGCTGGCTTCGCCGCTGGTCAGTGGCTGGGTGAGGCGCGTGGCGATCAGGCCGAAGGCGACGCTATTGACCGTGACCTTGTATCGTCCCCATTCCTTGGCCAGGGCCCTGGTCAGGCCGTTGACGCCGGCCTTGGCCGCGGCGTAGTTGGATTGCCCGGCGTTGCCGAAGACGCCCGAGGTGGACGACACATTGACGACCTTGCGGAAAACTTCGCGGCCCGCCTCGGCTTCCTTCTTTGCCGCATCGCGGATGAAGTCCGAGGCGGCGCGCAGAATGCGGAAAGGTGCCGTCAGGTGCACGCCGATGATCGCCTCCCACTGCTCGTCGCTCATCTTCTGGATCACGTTGTCCCAGGTAAAGCCTGCGTTGTTCACTATGATGTCGAGACCACCGAAGCTGTCGATGGCAGTGTCGACGAAACGCTTGGCGAAGTCGGGGGCCGTCACGCTACCGACGCAGGCAACAGCCTCGCCGCCCCTGGCTCTGATCGTCGCAATCGTTTCGGCAGCCGGTTCGGCGTCGAGATCATTGACCACCACGCGCGCTCCGTCGGCGGCCAGCTTGAGTGCGATCTCGCGCCCGATGCCACGGCCGGAGCCTGATACCAAAGCGGCTTTCCCTTGCAACTTGTTCACGTTGTTCTCATCGTTGATGTTGATCGTGCTTGCGCTGCGCTCATCAGGTAAGCTCCGCGCAAAGCGCTGCGGTGGGAGCTAGTCTGGGGCGGCCCGGCGCTGCGCTCATCAGGCAACCTCCCCGTATTGGATGGACGTTGAACCGCGGAGATGCAGGGTTGTCCACGGGGCTTGGTTGTGGACAACGCGACGGGCCCCTCTCAGGCCCTGGGGCGTGTTGTCCACAACTGCGCAGCACCCGG
>JANNKH010000116.1:0-41939 GCA_031396205.1 Rhodoferax sp.
CAACCAGATCCGCGGCCTGCTGGCGGAGTTCGGCATCACGATCCCGCAAGGCATCGGACATATCGCAACATCCCTGCCAGAGATCCTGGAAGACGGGGAGAACGAATTGCCAGGGCGGTTTCGCCTGCTGCTGCAGCGACTGGGGGATCACTTGAAGGAGATGGATCGCCAGGTCACCGAACTGGAACGGGAAATTACCCTGTGGCACCGCGAGAACGAAGCCAGTCGAAAGCTCGCACAAATGCCCGGAATCGGCCCGATCACTGCCAGCGCATTGTCGGCCTCGGTGGGCGATGCGAAGTGCTTCAAGAATGGGCGTCAGCTGGCAGCTTGGCTCGGACTGGTTCCGAGACATCAGTCAACCGGCGGCAAGACGATGCTGCTTGGCATCAGCAAGCGAGGCGATCCGTATCTGCGCTCGTTGCTCGTGCATGGCGCGAGGTCAATGATTCGCCATGCGGAGGGCAAGGCCGATCAGACCACCGCCTGGTTCGCGCGGCTCCTTGGTCGGCGAAACAAGAATATCGCCGCTGTCGCAATTGCGAACAAGAACGCTCGGATCGCATGGGCGCTGCTGGCACACGACCGAGAGTTCCAGACGGATTACGCGCCAGCTGGAGCCTAGAGAGTCCAGTTGAGTAACAGCCAGGAGGTGTCAGGATAGGAATTCCACGATTGCACAAGCAATCACGAGGTGATGGAAAGACAGGTCAGACCGCGGCTGGTCAAACCTTACTGTCAGCAGGTGCTAACAGCACGCAGCAGTGATAAGGAACCGGCCGGCGTATCCCATCAGGGTCAGCGGCAATTGCCGCATGAAAGACCGGATGTATGCATGCAATCTTTACCTTCTCGCCGTCATCGAATGAGTGCTTGGCAAAAGGGGGCGTCCATGAATGCTGACAACATGGAGCGTTCGACATTCATGTCGGCAGTCGAAAAACGTCGAAGCGATGCTGCAGTTGCAATCCACATTATCTTGGCGCAATATCTACCGAGTTAATTCCACGTTGGCTGAGTCAGCCCGGTTGATGCCCGGTATCGCATCGCCAATGCCCGCGAAAGCGGGCGCCCTCGCCGGACAGATCTCCTGAAATCCGGCGGCCGAAAGGCTGGAGATACTTGTAAGGCATAGCGCGCAGTCGCGCCGACGAGCCCCAACCGGTTCACAAGCGATATCCGACAGCCAACTGCTTAACCGCGGCCGGCTCTATGGATCCAAGCGGCACAAGCCGACGTCAAAACTGCTGCAATCTAGCCGCACTGTCGCAACCCAACCCTGCGCCAACAGCGTCGTCACTACCCGGTGCGAACCGGTAGTGACGACGCGCAAATTGCCCCAGCCGACAAGCACTTAGTCGGGCTGCAGCAAGTGCTACCCCCAAGTGACGAGCTCAAAAGCGCGTCAAAACCGCAGACCGTGCAACGCGAGTCTGCCCTACCAAACCGCATTCGCGGGCAGGTCAGCCCAGCGCCATCTGGCGCACCCCGAGCCTTGGGGAAAAGGCTCATCCCGATGAATCTACTTGCAGCAGCAAGGGCCGTCGGAGCCAATCCGCGTGCCGCGGAGGCATGACAGTGACCTCGGCACAAAGCGGGAGTGGTGTCCCGTGTCCTTTGTAGTTCCCACAACGCTATGGCGCAAGGGACGGACAGAAACACTTACCTGACCACTTCACACCATTGACGACAGACGGATATCCCGGGGCAGCCTAACGACCATAAGGAAGGAATCACAGCGCATGCGCAATTTGAACTACGACTTGAAACAACTATGCCGGCGCAGTCGCGGCGGCAGCTTTGCAACCCAGCGTGATCGGGAGCGCGTACTCGACCTGGTCGCCGACCAGCTCCAGGAACTCGGCTACCGGTACATGACCGCGGCAAGCCTCAAGCCCAAGCACGTCGCACGCCTGGTAGAGCGATGGCAAGCCGAAGGATTGGCTCTGGGCACCATCAAAAATCGCATGGCAGAACTGCGCTGGTGGGCCGAGAGGATCGGCAAACAGAACATCCTCGCGCGCGACAACAGCTTCTACGGTATCGGCGAACGTCAGTACGTCACCAACGTCAGCAAGGCGAGGCAGCTGACAAGCGGAGAGCTCGACCGCATAACGGACCCCTACACCGCCATGTCGCTGCGGCTTCAGGCAGCATTTGGTTTGCGCCGCGCCGAATCGATCAAGATCCAACCGGAATGGGCCGACAGAGGCAAGCAGATTGCACTCAAGGACAGCTGGACCAAAGGAGGGCGCAGCAGAGAGATTCCGATTCGCAACGACGAACAGCGAAGAGTTCTCGACGAAGCCAAAGCATTGGCCGGCAAGGGCAGCCTCATCCCGGCCGACCAGAGCTTTGTCGAGCAGCTGCGACGATTCGAGCATCAATGCGCGACAGCCGGTGTGCATCGCGTCCACGGCCACCGACATCAGTATGCGCAGGTGCGGTACCAGGAGCTGACGGGATGGCAGGCTCCAGCAGCCGGCGGTCCGAGTTCCAAGGAACTGACGCCCGAGCAGCACGAGCTGGACCGGGTTAGCCGGCTTACGATCAGCGCGGAACTGGGGCATGAGAGGGAGCAGATCACGGCCGTGTATTTAGGTAGGTAGGTTGTCTACCGCACAAGCCGCCCGTGAAGGGCATGCGTTGGCATTTGCCAATAGAGCTTCGAGATTAATCGAGGCACCGATTCGGGCTTACAGAAGCCTCGCAGCGTGGAAGGATGCTCCCTTCCTCTTCCACTGACATCCACCAGACGCAAGGTGACGAACATGGTACAGCCGCAACCCTCATGGCCGCGGTCGACGGCAGGAAGATCAGCCGTCCCGACGAACTACAAGACTTTGATCGAACTTCCTTCCACTGGCTACGTGCGGCTACCGCAGGTTATTGCGCTCGTCCCATTTTCAAAGTCCACCTTGTGGCGACAGGTCAAGTCAGGAGCATTCCCCAAGCCAGTGAAGCTGTCCGCACGCATAACAGCTTGGCGCGTGGAAGACGTGAGGCGGTGGATTGCCACCCATGGTCCGGCGATTGATGCTGTGTGAAAGATGGGTTCAGACACGCCCGGGTCAATTTACTCTTTCCCAAAGCAGTACGCGAGGGAGCGGCGCGACCGGGCGCCGCACCGGTCTGGCCGATAGTATCCACTGCGTCGCCCCCGATTTCATCCGGCGGCCCGCGCGTCATACCCAGTTCCAGTCAGCAGGTTGCCGGCCATCGCGCGGTATCGACCAGGAGGCGTCATTAGCGAGTGACCGTTTTGGAGAAACGGAAAAGATCGACCGGGCACAAGACTTGACAAAACTCCCATCGATCATGGCCTTCATTTTTCAGTCTGCTCGGACATCTCTGAAGCAGCTTCAACGTTGATGCCCAGGTAACGCACCGTGCTTTCGAACTTGGTGTGGCGACAAGCAACTGGACAATCCCCAGCACAATCTATCCATACATCCATCCGGACCGCGCTTTCCACGCCTGCGCAAAACCATCGACCGACCAAAAAGGCCGAAAGCGCCTATCAGCAAGACTCGCACGGCGGTGGGTAAACCACATCGCTCGACGTCTGTGGGAAACGCTGCGCGCAGGGACTCTCAAGCCCCGATCGCCAACAGCGGATCCCCGTTGTTCATGGCCAGCGTGGTGACGAGGAACAGCACGACGCCACTGGCAGGGGCAACCAGTGCTTCGGCTGTCTGCCCAAGAAAATCCGACACGCGGCCGAGGCTCTGACCCTGGATTACCGCATCGCCAACCGCCACCGAGGGGTAAAACAGCCCATCATGGGACGAACGCATCCAGACCATCGACTCGATCAACCGAGTTGCCGGCGCGGCGGGATTGTCCAAGGGTGGCAACACGCCGGCATGCGCAACAGCACGGCGCAGCCCGTCACCCATGTAGCGCGCCTGATCCTCCGTCCACATCCCCTGACCACCCACTTCCGCAAGTACCGACGGTATGCCGCTTGCGACCGCAGCGCTGGTGGTCTGGCCGTTTCCCGTGGTCCTGACGATATTGGGCAAGCCAAAAGCGCGGGCCAACGCCAACGACCGTGCGTCGAGGTCGGCGTTGCCGCTGCTGCGGATGATGGAGAACGGCACCAACGCCTCGTTCATGTCGCCGCCGTGCAGATCGATGTAGTAGTCCGCCGGCAGAATCAGGTTGCGGTGGATCCAATAAGCCAGTTGTTCCGCGAAACTGCCATCCGCCTTGCCCGGAAACATGCGGTTCAGGTTCTTGTCGTCTGGAGGGCACAGGTAGATGGACCGCCTCGCGAAGGCGTTCATGCTGCAGATTGGCGCCACCACCACCTGCCCCCGCAGTTCGCGCGGGTCGGTTTGAAGCGCAAACCGGTAGGCGGTCTCAATACCAACGTACTCCGAACCGTGGATGCCTGCCGTGATCACCACCGTCGGACCTTCGCGCGCGCCATTGAGCACGAACAATGGCATGTGCAACGCCGCGCCGGCAAACGACAGTTTCAGCACGGTCGATGCGCGCTCACCGGCGACGGCACTTACACCGGCTGCTTCAAAAGGTTGTTTGGTCATGTTCATCGCAGACAATCCCATCCCGATTCGAAAGGAGAGGCAATTGCCACACGCTGACCCCGAGGATGTAACGCGCTATCGGGCACCGAAACCTTGCGGAACTGCGATATGCACTAGCGAAGCTCCAACATGATGTCTTCGACTTGAGTGTAGCCCAGCAATTCGTCCATCCTCTCTTTGCGGCCGATTCCGGATTGCTGGTAGCCGCCGAAAGGCGCCCCAATGAAATGCCGGCTTACGCTATTGACCCACACGTAACTGCCTCTACGCTACGGCTATCGTAATTGCAGACCAGCACCCGTCCATAACCGGTCGTTTCATCTTGTTGTTTCCAGAGCGGTCATTCAGGGCGAAGCTCTACCGCTCGTTTCCGGTGTGTTTCAAAAAATGGGGGCACTAGACGTCCTGTGCGTGCCATCGACCTGTTCCTGAAGGTGCGTCGTGTCGAAATATTCCCGGCCACGCCCGCTGAAATCAGCCAGAGAGTCGGTCTATAGCCTGCGCGATTGCCTAAGCCCGCCCCGAGATCGCGCGATTGGGCAGCCTCAGCTTCAGCGACCGCGAATTTGCACTGCGAGCGCCGCACCAGGATATGCGGGGGCCGAAGATCCACATCTGGCCCGCTTGGCACAATCGGCATCGATGTCGCACCCTGTGGCCACGCTCTCCAGCTGCCTTGCCGGCTGCCCAATGAGGGCTGGCGCATGCGCGCGCTGACCCGATCGCGCTGGTTGCGCTGGCCCGTGGCGCTGCTGGGCGCCATCGTGCTGCTACTGATGGGGCCTTTCGGCGTGTTGGCGTTTGGCGACATCGACCTGGAAACACCCTGGCATCAGACTCGCCGCGAAAGCACTGGCCAGGCACCCGACCCGGCGCTTGTGCGCGAGGCCGTAGTACAGGTGTATGGCGCGCGCACTGTGCGTTGGCGCGGCGCCTTCGGCATCCACCCGTGGATCGCCGTCAAGCGAAGCGGAGCCGACAGCTACACCACGTTCCAGAAGATCGGCTGGCGCGCCTATTATGGCGGCAATGCGGTGGTCGCATCCGATACCGGCGAGCCTGACGCGCGCTGGTACGGCGCGGCGCCGCAGCTTCTGGTCGAGCTTCGCGGCCCAGGTGTGGACGCCTTGATCGACCGTATCGAGGCCGCGGTGGATCGGTATCCTTGGGGCACCAGCTACCGACTCTGGCCAGGCCCGAACAGCAACACCTTCGTCGCCTACGTGGCCCGGCAGGTGCCAGAACTAGGCCTAGACCTGCCACCTACCGCTATCGGCAAGGACTACCTCGGCCCCAGTACATTTTTGGCCAAGGCGCCCAGCGGCAGCGGATGGCAGCTATCCGTAGCCGGCCTCGCCGGCGTGACCGTGGCGCGCGAGGAAGGCCTTGAGATCAACCTGCTCGGCCTGGCTTTTGGCGTGGATGTCAACGACGCCCGGTTGCGCCTGCCTGGACTAGGTCTGTGGCCGCTTACTTTGGGGCCCTAGGCATAACCTTGTCACCTGGCTTTCATCCTAGCCATCTGCTCTCCGGTGGTCACCGCCGGGAATGGGCGAGGTCCGACTCCAAACGACCAATAAGAGTCACTCGATGGATGGACCGCATTGCTGACATGGAAACAATCGAAATGCCGATACCGGTCATTGGGCCCGAGGGCAAGATTTTGCAGTGATGATGCAAGAGCGAGAAGCGAAGAATTCACTCAATGCCTTGCGAAGGTAGGGCTAGGGGCCGGACCTTTGGAACCACGCGGTCCCAGGTGCAAGTTTCAGGCCCCATGAAAGCTGGTTTGGCTTAGGGCGCGCGGCGCCGTCGCACGATCGTGGCGACCAGTCCCAAACCGGTAAGCAACATGGCAAATGTTTCGGGCTCCGGCACTGCGGCCACCCGGTAGGCCAGTACCATGGTGTCATTCTCCAGACCGGCGTTGTAGCTTTGTAGTACACCGGCTGCATCCAGGTATTTGCCACTGCCCGTCTGGAAGTCGTTGTCGTTGCCGACAAACAGGAAATACTGGCCGGTACCGTCGTTGGTCGGCACCAGGCCCAACGCCTCCCACTTTTCCGAGATGGTATTGGTGTCGCCCGGTGCGCTGTTTATGTTGAGGTTGAATTTGGCGAGCTCGATCGCGGCCGCAGCCGGCCCCAGCTTGCCCAGCATGTTCAAAGCTTCGGTCCAGCTCAGCGGCGTGACGCTGGCAGTCAGTACACCGCCCGGCGCGACCGCCGCACCGGTTGCATCGAAGCTGCCGTTGATGTTGGTGGCGCCGTTCAGGTCTGCAAGCAGGATCGATTTGAAGACTGGTGCACCCGAAGAACCGCGACCGTTACCGTCACGAGAAAGTATCAGCAACTGGTGGTCGTTCAACGCCAGAATCGAGCTTTGCGCACCGTTGCGGTTTACAGCCTGCGTGCCGCCGTTGTCATCGACACGCGGCAACTGGATCACGTACTGTTTAGATAGCGTGGTGCTGTCGTCGCTGTTGATGTCGTACACCACCAGGCGGGTGTTGGAACGGCCCTGGTTGCCGCTGCCGGAATCCTGAATGGTGGCGCTTTGCAACAGGCCGTAAAGCTTGGTGCCGTCCTGGCTTTGCGCGATGCCTTCCATGCCCTGGTTGATGCGCCGGCCGTTGACCGGCGGATCGGCGGCGAAGTTGATCGTGTTGTTGGGTGAGTTGGGTATCAGCGCAGGCGGTAGTTGTACCTGGCCTACCAGTTCCTTGCTGCTGTTGAAGCGGTAGATGTAGGCGCCGTATTCGTCGCCCACCCAGCCCGAGCCGGCACGACCGGCGCGGTTGTCGAGGATTAGGCCTTCGGCATCCAGCGTCAGGCGGTTGTTGACCGTGCTGCTGCCCTGCGTGGTGTTGCCAAGCGTGGTTGGGACGGTGGTGCCAAACAGGCTGCCTGTGCCGGTGGCAAGCAGGCCTGTGGTGTACACCTGCCCCGAGCCATTGTTATAGGTGAAGCGCGTGGAGCCGGTGAAATTCATCGCTATCTGGTTCTGCAAGACCGTGGGCGCGGCGGCGGTGTAAGGCGTGAAGTTGAAGTCGAAGGTGTTGATGCGTGCTGCGTAGTTGGAAAAGATCGCGCCGGCGTTGTAGCCGCGATCAGGCAGGAAGTTGAAAGTGCCGCTCCAGCTGCCGTTTCCATTGTTGGTGAAGTTGCTGATCTGCATGTCCGAGATCGAGCCCAGGGTTTCACCAGTGGCAGGGTCAATGCTGTTGGCGGCGACGCGACCGACGCCCTGCAGACCGAGGTTGATGAAGCTGGTACCGCCAAGCGTCACACCGGTGGTCGACCAGGCGCCTGTATTGGGCGCCAGCACATCGCGGTTCGACGAGGAGTATTGCGCGCTTGCCGGAACGCAATAGGCGCTCAATATGGCAAGGCTGATGGCCGACAGAGCGACACTTCGGCTCGACGACTGGAATTGGTTCTGTGTGTACATGTGCGATGACTCCTGGGATTCTGTGCAATGGTCAAAAATACAGTGTTGGATCAAAATGTTTCAGGCGTATGACAGTTCGCGCCCCGGGCAGGCGCCAGCCGGCACCGTGCAATGTCTGGCCGGAAAAGGCCTGCACAATGCGGTTTGCAAACCAACCGCACTCGCGTCAACAGAACGGTCCGGCGTAGGCACTGGCGAGGATGGCAAGTTCAATCGCATGCGCCCAGATATCGCACCACGCCTATCCACAAAACCTCCATGATTGCTTGGCTTGTTCGGTTGGAGCCGCGAACGTCAGGTCTCCACGGGAGTGACCGGCTCCAATGGGCAAATTGGCGACACTGGCCGGCCATCGATACTCAATATCGCTGACGGCCATTAAGATCGGTAGTCCGCTGCCCGAACGCTCCAACACTACCGACTCGCCCGTTCGCTCAGTGCGGGCGCGCTTGTCGGTACTCCGGCATATTGCTCCGTTACCGGCGACGGCTTGGCATTGCCTGATGAGTTCCATCGGTTATGCAGCTTTGAATGGAAGGACTTGGCCTCCCACCCGGAGCGAATCGAGATAGTCGGCCCACCGCTGCATCATTTCACGGCGCGCCGGCAGATGGGCTGTTCTGTTGTAGGCCCTGCCGTTCGGGTCTTTCACTGAATGGGCAAGCTGATGCTCGATCAGGTCCACTCTTTCACCCAGCACTTCGTCCAAGATCGTCCTGGCTAACGCGCGAAATCCATGGGCAGTGTGCACGTCTTTGTTGTAGCCAAGACTGCGGAGCGCCGCGTTGATGGTGTTGTCGCTCATGGGGCGCTCCCCGGTCCGCAGACTTGGAAAGACATACCGGCCGTGACCGGAAATCGGCTGCATGCTTCGGAGAATTGCAACTGCCTGCCTGGACAACGGTACGACATGATCGTTCTTCATCTTCATCTTGCTACCCGGAATACGCCACTCGGCCTCGTCCAGGCCAATCTCGGCCCACTCCGCAGTTCGCAGCTCGCCGGGGCGAACGAAGACCAGTGGGCTGAGTTTGAGCGCGGCAACAGTCGTGGAATGACCCGCATACTCAAATATCGACCGCATCAACTGGCCCGCCTGTTCGGGCTCGGTAATCGCAGCAAAATGCGATTCAGGGATAGAGGCGATCGCTCCGCGCAGATCCGACGTGACGTCTCGCTCGGCCAAGCCAACAGCAACGCCATACCGAAAAATCTGCCCGCACACTTGCTTGGCGCGATGGGCGGTGTCGATGGAACCGCGCGCCTCGATCTTGCGCACTACTTGCTCCAAAACATCACGAGGCCCGATTTTTGAGATTGGCCTTATGCCGATGAACGGGAAAACATCGTGCTCCAGCATTGTCAAGACTCTAGCCTGCGTACCCGCCGCCCGCTTGGCGGCAGTCTTGGCCAACCAATCCCGAGCCACAATTTCAAAGGTGTTCGATGCGGCAACCGCTTGTTCCAGCTTTTTCTGGCGTTTCGCCGCATTGGGATCGACTCCATCGGCAAGCTGCTCCCTTGCTCCGTCGCGCCGCTTCCGTGCCTTTGCAAGCGACACCGCCGGGTACACACCAAGCGCCAACGTCCGGCGTCTGGTTGCATGGGTGTAATCCATGCGCCAGTATTTGCCGCTGGCGTTCACCAGCAAATACATGCCGCCGCCGTCCGTGTACTTGTCGCCAATGACCTTTCCGGAGTGCTTCACCTGTCTCACAAAGGTGTCTGCCAAAGCCATCATTACCTCCGTAACGGTACTTCAATCCGACCACTCGCCAAGTACCGTCGGAGATACCGCAAATCCGACGGTATCTCATGGTATCAAGCGGGACTCTGCGAGACGATAAAAAACCCGCGATGCCAGGAAACATGCGGGTTCTGAGGTGTTATGACGCGTCGTGAGACGGTCGAATGGTGCGGCTGGCGGGGATCGAACCCACGACCCTTGGCTTCGGAGGCCAATACTCTATCCACTGAGCTACAGCCGCTGGAGTGAGAGCCGCATTGTACGGGGTCGCCACAAGGCCGGTCGTTATAATCGCCCGTTGATTCCGACGCGCCATCCATTCCGAGGACACCATGAGCGACATCAGCCACGAAGAAGACCACACGGGACCGATCAAGACGCCCAGGCAGTTGTTGTTGACCGTGTTCTTCTCTTTTGTGGCGCCGATCTTCATCATCATCGGCCTGGTGGCCTATGTGGTCTCCGGCAATAAGCCGGCTGCAGGCACAGTAAATGTCGAGCGGGCCATCGCTGAGCGCATCCAGAAGGTCGGTATGGTCGAAATCCGCGACGCGAACCGTGCGCTCAAGAGCGGCGAGGAAGTCTTCAAGGCCCAGTGCACCACGTGCCATACCGCCGGTGTTGCCGGCGCGCCCAAACTGGGCGACGCGGCTGCCTGGGGCGCCCGTATCGCAACCGGCCTGGAAGCCCTGGTGCTTTCGTCGCTCAAGGGCAAGGGCGCCATGGGCGCTCAGGGCGGCGGCGACTTCGAGGATCTGGAAATAACCCGCGCCGTGGTCTACATGGCGAATTCCGCCGGCGGAAAATTCACAGAACCCGCGGCTGCGGCGCCGGTTGCTGCGGCATCCGCGGCAGAGGCGCCGGTTGCTGCGGCATCAGCGGCAGAGGCGCCCAAGAACTAAGCTGCTGCGCACCAACGCACACGGCCGGACGTGTTCCGGCCTTTTTCATTTCAGTACTGCCCGGCCGTAACAAAGGGACTGCCGGCCCCTTGGGGCTGATGCCCGCGACTCCCGATCTGCCTGCGCAGACCAGAACGGGCCTATGCGCTGGCGTGCGCCGCCAGTGGACTGACGACATAACAAAACCGCGCCGGCATGCGGGCGACTGCCTCTGCCTCGGGCACCCACAGCCCCGACTCGATGGCATTGGCGGCATGCAGCATATCCAGCGAATGCACCAGTCCGAACCCGATGTCGGTCTCCAGATAGACCCTCCCCATCTCGTCAACACAACAGCGCTGCGCGCGCACGCTCTGGCCGGTATGCGCACACACCGAATAGTCGTCGGCCACACGCCAGACCCAGGGCGTCAGTTCCAACTCCACGAACACCCGCTGCGGTCCGTTCTGGAAATACCATTGGCCGGCATCGTCGCAACTGTAGTTGCGCCCGATGAAGCCGATCAGCTTCTCGTGTTGCAGCAGCGAGCCTTTGCCTGGTGTTGGACCACCGGCAAAGGGCCCGTGCGACTGGGCGTCGGCATCGCGCAGGTACCAGTTGCCGCGGGCATCCAGGCCCAGCCAGCCAAAACAATGCGGCACTTTCGGCCATTTGGCCATGGCCTGTCTGACGATGTCGTCCATGCAGTCGATTATGGACGTAGGCGGGTCAGCGCACCTGCGCGAGCAACCACTCCCCCACGGCAAGCGGCATGGCGTGCACATGGCCGGGCGGCACGCCTTGCGGGAATCCGACATGGCCACCATCGTCGGGCTGCCACAAGGTCACGCTAGGGCTGACATCGTCGTCGCGCGGCAGGCTGGCGGCCGGCACAAAGGGATCGTTTCGGGCATTGAGCAGCAACGTCGGCACGGCGATCCGGTGCAGGTGGGGCTTGGCCGAGGCCCGGCGCCAATAGTCGTCGACGTCGCGGAACCCATGCACCGGCGCGGTGAAGATATTGTCAAAGGCGTACAGGTCGCGCGCCCGCGCCAGCGCCTGGTGATCGAACAGCCCGGGGTATTGCGCCAGTTTGCGCATCGCCTTGGGCCGCATCGAGTTCAGGAACATCCGGCTGTAGACCAGCCGGTTGAAGCCCTGGCCGATCGCATGGCCACCGGCAGCCAGGTCCAGCGGCGCGCTGACTGAGGCCACGGCCCGCACCACCGAAGCCGCGCCATCGCCCATCTCCCCGGCCCATCGCATCAGCGCATTGCCCCCGAGGGAAACCCCCACCGCCAGCAGCGGTCCTGGGTATTGCGCGCGAAAGCGGCGCAGTATCCAGTCGATCTCGGCAAAATCACCCGAATGGTAGGCACGCGGGGCCAGATTCAACTCGCCGCTGCAGCCGCGAAAATGGGCTACGGCGAAGGCCACACGCTGGCGTTGCGCAAACCCGGCGAATGCCTGTGCATAGTGGCTGGCAGAAGATCCTTCCAGGCCGTGGAACAGCACGATCAGGGGTGGCGCAGGATCGGCGCCCGGTAACCGGGCTGAATCGCGGTGCTGCCCATGCGCGCTGGGTCCATCGAGCCAATCGATATCGATGAAATCGTTGTCCGGCGTGCTCCAGCGCTGGCGCAGATAGCGCGGCGCGCCATCCCGTATCCGCCGTGCGCATAGCGCCGCCCATATCGTCTGCACATTGCCGCCCGGCAACCAGCCCGGGGCCGTGTAGTTCATGCCCTCAAGGCCTTCGCCGGACCGCCCCAGGAGCGACGGCAAGTCCTCGGAAGGCTGGCGCGAAGCCTGGGCCGGGGCCGCCAAAACGACGGGCCGCCCGGTGGGCGCCGACGAGCGCATCAATGCAACACCTGCGGCGGCTCGTTTACTTCCTGCATCTCGTTCTGGTTGCCCGGACTGGCATGGTGCGTCACCATGCGCCAGCCCTGCGCCGTCTTGTGGTACACGTTCGTGGCCAGCACAAAGGCGTTGGCGCGACCGGCCTGCGTCATGACCTCGACCCGCTCCAGCACGTTGTGCACGGCGCTGGACAAGGCGTCAACGCGGCGTACCTGCTCGGGCCAGGCGCGGATGCTGCCGTTGGCGAATATGGCCTCGAAGGTGGCTCGGATCGCTTGTGCGCCCACAATGCGTGGGCCACCGGGATGCACGCAGACGATGTCATCATCGTCCGACCAGCAAGCCATCAGCCGGTCGATATCGCCCGATTGCAGCGCGTCGTAGAACGCCGCTTCGGTCTCATCTGCGCTGCCGCCGAGCATGGCGGCGGCGATCTTGACTTTGGGCATGTCGGGTACGGCCATCGGTTGGGTTGGGTCGAACTGCCCCATTGTGCCGTCGATCCCGGACCATGGGCCCGCACAGGCCTTGAAATTGGCAATACCACCTCCCACCTGTGCTACTGTTGTCACTGCGGTATCGCGGCCGCGTGCTCTCAGTCCCACTACGAGGTTTGCATGAAAAGATGGTTCATTGTCCTGTCGGCGGTCATCGCCCTGAGTGGCTGCGGCTACAACGATTTCCAGCGCCTGGACGAGCAATCCAAGGCCGCCTGGAGTGAGGTGCTCAATCAGTACCAGCGTCGGGCCGACCTGGTGCCCAATATCGTGGCCACGGTCAAAGGTGAGGCCAATTTCGAGCAGGAAACGCTGACCAAGGTGATCGAGGCGCGTGCCAAGGCGACCTCGATCCAGGTTACGCCGGAAACGCTCAACGACCCGGCCACGTTCCAGAAATTCCAGGCGGCGCAAGGCGAACTCGGTAGCGCGCTGAGCCGCCTGATGGTGACGGTCGAGCGTTACCCCAACCTCAAGGCCAACCAGGCCTTCTCGGACTTGCGGGTGCAACTCGAGGGCACGGAAAATCGCATCACCGTTGCGCGCAACCGTTACATCGAATCGATCCAGGCCTACAACGTGCTGGCGCGCAGTTTTCCCAGCAATCTGACGGCGATGGTGTTCAGCTACCAGCCCAAGCCGTCCTTCTCGGTCGCCAACGAGGCGCAGATTTCCGTCCCGCCGACCGTGGACTTCAACAAGAAATAAGGGACCGTGTCCAAGGCGATCGCCTGTCCGGCGCCACGCATGCAGCCCAGTGGCGCACGTCCCGCGACGCAAGCGCGGCGGGACCTGCGCTGGATAGCGCACGGTCTGTTCATGGCCGTGCTGGCATTGACGGCGCTGATGGCGCTGGCGCAGGGTGTGCTTCCGGTGCCCGCGCTCAGCGCCCGCGTGATCGACCAGACCGGCACGCTCGATGCCGCGCAGGTCGCGGCGCTGGACGCGCAGCTGGCCGCGCTGGAAACAAGCAAAGGCTCGCAGGTGGTGGTATTGATGGTGCCGACCACGGCACCCGAGGACATCGCCAGTTACGCCAACCGGGTCGCCAACAGCTGGAAGATCGGGCGCAGGACCGTCGGTGATGGCGTGCTGTTGATCGTGGCCAAGAACGATCGACAGTTGCGCATCGAGGTTGCCAAGACGCTGGAAGGCGCAATTCCCGACCTGGCCGCGAAACGCATCATCGACAACACCATCACGCCAGCCTTCAAGCAGGGTGATTTCGCCGGTGGCGTGCAGGCCGGGGTGGCTCGCATCGCAGCCCTGGTGTCCGGCGAGAATTTGCCTGAACCGAAGTCCGACACCGGTACCGGCCGTTTCACCCTTGCCGGCGATTGGTCCAACCTGCTGGTCTTCGTTGTTTTTGCATTGCCAATGGGCGCGGGCATTTTGCGCAGCGTGCTGGGGCGCAAGCTGGGAGCCGTCACCACCGGCGCCGGGGTCGGTGTGGTGGCGTTCCTGTTCAGCACCAGTCTGTGGATTGCGGCGCTGGCGGCCATCGTTGCGCTGGCATATGCGCTGTTAGCCGGCTTGGCATTGCCCGGTAGTGGTCTTGGGCGAGGTCGCGGTTCAGGCGGATTTGGCGGCCATGGTGGCTGGGGTGGTGGCGGTTTCGGAGGAGGAGGTGGTGGTGGTGGTGGTTTCGGTTCGGGTGGTGGCGGCAATTTCGGCGGCGGTGGTGCCTCGGGGCGCTGGTAGGTGATGGGGTTGTGGCAACGCCTCCAGACGGTGCTACGCCATCGTTGGCTCGATGAGGGCGACACACGGCGCACCATTGGCCCTGACCTGCTTGAACGCCTGGGCCGGCGCGTTGCCGCCAGCGAAACGCGACACACCGGCGAGATTCGCATCTACGTCGAGGCCGGCCTGCCCCTGTCCTATCTGTGGCGGCACCTGCGCGCCGGCATTCCGATGGGCGAACTGATGCGCCAGCGCGCGACGTCGGTGTTCGGCAAACTGCGGGTCTGGGACACCCAGCACAACAACGGCGTCCTGATCTACCTGCTGCTGGCCGAGCGCGAGATCGAACTGGTTGCCGACCGGGGGCTCAATACCGTTGTCGGCCAGTCCGAATGGCAGGCCATGGTGCAACGCATGGGTGCCGCGTTTGTCCGGGGGCATTTCGAGGAAGGCCTGACACAGGCTCTGGAAGAGGTGTCGGTCCCGCTGGTACGCCATTTTCCTGCCGGCTCCATGCCCAACCCGAACGATCTGTCGGACACGCCGGTACTGGGCTGACCCGAAGCCCAGGCGCCAGCAGCAACGGGATATGCCACGCTGCTGGCCCAACCATTTTAATTCCAGGTTCTGACATTTCTCATTGAACGAGCGTCAACGGCTGATGAGCGGTAGTGCAGCGGGTCCGGTCGTTCGCCATCGGCCGCCATACGGAAGTCAGTTTGCGATTGTTCGATTGCCGATCAAGAGTCGATGGCAGCGGCCATTTGCAGTTCAGGTATGTGCGACGCTCACCCTTCACGGCTATCGGGAGGGCATTGGTGCGTTACTGCGGGAGGGCATCCTACAAACCAGAACGCTTGCAGCCGGTCGCGAAGGGCTGGTTGACAGCTATCCAATAGTTCTTCACCCGCTTCTGCGGACGGCTTATGGGCTCTGCTATCGAATTTGACACTCCCCCAGAATCCGATCGATTTTGACTGAGGTGTGGAGACTGCTGGGCGCCCTGCGCGATGTGTTGTTCAAGAACGGGGCAGTCGCGGGGCCTGAATCTGCGGTGGGCGCACAGACGCACTAGGGTTTGGGCGCTTCAGTCGGCTTGCCGGGGCGCCGGCGACGCGCAATTCCCAATATAACGGCCAGCCCCGACATCAGCATCGCATAAGTCTGTGGCTCGGGGATAGCCTGTACGGCATTGAAGCCGGCCATCTGTTGACCGACATAGGGGCCGAGGTCGTTGATACCGACCAACAGACCATCGCCAAAGGGCGTGTCGCAGGCATGGCCGAATGCGTCGCCCCCGTCGCACATCACTTCACCACTGCCATCGACGTTGAACAGGCCGACGTATTGATAGAACTCGTACCGCCGTATGATGGCCTTGTCGGCATCGCCCAGTTCCTGGTTCTGCTCCTTGACCTCGTTGGGACCGTCGCCGACATGGTTGGCCGGCGCCATCTGCAATACGGTCCATTCGATCTCGCTCTCGATCTCGGCACCGGGCGCCGCAATGAGCGGGTTGCCATTGACACCGCGCAGCAGATCGCCGAGATCGATGTTGTCGCCAAGCTTGATGGATGTCTTGGTCATCTTGACCCAGTATGGTTCTCCCCAGAGGTCGACCTGTTCGGGATGCTCCACATCGGGTGCGACGGCGCGGATCACCGCCAGCACGACGGCTGGCGCGGGCGGATCTCCAGGTACGGGTGCAGGCACTGGCGGCGTGTATACGATATTGACTGCCGGAATGCCGACCAGCTGCTGGGTCAAAACTCCCGAACCGGGTGAGGTTTCTACCAGCCAGCTGTATTTCGTGACCGCGGGAGAGCCGTAGGTGGTGATGCCGAAGTGGTCGCAGGGATTGGCCTGCCAGCCGGAATTCGCCCCTGGCCAGCAGCTTTCGCCCGGCGTGTTGAAAGTGCCGCTTGGCGTCGTGATGCCGCTGGCGACATTGCCGCCGTAACGGATCTTCACACCGGTTCCTGGCAGGTCGATGATCTCCGCCGAGCCGTACCGGACCACCGCAAGGGGATTGCCTGCTGCGACGAAACCAAAGCTTCGGTTCAAACCAAAGACACTAGCGATTTTCGTGTGGTCAAAGAACGGGTCTTCGATCTCGATTTCGAATCCGTATGCGGGCTTGCCGGTATTGTTGACCACGTCAAAATTGGCAAGGCTGCCAAATACCTGGGCGTGCCCGACAGAGACGAACAGGCCACCGATGGCCACAGCCACTGTTGAACGGACTGAACAACGCATGGTGCCGGCCTCCTTTGGAAATCTGTGACTGAAAGCGATTTTTTCAAATAGTGACAGATCAGGGCCATCCGTCGATTGATCCAGATCACTGGAATCCTTCGACATACAGCCGCCCTCGATTGCGCATCATGTTGAACACTGTCGGCGCAGCGGGTCGACCGGCGGTAGGTCGTACTGATACAGCGACAGCGCGCCAGGCGATGGACCGAGGTGATGTGATGGGTTTCTAATTCGTTGTCGAACAACTCACCCAAGCCGGTCAATGACTGGTTTGCGGCAAGTAGTTCCTATTGTCGAATGCCCGGACCCAGTCTTTTGGAGCTGGTCAGCTTTCTCGGAGTCCGACCATCAAGCACGAAAGTCAGGGGATCGGCGACGGGCAGACGCTCGCGCGAAACATCCAGGGAAGCGATCGAAGTCAGGTCACTGCGTTGCCGACATGTCTGGTCCAGTTCACCATCCTGGACAACACGGTTCGGGTAATGGATCCGTTCACAAGCGACCTGGACATAGTCGTCTCATGCTTTTAACGGGCAATGCAAGCACTGGCCGGGCGCCCCTCGCAACACCCATCGGTACGATTGAAGTTCCGTCTTTATGGCTACCTCAATCGCATCCAGGCCAGCCACCCGTTGCAATCGGCTTTTGGGCGCGAATGACCCAGTACGATGAGTCAGCAAGTCCCGGCACCCGCGCCAAAATAGGGCTGCGCACTTCCTCGGGCCAACAGCGTAGTAAAAACCGGCGCAACAACAAAAAACCCCTGGCAGCAGCGGCAGGGGTTTTTGTGTGGTCGGCCCGCCCATGGGCCCGATGACGTGCCGCTCAGCGTTTCTGGCGGTACTTGCGCAAAGCCGTGATCTGCGCCGCCATCACGGCTAGTTCGGACTGCGCTTTTGCAATATCCAGATCGCTCTTGGCGTTCTTGAGCGCTTCTTGTGCTGCGAGCTTGGCCTCATTGGCCTTCTCGTCGTCGAGGTCCTTGCCGCGCACTGCGGTATCGGACAACACGGTCACGCCGTCGGGCTGCACTTCCAGTATGCCACCTGCGACGAACACGAACTCTTCCGTGCCGTCGGCCATTTCGATCCGCACCGAGCCCGCCTTGATGCGGCTGATCAGCGGGGTATGACGCGGCAGAATGCCGAGCTCACCGACTTCGCCCGGCAGCGCCACGAACTTGGCCTCGCCGGAGAAGATCAACTCCTCGGCACTCACCACATCTACCCGCATCGTTGCCATGTGCTTTCCTTGTCCTTGCAAAAGGGCGGCCGTCAGGCCATCTTCTTGGCTTTTTCGAACGCCTCGTCGATGGTGCCGACCATGTAGAACGCCTGCTCGGGCATGTGGTCGCATTCGCCGGCGACGATCATCTTGAAGCCACGGATGGTCTCAGCCAGCGAGACATATTTGCCAGGGGCGCCGGTAAACACCTCGGCCACGAAAAACGGCTGGCTCAGGAAACGCTGTATCTTGCGGGCCCGGGCCACGGCCAGTTTGTCTTCCGGTGCCAATTCGTCCATGCCCAGAATCGCGATGATGTCGCGCAGTTCCTTGTAGCGCTGCAGCGTGCCCTGCACCGCGCGGGCGGTGTTGTAGTGCTCCTCGCCGACAACCAGCGGAGATAGCTGGCGGCTGGTCGAGTCCAGCGGATCCACGGCAGGATAGATTCCGAGCGCGGCGATGTCACGAGACAGCACCACGGTGGAGTCGAGGTGGGCAAAGGTGGTTGCAGGCGAGGGGTCGGTCAAGTCATCGGCCGGTACATACACGGCCTGGATCGAGGTGATCGAGCCGACCTTGGTCGACGTGATGCGCTCCTGCAGACGGCCCATTTCCTCAGCCAGCGTCGGCTGGTAACCCACGGCCGAGGGGCATGCGGCCCAGCAGCGCCGACACTTCGGTGCCGGCCAGCGTGTAGCGGTAGATGTTGTCGACAAAGAACAGCACATCCTTGCCTTCGTCACGGAACGACTCGGCAATGGTCAGGCCGGTCAGCGCGACGCGCAGGCGATTGCCAGGAGGCTCGTTCATCTGGCCGTAAACCATGGCCACCTTGGATTCTTCGAGCTTCTCCAGGTTCACGACTCCGGAGTCGGCCATCTCGTGGTAGAAGTCATTGCCCTCGCGGGTGCGTTCACCCACACCGGCGAACACCGACAGCCCGCTGTGCGCCTTGGCGATGTTGTTGATCAGCTCCATCATGTTGACGGTCTTGCCGACGCCGGCGCCGCCGAACAGGCCCACCTTGCCGCCCTTGGCAAATGGGCACACCAGGTCGATCACCTTGATGCCGGTTTCCAGCAGTTCCTGCGACGGGCTCAGCTCGTCGTATACCGGCGCCTTGCGATGGATGGACGCGGTCTGCGTTGCCGCCACCGGGCCACGCTCGTCGATGGGCGCGCCCAGCACGTCCATGATGCGACCGAGTGTGGCCTTGCCCACCGGCACCATGATCGGGTTGGCGGTGTTTTTCACCATCATGCCGCGGCGCAGTCCGTCGGAAGACCCCAGCGCAATCGTACGCACTACGCCGTCGCCGAGTTGCTGCTGCACTTCCAGCGTCAGCGTCGAGCCGTCCATCTTCAGTGCGTCGTAGATCTTGGGCATCCGGTCACGCGGGAATTCCACGTCCACCACCGCGCCAATACACTGAACAATCTTGCCCTGAACACCTGTGTTCACTGCCGAGTTCTCTTGAGCCATCGTTCTTGCTCCAACAAATTGAAATGGTTTAAACCGCGGCCGCACCGGCCACGATTTCTGAAAGTTCCTTGGTGATCGCTGCCTGCCGGGTCTTGTTGTAGATCAGCTTGAGTTCGTCGATCACACTGCCGGCGTTGTCGGTGGCCGATTTCATCGCCACCATGCGCGCCGACTGTTCGGACGCCATGTTTTCTGCAACAGCCTGGTACACGATGGCTTCGACATAACGCAGCAGCAGATCGTCGATGACCGATTGCGCGTCCGGCTCGTAGATGTAGTCCCAGGAAGCCTGAGGCCCGCTGGCGTGGGCCTCGGCTTGCATCCTGGCAGCGGACAAGGGCAGCAACTGCTCGAGCACCGGCTCTTGTTTCATCGTGTTGATGAAACGGGTGTAACTGAGGTAGACCGTACTGACCTCGCCCTTGGCATACGCATCAAGCAGGACCTTGACTGGGCCGATCAGCTTGTCCAGATGCGGCCTGTCGCCCAGTTGAGTGGCATGCGCAACGGTCTTGGCACCGATGCGGTTCAGAAAACCGAGTCCCTTGTTGCCGATCGCCACCGCGTTGATCTCCATGCCGCTGGCCTGCAACTCACGCAGCTTGCTGGTCACGATACGCAGCACATTGGTGTTCAAGCCGCCACACAGACCCTTGTCGGTTGTGACGACGATCACGCCGGCGACCTTGGCATCGTTGCTGCGCATGAACGGGTGCACATACTCGGGATTGGCCTTGCCCAAGTTGGCCGCGATGTTGCGGACCTTCTCGGCATAGGGCCGGGCCGCACGCATGCGCTCCTGCGCCTTGCGCATCTTGGAGGCGGCAACCATCTCCATGGCCTTGGTGATCTTCTTGGTGTTTTCCACCGATTTGATCTTGCCGCGTATTTCCTTACCTGCTGCCATAGTGACTCCTGCCTGTTGACGCTCGTGCTTTCAAAACGCGATCAGGCGAATATCTTCTTGAACGCGGCAATCGCGGCTGACAACTCGGCTTCCGCCTCCTTGTCCATCGCCTTGTCCTTGTTCAGCTTGTCCAGCAGCGCAGCGTGTTTGTCCTTCAGGTAGGCCTGCAGGCCATGCTCGAACGACAGCACTTTCTTGACTTCCAGATCGTCCATGAAGCCCTTGTTGACGGCGAACAGCGACGAGGCCATCAATGCGATCGACTGCGGGCTGTACTGCGCCTGCTTGAGCAGTTCGGTCACGCGGGCTCCGCGGTCGAGCTGCTTGCGGGTCGCCTCGTCCAGGTCGGATGCGAATTGCGCAAACGCGGCCAGCTCGCGGTACTGGGCCAGATCGGTACGGATACCACCCGACAGGTTCTTGATGAGTTTGGTCTGCGCCGCGCTGCCGACCCGCGACACCGAAATACCGGCATTGATGGCAGGGCGGATACCAGCGTTGAACAGGCTGGTTTCCAGGAAGATCTGACCGTCGGTGATCGAGATTACATTGGTCGGAACGAAAGCGGACACGTCACCGGCTTGCGTCTCGATGATCGGCAGCGCGGTCAGTGAACCGGTCCTGCCCTTGACCTCGCCCTTGGTGAAGGCCTCGACATAGTCGGCGTTCACGCGCGCGGCGCGCTCGAGCAGACGGCTGTGCAGATAGAACACGTCGCCAGGGTAGGCTTCGCGGCCCGGCGGGCGGCGCAGCAGCAGCGAAACCTGTCGATAGGCCACGGCCTGCTTGGACAGGTCGTCATAAACAATCAGCGCATCCTGACCACGGTCGCGGAAGTATTCGCCCATGGTGCAGCCCGAATAGGCCGACACATATTGCATGGCGGCCGACTCAGAAGCCGTCGCGGCCACCACGATGGTGTAGGCCATGGCGCCGGCTTCTTCCAGCGAACGCACCACGTTCTTGACCGACGAGGCTTTCTGGCCGATCGCAACGTAGACGCAGGTCATGTCCTGACCCTTCTGGTTGATGATCGCGTCGATCGCCACCGCGGTCTTGCCGGTCTGGCGGTCGCCGATGATCAGCTCGCGCTGGCCACGGCCGATCGGCACCATGGAGTCGATCGACTTCAGGCCGGTCTGCACCGGCTGGTCGACCGATTTACGGGCGATCACGCCTGGCGCGACCTTTTCGATCACGTCGGTCATCTTGGCGTTGATCGGACCCTTGCCGTCGATCGGCTGACCCAGCGCATTGACGACGCGGCCGATCAGTTCGGGACCGACCGGCACTTCCAGAATGCGACCGGTGCACTTGACCGTGTCGCCTTCGGAGATATGCTCATACTCGCCCAGAATCACCGAGCCCACCGAGTCACGCTCGAGGTTCAAAGCCAGGCCGTAGGTAGGCAGGCCGTCGCTTCCCGCGGGAAACTCCAGCATCTCGCCCTGCATCACGTCGGACAGACCGTGGATGCGGCATATGCCGTCGGACACCGACACAACGGTACCCTGGTTGCGGATGTCCGCGCTGGCCGTCAGGCCCTCGATGCGGCTCTTGATCAGTTCAGAGATTTCTGCGGGATTGAGTTGCATGACTCTTTCCTTCTTTCTTTAGTGGGCTGTTGGTCCGAATCGCCGGGCTCAGGCGGTCAGCGCAATTTTCATTTGATCCAGGCGGGCCTTGACCGACGTGTCGAGCACCTCGTCACCCACCACTACCCGTACGCCACCGATCAGGGAGTCGTCGAGCTGCATCGTCACATTGAGCTTGCGGCCGAAACGCTTTTCGAGCGCACCGGTGAGTTCCGCCAGCGCCTTGTCGTCGATCGCAAAGGCGCTGAACACCACGGCGTCGGACGAACCGCCCTGCGCATTGACCAGTGCGCGAAATTGCGCAGCGATCTCGGGCAAGGCATCTACGCGCGCGTTTTCAATGACGATGCGCAAGAAGTTCTTCGCGTTGTCGGGCAAGGCACCCTTGGCAACACCACTGAACACATCGAAGACCTGCTCGCTGTTGACGTTGGGGTTAATTGCAAACTGCAGCAGTTGTGCATTGCCGGCTATCACCGCGAACTGGTCCAGCCAGCTCGCGGCAGCCTGCAGGTCGATCTTGGCCGACTTGAACAGGGCTTCCGCGTAGGGACGGGCGATGGTGGCGAGTTCGGCCATAAAGTCCTCTTACAGCTCGGTCTTGAGGCGACTGAGCAGATCGGCATGCACGCTGGCGTTGACTTCCTTGCGCAAAATCTGCTCGGCACCCTTGACCGCCAATGCGGCGACCTGATCGCGCAGCGAATCACGCGCTTTGACGGTCTGCTGCTCGGCCTCGGCACGGGCTGCGGCAACGATCTTGTTGCCCTCTTCCACGGCGCTGGCCTTGGCCTGTTCGATGATGGCCTGGGCGCGACGCTCGGCATCTGCCAGACGCGCCGCCGTTTCGGTGCGCGACTTGGCAAGCTCGGCTTCCACCCGCTGGTTGGCGGACGACAGCTCGGACTTGGCCCTGTCGGCCGCAGCCAGACCATCGGCGATCTTGCTGGCGCGCTCGTCCAGTGCGCTCGCGATCGGTGGCCAGACAAATTTCATCGTGAACCCGACCAGGATCAGGAACACGATCATCTGAATGATGAGGGTACCGGTAATGCTCACTTTTCATCCTTCACCCCGGCACGAAACGCACCAGGGAATGACGTTGATTGCGCCAAAAGCAAATTACTTCGGCAAGTTGGCGATCTGGGCCAGGAACGGGTTGGCAGTGGCGAACCACAGCGCGATACCGGTACCGATAATGAACGCAGCGTCGATCAGACCAGCCAGCAGGAACATCTTGGTCTGCAGCTCGCCCATCAGCTCAGGCTGACGCGCTGCGGACTCGAGGTATTTGCTGCCCATGATGCCGATGCCGATACAGGCGCCGAACGCGCCGAGACCGATGATGAGGCCGGCGGCCAGTGCAACAAAGCTGATAACTTCCATGATGACTCCTAAAGGATTTTGGTTGACGAGAAAAGAAAAACGGAAACGACGAGAACTACGGTGCGTCAGTGCGCGTCATGCGCCTGGCCGATATAGACCAGGGTCAGCATCATGAACACAAAGGCTTGCAGCGTGATGATCAGAATGTGGAAGATCGCCCACGCCGTGCCTGCAATGATGTGACCGATCGCCAGGCCGATGCCGGTGGCCGTGAACGCCCAGGCACCACCCATCAGGGCGATCAGCATGAAGATCAGCTCGCCTGCGTACATATTGCCGAACAACCGCATGCCGTGGGATACGGTCTTGGCGACGAATTCGATCAATTGCATCGCGAAATTGAACGGCCACAACAACGGATGCGCACCGAAAGGGGCCGTGAACAGCTCGTGAATCCAGCCGCCAAGGCCCTTGATCTTGACGTTGTATACGAGGCAGACAATCAGCACCGACACCGATAAACCCATCGCGATTGACAAGTCGGCGGTTGGAACGACACGCATGTAGGCATGGTGCGGGTCGCCACCAGCCGCGCCGTAGATGGCTTCCCAGATAACCGGAATCAGGTCAACGGGAAGCAGATCCATCGCGTTGAGCACGAAGATCCACAGGAAAACCACCAACGCCAGCGGCGAGACCAGCTTGCGGCTATTGGCGTTGTGCACAATGCCCTTGGCCTGCGAATCCACCATCTCGACCAATATCTCGACCGCCGCCTGGAAGCGCCCCGGAACGCCGGAAGTGGCCTTGCGCGCGGCCAGCCACAGCACCCAGCACACCAGCACACCCAGTGTGATGGAAAAGAACAGAGAGTCGAGATTGAACACCGAGAAATCCACGACCGCCTTGGCCTTGGTGTTCTGCAGATGCGTCAGGTGGTGAATGATGTATTCACCGGCAGTGGGTCCGTTTTCAGCAGCCATCAATCATTACCCGACATGTTGTTGTTTGTTCCGGGGCGCGAAAAGCAACGCAACCCAATACACCTTCATCGTCAGCACCAGGCCCACCAGCAACGCGGGCCAACTCAGTGCCACCACCAAATTCGGAGCAGCGACCAACATCGCTACTGTCAAGGCCAGTTTGACCATTTCCCACAAAAAAAACCCGAGCACCGCGGTAGCGGCGTTCAGGGATGCAAATCGTCCGGTCAGGCCACGCGCGAACACCGCAGAGGGCAGGACCACGGCCAGCGCGCCGTAGGCAGCCGACCAAGCAATGCTTTGACTTGCGGTGATTACCCAGGCAACCAATGCCACCAGGAGTCCCACCACACCCTGACCGACCACCACCTTCCAGGGCGGCACTGACGGATTTTGCTCCCGCAACCTGCGCACCTCGTCGGCACTCAGACGCTTGAGCACTTCAGGCTCCCCGGCATTCACTTCATCATCGTATGGCCAAGATTTCATCGAAGACGACGCCCGTGCACACGCCTGAAGTTTCGCAAAGCCGCTGATTATAAGTAAAAACCCGGGGGTCTCCGCGAACACCCATCCACTTTTTCGCTTTTCGGTCGGCGGCGCGTCCCCGATGTACCGCGTCAGTGAGCCATCCCCTGCCGAACAGATCATCGGACAATGGCCTGAACCTCAATCCCACCCCCACTGCGCTGGCGACAGTAGCGTGATGATGCCGCAGCCTATTCGCCTTCGCGCTCGCCGGCCGTAGGCGTTCACGCAGGTTTCGCGAAGGTCGGATAATCGCTGTCCACCCGCCAGGCCGCTGGTAGCAACACCGATAATCAATCCATGAATCAACTGCCCTCGACGCCGTGCTACCTCAACGGTGCGTTCACGCCCTTGTGCGATGCCAAGATCAGCGTGCTGGACCGCGGCTTCATTTTCGGCGACGGCATCTACGAAGTAGTGCCGGTCTACGCCGGGCGACCATTCCGTTTTGCGCAACACATGGCGCGCCTGGAGCGCAGCCTGGTCGAGATGCGCATGGCCAACCCCCACACGCGCGAGCAATGGCTGGGCATCGCCATGGGCTTGCTCGGACATGGCGCCAAGGCGGCCGGTGTGGCGACGGATGCATTGAACCAGTTGGTCTATATCCAGATAACCCGTGGTGTGGCCATGCGGGACCACGTCATGCCGCCAGACCTCACGCCGACCGTATTTGCCATGGCCAATCCGATGCGGCCGCCCACACCGGAGCAACTGGAAGGCGGCGTCGCGTGCGTCACCGCCAACGACTTTCGCTGGGAAAAGGCACATATCAAAAGCACCAGCCTGCTCGGCTCGGTCTTTGCGCGCCAGATCAGCTTCGATGCCGGCGCACTTGAGACCGTGATGTTTCGCAACAACTACCTGAGCGAGGCGGCCGCAAGCAATGTTTGGGCCGTCAAAGACGGCACCGTATTGGGCACACCCAAGGACAACCTGGTGCTTGAGGGCATCCGTTATGGCTTGATGGAGGACTTGTGCAAGGACTTGGGGCTGCCGTACCGGCTGCAACGCATCAGCCGTGACGAGGTGTTCGGCGCCGACGAATTGTTGCTGACGAGCGCCACCAAGGAGGTGATCGCGATCACCTCGCTGGACGGGCAACCCGTGGGCAAGGCGAGCCATCGCGGGCGGCCCGGGCCGGTAGGCAAGCAACTATTTGCAGCCTACCAGGTGGCCAAGCAGGCCAGCAGTGACTGATCGGCCGCGTCACTGTCTACCAACTGCTAC
This sequence comes from Rhodoferax sp., assembly GCA_031396205.1. GTDB lineage: Bacteria > Pseudomonadota > Gammaproteobacteria > Burkholderiales > Burkholderiaceae_C > CAISIP01. The sequence continues at coordinate 26,206 of JANNKH010000116.1, forward strand.
GTGGAAACCATGGCAACCGTCAATGAATCCCTGATCGAGTACCCGTCTCGGTTTCCCATCAAGGTCATGGGCGAACGGGTGGACGGATTCGTGCAGGCCGTCACGATGGTGGCAGCGCATTTCGACCCCGGATTCGATGCGACGACGGTCGAGTTGCGCGAAAGCAGCGGCGGCAAGTACCTGGGCGTGACCATCACGGTCATGGCCACCAGCCGCGAGCAGCTCGACGAGTTGTACCGGACCCTGTCGACCCATCCGATGGTCAAGATCGTGTTGTGAGTTCTGGTGGAAATCGAACGGCGCATTCTGGGGCAGGTCGACTATCTGCCTACCTACCGCGCAATGCAGGAATTTACCGCTGCGCGTACGGCAGCTACGGGCGACGTCATCTGGATATGTGAACACCCGCCAACCTACACGCAGGGGCTGGCGGGCAAGGCAGACCACATACTCGATCCAGGGCCGATCCCGATAGTTCAGACCAACCGGGGTGGCCAGGTTACGTACCACGGTCCCGGTCAGGTGGTTGCTTACCCCATGATCAATCTGCAGCGCGCCGGTTATTTCGTCAAGGAGTTCGTGTACCGGATTGAAGAGGCGGTCATCCGCAGCCTGGCGCATTTTGGCGTGATCGGTAATCGGGTCGGTGGCGCCCCTGGCATCTATGTCCGACTGGTCGACCCGGGTTCCCATGCACCGCTGGCACAACGCCCACAGCGGCGCGAACAACGAGACCCGGACAAAAATCGGATTCCGACCCCAACTAAAGAAGCCCTGATCGATTTCGACGGGCTTGGCAAGATTGCCGCACTGGGGATCAAGGTCAGCCGCCATTGCAGCTACCACGGGGTGGCGCTGAATGTGGCGATGGACCTTGAACCCTTTAGCCGTATCAACCCTTGTGGTTACGCCGGCCTGCGGACGGTCGATCTTTCTACAATGGGCGTATCCGCCGATTGGCCCGAAGTGGCGGACTTGCTGGGCCGCAAGCTCGTCACCTACCTGGCGCCCTAACGGCCGACCCAATACCCCAATGTCCAATCCCACCCCTGAAGTCGTCCGCGAAGCGCAGTCGCAGCAAGCCTATGACGCCAGTGCCAAACACAAGGCGGGCGCAAAGTTGTCCCGTATCCCGGTCAAGGTGGTGGCTGGCGAAATCCTGAAGAAACCATCCTGGATCCGGGTCAGGGCCGGCTCACCGACCACTCGCTTCTATGAGATCAAGGACATCCTGCGCAAGAACCAGTTGGTGACGGTGTGCGAGGAGGCTTCCTGCCCGAACATCGGCGAGTGTTTCGGCAAGGGCACGGCCACTTTCATGATCATGGGTGACAAATGCACCCGCCGTTGCCCGTTCTGCGATGTCGGCCATGGGCGTCCCGATCCGCTCGATGCCAACGAGCCGCAGAACCTGGCCAACACCATCGCGGCGCTCAAGCTGCAATACGTGGTGATCACCAGTGTCGACCGTGACGACCTGCGCGATGGCGGAAGCGGCCACTTCGTGGACTGCATCCGCACCATCCGGCAGTCGTCGCCCCAGACCCGGATCGAAATCCTGGTGCCGGACTTCCGGGGCCGGGATGACCGGGCCCTGGAAATACTCAAGGCCGCGCCGCCGGATGTGATGAACCACAACCTGGAGACGATTGCGCGTCTGTATAAAGAAGCACGGCCCGGGTCCGATTATGCGTTCAGCCTGAACCTGCTGAAAAAATTCAAGGTGCTGTTCCCCGATGTGCCAACCAAGAGCGGCCTGATGGTAGGGCTGGGCGAGACTGATGACGAAATACTGCAGGCGATGCGCGACATGCGCGCGCACGGCATCAACATGCTGACGATCGGCCAGTACCTGGCGCCCAGCACCAGCCACCTGACGGTCAAGCGCTATGTGCATCCGGATACCTTCACGATGTTCGAGGCCCAGGCCTATGCGATGGGTTTCACACATGCGGCAGTAGGCGCCATGGTGCGGTCGAGCTACCACGCCGACCAACAGGCCCATGGGGTGCTGAATCCTTGAGCCGGTGCCGCGCCGGCGCCCTGCGTCAATGTCTTGCAACGACGCACCGCTGAGACACGGCGACGCCCAGGCATTTGCCCGCACATGTCCACAGCAACCAATGGTTCTGCGACGCTGTACGCCTTAGGTGCCATCGCCTTGTGGGCGCTGCTGGCGGCCCTGGGCGTCGCGCTCAAGGCCGTGCCACCCTTCCTGCTGACCGGCGTCGCGCTGGTGATCGGCAGCATGCCGACCTGGCCGCTGGTCGCCCGCAGGCCGGCTCTTTGGAGAATCGCACCGGCGACACTGGCACTCGGCGTCACGGGACTTTTCGGTTTTCACTTCCTGCTGTTCCTGGCGCTACGCACCGCACCGGCAGTGCAAGCCAATTTGGTGAACTACCTGTGGCCGCTGTTCATCGTCGTGCTGTCGCCAGTGCTATTGCCGTCCATGTCGCTGCGTTCGACGCATTGGCTGGCGGCATTGCTGGGTTTTGCCGGTGCCGCAGTAGCGATCCTCGGCGGTGCGGACGACGGGGCGACGGCATGGTCCTGGGGTTACCTGCTGGCGCTGGCTTCGGCGCTGATCTGGGCATTGTTCTCATTGTTGACCCGGCGCGTACCGCCATTTCCAACTCTCGCCGTGGGACTGTTCGGACTGGTTTCCGGCCTGCTGTCGCTTGCCTGCCATATGGTGCTGGAGCCACCGACCCTCCTGGCTTCGAAGGACTGGATGTTGCTGGTGGTGGCCGGCCTGGGCCCACTGGGCATTGCGTTTCTGCTGTGGGACAAGGCAATGAAGCTGGGCGACCCGCGCCAGATCGGTATCCTGAGTTACCTTACCCCGTTGTCATCGACAGCCGTGCTGATGCTGATGGGCGCCGGCCCGTTTCGCTGGAGCATTGTTCTGGCGGCCATCATGATCGTCGGCGCCGCGATTCTGGGCTCCCGGGTGCGCTGATGCGCGCGGAACTGACCAAGCGTCTGCCTAAGCGCAACCGGAAAAAACCGCCGCCGGGTCTTCCGCCTCCAGTACCGATCTTGCCCAGTGAGCCAACTGACCCGCATCGGCGCGCAAGATCTCGTGCTTGACCGCCAGTATCTGTGTCGGATGCATCGAAAAACTGCGCAAGCCCAATCCGAGCAACAGGCGGGTGAAACTCACATCGCCGGCCATTTCGCCGCACACGCTGACACCTTTGAACTGGGCATTGCACTGGGCAATCGTATCGGCCACCAGGCGTAACACGGCCGGATGCAACGGGTCGTACAGGTGGGCAACCGACTCGTCGGCACGATCGATGGCCAGCGTGTACTGGATCAGATCGTTGGTGCCAATGGACAGGAAGTCAAAATACTTCAGGAATACATTGAGCATCAACGCCGCGGCAGGGATCTCGATCATCGCCCCGAGATGCAACGGACCATAGGCCGCGCCGCGCCTGTCCAACTGCACCCGGGCCTGGTCGAGCAGGGCCAGGGTCTGCCGGATCTCGCTGGCATGCGCCAGCATCGGCACCAGCAGGTTTACGCGGCCATAAGCGGCCGCGCGCAGGATGGCGCGCAACTGGGTCAGGAACATGTCGGGGTCGGCCAGACTCCAGCGAATGGCACGCAGGCCCAGGGCCGGATTGAGGTGGGCATCATCGCGGTTGGCCTTGTCCAGCGGCTTGTCCGATCCGATATCGACCGTCCGGATCGTGACCGGCAAGCCCCGCATGCCGTCCAATGCGCGCCGGTAAGCCTGGTATTGCTCCTCCTCGTCGGGCAGCTTGCCATTGCGGCCCATGAACAGGAACTCGCTGCGAAACAGTCCGACGCCGACTGCACCGGCGTTGACGGCGCCGATCGCGTCGTCGGGCATCTCGATATTGGCCAGCAATTCGACCTTTTGCCCGTCCAGCGTAACGGCCGGCGTATGCAACAGGCGCGACAAGCGCCCGCGATCCATCTCGCCCTGGCGCTGGCGGAAACCGTATTCGGCCAGTACGATGGCCGATGGGTCGACGATCACGACGCCGGCCTCGCCATCGACGATCATCCAGTCGTCCTGGCGGATCAGGTGGCTCGACAGCCTGGCACCCACGACCGCTGGAATGTCCATGCTGCGCGCCACGATCGCCGTGTGTGACGTGCGACCGCCGACATCGGTGACAAAACCGGCGAATACGCTGCGCTTGAACTGCAGCATGTCGGCAGGCGAGAGGTCATGTGCCACCAGGATCAGCGGCACATCGACCGTGGTGTCGAGCAGCAGATCCTGCTGCGCGCTCGTGCGCGGCTGGCGCAAGGTCAGGGGCGCCATCGGCGAGCCTTTGCCATTCATGGCCGCCAGCACTTTTTCGGTGATCTGTTCGAGGTCGGCCTTGCGTTCGCGCAGGTATTCGTCCTCCATTTCATCGAACTGGCGCGCGATGACTTCAAGTTGCGTCGTCAGGGCCCATTCCGCGTTGTACAGGCGATCGGCGATCCAGTGTTTGACGCCCAGGATCAACTCCTCGTCCTGCAACAGCATCAGGTGCACGTCCATCAGGGCGGTCAGCTCATGCGGTGCCTCTTTCGGGCCCATATGGCTGATGGTGCGCTGCAGGCGGTGGATTTCGTCGGTCACCGCGTTGCGCCCTGCCCGCACCCGCTCGATCTCCGCGGGCACTTGATCAACGCTGATGAAATAGTGCGCCACGTTGACGCGGCTCGATGCGACCAGCACCGCCCGGCCAATCGCAATACCACGCGCGACCGCAAGGCCGTGGATCGAAAAACTCACTCGCCTTCTCCAAACTTGTCAGCGATCAGCGCCTGCAGTTCGTCCATCGCCTGCTGCTCGCGTTCACCGTCGGTCTCGATCTCGACCGTGCTTCCCATACCGGCGGCCAGCATCATCACGCCCATGATGCTCTTGGCATTGACCCTGCGATCACCACGGGACATCCAAACCTCGCATGGAAAGCTGCCGGCGAGTTTCGTCAGCTTGGCCGAGGCGCGCGCATGCAGGCCCAATTTATTGCTGATGGTCGCCGGAGTCTTGATCATTGTTCTTTCTGGCCTGGTTCTGTGGTGCGGCGGTCGCGACCTGCATGACGCCTTGCACACCGCCCGCAATGGCGCGCGCGAGCATTACCTCAATCGGCTCGTGCCGGTACGTCATTGCGCGCAGCAGCATCGGCAGGTTGACACCTGCAATCAGACGCGTGTTGACGCCATCCACCAGCTTTTGCGCCACATTGCACGGCGTGGCGCCGAAGACATCGGTCAAAACCAGCGTGCGGGGGGTGTTGAGTTCGGCCATTGCGCGCCGGGCATCATCGACCAGTTGATCGAATGGCAAGTCGCTATGGATGTCCAGCGCAACCACATGCGGCGCGCCATCCGTAAAAACATGCAGCACGCACTGGCGCAGCGCGCTGGCCAGCGGTGCATGGGCGATGATCAATAGACCGGCAGTCATGGTGTCAAGCGGTCTGATTATGGCGCGTGCCACGGATGAAGTGCAGGTAGGCCGCCACGCAACAGCCCAGGAATCCGGCGAAGGCCGTTCGGTAGGCCGAGCCCACGGACCATCCCAGCGCGACCAGGCCATCAATCGTCAGGCCAATGCCCCACTGGATCACAAACACTCCCAGGAAGATCACCAGATTGAAGGCCGTCAGCGCCCGCCCGGCAAGCTCGGGCGCAAAGGACATGCCCACCGCCGGTTGCGACGGCGTTATGAAACTGCAGGTCATGCAATACAAGGCCAGCAAAGCACCGGCGCTGGGGCCCAGGCCGGCTGGCGCCGCGATGATGAGGGCCATCACGAGAAAACTCGATGGCAGACCCCAGGCGATCAGGCGATCCGCATGCAGGCCGCGTCCCGCCAACGACGGGCCGACCATGCCCCAGGTCCAGAAGGTACACAACATCGCGATGTTGATCCAGAACAGTCCGGTGGCCGCCTGCAAGGGCGTGAATCCAGCCATTTTCTCCATCCAGGGGGCGGCCCACAAAGTCTGCACCGCCAACAGGCCACCGTAACAAAAAAAACCGAGCGGAGCCATGCGCCGAAAATAGGGGTCACGCCAGACCTGCCGGTAACGCGAGGTCGCGGCCACTGGTGGGCTGGAGGTCGCCGGCGACGGCCAGCCCGGCACATACCAGGCGACCAGCAGCATCGACAACAGCATCAGCAAGGCTAGCGCCATAAACATCGGCCGCCAGCCCACCAGCGGCAACAGCCATTGCACGGGCAATGTCGAGGCAACCATGCCCGACGAGCCGGTCATCAACATCCAGGCATTGGTGCGGGTCTGCACTGCCGGCGTAAACCAGCGCCGGTAGCCCGTCAGCGGCGCCATCAGGCACGCACTCAGACCGACGCCGCACAGGAAGCGCGCCGCCAGCAAACCGGCGAAGCTGCCCGACAGTGAAAATGCAAGGCAACCTAGTACCGCCACTGCCAGGAAACACAGCAACACACGCTTCGGTCCGTAGCGGTCCAGCCAGGTTCCCAGCGGCAATTGAGTGACTGCAAAACCCAGAAAATAGCCACCCGCAAGCAGACCCAGGTCGCGCGCATGCAGCGCAAACTCCTGCGTCAATACCGGAGACAAAGTTGCGGTGATGGCGCGTATCAGGGCTGACAGGAAGTAGGCGAAGGCGAAGACGAGGAACACCTTTACAGCGTTCCCTTTGGACAGCGCAGTCATTGCAGGCGTAGCCCGGCGAAGAACGTGTCGGCTACGTCGACGGGTATGGCCGGCGCCAGCACAAAGGCCGCAAATACGTCGGGGCCCTTGGCGAACCACAAGCCGTGCATGCTCAATGCCGGCCCGACCGATGGATCACGCGCGGCACGAACTGCCAGCAATTGAGGCAGCGCCGGCGCGGCCTTGGGCGGCAGCAACGATGTCGAGGCCGGCACCGCGCCCAGGCCAGACAGCGTAGTGTCGCGCCATCGTGCCAGCACCATCGGTGCCTGCCCCGCAAGTGCCAATCGCGACTGTGCCACGGCAAAGGTCACGCCCCCGGCTTCGCAGCTACGCAAGGCCATTGCCTGATCGGTGTCGGCGATCGGCAGGGTCCGGGTCACAGTCTCAGGCTTGCACGGGAAAAGCGCCGTCAAGCCGGTGGAACCGATGGAGACGTCACGCCAGTTCAAGCTGGGTTCGCAGGCCGTCAAAAAAACGACGAGACTCCCCGCAACAACGACGACTTGGCAACTGCGCATCGGCGGATTATCCGGCCGCAGCGCCGCTCGCCAGGCGTTCTGCGCCACCGCGCCCCACAATTCAACTCACCCCAAGCCGCAGCAAGCACTCCTGGCCCGTGGCAGGACATAAGAACCAACCCGCTGTGCGTTATCGCTATTTGAATACGCCAAATACCTTCTTCAAGATGGCGCTACCAGTACCGACAGGGTCGCGCCGGATCTTCTTCTCCTCCTCGCCGATCACAAAATACAGGCCATCCAGTGTCTTGCCCGTCACATAGCTCTCTATGTTCGCATCCGCCTTGCTCACCAGGCCGAAACCGGCTGCCTTGGATGCGACGCGGTTGTACTTGGCTGCCAGCGATACTTTTTCCGTGGCCTTGGTGACGACCGGCAGGAACTGGACGCCGAGCGGCTCACGCGTCTTGCCGGCGAAGAAATCGGTGACCGAGGTATCGCCACCCGTCAGGATCTTTTTGGCATCGGTCACCGACATCGACTTGACCGCGCCAAGCAGCAGGTTCTTGCCCATCGGCACCGCGGCTTCAGCTGCGCGGTTCATGGCGATCAGCAACTCGTCGACCCTCTTGCCTTGGCCAAACGCCTTGAGCAGCTTGGCCGCGTCCTCGAGGAAGCCGGGCAGCGGAATCTTGACCTTCGCATTGGCCAGGAAACCGTCCGGCCGCCCGAGCAGGCTGATCGCCGCCAGCACGCCCTTTTCCAGCGCAGTCTTGAGTCCATCGGAGGCTTCGCCGTCCGTCAGTTCACCGAGCGACAAGGCATTTGCTCGCGCATGCGCGAGCAAGATGATTGAGGCCAGCATTCCGCTGGTCCCACGATTGAAATGGCGTCGGTCCATGAAAATAATCCCTGATTGACTGGCGAAAGCCGTCATCTTGCGCCACCCGGGGAACAACTGGCAATCCGCATTGCCACCTATCTGCCGTAAACTTTACGCTCTTGATCGGATCAAGTCGGCTATTGCGGGTCGAGTACCGGCGCAATAGTTCGTTGCCAGGTGCACCCAGCCTGATCAGGGGCCAGTCGCACTGCAACCGATCGTAACGAATCAATTTAAACACCTACCGACCGATGACATCCCCAAGCGACACCATCCGGGTATGGGACCTTCCCACCCGCCTGTTTCACTGGCTGCTGGTAGCCTGCGTCATCGGCTCCGTGGTCACCAGCCAGGTCGGCGGCAATGCCATGATCTGGCATTTCCGTTTCGGTTTTGCCATTGCAAGCCTGCTGCTGTTTCGCTTGGTGTGGGGCTTGATCGGAGGCCGATGGTCGCGCTTCTCGTCTTTCCTGTACAGCCCCGGCACGGTCCTGCGTTACTTGAAAGGTGAAAACAGGCCGGAGCACACGGTCGGACACAACCCGCTGGGCGCCGCATCGGTACTTGCGATGCTGGTGTTCCTGATTGCACAAGTGTCCACGGGCCTTGTCAGCGACGATGAGATCGCGGCGGTCGGACCCCTTGCGAAGTTCGTCTCAAATGCCACGGTGTCAATGGCCACGACCTACCACAAGTCTTACGGCAAAGCCATCCTCCTCGCCTTGATCGTACTGCACCTGGCTGCGATCGGGTATTACTATTTCGCCAAACGGGACAACCTTGTCCGACCGATGTTCAGCGGTGACAAAACGATGGCGTCTGCATTGCCTGGGTCGCGCGACGACGCCGTGTCGCGTCTGGCAGCCATCGTGGTCCTGGTGGCCAGCGCCTCGCTGGTGGCGTGGGCGGTTTCGCTGGGCCGCTAGGTGCATCGACGGCTGCCGCATGCGGGGATGGATGACTGAACTTTCGACCCCCTCTACCGCGCAGGACTGGGATGACATACGGGTTCTGCTGCAAGAGTACGCCACGCAACTGGACGTCGACCTGTGCTTCCAGGATTTCGCAAAGGAATTGGCGGGGCTACCCGGCGCCTACCAGGCACCGCAGGGTGCTTTGCTGGTAGCGCATGTCAACGGTGCGTTGGCTGGCTGCGGCGCGTTTCGTCCCCTGGCTACGACCGACCATGCCAACGCCTGTGAAATGAAGCGGCTGTATGTTCGCCCTCTCTATCGCGGTCAGGGGCTGGGGCGCACTTTGGCTGAGGGCATCCTGAAGTTGGCACGACAGGCGGGCTACACCTGCATGGTGCTCGATTCCCTGAGCAGCATGCAGGCGGCGCGAGCGATGTACCGGAATCTGGGCTTCACCGAAATCGCTCCCTACTATCACAACCCGATACCTGGAGCGCAATACCTCAAGGCTACCCTGTAAATCGGCGTCGTCAGCCCTTGGCTTGTGCCAGCATCGTCGCGGCATCGCTGACTTCGAATTTACCCGGCGCTTCGATATTGAGCGAAGCGACCTTGCCGTCCTTGACCAGCATGGAGTAGCGGTTGCTGCGCAAGCCCATGCCCCGACCCGTCAGGTCGAGCGTCAGTCCGGTCGCCTTGGTGAACGCCGCATCGCCGTCGCCGAGCATGCGGACCTTGCCAGCCGATTGCAAATCACGCGCCCAGGCACCCATGACAAACGCGTCATTGACACTGACGCACCAAATCTCGTCGACACCAGCGGCTTTGAGCTCGGAGAATTTCTCCAGGTAGCCCGGTACATGCTTGGCGGAGCAGGTTGGCGTGAACGCGCCAGGCAATGCGAACAGCGCAATCGTCTTGCCAGCCGTAGCCTTGGCCACAGGCACCGGATTCGGGCCCAAACTGCATCCATTGCCTTCGACCTCCGAAAACTCCATGAGGGTGGATTCTGGGAGGGTGTCGCCTACTTTGATCATTGTGTGCTCCTAAAAAAAATCAAAAAAATCGCCGGCATTGACTACCAGTGGCCAGCCTTTTGCTCGCCATGGTTCCCCAAAGCAAAACGGCCCACATTGTGAGCCGTTTTGAAACAAGGCGCAGCGCAGCGGCGCAATGCCATCAGACGTTGACCGCCTTCTGGATCAACTTGGTCGCGACCCAATTCTTGGTCTTGGAAAGCGGACGGCTCTCGGTGATCTCGATGGTGTCACCCATCTTGTACTCGCCGTTCTCGTCATGCGCATGGTACTTGCTCGATTTGCCAACGATCTTGCCATAGAGCTCATGCTTGACACGACGCTCGATCAAGACCGTCACCGTCTTGGTGCGCTTGTCGCTGACGACCTTGCCGATCAAGGTGCGCTTGCGGGAAACTGCTTCTTCCGTCATTTGGCCGCTCCTTGACTGGGGGATTTAGCCGCATGCTGCTTCTCGACCAGGATGGTCTTGGCACGAGCAATGTCGCGGCGCGTCGAGCGCAGCGTTGCAGTATTGTTGAGTTGCTGCGTGGCTTTTTGCATGCGCAGGCCAAAATGGGCCTTTTGCAGTGACTTGACTTCCGTTTCAAGGGCAGCCACGTCTTTCTGGCGTAGTTCTTTGGTGTTCACGATATTTCTCCGGGCATTGCCGCTTATTGGCCGATCATGCGCGCCACAAACGTGGTTCGCAGAGGCAGTTTGGCCGCCGCCAGGCGGAACGCCTCACGCGCCAGTTCTTCCGGCACGCCGACGATCTCGTAGAGTACCTTGCCGGGCTGGATCTCAGCCACGTAGTACTCTGGATTGCCCTTGCCGTTACCCATGCGCACCTCAGCGGGCTTCTGGGAGATCGGCTTGTCCGGGAAGATCCGGATCCAGATGCGACCACCCCGTTTGACGTGGCGGGAAATCGCACGACGGGCGGATTCTATTTGCCGGGCCGTCAGACGGCCTCGATCGGTGGACTTGAGACCGAAGTCTCCAAAAGCCACCGAGTTGCCGCGCGTAGCAATGCCGGTATTGCGGCCTTTTTGCTCTTTGCGGTACTTTCTGCGAGCGGGTTGCAGCATGGTCTTCTCCGTTTACTAGACCTGAAATCAGGTCTTGGTGCCGTCAGCTGCTGCAGCTGGCGCGCTTGCCTTGCGGACGCGCTTAACGGCGGGTTTGGAGGCCTCAGCAGCGGGAGCTCCTGAGGCCTCGGCGGGTTTGTCGCTGCCGTCGGCAGGCGCGGCGAGTGCGCCAACCGGGCGACGCGCCGGGCGTGCTGCGGGCGGGCGATCGGTACCAGGTCGGGCGTCACGGCGCGGTCCACGAGGACGGCGTTCGTCGTCGGAGCGAGGCTCCACCACGGCCGGCAGGTCATTGCGACCCAGCGTATCGCCCTTGTAAACCCAGACCTTGACGCCGATAACGCCATAGGTAGTTTTGGCCTCCGACGTGCCATAGTCAATGTCCGCGCGCAAGGTGTGCAACGGCACACGGCCTTCGCGATACCACTCGCAACGCGCGATCTCGATGCCGTTGAGTCGGCCAGAGGACATGATCTTGATGCCCAGGGCGCCCAGGCGCATCGCGTTTTGCATCGCTCGTTTCATCGCGCGGCGGAACATGATGCGCTTTTCGAGCTGCTGGGTAATGCTGTCGGCAATCAGTTTGGCATCGATTTCGGGCTTGCGCACTTCTTCGATATTGACGGCAACCGGTACGCCGAGCTGACGACCCAGTTCTCGCTTGAGGTTCTCGATGTCTTCGCCCTTCTTGCCGATCACGACTCCCGGACGTGCCGAGAAAATCGTGATGCGTGCGTTCTTGGCAGGACGCTCGATCAGCACGCGCGATACCGATGCGTTCTTGAGCTTTTTCTTCAGGTACTCGCGCACCTTGATGTCTTCGGCCAGCATGCCGGCGAAATCACGGTCACTCGCGTACCAGCGCGACGCCCAGTTACGGCTGACCGAAAGGCGAAAGCCGGTGGGGTGGATTTTTTGTCCCATATGTTCCTGGCCTCTTTCAGTTACCAACCGTCACGTACACGTGGCATGTCGGCTTGCGAATCTGGTTGCCGCGACCCTTGGCGCGAGCGGTGAAGCGGCGCAGCGACGTACCTTGCTCGACGTAGATGGTCTTGACCTTCAGTTCGTCGATGTCGGCACCGTCGTTGTGCTCCGCGTTGGCGATCGCAGACTCGAGAACCTTCTTGATGATCACGGCAGCTTTTTTCTGCGTGAACTGCAAGACGTTCAGGGCCTGATCGACCTTCTTGCCGCGAATCAGGTCGGCGACGAGACGACCCTTGTCCACCGACAGGCGCACGCCGCGCAATGTTGCTTTGGTTTCCATGCTGTTGCCTTACTTTCGCACGACTTTTTTGTCGGCCGGGTGACCCTTGAAGGTCCGTGTGAGCGCAAACTCGCCCAATTTGTGGCCAACCATCTGGTCGGTGATGTAGACCGGCACATGCTGCTTGCCGTTGTGCACGGCAATCGTCAGGCCGATGAAGTCCGGCAGGACCATCGAGCGACGCGACCAGGTCTTGATCGGTTTCTTGTCCTTGTTGGTCACCGCCCTGTCGGCCTTCTGGGCCAGGTGGTGGTCGACGAAAGGACCTTTTTTGAGTGAGCGTGTCATGTACCTGCCCCTTACTTCTTGCGACGCGACACGATCATCACCTGCGTGCGCTTGTTGTTGCGGGTGCGATAACCCTTGGTCAAATTACCCCATGGATCGACTGGGTGGCGACCCTCGCCGGTCTTGCCCTCACCACCACCGTGCGGGTGGTCGACCGGATTCATCACAACCCCACGAACCGTCGGTCGGATGCCCATCCAGCGCTTGACACCGGCCTTGCCCAGACGGCGCAGGCTGTGCTCTTCGTTGGCCACCTGGCCAATCGTGGCGCGGCAGTCGATATGGATCTTGCGAACCTCACCCGAACGCAACCGTACCTGGGCGTAGGTTCCCTCACGCGCCAGCAGGGTTGCCGACGTACCGGCCGAACGCACGATCTGCGCGCCCTTGCCAATCTGCAATTCGACGCAATGGATGATTGAACCCACCGGAATATTGCGAATAGGCAGCGTATTGCCGACCCGGATCGGCGCCTCGGCGCCGTTCAGGATGGTGGCACCGACCTCAAGGCCACGCGGAGCGATGATGTAGCGGCGCTCGCCATCGGCGTAACACACAAGGGCCAGATGGGCCGAACGGTTCGGGTCGTACTCGATGCGCTCGACCTTCGCCGGAATGGCATCCTTGGCACGGCGGAAATCGACCACGCGGTAGTGGTGCTTATGACCACCGCCTTTGTGACGCGTCGTGATATGGCCATTGTTGTTGCGCCCGGCCTGCTGGAACTGAGGCTCCAGCAGCGGCGCGTAACCCTCACCCTTGTGCAGGTGATTGCGCGAAATCTTCACCACGCCACGACGGCCTGGTGAGGTTGGTTTCATTTTGATGACAGCCATGATTACGCAGCCTCTCCGCCAAGGTTCAGTTCCTGCCCCGGCATCAGCGTGACATAGGCCTTGCGGATATTGTCACGACGACCCATGGACTTGCCGAAACGCTTGTACTTTCCCTTGGTGTTAACCACGGAAATGCCCTTGACCTCAACCTTGAACATCAGTTCAACCGCTGCCTTGATCTCATACTTGGTGGCATCCTGCAGGACCTTGAAGGTCACTGCATTGCTCTTTTCGGCAATCATGGTGGCCTTCTCGGACACGATGGGTGCCACCAGGACCTGCATCAAGCGGCCTTCATCGAATTTCACGGGGCTCATGCGAACATCTCCTTGAGCTTATCCATCGCCGCGCGGGTGACCAACACCTTGCGATAGTGAACCAGCGACACCGGATCGGCATAACGCGGCTCGACCACCAGCACATTGGCCAGGTTGCGCGATGCCAGGTACAGGTTTTCATCGACCAGATCGGAAATCACCAGCACCGAGTCCAGGTTCATTGCCTTCAGACGCGCAGCGAACGGTTTGGTCTTGGGAGAATCGACTGCGAGGGACTCGACGACAGCCAAACGGCCTTCGCGGGCCAGCTGCGAGAAGATCGACGCCATACCGGCGCGGTACATCTTCTTGTTGATCTTGTGGCTGAAGTTCTCGTCGGGCATGTTCGGGAAAATCCGGCCGCCTCCGCGCCACAGCGGCGAGGACGTCATACCGGCACGGGCGCGGCCCGTTCCCTTTTGCTTGAACGGCTTCTTGGTCGAGTGCTTGACCTGCTCGCGGTCCTTCTGGGCACGGGTGCCCTGGCGTGCATTGGCCTGGAAAGCCACGACAACCTGGTGCACCAGGTCCTCGTTGTACTGCCGGCCGAAGACCGTTTCGGGCGCATCGAACTTCGACGTCGCCTGGCCTTGTTCATTCAGGAGTTCGAGCTGCATCAGTTCGCTCCTTCCGCGGCAGGTTTGACCTTGACCGCCGGGCGCACCGAGACAAATCCACCCGAAGCGCCAGGAATGGCGCCGCGGATCAGCAGCAGCTGACGCGATTCGTCGATGCGGAAAATGTCGAGGTTCTGGGTGGTTACGGTGACGTCGCCCAGGTGGCCCGTCATGCGCTTGCCCGGAAACACGCGACCTGGATCCTGTGCCATGCCGATCGAGCCAGGCACATTGTGCGAACGGCTGTTGCCGTGCGATGCGCGCTGCGACTTCATGTTGTGGCGCTTGATGGTGCCGGCGAAGCCCTTGCCGATCGAGGTGCCTTGCACATCCACCTTCTGACCCACCGCGAACACATCGGTCACCGGCACCGACTCGCCAGCCGCATACTTGGCGGCGGCATCAGCGGTAACACGGAATTCCTGGATGATTTCACCGGCTTCCACGCCCGCCTTGGCGAGGTGGCCAGCGGCCGGCTTGGTCACGCGTGATGCGCGGCGGGCGCCAAACGTCACCTGCAGGGCAACGTAGCCATCGTTCTCTTCGGTTTTTATCTGGGTCACACGGTTGTTGGATACATCCACCACCGTGACAGGAACTGCATCCCCGTCATCGGTGAATAGGCGCATCATGCCCACCTTGCGGCCCAGCAACCCGAGGGAGTTGCTCAGACTCATTTTGTTCTCCGTAACTTTCACCGTTGCGACTGCAATTGGCCGCACACGTTGTGTTGTGAAAGACTGTTGATAAAACCCGACCCGCGTTGCCAAGCAATTCGAGCAGAGCCAAAAATTATATGCCGGTTCATGCCAACCGGCAAGGCTTTTGTCGAAAGGTGGACTTATTGAAGCTTGATTTCGACGTCAACTCCTGCGGGCAAATCGAGTTTCATCAAGGCGTCAACCGTCTTGTCAGTCGGGTCCACGATGTCCATCAGGCGTTGGTGGGTACGGATTTCGAGCTGATCGCGGCTGGTCTTGTTTACGTGTGGCGAACGCAGGATGTCAAAACGCTTCATGCGGGTCGGCAAAGGCACCGGGCCCTTGACGATCGCACCGGTACGTTTGGCAGTGTCAACGATTTCGGCCGCGGACTGGTCGATCAGTTTGTAGTCGAATGCCTTCAGGCGGATGCGGATTTTCTGTTTGGTAGCCATGGAAATTCCTTAATGCGTGCTGAATTACGCGATGATCTTGGCAACCACCCCGGCGCCGACGGTCTTGCCGCCTTCGCGAATCGCAAAGCGCAGGCCTTCTTCCATCGCAATCGGGTTGATCAGCTTGACCGTGATCGATACGTTGTCACCGGGCATCACCATCTCCTTGCCTTCTGGCAACTCGATCGCGCCGGTCACA